>NZ_JBWKKJ010000025.1:0-59683 GCF_056431605.1 Streptomyces sp. NPDC045846 | reverse complement strand
AGACGGCCACCGCCCCCTGGTCCCCGGTTCTCCCGGATCTTGAAGTCCATCGCACCCCTTGAGCTGGGGTGTTGCGACGACCACTAGAACGGAAGCACCGCTGACGGGGCTTTCGGGTGCCCGGCCTGCCGCGACCGCGCAGGGGGCGGTCGAGCTCGCCCGTGCGGTCCGTGCCAGGGGCGGCACCGTGGTCGCCGCCGGCGGCTGCTTCGACCTGCTGCACGCCGGGCACGTCCGGCTCCTCGAACAGGCGCGCCAACTGGGTGACTGCCTAGTGGTCTGTCTGAACAGCGACGACTCGCTGTCCCGGCTGAAGGGCCCCTCGCGCCCGATCGTCCCGGCGGCACAGCGCGCGCTCGTGCTCGAAGCGCTCGCCTCCGTGGACGCCGTTCTCGTATTCGACGAAGACACCCCCGAAGCGGCCATCCGCGCGCTGCGACCCGCGATCTGGGTCAAGGGCGGCGACTACGCGGGAATGGACATTCCCGAGGACAAGCTGGTGAGCTCCCTGGGCGGACGGACCGTGGTCGTCCCCTTCGTCGCCGGCTGGTCGACGTCGTCGCTGATCGAGTCGGCGCGGACACGGTGATGACGACAGGTCATCTTCTTCCCTTCCGCCCGGCTGCTGCGCGACCAGGCGCGCGACCCGGACCACGCGGGCGGCGATCATGAACCACCGACACGTGCTGGTCACCGGAGCGGCCGGCTTCATCGGGCGGCATGTGGCACGGGCCTGTCTGGACGCCGGGTACCGGGTCACCACGGTGGACATCGCCCCACCGCCCCCCGACCTGTACCGCGACACCACCGTCCACACCTGTTCGTTCTCCGACCCGTCGATCCTCAACGCGGTGGACGCCGGCCAGTTCACAGCAGTCCTGCACCTCGGCGCGATCAGCAGCACGGTCGAGGAGGACTGGCAGAAGCTGAAGCAGACGAACGTCACGGGTCCGGCAGCGCTGGCGGAGCGCTGTGGACGCAGCGGCACGCGTTTCCTCTACGCCTCCTCCTCCAGCGTCTACGGGGAGATCACCAACCGGCGCCCGCTGCCTGAATCCGCCCTGGGCTCTTCCGCCTGCACCGGCCCGCTGAACGCCTACGCCCGGTCGAAAGCCTTGTTCGACACGCACATGGCCACGCAGTTCGACGGCGATGGCGGACCCGGATGGGCGGGCCTGCGGTTCACCAACGTCTTCGGCACCGGGGAGCGGCACAAGAAGTCCATGGCCTCCATCATCGGCCAGTTGCTCCTCGCAACCGCGCGGAACGAACCGCTCACGCTGTTCTCCGACACCTTGGAGGCGTGCCGGGACTACATTCCCGTCGCCACGGTCGCGCGGACGTGCGTGCTCATGGCGGATCCCGTCGGGCCCTGCGGCGTCTACAACCTCGGGTCGGGCCACGCGACCAGCTTCGCCGAACTGCTCCGCTGGTGTGCGGAGTTCGCAGAGACACCGCTGAACGTGCGGTTGGTCCCGAACCCCCACATCGGCCGGTATCAGTACTGGACCTGCGCTGACATGTCCGCTCTGGATGCAGCGCTCCCGAACCGGCCCTGTCCGGGCCCGGACGACCTGCGGAGCGCCGCCCACGAGTTGTACCTGCATTTCACAAAGACGAACGAGCGCACTTGAAGACATGGCAGCCGGGGCACGGAACAAGCCGACCGATGGCATCACTGCAGGGATGGAGATCGCGTGAGTATTGAGACGGTCGTCGTGACCAAGGACCAACTGGACATGCTCATGCCTCTGGTGGTCGAGCAGCAGCACGACTGCGGAAAGGAGGTCGACCTGGACAGTACCCGCACCTTCTTCGAGGGCCTCGTCGGCCATGAGGCGACCTTCCAGGTCGTGGCGGTCGAAGAGGGGGTCGCCGTGGGCCTGGTGATGGTCGATCCCATCCCGAACCTCCAGTTCGCCGACAAGGTGGCGTATGTGCACGACGTCTATGTGACGGAGTCCCTGCGCGGCGTCCTGGGCATCGGAGCACTGCTCGTGGCCGCGGCGTTCGTCGAGGCGATGCGGCGGGGCTACGAGTTCGCCGAAGGCGAGACCGAGCCGGACAACCGTGCCGCGCGGGGACTCTACGTCCGTCTGGCGAACAAGTTGGGGGTCGGCTGCAAAGAGGTCGACTCGGTCCGCTACCTCCTGGACCTTCGCCCCGGCATCGAGCGGGCACGGAACGAGCCCGCCTACCTGGACCAGCTCGCCACCCCCCGGCTCCTCAGCCGCCTGAGTGCTCGGCCGGGAGCCGCCGGATAGCGCGCGTCGTCCATGCCGCTGCGGCGGAACCCCACTGATGACGTCCGTGACCACGCCACCGCCATGCGACTCGCACGCGCCAGGTGAGCCGGCCATCGACGGTCCCTGGACGCTGACCTGGAAGGGCAAGTATGCGTACGGCAATGGTCGTCATGAACGAAGGCGTGGGCAACGGCATCATCACGGCGCCGCTCCTGGCGGCGTTCGAGCAATGTCATCCGCAATGGCGCTACTTCATGGCACCGAACCTCGCACTCGACACCGCGTGGGTGCGTTCGGCGGCCGGTATGCGGGGTGCTTCCGGGACGTTCTCTGCACTGTGGCGACGGTTCCTGCCGGCTGATCGGGAGGAGCTGTGGAACTTCATCGACCACCACGCTGTGGAACTGGTCGTCAACCTCAGAATGGAGTTCGCCGAGGAGGACGGAAACTACTTCGCGTTTCGGAAAGAGGCGACGAGAAGGGGAGTCGAGTGCTGGGATCTGCACGAATTGGGCGACCGGCCGCAGCGGCTGCCCTTCGGTGAGCAGGCCGGCGGTCTCCTGCGCGCGCACAACGTCCCGGTCGACCTGAACCGCCCGGCCTGGCTCGCCGACTGGCGACAACCCCGTCCCGGCGTGGTCGGTTGCTACGTCGGCGCCAGCGCCGCGGTCAAACGCTGGCCGGCGGACGACTGGTCGACGCTGATCACGCAGCTGGACGACCGGGGGCTGGACATCGAGGTCGCGGTCGGCCTGGGAGCGGACGAACAGGCACTGGCGCAGCGGCTGTCCTCGGCTCCGGGCGTCACCGACACCGTGTTCCTGAAGTCGCTGGAAGCGCTCCGCGACTGGATCGCCGGACTGGACGTACTCGTCAGCAACGACACACTCGCCGTGCACCTGGCGGCCGCACTGGGCTGCCCGGTGGTCACGCTGTACCTGGCGACCGACGGAGACATCTGGTCACCGGTGGCGCCCCCCACGGTCTCGCGAATCGTGCAGAGCGCCATCGCGCTGTCCTGCTCCTACATGAAGCCCAACGGCACCTGCCGACGCTACTACACCGGCTGTCCCGCTCCGTGCGCAGCCGGTGTGCGCCCGGCCGATGTGCTGATCGAACTCGACCAACTGGAGTGGAGTATGCGGCAGTTCAGCTCCCGGGAGATGGCTCAATGACCCGTCGGCGCGCGATCGCGGTCCTCGGCGGGCGGCCCGGAAACGCCGGGTCCGACGCCCTGCTCCTGGCCGAGATGATCGGCAAGGAGCTCGCCCAGCGTGGCTACGGCTTGGTGAGCGGCGGCGAGGGAGGCGTGGCCGCCGCGGCGAACAGAGGCTGTCAGGCGGCCGGAGGCGACACGCTCGCCCTGCTGAAGTGGAACCGCCTGTCGGACGCCGAGGACGGGACCACCTGGGCCCTGCCCACCTCCATGGACCTGGCCCGGAGCAACATCCTCAACTGGTGCGGCGACGGCATGATCGCCTTCGAGGGCCGGTACGGGACGCTCACCGAGATCGGTCTCGCCCTGGACACGGGACGCCCGCTGCTGGTCCTGGGCAACCAGCCGTTCCTGACCGCCGAGGCGTTCGCGGCACCCACCTGCCGCGTCGTCGCGGACCCCCGGCCGGAGGACGCCGCCAAGCTGGTCGACCTGCTGGAGACGCTGATCGCGGCCGGAGAGCAGGCATCGGTACGGCCGGGTGCCGCCGTCGTCGAGGACGACCAGGTCGACGAGAGCGGCATCGGCCTGCGACGTGCCATCCCGGAAGACCTCGAACTGTTCCGCCGCACGTTCGCCGACGCCGGCGTGCTGGCGTGGCGAGCGCTGGAACCGACCGACGGAGCGCTCAGCCGATTCCAGCACGAACGCTGCCTGGTGATACTCGACCACCATCGTCCGGTCGGCTTCCTGGAGTACGGCACGGAGGCAGATCCGGAATTCGATCACGTCCGGGTCCAAGCCCTGGCGGTGTCCGACCCGGCCGACCGGGGTCGGGAGATCGGGACACGGGCGCTGCGCTTGTTCGCCGAGTCGGTCTTCGCCTCCGGCCGCCACCGCATCACCGCGGCGCCCAACGCCGATAACGCGGCTGCCCTGCGGTGCCTGGCGAAGGTGGGTTTCCACCAGGTCGGCCGGATGAGGGCGTACGAACAGCACCGCGGCGCATGGCGGGACGCGCTGCTGATGGACCTGGTCGCGGACGACTTGGCCGACAGGTCGTCCCGCCCACCACGCACCGCGGTCGGGCACGGCTAAGAGGACAGAGCCAGACGATAAGGATGGACCGCCATGGCAGGACCAGGAATATCCCGCATCGGCCCGGAAGAGGAAGCCGAAGTACTGAGCGTCATACGAGAGCGCGAGCTGAGCCGGTACCGCTTCGACGACCACGACGGCTCCGCACTGCCGTCGAAGGTTTCGCGGTTCGAGCAGGAGCTGCGCACCCTGACCGGTGCGCGCCACTGCCTGGGCATGAACAGCTGCACCAGTGCGTTGTACGCCGGGCTGCTCGCCGCGGGTATCGGTCCGGGCGACGAGGTGATCGTGCCGGGTTACACCTTCATCGCCTCGATCGCTGCGGTGGCGCATACGGGGGCAGAGCCCGTACTCGCCGAGATCGACGAGAGCCTGCTCCTCGATCCGGCGGACGTGGCCGCGAAGATCACCTCCCGCACGAAGGCGGTGATCGCCGTGCACATGCTCGGAGCGCCCTGCGACCTCGATGCCCTGGACGCCGTCACACGCGAGCACGGGCTGCTGCTCGTGGAGGACTGCGCGCAGGCCGGTGGCGGCACGTACCGCGGCCGGCATCTGGGGACGGTCGGTGGATTCGGGGCCTTCAGTCTCAACGTCTTCAAAACGTTCACGGCCGGCGACGGCGGCGTGCTGCTCACCGATGACGACGAGCTGTACGAGACGGCGTTCGCCCTGCACGATCACGGCGCCGCCCCGTTGCGGCTGGGCGTCACCGACGGGCCGCCGCTGTTCGGCCTGAACCTCAGGATGCACGAGCTGACCGGCGCGTTCGCACTCGCCCAAGTGCGCAAACTCCCGGACATCCTGCGGACGTTGCGAGCCAACCGGGACAAGTTCGCCGACTCGATCGGCGCCTTGCCCGGGGTGACGCGTCGCCCACTGCACGACCCGGACGGCGACTGCGCCACGGTCCTCGCGTACACGTTCACGTCCGCGGCCATGGCTGACGAGGTGGCGGCCCGGCTGGGCACGATCACCCTGAGCCGGTCGGGCAAGCACAATTATGCCAACATGCCGCAACTGCGCCCGGATCTTCGGGACTCGACGAAGTCGACAGCCCGCGGGCCGGCTCACGCCATCGTGCACCGGTCCTATCCACCGGGCAGCCTGCCGCGCACGGATGACCTGCTCAGCCGCAGCATCGCGTTGAGCGTCGGGGTGGTCGACTCCTACCTCGGCAGCGGAGTGGGCATCGACGCGACCGCCGACGACGACACGATCGAGGCAGCGGCGCTGCTGTTCAGGACCACGGTGGAGGACGCGACCAAGGCAGCGTCATGAGGGGTCAGGTGGCCCTGCTGCCTTGCGTCGGGCAGGCGCTGCGGTGGAAGCAGTCCACCCGATGAACGCCGCCGTGATCGAGTACGGTGCGCGGGCGGCGACGGATTTCCTGGATGCGCACCGGCTCTCGGCGCGGACGCCGTTCCAGACGTGCGGTTGGTGGCGGGCATGGATTCGCGAGGCGGCGGACGCCGAGGGCGCCACCCCGGTGCTGGTCCACATCACACGCCCCAACCGGCCGACCGTCGTGGTCGGCCTCCAGTTGCACCAGGACGACGGCACGGCGCTCCTGCGCCCGCTGTCCTGGCCGTGGGCCGACTACAACGAGGTCGCGGAGGTGGGCGGCGCGCCCTCCACCGCACCCGAGCCCGACATCGGGGCGCTGGCCGAGGCGATCGACCAGTGTCAGCGGGAGCTCGGCGCCCGGCTGGACCTGAGCGAGCTGATGGCCGATGGGCCGCTGCTGCGCGCCGTGTCCGCGTTGGGAGCCGTGACCTGGGCCTCCGACATGGTTTTTCGGCTCGACCTCACCGACCCTGACGTCGTCCGACGCGTCAGTGAACGGCGGGACATGCGGCGAAAACGCCGCCGGATCGAGCGACTCGGCAAACTCCGGCTCACCTGCGCCGACACCTCGGCGCAGGTCGCCGCCCGGTTGCCGGCGTTCATCGAGCTGCATACCCGACAGTGGCGTCACCGGCCCGACGCGGTGGCGCCGTTCGACGGCGGCGTGGTCGACCGGACGTACGCGGCCATCGCGGACGAGCCGTCCAGCGTCGCACGATTGCACGAGTTGTGGCTGGACGAAACCCTGGTCGCCGGGTGGTTCGGCTTCTGGCACGAGCGCACCTACTACGCCTACCGTGCGGCCTACGACCTGGACCACGGCCGGGACTCGCCGGGGCATTTACTGACCGCCGCGATGGTCTGTGAACTCGCCGCCCAAGGGACGGACACCTTCGATCTGACGCGTGGTGCCTACGCCTACAAGCTCGAACTGCCCAACAGCTGCGCGCCCTCCATCACGGCGCGTCGGGAACAACCGTGCCGGGTGTGACCCCGTCACTTCCCGCGTCCTCGCCGACGTGCCGGACGCAGACAACAAACACCGTGGGGGTGTCAGTGCAATCGTTGACCGAGGTGGAGACACTGGTGGTCGGCGCAGGGATGGCCGGCCTCGCGGCGGCGGCGGAACTCGGTCGGCGGGGCCGGGATTCCGTGGCCGTACTGGAGGCCGGGCCCGACCGGGGCCACACCCACATCCAGAACGACCATTCCGCCGCCGAGGCGCTGCGGCTCTGGCTGCGCCCGGAGACCGACCCCGACTTCCGCCGTCCATACCAATCGGCCGACGGGGCCTACCGCGACTTGGCCGGCCTGCGTCGCCGGGTCGGCGGCCGCTCGCTCTACTGGGGTGGCGTACTGCTGCCCATCGAGCGCTGGGCTCTTGCCGAGCAGTGGCCGCAAGCGGTCGTCACCGAACTGACCGAGACATGGGACGGGGGGCCCGCGCTGTACCAGCGGGTCGTCGACGACGTCGTCGCCTGGGGCGCCAAGCTGCCCGCAGGGCCCGGCCTGACCGTCGGGGCAACGGAGTGGGACCGCACGCCGCACGCCACCCGCCCGGAACCCGCCGGCAGGTGGAGCGCGTTCAGTCCGTTGGCGTGGTGGGACAATGACGGTGACCCGAGGGTGCGCCGCGTGCCGATCCTCGCCGGCCATGACGTCCTGGGCGTCCATGTCGCACAAGGCAGGGCGACCGGCGTACTGGTACGCACCGAGGGCGGTGAGCTGCGCGACGTGCGTGCGGACCGGGTGGTGCTGGCCGCGGGTACGGTCATGAACAGTCGGCTGGCGATCCAGGCCCTGGCTGCCGCGGGCGCCGCCACACCGCGTGAGCTGCCGGGACTCGTGGACAAGCTCTCACAGGGGTTCACGGTCGCCTTCACCGACACGGACCGGCTCCCCCAGGCCGTCCGGGCGGCTGCGCACGAGGGCCACGTCTACCATCGGGCCGGCACCACCCATACCCGGTCCAATCAGTTCGCGCGCTTCTCCGTAGGGGTGAACGGCACGGTCAACCTGGACAGCTGGACCATGGGCGAGCAGCGCCGCGGCCCGCACAGCCGGGTGCGATGTGACGGCCACCGCGAATGGCCCTGGCCGACGACCATAGACGCCCACATCGAAGCAGCCGATGAGCCAGTGCTCGCCGCCCAGCGACACCTGCTCAACCAACTGTGGGCCGACATGGCAGAACTGGTCGGCGTTCCGGCCGAACCGCTCGAATTCCCATCACAGCACGGCTCGCCCGATCTGGCCGATCGGCTGACAGCGGCCCGCGGACCAAAGCCCCTCACCTACAGCTTCCCGCTCGGTTCTGAGCAGCATGAGGCCGGCACCTTGGCCTTCGGTGAAGTCCTCGACGAAGACCACCAGTTCACTGCCATACCGGGCCTGTACGCGTGCGGACCGTCGGTCATGCCGCGCACTGGAGCGGCGAACCCGTCGATGACCACGCTCGCGCTCAGCAAGCGGCTGGGAGCGATCCTCGCCCGGTGAAGGCACCAGAGGCAGCGAACAGGGAGGAATGCCGATGCAGACAATGTCGATAGCGGTTTCCGGCACCGAGTTCACGGACACCGACGGCGTGGGCGGGCTCATCGACATGGCCAGGTCCGCTCAGTGCGACGCGGTGGAATTCTGGTATCCGAAGAACGCCCTGCGGGACGGCGTCGACGGCGCACTCCGCAAGCTGGACCGGGCCGGGCTGCGGACAGCCTGCGTGTCGACCCCGAGCCAGCTCTACGGTACGGGCGGAGCGAAGGGCATCTCGCTTCTCCATGAGGCGATCACGCTGGCGGCACGGACCGGAAGCGACCGGGTGAACACCTACTTTGGTCACGCGCCCATGGTCGACGACCAGCGTGCGATCGCGGCATACGCCGACGCACTGGCGCCGGTCCTCGACCACGCCGCGGCGGAGAACGTAGTGGTCGTGCTGGAGAACGAGTTCGACGCGTTCGGATGGGACCCGGCCGGGTCGGACATCAGCAGGCGCCCGGCAGCGCTGGCCGCGCTCTTCGCCCGGATCCACTCACCCTGGTTCGGATTGAACTTCGATGCGGCGAACTTCCTGTGCGCCGCGGTCTCCCCGGCCCGCGACGCGTTGCCGCTGCTCCTGCCGTGGGTGCGCTATGTCCATGTGAAGGACGTGCGTCGGGCGTCGGCGGCTACCCCGCCCGACGGCTGGACCCGGTTCACCGACCACGGCAGGGCCTACGACACGGCGCCCCTGGGCACCGGGGAACTGGACTGGCAGGCGTTGATCGCAAGCCTGGCGACAGCGAGCTACAACGGGTACCTCACGCTGGAACCACACTGCGCGCCGTCGATACTCCTCACCGAGACGGCCGCGGCAGCCGACCACCTGAGGGAGGTGATCAACGTCCGTGCGCCGTCCCACCGATGATCCGGAGAGACCCGTTCACTCCGGGGCATCGGCACCGCACATGCTCGTCGAGGCACTCAGGCCCCTGCCCCAACAACCGCTCTTCCGGTGGCAGACACGAGGCACTGCCCCTGCCTCATCATCGTCGGCCCGGCCGCCGGGTTCGACATCAGCGGCAACAGTCGGCCGGGTTCGGATGCATCGAGGAGAACGCCGAGGTCGTGGCGATCGCCGTCGCGACCGGTCGTCAGCGACTCGGAGGGCTCCGAGATCGACCTGCGATGAGGAGTAGGCATTGCTCTCCACACAGCACCCTCAACCCGCCCCCGCCATACGGCACGTCTCCCTGCCGTTACCTGCCACCCGCCCCAACCCCGACACGGCGGAGGCGTCGTGAACTCCACGGCCGCCGAGTCGTCGCTGTGGCGCAACCGCGACTTCGTCACGCTCTGGAGCGGTCAGGTCGTCTCGACCCTCGGCGCCCGGATCAGCTCGACCGCGATGCCGCTGCTCGTGCTGGCCACGACCGGCTCGCCCGCAGACGCCGGCCTGGTCGGAGCCGCCGGCACCCTTCCCTTTCTCGTCGCCTATCTGCCGGCCGGTCCCCTGGTGGACCGGTACGACCGTCACCGGATTCTGCTGATCAGCGAGATCCTGGCCGGTGTCGGTCTGGCCACTGTTCCGATCGCCCTATGGCTGGGATTGCTGACGGTCGTTCAGCTCATCCTCGTCGCGTTCGTCCAGGGGGTGTGCTTCGTGTTCTTCAGCCTGGCGGAGACGGCCGCCCTTCCCAGAATCGTGCCGACCGCCCTGCTGCCCGCGGCCGTGGCCCAGAACGAGGCCCGCAGCCGCGGCGCCGCCCTGGCCGGCGGGCCGCTCGGCGGCCTTCTTTTCGGTATCGACCGCGCCCTGCCCTTCCTGGCCGACGCGATCTCCTATGCCGCCGCCTCCGTCGCCCTGCTCTTCCTCCGCAAGGACCTGCAGAACAAGACGACCCCGCTGGCCGAGCCGCTGGGGCAGGCGACCCTGACAGGACTGCGCTGGATCTGGCACCACCCGCTCATCCGCACCGCGGTTCTACTGATCACCGCAACCAATCTGGTCTTCCAGGCTCTCGTCCTGACCATCGTCGTCCTCGCCCAGCACCACGGCGCCACTCCCGCCGCGATCGGAACGATGCTCGGCATCTACTCCGGCGGCGGACTCATCGGCGCACTGGTCGCCGGCAAGGCCCACCGCTCTTTCACCCCCAAAATGGTCATCATCGGGGTCAACTGGATCTGGGCCGCGCTGCTGCCGCTCTTCCTGCTCACCACCGACCCGCTGCAGATCGGCGCGATCGGCGCCGCCACCTCGTTCATCGGACCCGTATGGAACGTCGTGATCTTCAGCTACACCGCACTCCTGGTCCCCAACGAGATCCTGGGCCGGGTCACCAGCGCGGCGATGACCCTCGCCTGGGGCGTCATGCCCATCGGCTCGCTCGGCGCCGGACTGTTGCTGACCACCACGGGCCCCGCCGGAGCCGTCCTCGCCCTCAGGGCCATCATGCTCGTCACAGCAGTCGGCGCGACCATCAGCCCGGCCGTGCGCCGCGCCCCAACGCTCATCGCATCCGCAGAAACGGTCTGAGAGGGTACTGCCCGCGCGACACGGGCACGGTCACCGGCGTGGGCGTGGGCCTGGGTAAACGGGGGTCACCACCCGGACACTTACTCGCCCCGTACCCACATGCGGCGGCCCCCGCACAGGAGTTGACGATGATGAGGCCCAGGCGCAAGCACGTCTACGCGTCCGCCACAACCCGATTCTCGGCCCCCTTCCACGGACTGCCAAGTCGACCGGTTCGGCAACCCGCACATCTCCTGCATGGAAGAGCCACATCACCCGAAGCCGAGCCGTTCCACGTCTGCAGCACCCGTGCACAGGCATAACGGGCCCGGGCGCACCACCGCCCCTCGGCGACCGGCGATATTCCTCGACCGTGACGGCACCCTCACAGAGCCCCGGCCCTACCCGTCCCACCCCGAGGACCTGGTACTCCAGGCGGGCATCGGGCCACCGCTGCTCACGCTCCAACGCTACGGTTTCGCACTGGTCGTGGTCACCAATCAGAGCGGACTGGCCCGCGGTCTGGTCGACGAAGCCGCCATCGCGCCGATGCACCGGCGGCTGCGGAGACTCCTGGGCCGGCACCAGGTCCAACTGGACGGGATCTACCTGTGCCCGCACCATCCCGGCGGTACCGTGCCGCAGTTCTCCATCTCCTGTTCGTGTCGCAAGCCTGCTCCTGGAATGCTCCGCCGGGCCGCCGACGACCTCGGCTGTGACCTGCCCTCCTCGTGGATGGTCGGCGACTCCGTCTGCGACATCGACGCCGGGCACCGCGCCGGAACCCGCACCGCCTTCGTCGGCCCACAGCCCCTCGACGGTGTCGTACCGACGCTGTACCGGACCACGACTGCCGAGGCACTCACGGCCATCGCGGCCTACGAGATACCTGCGTGAGCAATATCAGGCTTCCACCGGGCAACATGGGTCAACTCCTTGGCCGGAACGCACTCTACGGTTCCTGCCATGCCAAACCTCCCGGATGTCGTGGTCTGGTCCATCCCTGCCTTCGTGCTGCTCACCGTCGTCGAAATCATCAGCGTCCGGCTGCGCCCCGATGGGGAGGACGCCGGATACGACGCGAAGGATGCGGCGGCCAGTGTCAGCATGGGGCTCGGCAGCCTCTTCTTCGGCTTCCTGTGGAAGTTCCAGGATGTGGCGATCTACGGCGTCGTCTACGAGCTGACTCCATTCCGCGTGCCGTTGACGTGGTGGACCTTGCCGCTGATGCTGATCGCGCAGGACTTCTTCTCGTACTGGTCCCATCGAAGCCACCACGTCATCCGGATCCTGTGGGCCTGCCACGTCGTCCACCACTCCAGTCGGAAGTTCAATCTGACCACCGCGCTGCGTCAGCCGTGGATGACGTTCACCGTAGGGTTCTTCTTCCTGCCCATGGTTGCCGCCGGTGTCCACCCGGCAGTGCTGGCGTTCTGTTCCTCCCTCAACCTCGTCTACCAGTTCTGGGTCCACACCGAGCGCATCGACAAGATGCCCCGGTGGTTCGAATTCATCTTCAACACGCCATCGCACCATCGTGTTCACCACGCGTCCCAGGGCAGCTATCTGGACCGGAACTATGGCGGGGTCCTCATTGTCTGGGACCGGCTGTTCGGATCGTTCGTCGCGGAGACCGAGCGGCCCGTTTACGGGCTGACCAAGAACATCCGCACGTACAACCCACTCAGAGTCGCCACGCACGAATACGTGGCCATCGCCAAGGACATCAAGACGGCGGGCAGTTGGAGCGAGCGGGCCGGTCGGCTGTTCCGCGGCCCCGGCTGGTCACCTCAGGATGGGGCACCCGTCTCGGTTGCATCCACGGCCAAGGAACCTCCCACGCGTGAGACCGTCGCAGCTTCGGGTGAGGCGCCGGTGCCCTCAGGCCCCTGAATTCCACGACCCTAATGTCCTACGGGTGCAGGTCCTCTGCAGTGATGGGCCGGTCGTTGCTGGGCGCAGACTCGGTGCCACCATATTGGCGGCCGAGCCCCGCCATGGAGTGAGGGCCGCCGGGGCCGGTTTCCGGCCCCAACGCAAGCCAGCACGGAGCGTCTCATTTCCCCTCTGGGGTCCGCACGAGCCGGGGGCAGCTGAACCGGCGGGTGCCCGCGCCCGGACCGCTCCCTGGCGTCATCACGGACGGGTGAACCCGCTTCCGATGAGTGTGGTGAACGCTCTGGCGGGCAGCCGGAGTGCGGCCCGAAGGGAACGGCGACCCGAACCCATCGCAGTCTCACCCCATGTGGTCGCGAGAACCCTCCGGGCCCCTGCAGGCCCGCTCACGCCGCTGCCGGACTGGAACAGAAGCTCCTTGAGGTCGCGATCGGAGTGCGCGAGACCGATGGGCCGGCCGTGGATGGTGACGTGCTGGCCGCCCCTTTCCCGGGGCCGGTGCACCATCACGAGCCCCCTGCCGCAGACTGGCGCGGTCACACCCCGGTGGGGAAACTGCGTATGGGCATGAAGGAGTCACCGTCATCTCACGAGGAGGGGAATGCGCATGAGCTCCCGGTCTGCGTTAGCCGCTGTCGGCGTTGTGGTGACCTTGGCGGTTCTTCCTGGCTGCGACGACGGCCACTCATCACATCCAGGACACCCGACACAGTCGACCCACAAGCCCGTGACACACTTTTTATGGCTATGGCGCCTATGACCCCAACAACCGGCACATGCGTGAGGTTCTCAGCTGGACTTCCCAGGATGACAACGGACCCATCGACGGGACGTACGTGATCCAGGACCAGGCGAACGACCAGGCTCCTTGGAAAGAAACATCCGACCCGAAGCCATTCCACGGGACCCAGCGCGGAAACACGATCGACGTGCCGGGAGGCCAGCTTGGCAGCGCGGCACCCAAGCACGGCACCCTGCAGCAAGACGGCCACCACCTGCACCTCGATAGCGATTTGGGAATCGAGACGGTCGACCTGTATGACTCCCCATCGGTCGCCGCCACCGCCGGGAGCAAATGACCGGCCGCCGTTTTCAACGGAAACGGCGGCCGCGTCCTTGCTACGTGATTCTCAGGCGAGAGCGCCACCGAGAGGTCGGAGCGGGGCGCTGTCCAGGTGCTGAGGGAGCAGTCGGGCGCGGCGTCGGACAGCGTTGACCCGATGAGACCAGCCCAGCCCCCCAAGTGGAACGGGCTGTTATCGGTGATTGTCCAGCCGCGTCTGCCGCTTCACTTCCCTTATGCCTTGGAAGACCTGCGTGATCGATACTACGGAAAGGGCGTAAAACACCCACAGGGCGAACATGGAATCAACCCACACAACGCAGATTCGTTGACACTGCGCAGATCGAGAGGGCTATGGCCGCCCATTGGATACGTCCGAACAAGAGATAGCGGTACCGGCGCAGGGATTCGTTGTGCGTCACTCATCCGCGGGCGCGTCAGCCGTCTCTGTTGACCCTTGCTCGGCTGAGGCAGCTGAGCTCTCGTGCTGCTGGTGCCGTGAACGGAAGGCTCCCATGTCTCGGCCCCGCCGAGCCAAGGGCCGTGGCCACCCGAGCTCACGGGCTTCCGCACCCACGCCCTGGCCCGCCTCGCCGCCCAGCACGAGGAGATCATTCGACTGAGCGAAGCCGCCGCCGACGCAACCCGGGTCAGCCACCTGCCGCCACCCCGAACCACCGTCATCGAGACAAGCAGCTGATGCCGCATACCCGATTGGGCGCCGGCTCTCGCATGGTGAGAGTTGGACCTCACCAGCGATCAGATTGAAGCCTCGTCGGTCAGCGAAGGCACAGTGCACGGACGGAGGACCATGAGCGAGTCTTCCGAGGTCGCCACCATGGCAAAGGGGAACCGGTCGAGCTCGAGACAGAGCGCGACGTCATCAGGATGGACTCCTTGACGCACACCCTCCGCCAGCTCGGCGGCGGCGCGCGACTCGGCAGCGCGGCGGACGAACTCAGCAGCATCCGTCCCGGCCTCGGTGGCCCTCCGAGCGATGTATTGAGCACACGCCAGATCTTCATCAGCCTGCCCATCCTCGCCAGTGACCACGAACGTCACACTGTCACTCTTGCGTGTTCGCAAAAGCCGAGCCGTTGCCTCCGCCACCACGAAGCTGGCGCACAGCACCAGCGGCGCCTCCTTGACCGCGAGGGCACCGACCGTCCCTGCCGTGGTCTTCTGCACAACGGTCCGTCCGCCAAGGTCAATAGACCGCAGCAGGCCCGGCGAGTTGACGGTGTCGAACCCGGGCGCGGGCGGACCGTCTTTGAGCGCCACCCAATCCGGGTGGCGAGCCTTGAGCACCAGGGCTTCATCCAGGGACTCAGCAAGAACGATCTTTTCCGCCCCCTGGGCAAAGGCCCAGGCAGCCACCGTGAAAGCACGCATGACGTCGACTACGACCGCCACGGACGGGGCTTCGGCCAGCTCAGCGATACCAAGGAAACGAGCATTCATCCGGTCATGATCACGCATGTCCGACCCGAAGCACCCAGACAGTGATCCGCAACACATCCACGATCTCGGAATGCAACACCTCCGGCTTCCTGCATCGCGAAAGCAGTCCGCAACGGCACGCCTGCTCAATCGCCACACGGGGTCACCCGCACACGGCCCCTGCGGAGACAAGCCACTCGTACGTCACGCAACTGACGGAGGACGGGGTGGACCGGCGCTTCATCCAGCAGCAGGTCGGCCACGAGAGCAGCAGCTCCCTGGCCGTCTATACGCACGTCAGGGACGACTTCATGAACACTTCCCTGCACAAGGCACTGGCCCCGGCGTCGCCGGAGCCTGACAGGAGGGGCCCGGTGATGGCCGCCAAGCTCGACTACCAGTGGCACCTGCGCAAAGTCATGGCCGACCGCGGGATGTTCTCCACCACCGACCTCATCCCTCCGCTCGCCGAGCGCGGTATCACCCTGTCCTCGAGCCAGGTCTATTGACTCGTCGTCGAGCGACCGGAGCGACTGAGCTTGAAGATCTGCGTGGCCCTGCTCGGCATCCTGGACCGCACCATGGACGACCTCATCGAGCCCATCGCGGTGGCCGGGGCCGTGAAGGCCGAAAAAGGCAGCCGTCGGCGGCACGGCCCCCGACATGGAAGGACTCGGCGGGCTGCGGGCTTCGGCCGCGCACCGGGGCGGAGCCGGGCCAGGGCACCACGGCTCCGTGTCGCTCTCCGCCATTGCCTCCTCCAAGCCCGATGCTGCGTCGACCGTGATGCGGCGCCGCGCGCGCCGGATTGCTCACAGACTCCGGCGCTGCTGGACCCTGCCGGGCCGGCTCGAAGGCCCTGCTCGTTCGGGTGCACCGTACGACGCGGTCGCGGTTGCCGGAGTCCCTGGGCGGCACCCGCCCCTCCGTGCGGGGTCGCCCGGACGGGAGCCGCCTGGGGCTCAGTCGGCGGCCTAGCAGGCTGTGCCGACGGGGACGAACTTGACGTGGGCCGTCACGTGGTTCCAGCCGTGACCGATGTCCCGGGCCTCGCTGTGCGGGCCCTGCGCCGCAGTGGCGCCGTTGACCTGGTTGCGCAGGCACAGCACGTGATCGGTCCGGTTGCGGACGCCGACGATGCCGTAGACGTCGTCGGCGTCCGCAGGTGCCTTGATCATGTGGCCGAGGTTGCCCGCGAAGTTTGCTCCGCCGTAGAAGCAGGCCCAGCCGCTGTCCGGGCAGCCGGGGTCGGCCGCAGCCGTAGCCGCCGTGCTGGTCAGTGCTGGTGCAAGACCGAGCGTGATCGCGACCGCGGCCTTGGCGAGGCGTCGGTGAGGTGACATGGAGAACTCCTGGTGGGTCGTCAGTGACCGGAGCTGGTTTCAGACCGGCACCGCCACCACAGCAAGGTCTCCACCCCTCCGGCCACTGTCCGGACGTTCCCGGACACGTCCGTGACCGGGGGTTTCTTCCCCAACTCGGCGGAGGCGCAGGCGGGCAGGGTGCCGGAGGACAAACAGCGGCAAAGCCCCGACTCACCCGTTCGAGCGGCGTCCGGGACAGATCCGGGCACGCCCCGACAGCCACCAGCTACACATGAAGTGACCATTCGCCCGGCAGAGAGGAGGAGACCCGTGCGCGGCCCTCCGGCCCACGACCAGCCGTCCGACCCCTCCCGGGTCCACAGCCCGGCGGAGCTGGCCGCCTGCCTGCGCGCCCTCGCCGCACGACAGGGCATGACCTACCGCACGCTGGCACAGGCCGCCGAACGGCTTCCCGCGCGCGACGGCCGACCGCAAAGCCTGCCGCGCGCCACTGCCAGCGACATCCTGACCGGCAAACGAGTGCCCTCCCAGGAACGGCTGTTGACCTTCCTCGCGGCCTGCCAGGTCACCGGGGCGCACCAGACGGGGCCGTGGCTGGCCGCACGGCAGAGAGCTACGGCACCCCCCGGGTGCCCACAAACGTCCCTGCCGGACCGCTGCCGCCACACCCCTCTGCGCCTGATGGCCCTCGTAGCCGCCGCGGCCATCGCTGGCGCCGCGCTCACCCTCCTGACCGCCCGGGCCACCGGCTTCCTTGCGCAGACCCGCACGCTCGGCCCCCAGCAGCTGGTGGTGACGTCCAGAAACTGGACGCACACCTCACCCGACGCGAAGGAGGCCACCCACCAGGGGGACGTGGGTCCAGGCCCCCGCCCGTTCTCGTGCTGGGCACAAGGAGAGCGCTTGGCAGCCATGAATCACACGAGCGACATCTGGTTGAAGACCACAAATGACGACGGCCGCCCCGGTGTGTACATCAGCATCGACTATGTTCAGGGCCAGACCAGCGGGGACCTCCCGCACTGCCCCTGAGCGTTCATGGTTCCCGGGAGATGTCTCCCGCCAGGTCGATCGCACCACCGTGTAGCCCCGGCCCCCATCAGCCCCTGCTCAGCACTGTAGTTGCAGGACAGACGGGGCGTCCTGGGCCGAGCGGCGCAATCGGGTCCAGGCTTCGGCATCCCCCAGTGCGGCTTTGAGGAAGAGGGCCGTCCAGCGGGCCAAGGCGTGACGGCTGGTGCGCTGTTTGATGGTCTGGGCCTGGGGGTCGGGGGTCGCTCCGGGGGGATGGGGGACGTCGGTGATCCCGTAGTGGTTGGCGCCCTTGAGGGTGACCAGTGCCTTGGGCGGGTGAACGATGGCATCGTAGGTTGCCTGGGCCTGCTCGGGCGCTGCCAGTCCGTCGTTGTCTCCCTGGAGCAGCGCGACGGGGACGGCATTGTCCAGGGGGCCGCCTGGACTTCCGTCCGGTCGCGCCGTGTTGGTTCCATAAAGCGCTGCCGCTTTGAGTTGCGCGGGCCGGATGTGGTGGGAGGGAAGTCCGGTGCAGAAGGGAGGGGCGCACCTGCCTTGCACGGTGTCGAGCGCGGCGGCCCCGCCGAAGGAGTGGCCGAGGAGGACGAGGGTCTGGGGATCCATGCGGTTCAGCAGAGGGCTGGTGGGCCGCAGGTTCTGCTTTCCGGCCCAGGTGACGGCGGTCAGCGCCTGGTCGGAGCTCGCCCACAGCCCGGTGCGTCCCTGCACCGTGCGGATGTGGTTGGGGACCAGGACGACGAATCCGAAGGTTGCGAGAGTGCGTGCGTAGGACCGGTAGAAGGCCTTGCCGACGTTGGCTCCCTGCATCAGGAGCGCGAGGGGAAGGTGACGGCCGTGCCGCGGGTAGTAGATGTCGGTGCTGTCGGGGCCGACCAGGGTGGTGAAGGACATCCTGCCGGGGATGGCGCCGTGGGCCGCCGCGTCGGCACTGCCGATCCAGGTGAGTGCGAGGGAGCAAAGAACTGCTGCCAGTGGGCGGAAGCCGCAGGTGCGCTGCGCGAGCTTGATCATTGAAGACGTCCTCGTGGGTCGGCGGTCTCTGGGCTGTTAGGCACGCGCTGCCTCGGGGCTGCGGTCCTCAGCCGCAGGCAGGCGCGCCGGTGCCTGAGCGCGCCTGTGTCCTCTGGTGAGGGTGGATGTCTGCGGGAGGTCAGGGATGGTTGTCCCGTGAGGTCTTGGGTATGGGTTTGCGCGGTGCGGGGCGGCTGGCGGCCGGCGGGGCGAGGCTGGTCTTGAGGCGGATGGCACACAGCAGCCCGAGACCGAGGGCGCCGGCGGCGGTGTAGGCGGCGAGCGAGGTCGCGGTGGTGAAGGCGGCCTGGGCGCTGTACCCGGCCGGCCGGGTAGCGGCGTGGTCGATCAGGGGCTGGATGGCGGTGCCACCGCTGCGCTGGACCGCGGTGGCCAGGCTGTGGGCCTGGGCGGGCGGGAGCCCGTCGGCGCGCAGGCGGTGGTCGAGGTCGGAGGAAAGGGTGGTGAACAGCACGGTGCCGAGCAGGGCGATGCCGAGGGCCGAGCCGATCTGGCGGGTGGTGCTCTGGATGCCGGAGGCCTGGCCGGACTCGGCGGCGGGGACGTCGGCGAGGACGATGCCGGTGATCTGGGCGGTGGCCCAGCCCACGCCGACGCCGTAAAGGAGCAAGAAGGGGGCGACCTGCCAGCCGTTGCCGTGCGGGGACAGGACCAGACCGATGCCCGCGACGCCGAGCAGTTCGCAAGTGATGCCGGTGATGACGAGGTTGAGGGTACCGATGCGGGGTGCCAGGACGGCGCTCAGGCCGCTGGCGGCGAAGCTTCCGGCCGCGAGCGGCAGCAGGGCCAGCCCGGCGTCGAAGGCGGAGTAGCCAAGGACGTTCTGGAACCACAGGGGCAGGGAGAACAGGATCCCGAACTCGCCGAGGCTCACGATGGCGGCCACGGCGTTGCCGTTGCGGAAGGAGGGGATCGCGAAGAGCCGGAGGTCGAGCATGGCGCTCTGGTTACGGTGTCCGCGGCGCAGCTGGAGGGCGGTGAAGGCAGTCAGGCAGGCCAGGCCCGCGGCGAGCGCGACAGGTACGGGGGAAAGGGTGCGGTCGAGGAGCGGGAACGGCTTGAGGGGGGTCCACCAGCCGTGGGTGCGGCCTTCGATGAGGGCGAACACGATGCCGGTAAGGCCCAGGGCGGACAGGACGGCGCCCGCCGGGTCGGTGCCCTTCTGGTCGGTACCGTTGCGGCTTTCGGTCACGTGAAGGATCACGCCGGCGGCGACGAGGGCGCCCAGCGGAAGGTTGATGCCGAACGCCCAGCGCCAGGACAGGTGAGACGTGAGGTAGCCGCCGAGCAGGGGCCCCAGCGCGGCGGTGCCGCCGATGGTGGAGCCCCAGATCGCGAGGGCCTGGGCGCGTTCGCGCCCGCGGAAGCCCGCGTTGATCAGCGCCAGCGAGGTCGGAAGGATCATCGCGCCGCCAGCACCCTGGACCAGGCGGGTGCCGATCAGCGCCGCGCCGCTGGGCGCTGCGGCGGCCGCGACGCTGGCGGCGACGAAGACGGCAAGACCGGTCAGAAAGACGCGGCGCCGGCCCCTGCGGTCACCGGTGCGTCCGGCCAGGAGCAGGAGGGCGGCGAAGACGAGGGTGTAGGTCTCCTGGACCCATTGGGCGCCGCTGGAGGTGAGGTGGAGGTCTTCGACGATGCTGGGGACGGCGACGTTGACGATGGTGGAGTCGACGATGATCAGGGCCACGCCCAGGCTGATCGCCACCAGGCCCCACCAGCGCTGCGGCGAGGCGGCGCCGGGAGCAGCGGCGGGTGGTGAGGTCTCGCTCATCTCGCCTTCCTTGGATTTGTGGGGCGGGCGGCGCGAGGCCCGCACCGTGCGGGGATCAGGGGCGGACGGTTTTGGCGGCGGACGTCGGCCCCTGGCCGGTCCGGGAAGGCCACCAGAACCGGCGGCCGGTGAGCTGGACGAGGGCGGGGACCAGGACGGTACGCACCAGCAGGGTGTCCAGGAGGACGCCGACACCGACGATGACGCCGATCTGCGTGAGGGCGATGAGGGGCAGGACACCGAGGACGGCGAATACGGCCGCGAGCAGGATGCCGGCGCTGGTGATGACTCCGCCGGTGGAGGCCAGGGCGCGCAGGACGGCGCGGCGGGTGTCGTGGCCGGCGACGGTGTCCTCGCGGGTGCGGGCGATCAGGAAGATGTTGTAGTCGACGCCGAGTGCCACCAGGAACAGGAACGACAGCAGGGGGACGGTGCTGTCGAGGGCTGGGAAGTCGTAGACGGTGCGGAAGATGATCCAGCTCGCGCCGAGGGCCGCGAAGTAGGAGGCGATGACGGTGGCGACGAGCAGCAGCGGTGCTACCACGGCGCGGAGCAGGGCGACGAGGACGATCAAGACGATCGCCAGCACCAGCGGTACGACGACGCGGGTGTCGTGGGCGTTGGCGCGGGCAATGTCCAGGCTCTGGGCGGTGGCGCCGCCGACCAGGGCGCGGGAGTGGGGGACGCGGGCGACGCTCCGGCGCAGCTGGTCGATGGCGTGGTCGGAGGCCGGGGTGCCGGGAGCGGCGTCGAGGACGACGTCGGCGCGCGCCCACGTCTGCGTACGCTCGCCCGGGGTGAAGGTGGCGACGCCGGGCGTGCGGCGGGCCGCGTCGACGACCTGGTCCGCGGCGGCCGGGTTCGTGAGGAGGGCGAGGGGGTCGACGGCGCCGGCGGGCTGGACGGTGGCCAGAGTGCGCTGGCCAAGGATCGCCTCGGGGGTGGTGCGGAAGGAGTCGGCCTGCGCGAGGCCGGTGCGCAGGCCGAGCGCACCGCAGGCCAGCAGGAGCAGGACGGCGCAGCCGCCGACGGCGATGCGGGCGGGACGCTTGGCGACGACATTGCCGATGCGGACCCACAGGCCGCGGCGGTCGGCGGTGACCGGATCGCCAACCTTCGGCACGAAGGGCCAGAAGAGCCAGCGTCCGGGCAGGACGAGGGCGGCGGGCAGCATGAGCAGGCCGAACAGTATGGCGGTGGCGATACCGATGGCTCCGGCGAAGCCCAGACCGCGGTTGCCGGTCAGCTCGGCGGCCAGCAGGGTGAGCAGGCTCAGCACGACGGTGGTGCCGCTGGCCAGGACCGCGGGAGCGGTGCCGCGCCAGGCGCGGGCCATCGCGGTGAACCGGTCCTCGGCCAGGTGGAGTTCGTCGCGATAGCGGGAGACCAGCAGCAGGGCGTAGTCGGTGCCGGCGCCGAAGACGAGCACGGACAGGATCCCGGCGGCGGAGGCGTCCACCTGCACGCCGGCATGCGGGGCGAGCGCGCCCACCAGGACGCCGGCGGCGCGGTCGGCGGCGCCGACCACCAGCAGCGGCACCAGCCACAGGACCGGGCTGCGGTAGGTGATCAGCAGCAGCACGGCGACCACGGAGGCGGTGGCGAACAGCAGAGTGGTGTCGGCGCCCTGGAAGACCTTGCCGATGTCGGCGCGCACGGCCGGCGCGCCGGTCACCTGCGCGCGCAGCGGCGCCGGCACATCCTGGGAGGCAATGTGGCGCACGCGTTCCACGGCCGCGCTGTTACGGGAGTCCGCCGCCCCGGCGGGCAGCAGAACCGCGACAGTGGCGACCTTGCCATCGGTGATCTGCGGGTGCGAGGCGCCCGGGGCCGCCCCCAGCGGGGCGAGCACCGCCGCCCGCGCCGTGATGATCTGCTCCTGCGGGCCGGTGAGAAGGCTGTGGTCGGTATTGCTGTAGACGACGATCGCCGGCGCCAGAGCACCCGAGGGGAACGTCTTGACGATCTGGGCGACGTGGGCGGACTGCGAGGAGGCAGGCAGAGCGCCTCCGGTGGCCTCGGTCGTGCTTGCCCCGGAAGGACCGAGGGCGAACACCGCACCCAAGCCCACAACGGACAGCAGCAGCACCATCCAGGCGACCAGGCGAGGCCGGCGCCGGCCGCCGCGTGCGGAGGCGGTACCGGCGCTTCGTGCAACGCCGCGAGTCGAGGCTGGGGACACGGAACACACCCTCAGTCGTTAAGTAACTTAGCGATTTCTACCGTGTCAGAATGAGCGCCATGGCGCAACACCCACCCTCCGAAGCCGCAGCGCCACCAAACGGCGCCACCACCCCCACCAAGCCCGGCACCCCCGTGGCGGTACCCGAGGGCGACGCGCTGTCGAACGCGCTGCGCCAGGTGCTCACCCTCACCCAACTGTCACGGGCGACGCTGGCCGAGCGCCTCCGGATGCCGCGCTCCCACGTCGAGGCCGTCGAGCACGTGATCATGGCGAAGGGCGCCGGCACCCCGATCGGCCCGGTCGAGCTGTCCCGCCGGCTCGGCGTCACCAGCGCCGCCGGAACCCAGACGGTCAACCGCCTCGTCACCGACGGCCACCTCACCCGCACCCCCCACCCCGGCGACGGACGCCGCCAGGTACTGGACGTCACCGACAGCGGATTCCAGCACGTGATGGGCGAACTCGCCCCGCTGCTCGGCCTCCTGGTCCACGCGGCCGACGGCCTCACCGAGGCTGAACGGGCCGCAGCACAGCACTACCTCGAACGCGTCGCCGACGCCTACCGCCGCTACCTCGCCACAGACAGCAGCACGGCACCTACCGGCCGATAGCACCGAAGCGGGTTACCCCTCGTTGTGCGACTGCCGTGCGGGTTGACCGGCGTCACCTCGTTCCTCCTCGGAAATGGGCATATGGAGCCGCCGTGATGCGCAGGTCGGCCGCCAACCTCGACTAGGGCCCGCGGCATACAGCGCGTCTTCGCCCGGGCCGCCGAAGTCCTCAGCACCAGATGGAGAAGCTCAACGAGGCGCGACACCCCCCAGATCGGCGGCGCCCCAGAAGGGGGGCTGATGCCCACCCGCCCAGAGCCCACCCGCCCAGGGCCCATCCGCCGCGCTGTCGCCGCCGAACTCGAACAGCGCGAGGACCACCAAAGCGGCGTGCAGCAACCCACTCCTGCTCCGAGGAGCAGCTCGCTGAAGGGGACCTGCGGGCTACGCCCAGTAGTTTGCCCATTCCCGTGCCGCGCGCGCGATGTTGGCAACAGCCGGGGCCGCCTTCGCCGCTACGTCATCCCAACTTGCCGCTTCCGCTTGGGTGAAGATGCGGATGGCCTCTGGCTTTGCCGAGCTCCACGCGGGAACCCGGGCGACCCAGCGGTGCGCCTCCTCGGAGCTCTGCCCGCCGTCTGACATCAGGCGGACCCCCCACAGCGCGGCATCCACCCACGCGGGGCCAAGGGCTGGCCACGCCCAGTCGACGAGATGAGCGCCGCCGCGGTCGATCACGACGTTCTGCGGCGCCAGGTCCGTGTGCAACAGGTGGAGACCCGAAAGATGCGCCTGGTCTGCGGGGTCGCAGTAATAGCCCCACCGGTCCCAGACCGTCATCAGCCGCACCCGCGGCGCCACGCAGTGACCCATGTCGGTCAACGCGGCTACGACCAGGCCGAGTTCAGCCGAGCCGGGCTCGTAGGCGGCCCGCTCGCCCTCGATCCCCTCAAAGCCCATCAGATGCCACCCTGCGGCGCGAAGCCGCCACAGGACACGCGGCGCGCACCGCGGGAGGACCGGGTTGACCTGCTCCTCGCGGTCGAACTCTTCGAGCGGCCCGCCATCGGGCTGGCCCTTGACGAAGACGGTCCGGCCATCGGCCAATATCAGCAAGGCGGCGACGCCGCAGTTGGCGCCGTCTCGGGGCTCACGGACGCGAACGACCGTCGCGCCCAGCTCCCCGGCGGCCGCGTCGTGAACGGCCGCTGGGAGACCGGACCAGGAGATGCGCTCGACCACCTCACGCCCCTGGCGGGGCTGGGTGCCCCGGAGGCGACGGCGGGTTCTTGTCGGGACCCGTCGGGCCTGTCGGCCGGGGCTTGGGAGTCGGCGAGATCGGCCGGGCCGGCGGGGTGCGCGCCTCTAGCGTCATGCGCCGGAGCCTAGCCACGAGTCCTGCCCTCCGGCAGGGAATCCGATGGAGAGGGGGCCAGAGACCGCACATGAGGAAGACCCTGTTCCCGTACAGTTACGGCGAGGTGGGGTGTAGCGCTGCCTAACGACTCAGGCTGTGGTTTCCTGCCGCCGGTATCGCGGGTGGGGCGGCGGCGGGGGTGCGGCGGGACTGGGAGCCGGAGGACCTGATGAGGTCTGGACGCTGCGCGAAGACGACATGAAGCGGGTGCGGAACAAGTCCGGCGCGACCGGCTCGGGTTCGCGCCGCTGCTGAGGTTCTTCGACCTGGAGGCACGGTTCCCGGAGCGGCCGAGGCGGTCCCGGCCGCCGCGGTGGGGTACGTGGCTCAGCAGGTGAAGGTCCCTGCCGCAGCGTGGGGTGCCTACGACGGACGGGCTCTGGAACGCCACACCCGCCACCTTGCGTACACAGCACGGCAAACCCAGTGCACATCGGACAGACTCAGCGCTCGGTCACAGCCGCTGTGACTGGGCGTAGCCGGTAGCCGATGTCCGGCCGCGTATGGCAGAGGCCCGTCCCTGGGGGGCTTGAACCAGGGACGGGCCTGCACCTCAACCTGTCACGGCCGACGGGCGCGCTACGGGGGCAACCGGCCCGCCGGACCACCCAGTTCAACGCGCGGACCCGGCCAGGGGTCACCGCCTGAGCGAAAAGTCGGGCAAGCCTTCGCGCATCGCACAAGGGGATCGTCATGCACTTCGCCCATGCCGCGCAGAGCCCCAAGAGCCGCCCCGGCCCCATCCTCGCACGGCAGGCCGAGCGAGCCGCGGTGGTCCGGAGGAAGACGACATCGAGGCAGTGGCCCAGGGCCTGCTGGACCGGGAAGAGCGCCGGCCGTCGGTGCCCGCCAGCCCCTGTCTCTGATCCCAACCCCGTATCGCGTCTGCCACTCAGCTTCGGTCAGCCGTGCGGCAGTGCCCCAGCCGTCGTCGCGCCCGCCCGACGAGGAACCCGGCGCCTTACCGCTGGGCAGGTGGAGGGCCTGGTCGACCAAGCTGTACAGCCCCGCCTTCGCGGACCGGAGCGAGGACTGCTTGACGGCGCCCACGAGGTCGTCGACCGCATTCTTGGCCATCAACTGCCGGTCGCCGCCGGCGTTGAAACCGTAGCCGAGGCGAATCGCGTACAGACCGGTGGTTCTGGTGAGTGAGCACATGTCCTTCAGCACGGTGACCGGCGGGCATTCGGTGCTCTGCGGCAGGACCGCGACGAAGGCCGGCTTGCTCTTGACCTTCTTCGTGAGCGCCTCGGTGCCCGGCTTCGACATCTGGCTCTCGGCCCGCGGGTTGATGTACGGGGCTCGTCATGAGCGCGCTGGTCACCGTGCCGGTGCGGCTCGCGACATGAGCCGGTACGGGGCGAAAGCGGCGGCCAGCACGAGCAGCAACCCAGCCAGGACCGTGGCCAGCTCGATGGTGCCGCCCCGGTGTAGCCGAGCACGGGAGATTCTCCTGCGGCGTCAGAGGTGGCTAGCTGCCATGAGGTCACTCTGCTGCGGCAGTCAGCCAAAGGAGAGGTTGGAGCAGGGGTCATCTTCGGCGAAGCGGGCGCCCCCGGCGACGGAGGAGGGCACCGCGGCCGACGCGGGGGCGGTCGGGGTGGCGACATACCCGGTGCCGAGGATCACACTGAGGCCGGGGGCGGCGGACTGGTGGAGTTCCGCGCCAGGGAAGAGGCGCGCGAGGGTCTCGGCCTGGACCTTCCTGCCGGGGCCGTAGGCGATGACCGTCACCTGGCGGTCCTGGCTGCGGGCTGCCGCGATGCCGGTGACTGTGAAGCCGTGCCGCTTGAGCGCGTCCGCAGTGCGTGTGGCCAGGCCGGTGACGGCGGTGGCGTTGAACACGGCGACGGAGATCCCCTTGCCGGACGCGAATTCCCGGGAGTTCGGCGGCGGGGACGGGTTGCTGCCCTGGTCTTCGTGGTGACCGCTGGCATCCTGTCCGTCGAGGGTGCGGTCCGCTTTGAGCGCGGACCACAGTGCGTCGGCGTCCGGGTGGACGACCACGACCCGCGCGCCCCAGTAACGCCAGGGCAGTGTGACGAACTTGGTGCTGTGCAGATCAATGTCCCTCAGCGACATGGCGAAGGAGATCAGCTTCTGGGCGGAACCAAGCCCGGGATCCACCGTCAGGGACTCGGCGGCGGCATTGGCGAGCGGTAGCAGACTGGTGGGACTCATGCCGCCACTCTTGATCTTCTTCAACAGGGAAGCCACGAAGGCTTGCTGGCGTTTGATGCGCCCCAGGTCGGAACCGTCGCCGATGCCGTGGCGGATACGCACGTAGTCCAGGGCCTTCTGGCCGGAGACCGTCTGCGGGCCCTTCGCGAAGATCCGGGTACCGCGGGTGGGCCGGTGGGGATTGAGGTCTTTCTGGTAGATGTCCTGGGGCAGACACACCGGGACGCCGCCCACAGCCTCGGTCATCTTCGCGAAACCCTTGAAGTCGACGACCATGGTGTGGTCCACGCGCAACCCGGACAGCTTCTCGACGGTGTTCTGGGTGCAGGCCGGGTTGCCCTTGGCCGACCGGCCCACCGAATAGGCCGCGTTGAACATGGTGTTGCGCTGCGGACTGCTCCAACTGCCGTCGGGCAGCTTGCAAGCGGGGATGCCGACCAGAGTGTCGCGGGGAATGGACACCGCGACGGCGTGTTTCTGATCGGCGTGCACATGCAGCAGGAAGGCGGTGTCGGAGCGGCCGGTGTCGCTCTTGTTCCCCCCACCGAAAGCACTGTTCCCTCCGGTCCGTGCGTCCGTCCCGATGACCAGCACGTTCGACCCGTTCGCGGAGGCAGGCGGACGGCCGGAGATTCCATCCGCGCTGAAGGTCCCGACGCTGCCGTTGAGCTGGATGTAGATCCAGCCCGCCCCAGCCGTCAACAGCACGATCGCAGACACACCCGCCGCGATCCCGAACTTCGTCCTTCTGCGCTTGCGTGGCCGGCTCGCCGCCACACCCCGGCCACCAGCTCGACGCTGACCCGACACCTGATGGCTGCCTGCCATGCGCGCGCCCCTTGTCCGTGCGTTCTATACAGAAGAATGAGGACGCCTTGATCCCCCTCCACAGTTGTAGAGTTGCGCAATGTAGCAACCTTTCCGGCGGGTACACCCCTGACTCCCCCGTCCGGCCCAGCAAAAGGAAGACGAGGACGCAATGTTCCGCAACGCGCTGGAACCGTGGCACCTGCTGATCCTGGTGACCGTGATCGTCCTGCTGTTCGGCTCCAAGAAGCTGCCCGACGCCGCCAGGGCGCTGGGCAAGTCGATGCGCATCCTCAAGAGCGAGGCCAAGGCAATGAAGGGAGAAAGCGGCACACCACCGACGGCAGCCCGCGAACCCGGCCCGGCCGCGCCCGAGACGACACGTACCATCCAGAACGCCCCTGGGGATACCTCCTCGGCCCGCCCCGCCACAGAAGGCTCCCACAGCACGCACTGACCCCTCAGCCCGACCGACCGGATGCACGCTGGAGCCAGTTCCGCGTGAAACGGTCAAGTCGCCAGCACGGCGGTCGCGGCGACGACGTAGCCGACCTCACGAGGCCCTGTCACTGTCGGCGCCCTTCCACCACCGATTCACGAACCACCGCGTGCTGGAGCCTCAAGGTCCGGTCGTCGGCTTTGACTGCTCGGGCGACGTCTACGACGTCATGAACCCGGCAATAGGCTCGGCGCACGCCTCAAGCTACGCTCGGCTGGCTTCAGCTGAACCCAGGCCACAGAGACAGGCGCCCGGCCGCACAACGAACCGGTGAACGGGGAGGCACTGCCCCAGCGCGCGGCCCGCCGTTGGTGTCGCAAGGAGGATCACCCGACGGTGATCACTCTCCCAGCCCCGCACGCAGCCATGAGGCTACAACCCGGCCCCACTGCGCTTCTTACCCCTCACGAGCCAAGCACCACGACTGAACAAAGGCTCGGCCAATCTCCCTCGGGCACAGGACCTTCGGCCGTGTCACTGTCGCGGGTCGCTGTTCGACGCGGGGCCTTCCGTGACACGGCGGGCCGAGTCCGCGCCTCCGGAGGCGGCCTGGATGGTCGATGGCGGCTCGGCCGTCATGGGTGAAGGCTGCGTCGTCGATGTATGCCTTTTACTTCAAGGCCCTCGTCTCGCTCTTGAGGATGCGTATTGACTTGCCGAGTGCCCGGGCGGCGTCCGGCAGCTTCTTGGAGCCGAACAGCAGGACGATCGCGGCCAACAGGATCACCAGGTGGCACAGTTCCGGCGCGTTGCGGAACACCGGCTTCCCGCCCTACTTCTGCTGAGCCGCACGGGCGGCCGTGGAAGCGAACCCGCCGGAAAGATTGCTACATTGCGCAACTGTAAAACTGTGGGGTGGGGCGTGACGCCCCCTTCCGACGATGGACCGCGCGGCCAGGGGGCGTACACATGGCGGGTAGCCACGAGGGGTCTGATCGGCGTCGGACCGGCCCGGCGACGCGGGCGGAGCGTCGGCGTAAACGCCACAGGACCGAGGTCGCTACCGCGGTGACCGTCGCAATGCTCCTGCTGCTGACGGCCGGAGCCGGCTGGGTCTACCTCCAGCTCGACGGCAACATCGAGACCTTCGGCGTGGACGGCATTTCCGGCAACCGGCCGCCTGCATCAGCGAACGGGTCGAACGTGCTGGTCATCGGAACAGACGCGCGCAGCGGCGGCAATGTCGCTCTCGGCGGCGGGGCCAAGAACGACATCGGCCGCTCCGACACTGCCTTCCTGTTGCATGTCTACGCCGACCAGGAGCACGCCGTCGCCGTGTCCGTCCCCCGCGACACTCTGGTCGAGATCCCGCCGTGCAAGCTCCCCGACGGGAGCTGGACCAGGACGCAGACCAACACCATGTTCAACGCCGCTTATTCGGTGGGTCAGAGCGCCAAGGGCAACCCCGCCTGCACCCAGAACACCGTCGAGAAGCTGACAGGGCTGCGTGTCGACCACACCGTGGTCGTCGACTTCAAGGGTTTCGCGAAGATGACCGAGGCCGTCGGCGGCGTCCCGGTGTGTCTGCCCCAGGACATCTACCAAAAAGACCTCAATCCCAACCGCGCCACCCGCGGCGATCAGATCTTCGCCAAGGGCCCACAAACCGTCTCAGGGCAGAAAGCCCTCGACTACGTACGGATCCGGCACGGCATTGGTGACGGCTCCGACATGGGCCGCATCAAGCGCCAGCAGGCCTTCGTCGCTTCCCTGATCAAAAAAATCAGAAGCGATGGCATGAGCCCCACCAGCCTGCTCCCCCTCGCCAACGCTGCCACGCAGTCGCTGACCGTGGACCCCGGGCTCGGCTCCGCCGACAAACTGATCTCTTTCGCTTTGTCGATGAAGAACATCGATCTGCACAACACCAAATTCGTCACCGTCCCGTGGCGCTACCAGGGGGCCCGCGTCGCGATCGTCCATCCAGACGCCGAGGCACTGTGGGCAGCATTGAGGGCCGACCAGACCCTTGACGGACAGGACGCGGGCGGCCGCCACGACGAGCAGTCGGACACGCAGGCCCCCTCTCCGAGCACCTCTGGGGCCGAAGGCCACGGCATCCCTGTCTCCGTGTACAACGGCACTGCCGTGAGCGGCCTCGCCGCGCGCGCCGCCGGCGCGCTGAGACAGCACGGCTTCACCGTCACGAAGACCGCCAGCGCGGTCGCGCGGCACCAGATCAAAACGGTCGTCGAGTACGGCCCTGGCCAGCAGGAGCAGGCAGAGAAGGCCGCCAAGGTCTTCCCCGGCGCCGAGGTGACGGCGGCGGCGGTGGCTGGGGTCAGCGTCATCCTCGGGCAGGCCTCGGCGGATGCCCTGCGGGCCAACCCTTCGGCGGCGTCCATGCCTTCGGGAACCCCGGGCCCGTTGCCCTCCGCTGTGACCGGCGGCGCCCGCTCCGGCGACGACGATCCATGTTCCAACCTCTCCTACGGCTGAGCAGCTCAGATGGTGTGCCGCGCGGCCGACGCACCCAAGGAGACGCTATGCCGCCCGCCGCGGCTGAACGATCAGGCCCGTAACGATCGCCCTGGCCGATCTCCGCTCGTCCGTGCGCCATCCAGCCCGACGGGGAGGGAGGGGATGGCCCGAGCTAGGCGCTTGGGTGCTACGGCGGGTGCTGGGTCCCGTGACGCCCTGCAAAAGGTGTGCGTCGCGGGGCCCATCCCCCGGGATCGGGGCCTTGGGCAGGCCCTCCGCGCCGCAGGCGGGAGGGCGCCACGCCAGGCGCTGGTTACCCGTCGTGTGGTTTGCGGAAACGGGTGGGGACGGCGAAGGTATGGCCGCAGTCACGGAACATGAGCGTGCCGGGGACGGGACCGCTGGTGATGGGGCCCTGGGTCTGGCACTTCGGGCACACGGCCTGTGGTTGCTGGCCGTTAGCGTCGACAGTGTCGAATACGCCGTCGGCCAGGGCCATGAACTGTTCACTGCTGAGTTCCTCCACGGCTCCACGATAGAACGGCCAGCTTGTCGCGGCCCAGCGCCTCGGCTCGTATCAATACGTGAGGCGTCGAACAGGACTCGCAGGCCCGAGGGAGCCATGGTGAGGACCGGGCAATCCCATGGCGGGAGCACGCCTCTGCACATGGCTGGCCTGTGAGGCTGTCCCGCCTGGTCGCCATGTCGCAGGGGCACCGTTGTGCTGAGAGCCGGGGCTCGCTGCAGGTGGTGGTGGCGTCGGCGCGGGCGAAGACCGAGGTGGTGTCGCAGGTGTAGGCGAAGATGAGCAGGCGGCGGAAGCGTTCACGGTGGTCGAGGTTGAGGCTGTCGCTGCTGGGGTCGGCGAAGCGGGTGTCGCCGCTCAGTCCGATGTACAGCAGCTGGCGCAGGCTGCCTGTGTGGCCCCCGTGTGGCTGGACGGCGCCGCGGCTGCCATCGGTGAGTGCGTACATACAGCCCAGGTCCAAGTCGGCCGCACGGCCGCCGGAGGCATCTCGGTGGCTGGGCGGGGGCGGGCACGCGGCCGAGGTGGCTGCCTGAGCTATTCGTCGCCCGAGGGGGTGTCGATGATCGGTACTGGTTCGATTCCGACCTTCTCCGCGATCCGGGTGAGCAGGACGTCCTGTGCGGCGAGGTGGCTCTGGAGGTGTGCCACCTCGTGCAGGGTGGCACTCGCGTCGTGGAAGGTCGCCTCGGAGCGCTTGTCGGCCGCGGCGGCCTGGACGTTCTGACCGACCATGATCACGGACAGCAGCACCAGTTGCAGGAAGGTCTGTGCCACCCAGGACACGATGGAGGCCGCACCGCCGCGGATCGCCTCCGGCAGGCTGATGAGGTCGAACAGAGCGAACGCGTAGGCGCACCACATGCTGCCGACCGCCCGGGTGATGAGGATGGCCACCCTGGTGTTGAACCGGGTGACCGCATTACCCGCAGCGTGCTGATCGGCGACCTTCACCGGTTCTTCTGCGTGCCGTGAGGCGATACGCGGGTGGGGTACGTGCTGATAGATCGTCATGGCCTGGCTTTCTGCCGGCGGGGTACGTGCCGGGCTGATGCTCCGGCAGGGCAGCACAGTGCAGACCTCCCGTGCGCCGCCGGCGTGCCCGCTGCCCGTCACGGCAAGGCTCGTCGACCGCCCTGCATAATGATTGCACACTTGCGCAAAGCCGAAACTCTGTTGGACTGAGGGAGCATGGATGAACGCGATACTGGACGAAGGCAGTTGGGCACAGCTCGGCCACCGGCGGCACACAGGGAAGCGGCAGGGGTGCGGTCGGGCTGGAAGACCCCGGAACGTGGCTGCCACCCTGGCTCTGCTCCTGGGTCTGGTTCTGGTGGTAACACCCGCGTCCGCGCACGCCAGCGAGCGGGCCGCGCATACCGGTCGGAAGCTGGTGGCCACAAGCGTCGTGAGTACCCGGCCCTTGGGGTCCGCCACAGTGTCAACTGCGGCACGGCACACCGCGTTTGTCCGTGAGGCTTCGATCGTTCAGCCCCTTGCGGAGAAACCCAAGAAAAAGGGCGGCTTCTTCCATAAGCTCGGCATCTTCCTGCTCGTGGTCGTGATCGTCGTCATCCTCATCGTGGTACTGCTGATTTGGCTGCTCGTCCGCATCATTCGGCGGATCTTCGGCCGACGTTCCTGACCTGAAGTCCGACCCAGTGAACTCACCCCCGACGGGGAGGGGCAGCTCCAGCCCTGCCGGCGCAGCCGTCGGACCGAGCCTCGACACGGTCCAAGACAACGGACGTGAACTATCCGCTCGCGTGCGGGTGATCGACGAATGTGCCGGGCCGCGAGCAAAACCGTATGAGGCTGCGGCTCTCAGAGAGCAGAGGACTCGGCCGGGGCGGTGGCGCTCATGAGCGGGACCGACACCGGCGCACTGTTGCGCGGGCTGCGGAGAAGGAACACTGGGCGGCGGAAGCTGCTTCAAACAGGGGGAATCCATGGACAGTTCACGGATCGGGCTACGAGAGGAGCATCGTCTGGATTTCGAGAATCTGCTGGAGCGGGCAGTCGATGAGGAGGTACGCCGGGCGGGTGGCCGGGTGGACCGTGAGGTGCTGCTTCGCCGGGCACGCGAGGAGTCGGAGGCGCTGACAGCTGCGGCCGCGGAGGAGTACACCGCATATGTCCGGGCCGTGGACGAGGAGAAGGCGTCGGTCCGGCCGCTGGCGGCCCGGTTGTCGTGGGCCTCGCTGAGTACGCCTTTGCTCGTGACAACTGTGGGAGCCGTGTCCGCGGGCCTGGCCGACCTGGGCTACGGGACCTCGACGGGCACGGCGCTGGGCACTAGCGCCCTGGTGGCCGTGGCTGGTTCGGTGACGGCGCTGGGAAGGCTGACGGCCGGGTACTGGCCGGAGGCCCATCGGCGGGCGGCGAAGCGCGGCCAGCCCGGCGGGGTGGAGCAGTTGCGCCTTCAGTGGCTGACGGCAGTCGAGGTGCGGGGGCTGCGTCCGTTCGTGGATCGGCAGCGGATGTTGTGGGGCTCCGCGTACGGGAGCCGCCGGCGGGACGGCGACAGTACGTCAGATCTTGGCAAGGGACCCGTGACGCGCAGTGGGGACCGCAGCGCGACGGCACGCAGGCGTTACGTTCTCACGCGATCGTTCGAACACCTTCCCGTCGCGGTGGGCCCGTTTGCGGGGCGCGGCGAAGCACTGGCCCGGATTTCCCAGTGGGTACGACAGGCCCGGGCGAGCACGGAGACCAAGCCCACAGTGGTGGTGCTGCACGGACCGGCGGGATCCGGTCGGTCCACACTCGCGCTCCGTGCGGCGCATCAGCTGCGCGACCAGTTCCGCGGGGCCGGCGCGGTGGACCTGCGCGGCCAGAGTTCTGACGAGCCGGCGCTCCCGGCCCAGGAAGCGCTGAGCCAGCTGCTCGGCGCTCTGGGCGCCCCGCGCGAACAGCTGCTCTTTCGAGGACGCTCCACCTCGGAGGAGGAACTGCGCCGACTGTCGTCGCTGAGCGAGCGGCACCTGGCGGGCACACCCGTGGTAGTTGTCCTGAACGACGCGTCCGACGCCGGACAGGTCCTCCCGTTGATCCCGCCGCGCTCCGAGAGCCTAGTGCTGGTGACTGCCCGTGCCCCAATTTCCTGGCCATCGGACCTGGTGGCCTGGACTCACGAGCTGCCGGTCGGCCCCCTGGACGTGACGGGCGCGGCGGAGCTGCTGCGATCGGCCGACGAAGAAGGCGGGCGCACGGGCCGGCCTGATCGAGCCCGTTCAAGCCGAGCGATACCGGATGCACGACCGGGTCCGTACCTTCGCGCAGGCCAGACTCCTCGAGGAGGAACCAGGGGAACAGGGCGCAGCGCAGGGGCGGCTGTTCAGCAGTTACGCGGAGCTGGCCGACACGGTCATGAGGATGGTGGAAGGCAAGGCCACCACACGCACCGGCGTGTTCGCCCGGGGAGCCGCCGGAGCACACGGCTTCACCTCGCTGGACGCTGCGCTGCGCTGGATGGACGAGGAATCCGGCTTCATCACCGCGACACTGCGACGAGCCGAAGGCGTGGAGCAGGCTGTGGTCCAAAGGCTACTGACCGCCTTGTGCGACTACTTTCTGCTGCGCGGCGATTTGCACCGGCTGGGCGAACTCGGCGAGCTGACAACGCAGTCGGGCCAGGACCCGCTGGCACGATCGGTCCAGTGGCGGACCGGCGTGGCCGCGCGCCAGCTCGGCGAACTGGACACCTCCCGGGCGACGCTGTCGTCGGTGGTCACCCTGCACCAGGAGGCCGGCAACCAGGCGGAGGCCGCTGTCGCCCTACGCGACCTGGGCGTCACCCTGCACCACCAAGGACAGCTTGCCGAGGCGGCGGCAAAGTTGCGCGAGGCTTTGGGCATCCAGGCCGGGCACGAACTCGCCGGCGACCGAGCATGGACCCTCCACGCGCTGGCCGCGGTCGAACGGGACCGCGGGAACCCCGCCCAGGCCCAGGCCATGCTGAACGACTCCCTGGAGCTTCACCGGGAGAACGAGAGCCTGCACGGCCAGGCATGGGCGCACCTCGAGCTGGGCCGTCTCCTGCTGTGCACAGGACGGACGAACCCGGCGAGAGAGGAACTCCAACGGGCACTGGAGCTGCACCGGCTCTCCCACGATGCGCGCGGTGAGGCATGGGCCCTCACTCACCTCGCCCGGACCACACTGGCCAGCGGCGACGCCCCCGCGGCGGTGGAACAACTACGCCTCGCTGCCGCCCGTCACCACCAGAACGAGGACCCCCGGGGCGAGGCGTGGAGTTTCTACTACCTGGGCCAGGCCCTCGAAGACGTCGGCGAACTGTCCGACGCCGTTCGTGCACTGGAACGGTCCCGGACCATGTTCAGCCGAATCCGCGACCTATACGGACTGGCCTGCGCCCGGGCTCACTCAGGCCGGGTCTCCCGTGACGAGCGCGCGGCACGATCGGGCTCGCTGCGCAACAGTGGCTTTGCCCGGCAGCTGCTTCAGCAAGCCCGTACGGACTTCCGGCACGCGGGGGCCCCGCACGGCGAGGCGTGGTCCTGTGTCGAACTCGCCGTGGTGGACGCGGGCAACGACCGCACCGGGCCAGCACAGGAGCTGATCGACGACGCCATGGCCCTGTTCACCGGACTCGGCGACCAGTGCGGCGGGAGCTGGGCGGGTTTCCTGCGCTGCACCCTACTGCCGTATACGTCACCGGGCGGATCGGTGGTCGGCACCGCCGTCGCCGAAGAAGAACTGCGAAGTCTGGAACACCAGCTCCTGGATGCCGACTGGCCCGGCGACCCGGCGCTGTCCGACGCGATCAGCTCCTGCGCCGTACTACTGCAACAGCAGACCGAGCTGCACAACGGCTGGCCGGCGTGGCGCCTCGGCCTGGTGCCGGGCCGCCGGGCCCGCGATGTAATGGCAGTGCGGAGCGGCCCGGCATGAGTCAACGGTGTCAATCGTGGACTCGTCCCTGTCTCCGTCCTTCAGATCGTCCCCATCCGGCCATCATCAGAGCCTGGATAGGAGAGGTTTCAGTCGATGTGGGCGCTGAAGCCCTGTGCGAGGCTGGCGAGTCCGGAGGCATAGCCCTGGCCGACGGCCCGGAACTCCCCTTCCGTGACAATAGAACTCGCCGAAGTCCATCGCGGCTTCGTCGCAGGCGTCCGAGGTCAGGTCGTAGCGGGCGGCCTTTCGGTGGTCGGCCCCGGTGAAGGCGTTGCGGACCTGGCCGAAGCCCTGGTCGCGCTGCTCGGCTTCGTAGATGGGGACGGGGAAGACGACTGTGCGGAGGTGACGGTCTCGGCTTCCGCAGCGGCGGCCTCGGCATTCCCTTCGGGATCATCCTCGGCGCCTGCTTCGTGGCCATCGACTTCAAGCAGGTCGAGGACGGGATCACCTACGGCGCCCCGCAGAAGAGGAGTCCTGGTTGGCGGCCTTCGGGCTGATCCCGAAGTACACCCAAACCTATGCCAGGCAGAGCCTCCACCCGCTTGACGTAGTTCTGGGTCCGGGGGTGAGCCCGTCCGAGCAGCGGCTGCTCGAGCCGCCTTGGACGCCATCGCCCGCGACCCCCACCCCGGCACCGTCTCTAGCACCAGGCCTGCCGCGAGTACCGCACCCATTCCGTACAGATCTTGTACGTGCCAACCGCCCTTGGCACGCTCGTTCTTGTGGCATAGGTCGAGGGCGGATGAGCCATCGGTCGTAAGCAGCCCTCCGCGTCGAGGCCCGCGCCATCCTCGACGGCGCCCGCCTGGTCCCTGGCTCCGCGACTCAGCGGTGGCAGTCCGGGCAGTTGTCCGTCCGCTGTTCTGGCCGCTGCGGAGGTGTGTGGGATGTCGTTGCAGGAATCAGGAGGCTATCTGCGGATCCAGGTCGGCGAGAGCGCCCGACGGGGCCCCGCTTTCAGGCGACGGCCGTCTCGCGGGCGGTCGGCCGATCGCCGCGCCGAGTACTGCGTTGTTGGGGAGGAGCATCTTGCCGTCCTCCGTGTGGAGTTCGACGAACAGCAGGGTCATGTCGGTCACTTCACCCTCGATGCGGCCGCCCAGCGGACCCGACTGGACGCTGATCTTCTCGCCGATCGTGAAGGGATGCGAGACCAGTAGCACCAGGCCGGCAAAGATGTTGCCGAGCACTGGCTGAGCGGCGATCCCGAGGATCACTCCGGTCAGCGCACCGCCCAGCAGCAGCTTGCTCCACTCCACCCGGAGCAGGCTGAGCGCGCCGAGGATCACCAGCGCGTAGCCGGAGAGCAGGCAGATCACGCGCAGCGCGGCGGAGCGGTTGTCGCTGATCCGGCCGGCCAGCAGCTTCACGAGATCGTCCGTGGCGCCGCGTACCGCGATGAGCGCGCCCACCAGGAAGATCCCGGCGCTGATGCCCGCGATCACCCGGGAGGTCATCGACTGATGACTGTCCGGGTTGCCCAGGAGCCCGCCGAAGTTGAGCGAGACGACGAGGCCGCCAACGGCGAGCGACGTGGTGATGACGGCCCGCCGGGTACGGATCACCCCTCGCCAGTGCAAGCCGTGTCCGACGGCCGTGCTGCCTGCGGGTTTACTGTCGTGATCCACCGATGAGCTCCCTGTGGTGTGCATGCCGCGGAGCAGAGTACCCGCGCCGGGGCGGGTAGTGCCCGGAGGCCCCGAAAGAGTCGTTCCGCGTCAAAGGTTCACCAAGCAGTTGCACGATCACGCAAGTAGTGGTTTATGCTTCTGGAGGTTTGAAGAAGGCACCTCGTTCGGTGAGGCGTCTGTACGGACACAGGCCACTGACCCGACGACGTCGAGAGACGCCCAGGGTCAGGACAGGTCTCCCCGGCCTAAGGGGTGACTCCAAGTGGCTTCCCCGGCAAGGGGATTACGCCGTGCAGTGCCAAAGCTCTGACGAGTTGGGGTGAACCAGTCGTACGGGCTGGTCCGCTCCTTGCCGTGTCGTTCGGCGCCCGCGTGCGCCCCGGCCGAAGGAGGCGAGGAACGTTGGATTGCAGTTCTAGCAGTCCGGGCCACAGTCGGCCCCGCATCCGCACCACCTCGCTCTCCGGCACGCGGTAGCGACACCCACCACAGCACACCTGGTCTCCCCGGCACCCGTACGGCATCTGCCGTCCCGGGTACACGGGGTGCCCCGGCGTGCCCGCACAGGGCGTCCGCGTGCCCCCGATTCTCCCCCTGCCAGGGGAGTTGGGAGGCCCACCATGACCACCGCACCCGTCAAGCCCACCACCATCCCGGCACAGCGTGCCGCCGTCCTCGACGATGCCCACACCGGCGACATCCGCGGTGCCCTGGGCACCATCAAGCAGCACGACACCGGAAAGCGCCGCGGTCTGTCGGCCAGGTTCAAGACGCTGCTCGCGATAGTCGGGCCCGGCCTGATCGTGATGGTCGGCGACAACGACGCCGGCGCGTTCGCCACCTACGGCCAGGCCGGACAGAACTACGGCACCAGCCTGCTGTGGACCCTGCTCCTGCTGATCCCCGTCCTGTATGTGAACCAGGAGATGGTGCTGCGTCTGGGTTCGGTCACCGGCGTCGGGCACGCCCGCCTCATCCTGGAGCGGTTCGGCAAGTTCTGGGGCGCGTTCTCGGTCATCGACCTGTTCCTGCTCAACGCCCTCACCCTGGTGACGGAGTTCATCGGGATCACCATGGCCGCCGACTACCTCGGCCTGCCCAAGACCGGGTCGGTGATCCTGGCCGCCGCGATCATCATCGCCTCCGCGTTCACCGGCTCGTTCCGCCGCTTCGAACGCGTCGCGATCACCCTGTGCGCCGCCTCGCTGCTGCTGGTCCCCCTGTACTTCATGATCCACCCGGCCTCCTCGCAGATGGCCCACGACTTCGTGGTACCCGTCATCCCGGGCGGCTCGGGCGAGCTGGCCACCGTGATGCTGCTCATCATCGGCATTGTCGGAACGACGGTGGCCCCCTGGCAGCTGTTCTTCCAGCAGTCCTACGTCATCGACAAGCGCATCACGCCGCGGTTCATGAAGTACGAGAAGGCCGACCTGTGGATCGGCATCGCGATTGTGGTCATCGGCGCGGCCGCCATGATGGGGCTGGTCGCCGCGGCGTTCGCGGGCACGAAGGGATTCGGGAACTTCGAGGACACTGCGGGCCTGATCACCGGGATCGAGGCCAAGGCGGGCAAGGCCGCCGGCGTCCTGTTCGCCATCGCCCTCCTGGACGCCTCCATCATCGGCGCCTTCGCGGTCTCGCTGTCCACCGCGTATGCGATCGGCGACGTGTTCGGCATCAAGCACTCCCTGCACCGCGGTGTGAAGGGCGCCAAGGGCTTCTACGCCGTCTACGCCGGGCTGGTCGCCGTGGCCGCCACCATCGTGCTGATCCCGGGCTCCCCGCTGGGTCTGCTCACCCAGGGCGTGCAGACCCTCGCCGGGGTGCTGCTGCCCTCGGCCTCGGTGTTCCTGCTGCTGCTCTGCAACGACAAGGCCGTCCTCGGTCCCTGGGTCAACGGCCCCAAGACCAATGCCTTCACCGCCGCGGTCGTCGGCGTCCTGGTCACCCTCTCCGTCATCCTGACCGCCTCCGTCCTCTTCCCCGACATCACCGCCAACGCCATCCTCGACATCATGGCCGCCTGCGGCGTCGCCGGGGTCCTGACCGCCGGCTACTCCTTCACCCGCCGGCGCACCGGCACCAAGGAAGACCCCATCGACCGCACCGGCAGGGAGAACTGGCGGATGCCACCGCTGGAGACCCTCACACGGCCATCCATGTCCACCGCCCGCAAGCTCGGCATGGGCGCCCTGCGCACCTACCTCCTGATCGCCATGGTCCTGGTCGTCATCAAGGTCGTCCAGGTCGCCCTCGGACAGTGATCCCCGCGTGGGGCGGCGGACACCGCCGCCCCACGGGCCCCGGAGCCAGACCCGCCAACTCCCCTTGAACAAGGGAGGGACCCCATGCGTTTTCTTCAGCACCTCGCGAAACTGACCGCGCCCACCGTCCGCCGTCTCACACCGGCCGGATGCGCCTGCCCGTCGCTGCCCCTGACCCTCTTCGACGGCACCCCGCGCACCTACCTTCTGGACGACCCGGCCGCCTGCCCCGGCCCGCACGCCCGGCACGCCACCTACGACCTCCGCGTCCACCTCGCCTACCTGCTCGCCCACCAAGGCCACGAGGCGCACTGGCTCGCCCAGTTCACCGACCTGCCGCTGGCAGCCGCCCATCGCATCACCCGGGCCGCCGCTACTTCTCTGCCCGGTCATCCGTCCTCTCCCGCCCGCGCTACGTGCCCTGCACGGAGGTGAGTCACCCATGTCCGTTCTGACCGCCATTCACTTCCCCGTCCTCCACGCCACGCCCCGCAAGCGCGGTGGGGTGCGCGAACGGCTCGCCGATGTGCTGCGGCGGCTCGCCGCGAGCCCCCTGGACAGCACCGTCATCCGCGCGGTCCCCGGACCGGCAGCGGCACGAACCCCCACGGCCCGTGCCCGCAGTGGATCGGCTCCGCACGCCCACTGGCACCCAGTCACCGGCCCCGACGGCCGACGCCACCTGGAAGCCACCTGGCACTAGCACTGTCACCCCGGCCCCCGGCAGACGCCCACGCCCACGGGCACCTCGGCTGCCCCGTGCCGGGTAAATGACGCCTTCTTCGCGGCGCCCGTAGGGCTCCATCCCGTTTTGCGCTGATCCGACAGGAGGGGACATGCCCCTGAACTACCGGCTCGCCCACCGCGTTCACCGCGACCTGCTGCCCGCCTCCCCGGGGTCGCGGTGGCGTCGACGGGCGCGACCCGCCCCGCAGCCGCCGACCCCGTGCCAGACCACAGAGCTGCCCAGGGTCCCGCAGTACCGTGCGGGCGGTCTCGTCGTCGACTGCGGAACCCGCCGGGTTTCGGTCGACGGCCGCCACCTGGAGCTCACCTGCATGGAGTTCGAGCTCATCGCCCTTCTCGCAGCCCACCCGCACCGCGTCTACAGCCGTCGGCAACTGATGGAACTCGTCTGGCAGCAGAGCCCCACGGGCGACATGCGGACCGTCGACGTCCACATCGCCCGCCTGCGCCGCAAACTCGGCCCCGGCCACCGCGCGCTGATCCGCACTGTGCGGCAGGTCGGCTACGCCTTCGCCCCGCCACCCACAGCTCAGGACTGACCCTTCCATTCCGCCGACGGCCTGCGACATACACGTCTCGAAGAGGTGCCAACATGCGATTCCTGCCCCGCGTGGGCGTGCGGAAGACCGGACAGCCTGCCCGCTCGGCCTCGTCCCGGGCCGTCCTGCATATCCACTGTGACCGGCATGCACAGATCAAGGTGCGAGCCCTGTGCGTGCTGGCCCTCGCCGCGCCCGGTGCACGCCTCCTCGGCCTCCATGTCGACCAGGACGACGCGACCACTGCGCACCTGCGACTTGCGATCGCCCTGGACGACCCGGGGACCGTGCCCCTGGGCCAGCTGTCCCGCGAGCCCAGCGTGCGCGACCTGCACTGCCACCAGCCCCACGAGTACAACCCCCGGAGACGCAAGACCCAGCGGACAAGGAGGCCCTCCCGTGCACACCACTGCGGAACCCGTGCACACCACTGCGGAACCTGACATCACCTTCCCGCCCCTCCAGGCCCCGGCGGGAGTACTGCTCCCGGATGCTGAAGTGGCCTCCGTGGTCAGCGTGTTGAAGGCGCTGGCCGACCCCATCAGGTTACGTTTACTCCGATCCCTGGAGCATCAGGAACGCTCCGTGGGCGAACTGACGGAGCAGGTCGACGCCCCCTACGCCACGGTCTCGCAGCAGCTGGGCCGACTGCGGGCGACGGGCCTGGTGACCGTACGCCGCAGTGGCACCCGCATGCTCTACCGCAGCGTAAACCCGCCTGTCTCGGCACTCCTCGGAGCGGCCCTGCACCTGACAGCACAGCTGACACCGCCAGAGCCCAGCGACGGCGCGGAACGACCCTGAGGTCCACCGTGACCACTGCGGGACCCGCCCCCTTTGACCATTATTGCACATTCGTGCAAGTATTGAAGTGTGCGGGCGGGATCTGAGCCTGGCCCCTTCAACCGCGCCGACCGTTGCCCTGGCGTCGCGATGTGGCCGGCAACCGGGAAGGAGAATGAAGTGACAGTGATGATGCTTCGCCCTCACTCGCGGGAAGGGGCGGCCCTGATCACGGTGGCACTGGTGGCCCTGGTGGTCGCCGTGGAGCTCACCGTGCTGCGTCTGGCCTCGCCCGGGCTCCGTCCCGTCATTACGGGCTTCCTGCTCGGCGCGTCCATCGCCGTTCTCGCGATGACCGCCGTCCTGGCCCACCGGCACCGGAGGATCGCGGTCCGTCACAGCCCCTCCGCGTCGCCGGAGGCGGTCGACGCGTCCTGGTTCACCGCCCGGACCCTGGACGGATTCCCGATGGAAGCGGTCCGGCCCCTGCCGCTCGGCCCCGACGCCCCGGACCTCAACCGCCTCTACATGGCCTGGGTCCTGGCACTCCACGGCCACGACACCGCGTGGATCGTGGGCCGCCTCGGCCTGCCCCACCCTGCCGCGGCCCTCCTCGTCGACGCGGCGGACACACGCCAACACCAGGACTGAGCAGACCCCCCGCTCAGCCATTCGTCTCGATCCAGTGCAGGGGCAACCGGGAATCCTCGGCCATGACCTCCGGCGGGACGCCTGAGCGCCAGGCGGAGAGCGGCCCGGCCCAGGGTGGCTGCGCGGGAGGCCATTCCTGCATGCAGGACGCCAACGAAGGCGGCTTCAGGTCAGGCGCTTCCTCAGCCAGGTGGCGGGCGGCAGGCTGCACGGCGCGACGTCACACACTGACCCCTCAGCCCAGCCGGGTACATACCGGCGCCCGGCCCCGCGCGTAACAAGTCCGCAGCGCAGCGGTCGCGGCGAAGACATGGCTGACCTCCGCAGGCGCGGTAACGGGTCGGCGCCGGTACCGGTTCAGGAGCCACCATCCTGCTGGTGCCCCAGGGCCCGGTCGAACCCGACCCTCCGCAGAGCCGCCCATACGTGGGGCGAGGCACCGACCACCATCATGCGAGTGCCACTCAAACGTGCTTTCTTGAGCGCGGTGAAGAGCGGGATGATTCCGTCGGTGCTGATGTGTGCCACCTCGGACAGATCGACGTCGAGTGCCTCAGGCCGGCCCCTCAGAGCTTCGTCGAACAGGCCGCTGACCTCTTCGGCATTAGCAGCATCGATGTCTCCGCGCAGATGTACCGTCCGATATGCCGCCGGGCCGCTGCGCCGGAACCCACGTAGCAGAGAGTCAGCGCGGCGCTTCTGCGCAATGTGTCCTGACGGACGATGCGGCATGGAGCAGGCCTCCTGGACAGGCGGACGATCTCTCCGGCCAAACTGCTGGGGGTACCTGGAGCGGACTGTACGCCGTGCACGCTCGGAACACCCGCCGGGCGCGCTGCCTAAGCTCCAGCTTTTGGGCCGACTGGCCGCCGCCTCGGCTGCTCAGAGGGCCAGGCTCTCAAGGACCTTCAACTCCGGGAAGTTGTGCCAAGGCCCAGCCCGTGGCGATCAGCTTGCCGCGGCGCCGGCCGCTGCCGATCAGGACGAACGGAGTGTCCACCACGGCCGTGGCCTCGCGCCCGCAGGCGTGGACATGGTGCACCGGGAAGGCGAGCAGCGCCAGGATGACCGTCAGCAGCCCGTTCCAGGCCGGCCCGGCGCCGAGACGCCGACAGCCGAGCTCGGACATTTCACCCGAACCGGGCCCACCTAAGACTTCAAGACCCGGGCCCAGGACATCAGGGACGGGTGAGCCCTCTGCCGGACAGACGGCAGTAGCAGATCGCCGCCGGCGCTGTCCGTTCAGGCGGGAGCGACGGCCTGCCCACCGTGTCCGACCGCGGCCAGGACACGCTCGTGGTACTCCTCGAGCTCGCCGTCGGGCACGCGCGCGGGGCTGCCGGCCAGGGTGTACCACTCGTCCGCGCCCGTGTACTGGACGGCGACGGCGACCAGCTGGTCGGGGTGGCGGATGGTCTGGACGGTGAGGTCGCCGGTGATGACGCCGACCTCGACGGTCATCGCCCCGCCGGGCCCCTGGCGGTGACCTGACCGTCACAGACCACCGGTTCCGCAATGGCCATCAGCTGTCGCAGGTGTCGAGCATCTCACCGAGCGCGTTCTTCTCCGCCTCGCTGACATTGAGTTCATAGACGTGCTTCACGTCGATCCAGGCCCGCGAGAAGGTGCACCAGTACGACCTGAGCGGGGGCTTCCACAGGTCCGGCGTCTGGTCGCCCTTGGAGCGGTTGGAGGCGGCGGAGACGGCGGTGAGCTGGGAGTGGACGAGGTCGTTGGTGAAGGCCTTCCGCTTGGCGGTGTCCCGCCTGTCGGCGCCGGCCCGCCAGCCGGCGGCGAGCGGCACCATGTGGTCGATGTCGATCTGGCTCGCAGCCATCATCGTCTTGCCGTCGTACTCGCTGTACCACGTCCCTTGCACGGCACGGCACTTGTCGTCCTGGACCACGTTCTGGCCGTCCCTGTGAAGTACGACCTCGCGGGTGTCGCCCTGTCCGTACTGCATAGCCCATGGGGGGAACCTCGCCCGGCTTTAGCCGGTCATCGCATGCGGGGCCTCCACGTTCAACTCCCGAAGCTCGCCCTGGGCGACGTCGGCGGGAGGCGGTTCGGGCAGCACCCGGCGCAGCACCGGAGCGGGCGCTGCGGCCGCGGATGCCGGGGCGGCAGGCGCCAGAACAGAGGAGAGGCCGGCAAGGGAGATGGCGGGGCGCAGCCACCCACGAGGGGTGATCATGCGACAAGTGACAGCGGTCTCGACGGTGCGGTTCGATGTGCGTCACTCGTCCGAGGGTGCCTCTGCCGTCTCCTTTGCCCCTTGCCCGGCTGGGGCGGCCGAGCCCTCGCGTTGCTGGCGGTGAACGGGAGGCTCCCCTGTCTCGGCTCCCGCCGGGCCAAGGGCCGTGGCCCCCCCAACTCCAGGCAGGACATGCAATCGACTGGTGGCCAAGAGCCCCTCAGCGCACGGCTGTTGGCAGAGGTGGTCCCGTGATCGCCCCTGCGCGGTGGCGTCGATCAGCCGTGTGGGCAGGGTGGATCAGACGTGGCAGTGCACGTTGACGAGCAGGGTGTCGGCGGGCAGCGCGATGAGGTAGGACTGCACCCCCGGGTGTTCCCTGGCGAAGTCCGGCTCGTGGACGCACTCGAGGGGGCCGTGGCATGCGCCGTGCAGGGGAGCATCGCCTCTTTCGTACCACCATCCGCTGAGCGTCAGCAGGTTGCGCCGTGGCAGAAGGCTGAACTCGTAGGTCGCGACGTACTCCTCGCGGCTGCGTTGTCCGATTCCGGCCGGATTCCAGCCGAAAGAAAAGTGGTCCGCGATGTCGGGCCGGGCCAGTCCCGGCGCTACATCCACCCAGGCACGGACGGCCGGCTGCGCCTGGTAGTCGGCGGCTTCCGGCGATGTCTCGTACGAGGCTCTGGTCCCTCCGGCGGCCAGGTGACGGTAGAAAAAGACTGATTCGTCATACGGGGCATGGTGGCGGGAAACCACCTCCTGCCAGAGATCCCACACCCGGCCCGCGTGCGAAGCGGCTTCCGCCCGCAGGGCGTCGCGGAAGTCGATGAGTCCCCGCGGCCCTCCCGCGCACTCCCCGGGCGCCGCGGGCTCCAGCGAACCGTCCCAGCGGGGGCGATCAGCGACCAATCGCAGATCACCCTCATGACCAGCCAGCACCGGCAGGCCCGCGGAACTGCAGATCCGGTAGGTGTCCCACACATCGCGCTCCACAGCGCCCACACCGTCACTGGCAAACGGCGCCATCGCTTCCGCGACCGCCTCGTCCACCCTCTTCGCAGCAGAACCGGGCAGGCATACAGTGATCGACATTCCAGCCATCCCGGGATCGTATGCGCAGGTTTCACCACGCACCACCTCGTCGTCACATCGCGGGTTAGCGCAACAGGGCGCACCACACCAACGAAGCACGGTGGAGACGCGGAGGGCCCCGCACGGAACCGGGAGGTTGGGGGTTCACGTGCGGGGCCGCGCTCACTTGGGGGCCGTCAGACTCCGGTCAGGGTATACGTGCTGGTGCCGTCCTGCCTGCCGCTGGAGTACTGGCGGATCAGCTCACCGTCCGCGTACCGGTCGTGGCCCATCATGGAGCCGGTGTACTTGTTCTGCAGACCGATCTTCGTGCTGCCGGGTACGTCGCGGTAGATGTAGAAGCGTTGGAGGTCGTCCTCCCCGCAGGTGGCTGTCGTCAGGTAGGCCTGCTCCTGGTTGGCGATGTCAGCGGGGATGATCGCGCAACCGCCGTTGCCCCAGTTCCACAGGGACGCTTCGATGACTCCGTTCTTCTCCGTCACATTGCACAGCCGCCAGTTGTCGAGGTGGGCGCTGAAGAAGTTCGATTCGCGCAGGCGGATGCCGTCGTTGGCCAGGAGTGGTGCGCTCCAGTTCAGGGGCTTGCCGGGGACATCGATCCTGTAGGCGCCGGGTTGGCAGTTCAGGGCGGCGCGCGGCGCGGGCTTGGCTGCCTGGGTGGCCTTCATGCTCTGGGCGGCCTTGGCGGCTGTTGCGGCGTTGTCGGCGTCGTGCTTGACCTGGTCGGCCTTGGCCGAGGGGAGGGGACCTGCCGGATGCTTCGCGGTGGCGGCGGGGGAGCCGCAGTCGAGGAGGTCCTGTGCCTTGCGCATGATGCTACTGGCCGGGACGGTGTCCTGGCAGCGGACCGCGCCTTCTTCGAGGGTGGTGTAGGTGGTGTAGCTGCCGCTCTCGGGTCCATCGACCCACTTGGTGGCGTAGGTGCCGTTGCCAGTGTCGACGCGGTTGCAGTTCAGGCTGCCGTACTGCCCGGTGACCTTGCGGGTCCCCTCGTACAGGGCGTAGTAGCCGGGTCTGCGGAAGTCCCAGGAGATCGACTTGGACTCGCTGCTGGTGGTGCTGGAGGATATCTGCACATTCAGGCCCAGGCTCCCGCCCACCTGGCCGAGCAGCTCGACCTGGAAGCTGCCCTGGATGTTGGCGGAGAGGCCGACCTGGACCGTGACCACGGTCTGTGTACTGGTCTCGATCGTCTGGGAGCCCGTTGACCCCTCGGTGACGTACCAGCCCTTGAAATGCGTGATCGTCGGAACGACCTGTGTGGACTTGATGTACGGGTAGCGCTTGCCGAGGTCAGCCGACGTACATGGATCGCCGAGCTTAGGTTGACCGGCCGCCGCAGTGGCCGGCTTGGCCACAGCCGTAGCCGCCGCGGTCGGGGCGGCCGTCGCCGTCGTGGCGGCGAGCGCGGAGGCAGCGACCGCGGTGAGGACTGTCAGCCCTCGTCTCCAGAGGCCGGATGATCGTGAATGATGCATCGTGCTCATCCCCCTTGGACCAGGCTCCGCGTTGAGGCAGGTGCGAGTCCCGGCCGGTGGTGTGGTCGGTGTGATGGCGCGTGGTTCTTGACCAGGATGAACTTAGCGTCGGCAGCGGCGGAGTGACGATGACGGAATCGGCCGGTCCGGGGCGCAATCCGTGGCCATTCACGGACTGTTCGGCAGGCTTGCCCTGAACGGTTTCATCAGAATTTCACTGCGGAGATATAACCCGCCGCAACCAGCGTGCAGATGGGTTGCCTGGCCGTGAATCCACTGCCGTCCCAGCGGCATTTGGTGGTGGCGTACCAGTTCCTCATCACCTGCCGACGCGGCCGACCGTCATCAAATAGTCACAGCATTCGGCCAATTCGTGGATTCCGAAATCAAACGCCTTCTGCAGCCGGGGTGGCCTGGAAATTTGTGCGCTTGCCCGAACGGCTCTATGAACGACGGAAGCAGGGCGTCATCAGCACAGTGAAGGGACTCCAGCAAAGGCGGCGCGCCTGCCCTCTGGGGGTTCCGTCTGAGCCAGTGGCGGACATTTCGATCGAGGAGACCATGTCAGGGCAAGCCAGCCGACCCTCGCCGCGCGAAATCACTGATGCCGCACCTCTCCCCGGGCAACGTCGCCTGCCCGAGAAGAGACAGGCCCGCCCAAGGGCCGCATCTGCACGGCGCAGAGGAATCCCCTGTGAACCGCGATCAGATGCGCTGCCGGGCCGACTGCGGGTGCGAGCACCAGAGTCGGCCGGTGCCTGACAAGGCCATGGCCCAGCGGCACGGTACGACAAACTCGCCTGCCGCCGAGCCGAGCGACCCGTAGCTGATTGCCGACTGTGCCCCACTGCCGGCCCGGCAGCGTCCCTGACGAGCCCCAAGCGCATCGGTACGCGCACCGAGCCGTAGCAACCGGAAAACATGCAGAAAGAGGATGGACATGTCCATACCAGGTTTACGCAGCCACCGCGGAGGGCGGGACCGAAAGCCGAACAGGCTGCGCCGCGCCCTGTCGGGGGCGACGATGGCCGCGACAGCCGCAGCTGTCGCGTTCAGTGGTGGCACAGCGACGGCCGCCTCCGCACCCACCTATCCGGCCGACCGCGGGAGCGCCGTCACGGAAGGCCCGACGGAACACACCATCACGTCCAGGATGACTACGGTGCGGGTGGCGGAGCTGGTCACCACAACCCCGGACCGCGCGGGCAACGTCACCGTGCGGCTGGCCGACGGGAAGACCATTCCCATCCCGGCGGCCCACAAAGACCTAGTGATGCGCCGCGCCGCCCAGCAGGCTAAGGCCCAGCTCAAGGACGCCGAGCCCAAACTATGCGGCATTTTCTGGCTCAAACTCAAGGAGAAGTCCAACCACCACCCGTTCGCCATGGAGACCGGGTTCGATGTCTTGGGCGGGGAAGCCATCGGCTACAAGTGGCGCGTCACCATCAAGGGGCCGAACAACTACGCCCACGAGTACACCGATCAAGGCAACCTGCTCTTTCGCGATAGCTGGCAGGGCGGCTACACGAGCGACAAGGACCAGGACGAGGGACTCTACACAGCCGAGATCGACCCCGACGTATCCCACTTCCAGTACGTGAGCGGCGACATCTGCCATGCCGAGCCGGCACGCAAAACGGAGCGTCTCACCAAGCCGAAGGCCGCATGCCTGAAGATGATGCAGGCCAATTCCGGCGACGGGTGGATCCTCAACACCACCCAACCGGTCCCGCACCGCAACCAGACCGACCCGACCAGCCCGGCCGGTACCCGGGCAGCCGGGGCGCAGGCCTGCCTGCGGAAGAAACTCGGCGACGGCAGCGTGGCTTCGGGGGACATCACCGGCTGGCAGGACGCGCAGACATTCGCCCGCCCTTACGCCGCGCCCGGTACCCCAGCACCGTACGGGCTCGCCCGGTGCCACCTGATCGCCAAGATCCTCGGCGGGAAAGGGCAGACACGGGACGGCGGACAGGACAACCTCGTCCCCTGCTGGCAGGTGGGGATGAACACCGGAACGCCCAGCATGTGGACCTACGAGACGGCTGTGAAGGACGCAGTTGACGCGGCCACCATGGGCCCGGACGATGCGGTCTACTACCAGGTGACACCCCTCTACAAGGACGACGCCAGCACGATCCCCACGGGCGTCACCATGAGTGCCGCGGTCCAGCGTGCGGACGGAACACAGAGTCTGCTGCCCATAGCCGGCGTCACCAACACCAAGGGGAACACCGGGCTGCTCAACCTCGGAAACTGATCTCAGCCATTTAGTGCCTACGGGAGCCAGTATGCGTCGCACCACCCCGCCGCGGCCGCTCGACGTCACCGCGCTCTTCCCTCAACTGGCCCCGCTGGCACGCACGGCGACCCGGCTACACCCCCGCCCCGGATCACCGTCCGTGCACGACAGCTCTGTCGGCGGGCCGCTGCTGTGGCCCGCCGACGAGCCGTGGCCGCACTGCGAAGAACCACACGACCGGCACGGTGCGAGCGCAGGCCCCTCGCCAAAGGACGTGCGGTTGCTGCGTCGCCACCGGGCGGCAATAGAAGACCGGCGGCGCCGCGATCCTCAGGGCCCCTGGGCCACACCTGAGGAACTGGCGACCGACAACCGGCTCCAGGCCGGCAGCCCGTGGCCCAAGGGCCCGATCGCCATGCTGCCCGTGGCCCAGCTGTACGTGCGTGACATCCATCAACTCCGCACGCTCGGGCCGTCCGAGGCCGATCTCCTCCAGGTCCTCTGGTGTCCCTTCGACCACCCGGCGAACCCCAGGCCCGTACTGCTCTGGCGATCCGCCGCCGAGGTCACCGATGTCCTCGGCGCCCCTCCCGAGCCCTCCGCGATCCAGTTCTCCGCCTATCTGCCCGATCCCTGCCTGTTCGCACCGGAGCAGGTCACCGAGTACCCGAACTTCCTGGAACTGAGTAAGGAGCTGCAGGAGCAGCTGGGCGACTGGAACAGGTGGCAGGCAGCCGGATCAGCGGTGGACAGCTCCTACGAGCCCGCCCCGGAGGAGTTCTATCTGAACCACCTCTCAGTCTCCCCCGGTTGGAAAATCGGCGGCTGGAGCAGCTGGGGCCTCACCGACCCCATGCCCCGGCGCTGCCCCGAGTGCGACACCGAGATGGACCCGTTGCTGACGATCGCCTCGACCGAATGGGACGGTGGCAGCGAGAGCTGGGCCCCCATCGACGACCAGTCCGGCGACACACCGCCCCTGCCGCAGGGAAATCCCCCGGCGAACTTCACCAGAGTCGTCCTAGCCGGGGGCTATGGCATGCAAATTTACATCTGCCCGGCATCCCCAGACCATCCGCACATTGACCTGATTCAGTGAGCGACTCGACTTTCGCCGCTTTCACCGACTGGGTTTGAGTCCGCAAGCCTGTCCGAAACTGGCGAAGTCAGCTGTGCCAAATCCGTCAACGGCCCTTACCCCTGATCATGAGTCGGGTCGGGACATGGCGGAGGCGGACATCCGAGGAACACCGGGTGTGGCTTTCAACGGCCGCCTAGCGCCCGCAGGGTGAGACTCCCCCGCTGCGTGAGTGGTGCTGATCAGCAGGTCGGGGTGGGGTGATGGGCGGTCAGGTTCGCTTGTTCGGCCGTCGCCTGGTCGGTGTAGTGCTTCTCCTCGAACTCGATCAGACTGAGGAAACCGAGCCGTTTCTGGATGAGCCGGGAGTTTATAGAAACCATCGATGTACTCGACGCCAGGCTGCCGCCACGGTGGAGATTCGCTCAGATCTCGGCCGATGGCACCCGGACGAGATCACGCAATGGACCACAGCCGTGGACACTGACTTCGGCTCGCCAGGGTGATCTTTGCTGAAGTTCCTGATGAGGATGGGGTGTTGGTGGTAGTCCGTGGTGTGTGAGATACGCGGATGGAGGCGGGCTGACTGTCGCGGGGCGTCAGCGCCGGCCGAGGCCTGCGGCGGCTCACGGGAACCGGTTGGCGATCGCGGATGTGATCCGCTCTGGTGTGTCCTCCTGGATGAAGTGCCGCGCATTGGGCTGTTCGACCACCTCGAGGTCGCTGAACGAGGCGCAGATCCGTGGCAGGCACGCCTTGGCCCGGAACACCATGTCCCGCATTCCCCACACCGCCAGAGCCGGCTTGTCACCGAGGAGGGCAGGCACGTCGTGGGCGAGCTGCTCCAGCAGGGGGCGTGCGGCCCGGATCTCGCCGGGCATGACGGCGAGGCCGCGTCGCGCTTCGCTCGTGGGTTGCACCATGCGGTAGTGGTCGGCCTCCGCCGGGGAAAGCGTGGGGCCGAGCCTTCCCAGCAGGAACTGCTCGACGAGAAGGTTCTGGTCGAGGATGCGCCGGCGCATCGGGCGGCTGCTCATCACCACGCTGAACGCCCGGTTCGCCAACGGCTCGATCGGCCAGAAGGCGGTGTTGCCCAGCACGATCCCCCTGACCCGGGCAGCCCGCGCGCTTGCCGCCCCCAGGCCGATCGGGCCACCCCAGTCATGCCCCATGAGAACGAAGCCGTCCAACTGGAGATGGTCGATCAATTCACCCAGGACCGTCGTGTGCTCGGCGATGGTGTACCCGAAGCCTCCCGGCCGTTCGGACAGTCCGAAGCCCAGGTTGTCCACGGCGATGCACCGGTACCGGCCGCGCAAGCCCTGCACGATGTGACGATAGAGGAAGCTCCAGGTCGGAGAGCCGTGGCAGAACAGCAGCGCTGGCCCGGCCCCCTCGTCGATGTAGTGCAGCCGGCCGGCCGACGAATCGAACCAGCGCGACTCGAAGGGGTACAGGCTCTGGTCCGGAGCGAAGTCGATCATCATTGCTCTCTCCCCCTTGGTTTGCGCCTCGTCCTCATATGCGCGCGGGCGGCAGCAGCCCACTACAGATGTAGAGCGTATGTGGTTGGGACTCTACACCTGTAGGGTCGAGTCATGTCTTCGAGTGCGACGGGTGGAAGTGATCGACGCCGGGCGATCGCCGACAACGGCATCCGCATCATCGCCCGTGACGGTGTTCGGGCGCTGACACACCGAGCCGTCGACCGGGAAGCGGGAATACCGCAAGGATCGACCTCCTACTACGCCAAGACGCGGCATGCGCTCCTGGAACTCATCGTCGACGAACTCGCCGATCGCTCGAGGGCCGACGCCGACGAACTCGCAGCCGTCCTGAACACGACCGTCGATGACGGACGCCGACTCGACATCGCAGAGCTTGCCGCGATGATCGCCGGACTCGTCGAGAGCCTCGCGGCGCGGCGCGACGACATGCGAGCCCGCTACGCGCTCCTCCTTGACGCACCGCTGCTGCGACACAAGCTGACGACGCATTCCGAAGTCCACGCCATGACCCGGCAGGTGACGGCATCGGCCCTCGCCAGGGCGGGTCTGTCCTACTCGCATGACCGGGTGGAGGAACTGATCGCCCTCACGGACTCGCTGTTGTTCCACCGCACGGCCATCAGCGAGGCCACCTCGCTGGAGACCATTCTCGCCGCCTACCTGCGCGGCACTGCCCTGACCCGGTGAGCGTTTCCGGCAAGCGAACGGCTCCGAACGAACTCGCTGTCGCGGCTCCGCGACCATCTTCGAGGTACCCCCGGCTCCGATGCCCTCTCACTGGGCACTAAAGCGATGTGATGTCCCGTCGGCTGACGGGCCGCGCGACCCCATCCTGGCGCGGCGCATGACCAGCGGGGGAACTCGCCCTCGGCGCGGTGTTGGTACGACTGTAAGAGCACGAGCGGGAGATCGCCGCGCAGGCAGAGCAGACTCGCGAGCAGATTATGCAGCTCACCGCGATGCCGACCATGGCCAGCCCCTGCCGGACGCGAAGTGCACGCCGGGCGCGCTGAATCCGGAGGTCACCCCGGCGACGCTGAAGGAGACGATCGGCAAGTCCGGCTACACCTCGACGATCCGGCCGCCGGAGGCGGTCACGGGGCCGGAGAAGACCGCGAACGCCAAGTCCTACGGTTTCACGGGCAGTCTTCACGACGCCGAGTACGACCACCTCCTCTCCCTCGAGCTCGGCGGCGACCCCAACGATCCGCGCAGCCTGTGGGTCGAGCCGCCCTCCCCCGGCCAAAAGCCCGGAGCCGGCCCCAACAACCCCAGAGACCAGGTCGAGTCGGAACTGCATACCGCCATCTGCTCCGGCAAGGCCCAACTCAGCGCCGCGCAGAACGCCATCGCCACCGACTGGCCGGGCGCCCTCGCCAAACTCGGTCTCAGCTAGCGGTACTTCGCCGAGTCTTCCTGGCGGCCGATGACGGACGGCCGCCGATGACGTCTTCTCGGCCTGTCGCTCCTTCCTCGCTGCTCTGTTCCCGCTTGCCGGACGGCAGGATGCGTGAACTTGACGACCCTGAGCGGCTGGAGTGGCCGTTGAACTATGACCGCGACGCAGCGGGCCTCGCGTTCGGCAGGCTGATACGTCGGCTCGAGACGGACTTCGGGACCCGGTGCGAGTTCGAGCAGGACACCCAGGACTCCAGCGAGTACGGGCGGCTTCGCGTGCCGGCGGACGCGACGGTCTGCGGCACACGGATCGTGGTCTGCGTGAGCAAGTTCGGTTCGCTCGCCGAGGTCTGTGCCGACAGCCCGGGAGCCTTCCTCGGCACGCAAGAGGCCCACGAGGAGGGAGCACTGGACCTCGGCGATCTCGCCACCGTGGAGCGGGCGCTGGCCGACCTCGGCTACGTGAGCGTCCCCGAGGAACTGCTGGAAAGCGACTACGAGGGCCCCGGTGCGCCGCGGCACTTCGCAGCGCGGTCCACCTGGAGGACGCGGTTCTTCGGCAGCCTGTGACCCGTCTCCCGGTCGGGGGCTCGCAGCAAAAGGGGCGCGGGGGCCCTGGCTGCTTCATCGAGTGAATGACTGACTGCCCTTGATCGCCCTCGCGTTCAGGTGAGGGTGATCCGCAGCTCGTACGGCTGGCCGCTGCTGATGGCGTCGGCCTGCTCGCGTAGATCCGCCGCGGTGAACCCAAGGAGCGCCTGGTCGGCAGCGCGGCGCAGCAGCGGCACGATCCGGGCCGGCGGCTGGCCCCGGTGGGTGGCGGCCAGGGCGGTGAAGGCCTGCTGGTAGGAGGCGTCGTAGGTGCCCGTGCTGTCGGCGAGAAGCCGGGGCAGCGCCTGCTTGTCGATGCGGATCGTACCCACGTCCACTCCCTGGTCCCTCGGCCCGGCCGGTCCGGTCCCAGGTCGCCGACGCCAGAGGGAGCCACTGACAGTTCGGTCGGGGTGTGCGCCTATCGGCCACCGCCATTGTCGTGCCACGGCCGCCACGGGAAGATGGCCTCGGTCTTGGGAAGTGGGGCCCGACCCCGCAGCTGCAATGCCGGGGTCGGGCTTTGTTCACGAGAACCGAACCGACAGCACCTGTACACGAGTCTGCAGCGCTGGAAGGCTCCACAGAAATCGCACCGTTCATGACTTCAGGCCGCATGGGCCCCCTGCCGAGCGTTCAGCAAGGGGCCCACGGTGTAGACGCAGGACCGGGACCGTCCTAGACGAGCGGTAAGCCGCTGGGCTCAGCTACCGTCTGCTGCCGGTCTGGCGGCCCGGCCTCCTTTCAGGTGCCGTGTGAAGAACTGGGCCGCGGCCTCGCCCGCGAACTGCGGGACGCCGGTGTGGCCGCCCATGTTGGCCTCCAGGGTTTTCTCCGTGGAGCCGAAGGCGTCGAACAGGTCCAGGGCGGCCTGTCGGTCGTTGCCCTCGTCGTCCCACTGCAGCAGGACGTACAACGGAATGGTGACCCGCCGCGCCTCCTCGAACATGGCGCGCGGCACGTAGCTCCCGGCGAAGAGGCCGGCGGCCGCGATGCGCGGGTCGACCGCCGCCAGTCGGATGCCGATGGAGATCACGCCTCCCGAGTAGCCGACTGGTCCGCCAACCTCGGGCAGTGCGAGGAACGCGTCCAGGGCGGTCTGCCATTCCGGGACCGCCTTGTCGACCAGCGGGAGGATGAGGGCGTCGACGAGGTTGTCGCCGACCGGTTCACCGGCCTGCAGGGTTCGGCGCAGCTCGGCGCGGGCCTGTTCCATGGCGGGCCAGCGGGGGCGGTCCCCGCATCCGGGGAGTTCGACGGTGGCCGTCGCGAAGCCTTGCGCCGCGCAGTGCCGGGCCCGGGCCGCAAGTCGGGGATACATCCTCGCCAGCCCGAGGGTCGGATGGCCGAGCAGGATCAGCGGCACCGGTGCGGAGGCGGAGGCGGATTCGGGCGTCCAGAGGAAGCCGGGGATGTCGCCGAGGGTGAAGGCGCGCTCGCGGACGCCGTCGTCGAGACGCTGCTCAGAAGTGAGATGCATGGTCGTGCCTTTCGGGAGTGCACTGGAACGGCGCTCCCGGACGACCTGCCTATCGCCCGACCGTGACCCCTGAGGAGAGCACCCACGTCGATACGTTCACGGGTACCACCTCCTCAATCTCTCGCACGGCCTCCGCGAATGTAACAGGGGCCGAACCGGGTCCGTCAAACGGTTTTTGCGGAGTCAGGTACATCAACTCAGGTAGCGGTCAGCGGTAGGGGCTCCAGCGGCCGAACCGGGCCAGCGTCTTGCGGGTCTGATCCTCGCTCAGCCCCAGGGCAGCCGCGGCCTGAGGGAGCGTCGCGTCTCGCCGGCTGTTGTGGGCCGCCCAGTAACCCACCTCAACAGCCGTCACCTCCAGTCGGCGGGCCGCACGCAGGGCCGCCAACGGCGACGTCCTCTCCAGCTTCTCCAACTCGGCATGCAACTGCTCCAGCAGAACGCTCACCGCCTCAGGAAGCGGAATGGCGGAGCGCTCCACGTCCTCCATGTGCGCGTCCCACTCGCGCGTGCACCCATCCGCCACAGTCTCCGCCGCCTCAGCCAGCGGCCGATCCCCGATCTCGTCCCAGTCCAGCCGGCGCGCAGGTCCGCTCCAACCGCAGGAACACACCGCGCGCAGCGCGGCCGCCCGCGGGCCACCCCACGGGCGGCCGTCGTAGATGCTCCACTGCGACACCGACTGACCCCCCGGCCCTGAACTCGACGCGAGGTGGACCGGTGAGGGAACGGTGCCGTCAGCCAGGAGCACACCGACCGAGCCGGTGTGGGAGGCGCCGAACTCCTCTGTCGTCCATGTCTCCTGCTCGCCCATGACGCCCCCTCCGGTCCTCGACACCCCTGCGTACGCCCAGCGCGGGCATACACGGACCACGCTGCCGCACCCCGGTTCGACGTGCGACGGATTCACGCAAACCAGCCCCGATCCGCCGACTGACACAACCCGCTCCTGGAGCCGCTGTGACTGAGCGCGTTTCCCCAGGCTCAACAGCCCGACAGCGCACCCTGTACAGGTAACCCTATTGGGGTTACCTTGGGGTTATTACCTGGGAGGTGGGTGCGATGCCGAAGATCAACGTCTATCTGCCCGATGATCTGGCCGAGGCGGTCAAGGAGGCCGGTGTGCCGGTGTCGGCCGTATGCCAGCGGGCCCTGGAGCTAGCAGTGCGACGGGTGAGCGCCATCCGTGAAACGCCCCTGGCCGATCTCGACGGCGAACCGACCGGCGCGCTGGCACACTTCACCGCCAGGACGCGTACCGTGCTCAAACTGGCGGTGGAGCAGGCCCGGGAAACCGGCGCGCCGAGGATGGGCACCGAGCATCTGCTGGGCGCCATGCTGGGCGAGGGCACCAACCTCGCTCTCCACGTGCTGCGCGCCATGGAGATCCAGCCGGAGCAGGTCGGGCGTGATCTGGCCCGTCGGAGGCCCGAGACGCCGGGGACGGACCTGCCAGACGCAGATCCGCGCCGGTTCGACGGGCCTGCGGCCAACGCCCTGGAGCTGGCGGTTACCGAGGCAACCTCGCTCGGCCACAACTACATCGGGTGCGAGCACGTGCTGCTCGGACTGATCGCGGAGCCCGACGGAGTCGGCGGACAGGTTCTGCGGGCCTGCGGCGCCGACCTCAAGCTCGTTCGCCGCGCCGTCACCGCCGCGCTGGCAGGCTACGTTCACCTGCGGGCCGAGAGCGGCCAGGGGCAACCGGCGGCCGCCGGCGCGCAGCAGGCCCTCGCCGCGGCCATCCGTCAGGAACTCGAACCGCTGACCAAGCGCATCGCACAGGTGGAGGAGCATCTCGGTCTGAACCCGAAGGCCTGAATCACCGTGTTCAGACCCGATAGCGGTATGCCGCCCCATCAGAAGCGACGCTACGGCCAACGTCTCCTTCCGCTGTGGCAGCGGTTGCTCCTGCTGACCGCCCTCGCTCTCCTCGTCTGGGGACCTCTCTGGTGAAACGTGTGCCGATGCTGTCGATCGGCGACACACTGGCCCATGTCCGCGACGCAGAGCAGCCCCGAGCGCCACGGCAGCGGCCGGCGGGAAGGGCGGGCTTGAACGAGAGACATCCGTCGGCTGATTCATGGGCGGCAATGCAGAAGCCGCCTTGTGGATTCTCTCCCGCCCGGGCAGGGGTGTCGTCCCCCGGTCGAGGGACGACACCGTCCGTCCGGGCCACCACCCCCAGACAGCCCTCCGAGTAGAGCGAACAGGCTACTTCCGGCCCGCGTTCCTCGCGGCCTGCTTCGCGTCCCTGCACTCTGGGGGCCTCTCGTGCAAGGCTGCCTGGACCAGCAGGTCACCCCGATCTGCACGTGGCCGCGCCGCCTTCTCACGCAGCGCCTGGCATCCAGGACAGTTCTTCTCCACCGGCTCACCCTGCGGGATCCGAGCCCCGCGGGGGCGGCGGCCCACGTGCCCGTCCCCGAAGGTGTGGGACATACCGGGGCCCCGGCGGGCGCGGACCGGTAACCCCCACCCCTGCACGGTCGTTGACGAGACGGTCAAGGAAGAAGTGCACGAAGAGTGTCCCGGGACCACGGTCAGATCCCGGGACTTCGTGCTTCCCACGCGGGAACGGGGCGCGCCGGACGGGCTGGTGTCCGTGGACGCCCAAGGGAGCCGCAACGACGACGAACCGCGGGCGCACGCTAACTCCACCGCGCGCCCGCCCGGCGGGTGACACCCCAGGCGGGCTCGGGGCGTGTCGCGGCACGAGGTCACCGCAGCAACAGATATTCCCGGCACGGCCTCTCCCAGGGCCGCCCCTCCAACCAGCACGGTGCAGCAGTACGCGCCTGCCCCGTGCCGGGACCGGCAATCAGGACGCCGGCCACGAGGCTGCCGGGCAACACACAACCCTCCCCCGGGTCCGGCAGCCTCCTCACCCGCTCACAGATCCCCACTCGCCGGGCTTGCCTGCGCTCGCCATCGACGGGGCACAAGCGCGCGAATCCTTGCTTGCGGACGATCGTTGAACCCAAAACCGTCAAGTCAACGGCTGCGGAGATGGCGTATCGGCTCGGCAACCCCGATGGCATGCCACACTCATCGCCGCGAGAACGCCAATCAGCGCGTGACGATGCAGAAGGGATGCCCAGCGGGATCGGTGAGTACCCGCGCTTTGTCCCCGTGCGGCTGGTGATCCGGCTTGCCCGCACCCAGCTCCAGCAGCCAGGCTTCGGCCTCGTCCAGGCTCCCCGCGACCTTGAAGCAGATGTGAAGCTGCTGGGGAACGATCTGGTCAGGCCAACTCGGAGCCTGGTAGTCCTCGACCCGCTGGAAGCCGATGAAGAGTCCGTCCTCACGGTTGAGACCGGCGAACTCGGCGTCCGACTTCGGGTGCGGTTCAAAGCCGGTGGCCTGCTGATAGAACGCCGCCAGAGCCAGCGGATCAGGGCAATCGAGTGTTATCGCGACCAGTTCCATCTGCAGGGGCATGAGACCTCCGAGCCGATCAGTGGACTTCCGTGCACGCCATAGAGGCGGCTGCCTACCGTTGAGCGGGACGGGGAAGAGCGCGTTCGTTCCACTCAACCGTAAGCACAGCAGGTCAGAGCCCCACCATGCCAACAGTTATCTGGGACAGGACACCAGATCACCCTGCACCTCGCCCGGCGGCACCGGGCACGGCTCCGGCCTGGTCGTGTACCGCTGGGTCGTGGAAGCAACGATCGCGCTGCTGCACTGGTTCCGCCGGCCACGCACCCGCTGGGAGATCCGCGACGACATCCACCACGCCTTCGTCACCCTCGGCTGCGCCGTCATCTGCCGGCGACGACTGCGCACCGCACCTGGCTGGGAGCCATAAGGCGCGCCCTTCCACGCCTTCACGGGCCGCCAACGGCCCCGCAATCCCTTGGCCGATCATCGAGAACGCGCCCCCTCCATGGCTCCTGGCCGATCAAGGTTCGAAGTTCAAGATCAGCCAATGACTCGACTGAATCCCATCGCGCCACCCCGGCGCGTGTTCACGCGGGCGCGTGGTGGCGGAGGGTCTGTCCAATCAACGGCTGATCTTGGTTGTTGAGGTTCAGTTGTTGGCCGGGGTGAGCCGGCCTTCGAAGGCGATCTGGAAGGCGTTTAGGG
>NZ_JBWKKJ010000024.1:0-68687 GCF_056431605.1 Streptomyces sp. NPDC045846 | reverse complement strand
CCCGGTTACATTCCGAACCCGGAAGCTAAGCCTTTCAGCGCCGATGGTACTGCAGGGGGGACCCTGTGGGAGAGTAGGACGCCGCCGAACAAATTTTGGGGAAAGCCCCGCACCAGACCCGTAGGAATACGGGTCACGGTGCGGGGCTTTTTCGCGTTGTGGCAGTATCCCTCCATGGAACATGTCATACGCCCTGTGCAGGCCGAGGAATGGCCCAAGGCCAAGGAACTCCGGCTTGCCTCGCTGCTCGATCCCGCAGCCCCGGTGGCCTTTCTCGACACGTATGAGAAAGCGGTCGGCCGGCCCGATGCGTACTGGCAGGAGCTCACGGTCGGAGCTTCGCAACAGGGCGGTGCCGTCCGGCAGTTCATTGCCGAGGGGCCCGACGGGGAGTGGGCCGGCCAGGTGGTGGTGCTGGTCGAGGCCGAGGGCGAGGACGACGTGTTCGGGAACAGGATTGCCGCACCGCAGGCCCAACTCGTGGGCGTGTTCGTACGGCCCGAGCACCGCGGCGTCGGGCTGACCGAGCGGCTCTTCGCGGCCGCGCTGGAGTGGGCCTGGGCGCTGCCGGAGCCGCGCCTGCACCGCGTACGGCTCTTCGTTCACGAGAACAACCCGCGCGCCCAGGCCTTCTACCGGAAGGTCGGCTTCGTGCCGACCGGCGTCACGGCGCTGCTGTCCGGGGACGGGTGCCACGACCTGGAGATGGAGATCGTCCGGCCGTAGGCGTACGGGACGGTAGCGGTCAGGCGAGGGTCTCGGTCCAGCGCGCCCGGGCCTGTTCGGGGGAGCGGAGCAGGACCAGGGTGGGCATGCCCAGGCTCTGGCCGGTCGACAGCAGCTCGGGGAGCCCGGGCAGCGGGGCCACGGCCGCGACGTCGTCCAGGACGAGTGTCATTGGTGGGTCGAGGCGACCGTCAGATGACCGTTCGGCCATGCGGCGGCCGCGCTCGACCACGTCTGAGGCGAGTGCCGTGAGCAGGGGCATCGCGGCGGGATGGGACCGGGGGTCCTCGATCGCTTCACCCACCACATAAAGGGTGCCCCCCTCGTTCACGAATGATTCCAGGGCGAGCGAATCCGCCCGGTTCGGGTTGCAGGCGTCGCGGATATGGATCGAGGAGAGACAGGCCAGTGCCCGCGCCGTCAACTGCTGGGCGATTTCCCGGCGTTCGGGGTAGGCGGTGAGCGCGGACTCCAGGAGCCCCGCGCCGCCGCCCTGGGCCTTGGGGTGGGTGCGGAGGATGCGTACCGGCTCCTGGGCGGACGTGCCCTGGGACCAGCGGTGCAGCTGCTTCATCGCCTTGCCGTCGCGGCTCTCCAGGGCGGCGGCGTGCAGCCAGCAGCGCAGGAGGGTTTCCGCGGTGTCCGCCATGGCGGCGTCCACGCGGGCCTGCGGGCGGACCGGGGCCAGCAGTGCGGCCGCCCTCGCGGCGGCGGTGTCGGGGTCTTCGCAGCCCGCGGTGGGGGACCAGTGCAGTCTGGCGGGGGTGTCGCAGCGGTGGGTCGGGTCGTAGACGTGCACGGGACCGAGCTTCGCCCGGGCGTCCTTCGTCTCCGCCCACAGGGTGGGGTCCGAGGTGACCACCAGGGCTGGGCCCTCCGCGTCCTGGATCGCCTGGAGGGCGCTGGGTCTTCTCGTTTCCGGGGCGCCGAAGAGGAGGCGGGGGGTCTGTTGTTCCGCCCGGGGGGCGGGGAGCTGTTCCCACGTGGCGGGGACGGGTTCCCTTGTGGGGGCCGGGTGTTGGTGCCCTGGCGGTGGTGCGGGCTCGGCCAGCGGCGACGGGCTGGGTGCGACCGGCTGAGCGGGGGCGGTGAGCGGGACTTCGGCGGCGGGGGTCCGCTGTGCCCACCCTTCCTCTGGGGCTCGGCTCCGCTCGGCCGGTGGAGGCCCCAGCAGCCCTGCGGAAGGATCGTCCGGGCTCAGGGGCGAAGGGAATCCGGGGGAGGCTTCCGGGGTCGGGCGCGGGGCGTGCTTCGCTCTCGATCTCACCGCTCGCCATCGGGTGAACGTGCCCAGGGCGAAGATCGTCAGGACGATCAGGATCAGGAGTTCGCCGATCAGGAGGCCCCAGAAGAGGCCGTAGCCGGAGAGGGCGGTCGGCGGGGTGTCGGGCCAGGCGGCCGGCAGGTCGTGGGGCGCGGTCACCAGGGAGCGCAGGGCCATCGGGCTGTGCGTGAACGATACGCCGGGGGGCCAGCCCCCGTGGGTGAACAGGCCCGCCAGGCCCGTGGCCGTCCACACCAGGACCGTGAGGCCCAGCAGGAAGGCCAGCAGGCCGATCAGGAGTCCGTCCGGGATGCCGCGCTGATCGCCTCTCGGTGCTCCGGTTCCGCTCACGTCAGGCCACCGTGGACTCGGACGAGCCGGAGGCGGCGGACAGGTGCTGTTCGATGAGGGCGGCCCGGCGTTCCGCCTCCGATTCGAGCTGGGAGTCCAGCTCCGAGGCCAGGATGTCGTCCGTGGACGCGGACTCGGTCATGGCGCGGTCGGTGAAGACCAGGGGGCGTTCGCGTTCCGTGATCAGGTGCTTCACCACCTGGACGTTGCCGTTGACGTCCCAGACCGCGATGCCCGGGGTGAGGGTGGGGATGATCTCGACCGCCCAGCGGGGCAGGCCGAGGACGCGGCCCGTGGCCCGGGCCTCGTCGGCCTTCTGGGCGTAGATCGTCCTGGTCGAGGCCATCTTCAGGATCGCCGCGGCTTCCCTCGCCGCCGCTCCGTCCACGACGTCGGAGAGGTGGTGGACCACCGCCACGAAGGACAGGCCGAGACGCCGGCCGAACTTCAGCAGGCGCTGGAAGAGCTGTGCCACGAAGGGGCTGTTGATGATGTGCCAGGCCTCCTCGACCAGGAAGATGCGCTTCTTCCGGTCGGGGCGGATCCAGGTGTGCTCCAGCCAGACGCCCACGATCGCCATCAGGATCGGCATCGCGATCGAATTGCGGTCGATGTGCGAGAGGTCGAAGACGATCAGGGGTGCGTCCAGGTCGATGCCCACCGTGGTCGGGCCGTCGAACATGCCGCGCAGGTCGCCGTCGACCAGGCGGTCGAGCACCAGGGCGACGTCCAGGCCCCAGGCCCGTACGTCGTCTATGTCGACGTTCATCGCCTCGGCCGACTCGGCCTCGGGATGGCGCAGTTGCTCGACGATGTCGGTCAGGACCGGCTGGCGGTCGGTGATCGTTCCGTTGACGTAGGCGTGCGCGACCTTGAGAGCGAAACCCGATCGTTCGTCCAGGCCGTGACCCATCGCCACTTCGATGATCGTTCGAAGCAGGGCGAGCTGGCCGGTCGTGGTGATCGCCGGGTCCAGCGGGTTGAGCCGGATGCCGCCGTCCATCGCGGTCATCGGGTCGAGCCGGATGGGAGTTATCCCCAGCTCGCGCGCGATGAGGTTCCATTCGCCGACGCCGTCCTCGCCCTGGGCGTCGAGCACGACCACCTGCCGGTCGCGGAACCTCAACTGCCGCAGCACATACGTCTTCTCCAGGGCCGACTTGCCGTTGCCGGACTCGCCGAGCACCAGCCAGTGCGGGGCCGGGAGCTGCTGGCCGTACAGCTGGAACGGGTCGTAGATGTAGCCCTTGCCGCTGTACACCTCGCGTCCGATGATCACGCCGGAGTCGCCGAGGCCGGGGGCGGCGGTCGGCAGGTAGACGGCCTGGGCCTGGCCCGTGGAGGTGCGGACGGGAAGGCGGGTGGTCTCCACCTTGCCGAAGAGCAGGGCGGTGAAGGCGTCGGTGACGAGAGACAGCGGATCTCGCATGGCGGGTACTGCCTCTCAACTAGCGGCGGATGCCGGTCGCGAACGGCAAGGTGTTGACGAAGGCCCGGTGGTGCTCGCGGTCGCACCACTCCAGCTTCAGGTACGACTTGCCCGCGGAGGCCCTGATGGTCCGCTTGTCGCGGGCCAGCGCCTCCGGCGAACGCGAGGACACCGTGATGTAGCCGACCAGGTTGACGCCCGCCGCCCCGCTCGCGAGGTCCTCGCCGCGCTGGTCGAGGCGGCCGTGGGCGGCGATGTCACGCGGGTCGACGGTGCGGTTCATCTTGGCCGCGCGGGACGCCTCCGCCTCGTCGTTGGTCTTCTCGGTGAGCATGCGCTCGATCGCGACCTCGGTGGGTTCGAGGTCCATGCAGACCGCGACGGTGCGGATCACGTCCGGCGTGTGGACGAGCAGCGGGGCCAGGAAGTTGACGCCGACCGGGGTCATCGGCCACTCCTTCACCCACGCCGTGGCGTGGCACCAGGGTGCCCGCGTCGAGGACTCGCGGGTCTTGGCCTGGAGGTAGGTGGGCTCCACGGCGTCGAGCTCGGCGGGCCAGGCGTTGCGCTTGGTCATGGCCTGGATGTGGTCGATGGGATGGTCCGGGTCGTACATGGAGTGCACGAGCGAGGCGAGCCGGCTCTGGCCGAGCGGCTGGCGCACCCGGATGTCGGCCTCCGCCAACCGGGCGCAGATGTCGGTCAGTTCGCGGGCCATGACGACCGCGAGACCGGCGTCGCGGTCGAGCTTGCGGCCGTGCGGGTTGGCGGCGCGGGCCATCGCGTGGGCCTCGGCGGCGAGCTCGCGGCTGTACTGCATGCAGGCCACGAGGTAGGCGCGGTGCTGCTCGCTGGAGGTGGACACCATGGACTGGAGCTGCTCGTACGACTCCTGGAGCCAGGCCGGGGCGTTCTTGTCGCCGCGCTGGGCGACGTCCTTGGCGTGCGCGTCGGGGTCGGCGGGCAGGGTGCGGGCCAGCATCTGGAGCCTCGTCACGAAGCCGTCGCCGTTGGCGACGTGCTTGAGGAGCGTGCCGAAGCGGTCGACCAGGGCCTCCTGGTCCTCGCTGTCGCGCAGTCCGACGCCCGGGCCCTCGATCTCGATCGCGGCGGTCACGGTACGCCGGTCGGCGTGCAGCAGGACCGCGATCTCGTCGGGGCCGAAGGGCGCCGCGAGCCAGTTGATGTGGCCGATCCCGGGCGGCGGCCCGACCTCGACCTCACGCCCGTCGAGCCGCACCCCCGCCTCGGCCGCCCCCGAGCGGAAGGCGGTGCCGCGCCGGAGCGAGCGCTTGTAACTGCGGTTGATCTCGAACCACTTGTAGAACGTGCGGTGCTTGTACGGCAGGTACACCGCGGCGAGCGCCAGGAACGGGAAGCCCATCAGGAGCACGATCCGCAGGGACAGGACGGGGACCAGCAGCCCGCACATCATGCCGAGGAAGGCGCCGCCGATGATCAGTACGATCTCGCCGGTCTCGCGGTTCTTGCCGACGACGGCCGACGGCCGGGCACGGCCGATCAGATACGTACGGCGGGGCGCGACCGGCTGGGACTGGGTCGTCAACGCCCTCCACCTCCAGTGTTCTTGTTACCTGTGTTGCGGCGGTGAGTGTGCGGCGTGCCCGACGTGGGACCGGAGCCGCTGCGCGGCGGGGGTGCGGCGGAGGGGACAGTTCCGCCGCCGACCCCGCCGCCGGAACCCCGGCTGCTGTGGGCGGACATGCCGCCGGACACGGCGTTCGCGGGACGGGCCTGGGTGGCTCCGCCCCCTTGGTTGCCCCGTCCGCTGTGGGTCTTGATGCCCTGGGAGACGAGGGCGGCGGGCGAGGAGATGAGGGCGGCGGCCTGGGAGCCGTCGGTGGCCTGCTTGCGGTTGGTGCGGGCGGAGGCGATCTCGTCGCCGAAGCCGGGCACGAAGCGGTAGATCATCGCCGAGGCGAAGATCGCGAGCAGGATGATGGCCAGCCCCGAGACGACCGCCGAGAACGAGTCCGGGCCCTTGCCGGAAGAGAGCGCCCCGGCGAGCCCGAGCACGATCACGATGACCGGTTTCACCATGATCACGGCGATCATGATGCCCGCCCAGCGGCGTACGTGGCCCCACATGTTCTTGTCGACGAGGCCCGCGTACACGACGGTGCCGAGCAGCGCTCCGACGTACAACAGGGCCGCCCGGATGACCAGTTCGAGGAAGAGGACGCCCGCGGCCAGGATCGACACGAGGGCGACGACGATCAGCATGATCGGCCCGCCGCCGATGTCCGTGCCCTTCTTGAGCGCGGCCGAGAACGACCCGAAGAACACGTCCGACTGGTTGCCGGTCGCGTTCGCGATGGCCTCCGTGACGGCGTCGGTCGCCGATACGACGGTGTAGAGGATCAGGGGCGTGAACGCGGAGGCGAGGACCGTCAGCCACAGGAAGCCCACGGCCTCCGAGATCGCCGTCGACAGCGGCACCCCGCGGATGGCCCGCTTGGCCACGGCCAGGAGCCACAGGACGAGGGTGAGGAAGGTCGCGGCGGCGAAGACGACGGCGTACTGGGTGCGGAAGCTGGGGTTGGTGAAGTCGACCGTCGCCGTCGACTTCACCGCGTCGGAGAGCTTGCCGACGATCCAGGCGGCCGCGTCGGCACAGCCCTTCGCCAGGGAGGTCAGGGGGTCGGCGGATTGGGTGTCGGGTGGCGGGGCGGTGCTGCCCTTGGCCGCGCCGCTGGTGCAGTACTGCTTGGCCGGGCCGATCAGGAGGTCGCAGGGGTCGTTGCTCGGGCTCGGGCTCGGACTCGGACTGCCACCCGGCCCGCTCGGTGTGGGAGAAGGAGCGGCATACGCCCTGCTCGCCATCAGCACGGCCCAGGTCTGGACGGTTGTGAACACACCAGTGATCGAGAGAGCGCGGCGGGACGGCTTACCGGGCATAGGTGAAGCCTCCGTACTCCTCAACCGCCTTGCTGATGGAATCGGCGCTGGACGCTGCGATGTCGCCGGGGACGGGCGCCGGGCCGTCGGTCTGGGTGTCGTTGGTGACCTTCCAGTCGTTGCCGGACCACTGGAGGTCGAAGGTCCAGGTCTTCCACGTGGTACGTACAGGGTCGGTCGAGCCGGGACCGGACATGCCGATCAGGCCGGTGTACCAGACGGCGACCTTCGCGCTCGTCGTGCGGAAGTCCTGCACCTTGGTGCCGACCGGGATGGTGCGTGAGACGAACGTGTTGCCCGGGGGCGTGTGCCCATCGGCGTCCAGGCCCATTCTCTTCAGGAAGTCGGCTGAGTAGGCGGCGTCCTGCGGCCCTTTCAGCTTGGCGGCAGCATCGGCCGTGTACACGCAGTCGATGATCTGGTGCCTGCTGTCTCGATTGAACATTCCAGTCGATCCCAGGGTCACCGCGTAATTGGCCGCAGCCGACTGTGCCCCCTGCTCGGTCTGGGGGAAGCCGGATGCGATGCCGGCCTGTTTGCCGGCTACCGGCTTCGTGCCGGTTGCCGCCGTCGACCGGCCGTCCGGCTTCTTCGCGTTCTGGCCGTCCGCCGAGGAACCGGAGTCGCCGCCCCGGTTCGCGAAGGCGATCGCGGCCACCAGCAGGACCACGACGCCCACCACCATGACGAGCGAGCGGTTGTTGCGCGGGGGGCGGCGGGCGCCGCCGTAGCTGTCGCCGGTGCCTTCCGGGAGGCGGGTACGGGTCTGGCGGGTGCCGCCGAGCGTGCTGAAGCGGTCGTCCCCGGGGCCCGGGGCACCCCCGCCGTGGCCCGGCTCGTCGTCGAAACTCATGCCTGCGCCCCCTCGACCGTTGGCGGTTCCGCGTAGTACGACGGTAGCCGTGCTGGTTCCCGCGCGGGCGCGGTGTGGTGACTCGACATCAGGGAGACGCAACCTCTGCCGTTGGGCACGACGGACGGGTGGTGTGAGGGGGACAGAAACGGGAGCGGGTCGGCTGACGCAGGGTCAGACGGCCATCCCGTACACGATGGTGAAGAGCGTTCCCAGCGAGCCGATGATGAAGACTCCGGTCAGGCCCGCCACGATCAGGCCCTTGCCCTGTTCGGCGCTGAAGGTGTCGCGCAGCGCCGTCGCTCCGATCCGCTGTTTGGCCGCACCCCACACCGCGATGCCGAGGCAGAGGAGGATGGCCACCGCCATCACCACCTCTACCATGATGCGGGCCTCGTTGCCGAGCGTCCCGAACGGCCCCCAGTTGGGGGCGATTCCGCCGATGATGGTGGTGATGTCGCCTTTTCCGGCTGCCAGGTACATGTAACTCACCGCCCCTGTCGGGTAGTTCGAAGCCCCTGCCCCATGGCATGGGTCAGGTTCTATCTTCGCTGATGAAACCGGCGGAGTAGGACGCCTTGGCGCCTCTCTTTACCCGCCCCCGCACGCCAGTGCCGGTCCCACCGCCCTGACCTGCGGTGGGACCGGTTGTATGCGGAAACGCGTATGGTCACTCTGTGTATCACGCAGGGTGACTCCGGGCAATGACTGTCGTTGTTACACCCTTGGGCCGCTTGTCGTGTCGGCGGCCCGGGTACGGGTGCCCAGGCGACGGGCCGCTTCATAGAAACTTCTCAGAAAAGGTTCATGGTCGTTCTCAGCCGGGCCCGCGAGAGTCAGAGTGTTCGCAGTAGTCAGCAAGCAGGCCCGCCGACCACCAGGAGACGCACCGTATGAAGCGCACTGGCATCTCCGGGATGAAGTTCGCGTCCAGGCGCGGACGGTTCAGCGCGCTCTCGGCCGCGGCGGTGCTGCTGGTCATACCGGCGTACGGGGACCACGACGTGGCGTCCAGGAACCTGACCGAGGCGGCACCGGCGACGGCGGCCAACGCGCGGGTGGGCGCCCTGTTCAAGGGGGACCTCGACGGCGGGCACTACTGCACCGCATCGGTGGTGCACAGCTCGGGCCACGACCTCATCGTCACCGCCGCGCACTGCCTTCCCCCGGACGAGTCGGAGGACGGCAAGGCGGTGTTCGTGCCCGCGTACCGGGACGGTGCGGCGCCGTACGGGACCTGGCCGGTGCAGTCGGTGTACGCGGACGACAGCTGGAACGAGGACGGCGACCAGGACAGCGACGTGGCCTTCGCGGTGCTCGGGCCCGGCTCGGACGGCGGCAAGAAGGTGGAGGACGTGGTGGGCGCCGCGCCGCTGTTCGCGGGCCGCGCGACCGGGCAGTCCGTGACCATCACCGGCTACCCGGGCGACACCGAGGCCCCGCAGGTCTGCACGAACACGTCCATCGCGTACGGCGACACCCAGCAGCGCATCGACTGCCCCGACTTCCCGGGCGGCACCAGCGGCAGCCCGTGGGTCGTGGCGGGCGGGGCGGTCGCGGGGGTCATCGGCGGGTACGAGTTCGGCGGCGACGACCCGGACGTCTCGTACAGCATCGTCTTCGGGCAGCACACCAAGTCGCTGTTCAAGCTGGCGGAGTCGGCGGGCGACCCGAAACCGTCGGCCCCGGTGACGACCATCAGCCCCCAACCCGTCGCCAGCAGTACACCGATGACGTCCGGTCAGGCGGCCGCCCAGCCGACGGATCAGGCGATCACGTGCGCCTGCCTCCTTCCTTGATCAGTGGACCGTGACCTTCCGTCATGTGAGGGCGGTCAAGGACTACGAGAGCATCGTGTGCGACGGGTTCGTGGCCGGATGCGTGTGGGCCCGACACGAGTGCGGGCGAAGTGGCGGTGAACACGGCTTCGATGGGGGAGGGTTGAGGGGTGCGCAGAGTCTGGGTGATCGGCGGGATCGGGTTCGGGGTGTGCCTGAGCTTCGTCGCGCTCCTCGTTGTCGGTACGTACTCGGCCGCCGCCGGGCTGGCTTCGAAGGCGGGCGGGGCGGTCGGGCTGGCCAAGGGCGCCGTACCGGCCGTCTACCAGCCCCTCGTGCAGAAGTGGGGCAACCTCTGCCCCAGCCTCAACGCGGCGATGCTCGCCGCCCAGCTCTACTCGGAGAGCGGCTGGAAGACCAACGCCGTCAGCCCCGTCAACGCGCAGGGCATCGCGCAGTTCATGCCCGACACCTGGGCGAGTCACGGCATCGACGGCAATGGTGACGGCAAACGGGACATCTGGGATCCGGCGGACGCCATTCCGTCAGCAGCCTCGTACGACTGTGAATTGGCCAAATACGTCAAGGACGTGCCGGGCGACGCGAGCGACAACATGCTGGCGGCCTACAACGCGGGAGCGTACGCGGTCATCAAGTACAAGGGCGTGCCTCCCTACGCGGAAACCCAGGGCTACGTGAAGACCATCCGCTCCCTGGAGAAGAGCTTCGCCGCGCCCGTGGGCCGGGTGCAGCCCTCTCAGCAGGCGGCCGGGGCCATCTACTACGCGCAGCAGAAGCTCGGGACGCCGTACCTCTGGGGCGGGGAGGGGACGCCCGAGCAAGGGGGACGGTTCGACTGCTCGGGGCTTACGCAGGCCGCGTACCAGAGCGTCGGGATCACGCTGCCGCGCGTCGCCAACGACCAGTACAACGCCGGCCCGCACCCCGCCCGCAACGAACTGCTCCCGGGGGACCTGGTGTTCTTCTCGACCGACCTCGGCAACTCGCGGGCCATCCACCACGTCGGCCTGTACGTCGGTGGCGGGTACATGATCAACGCGCCCTACACCGGCGCCGTCATCCGCTTCGACAAGATCGACGCGCCCGACTACTTCGGCGCGACCCGGGTCACCAAGGACGGCGCCGCGGCCCTGCCCAGCTTCAAGCCGGGGGCTTGAACAAGCCCACCCAGTGGCTGGAACTCTCCGTGAAGCCAAGGCCCTGAGCTGCGACGATGAGTCACTCTTCGATAACGTCGTCGTGATCATTCAGTGGAGAGTGGAACGCGGCGGCCGTGGAGGGCGTTCCCTGGACAGTGACTGATGTACGTACTGACCACGGGGGTTGGTAGCAGGACGGATCAAGGCAAGGGGCCGCAGCATGGCTGGACTCGCATTCGACGGAGCGAATCCCGATGTCAGCGTGCTCTACGACATCAACGGACTCGCCAAGGACGCCCCGTCCTGGTTCGACCGCGCCATGGCGTTCGTCGGGGAGTACGGGATCCTGCTCGGCCTGGTGCTCGTCGTGCTGTGGTGCTGGTGGACCGTGCGGCGCGGGGAGGACCGGCAGTCGGCGGTCACGTCCGTGGCCGGGATCGTGTGGGGCCCGCTGGCCGCCGGGATCGCCGTGCTGGTCAACATCCCGATCCGGGGCTTCGTGCACCGTCCGAGGCCCTTCCTCGACCACAAGGGCCTCGACGTCCTGGTGGGGGGGAAGACCGACTTCTCGTTCGTCAGCGACCACGCCACCCTCGCCATGGCGCTGGCGGCCGGACTCTTCGTCGCCAACCGGAAGTTCGGCCTCGTCGCGCTCGGCCTCGCCCTGGTCGAGGGGTTCTGCCGGGTCTACATGGGCGTGCATTACCCGACCGACGTCGTGGGCGGCTTCGCGCTCGGCACCGCGGTCGCGCTGCTGCTCGCCCCGCTCGCCCAGATGCTGCTCACCCCGCTGGTCGCGGCCGTCGCCCGCTCGCCGCGGCTCGGCCGCCTGGTGCACTCGCGCAAAGCGCTGACGGTGGTTCCGGCCGCGGCCGGCGGCCCGGTCGAGCACCCGGGGCCCGAGGAGCGCGACCTGGCGGCCTGATCGGTCGTCAGAGCGCCTGCGGGAAGTCGAAGAGCCGGGCCGGGTCGTACCGCCGCTTGAGCTCTGCCAGACGTGGCGCGGCCGAACCGTAGTAGGCCGTACGCCAGTCGGCGAGGGACGGGTCCGGGTAGTTCTGGTAGGCGGCGCCCGACGCGTACGGGCGCATCGCCTCGTGCGTCCGGGCCAGCCAGGCCTGCTGGGCCGACCCCGAGGTGCCCGGCCGCCAGGACGCGATGTACTGGGCGAGCACCCGCGAGGTGCGGTGCACGAAGGCGGTGGCGTCCGGGGCGACCCGGTTGATCGCGCCGCCGAGCGCGGTGAGCACGACGGTGCCGCCGCCCCCGTTGTCCGCCGCCGCGATGCGGGTGAACTCCTCCGCGCGGACGAGGAGTTGGCGTACTCCGGCCGACGGGAGCGCCTCGGTGTAGAAGTCGGACCTCGCGGCGTACGTCTCGCGCTGGAGCACCCCTTGCGGGGCGCGGCCGGGGGTGCGGCCCGGCAGGTGGCACTGGGCCTGGCTGAACGTGGCGCACCCCGCGTACAGGAGCATCGCGTCCTGGAAGCGGGTGCGGTGCAGCGACACCGAGGCGGCGGGGGCGCCCGCGCGGTCGGCCAGGCGGTCGAGCGCGTTCTGGAGATCGCCGTACGAACCGATCGAGAACGCGGCCACGTTGACGGTCGGGTCGGCGCCGCCCGCCGCGCCCGCCACATGGGCGGCGGACCAGATCTCGTCCGCCTGGTCCGGCCCCCACGCCTGCCAGGCCTCGATCACCCCCTGCGCCTGCCGCCAGGGCCAGGTCAGGTACGCGGTCACGCCCTGAGGGGCCTCGTGCGTACGGAAGGTGAGCCCCGTGACCACCCCGAAGTTGCCGTTGCCCGCACCGCGCAGGGCCCAGAAGAGGTCCGGGTTCTGCCGCTCGCTCGCGGTCAGTTTCCGGCCATCGGCGGTGACGAGGGTCGCGGAGGTCAGGCTGTCGCAGGTCAGCCCGTACGCGCGGGCCGTGACGCCGTGCCCGCCGCCCAGGGTCAGGCCCGAGACGGCGACGGTGGGGCACGAGCCGCCCGGGATGGCGCGGCTGCTCTTGGCGAGGCCCGTGTAGACGTCGACGAGCCGCGCCCCCGCGCCCACGGTCCCGTCCCCCGCCACGCCGTTCAGCCGCGACACGTCGACCACGAGGCGGCCGGTGCCCGAGGACCATCCCGCGTAGTCGTGGCCCCCGCTGCGGACGGCCAAGGGGGTGCGGTGGGCGCGGGCGTAGGCCAGGCACTCCTGCACGTCCGCCTCGTGGGCCACGTACGCGACGGCGTCCGGCTTCTGGTCGTCGTAGCGGGTGTTGTAGAGCTGGCGGGCGGCGGCGTAGTCGGCGTCCCCGGGGCGCACCAGCCCGCCCTCCAGGGAGCCGGCCAGCGCGTTCCAGTCCGCGGGCGCGGACGCGGAGGGGCGGGAGGGGGTGGCGCTGGGTTGGGGCGCGTGCTTCCGGCCGCCGTCGCACGCGGTCGCGGTGAACGCGGTGGCGGCCGCGGTCAGGAGGGTGCGGCGGCGCATGAGGGGCTCCCGGGGGGCGTGTGGGGTGCTGCGCTGGCTCTTCCCCGTCCCGGCCGCCCCCGAACCGGGAGCCGCGCCCGGGAGTTCAGTCGGCGGGGTCGATCGAGGGCTGGGGGTGGTGGGCCCGGGCGTCGGTGCGGGCCCTGTCACGGCTGCGGCGGGCCGGTCCCGTCCAGCCGCAGGAGCAACGGGCGATCGCGAAGCTGCCGCGTTCCGTGATGGTGGTCTGGTGGGGCACCTCACCACCGTACTGCGGGCGTGACGGGGGCCGTACCGGAGTCGTTAGGAGTGCGGGCTAGGCCAGTGGGCGTTGGGGGTTTGGCGGCGATGGTGGTGCAACGGCACGGAGCCGGACGAGCGGGTGCGATCGCGGCCGCCGCGCTGGTGGGCGGGGTGATCGCGACCGTCGCCGGATGCGGCGCGGACGACGTGGAGGTCGCGGGCGGCGCCCGGTCCGACCCGGCGGCGATGGTGCGGACGGCGGCCGACCGGCTGGTCGCGGCGGGGACTTCGCAGGCCACCACCTCCATGGAGATGGCCACCGGGGGCACCCGGGTGACGATCCGCGGCGAGGGCACGTACGACTTCCGGCGCAGGACGGGGCAGTTGACGGTGGTGCTGCCCAAGGACGCGGCCGGAGCGGACGAGCGCCGCCCGATCACCGAGCTCCTCGCGCCCGGCGCGCTCTACATGAAGAACCGGGGCGCGGGCGTGCCCGCCGACAAGTGGGTCCGGGTCGACACCGCCACCCTCGCCGACGGCAACCTGGTCACGGGCGGCGTCACCGACCCGTACACGGCCGCCGAACTCCTGCGCGGCGCGCACGGCGTGAACTACGTCGGCGAGGAGGAACTCGCCGGGGTGAAGGTGCGCCACTACCGGGGGAGTGCCGCACTGCCCGCGAAGGTGGCGAAAGGGTTCTCCACGGGGGCGGTTCCCTTCGACGCGTACCTCGACGAAGCGGGGCGACTGTGCAAGGTCCGCCAGCAGTTCAGCTACGTCAACCGCGGCCGGCCCGTGGCGGTCGCCTCGACGACGCTGCTGTACGGGTTCGGGGCGCCCGTGGACGTCCGGCTGCCGGACGCGCGGGACATCTTCGCCGGGAAGATCCAGCCGTAATCAGCCAGAAATGGCCCCCTCGGGCGGGGCTGTGGTGGCGGAAATGGTCCGTCCGTGCCATGCGCGGTCCGTGTCCCCCTCCCTACGCTAGGAAGCCGACGATGGCGAACAGACCGAGCGAACAGTCCGGGCCGGGCGAACCGACCCGGCCAACGACGGCGGGAAGAGGTCGAGGAAGAGGTGATGTGCGTGGCTTCGCTTCGCGGTGCGACCGTCCAGGACCACGTGGCCCTCGTCGAGATCGAGCTGTGCGGTGACCTGATGATCGCGGCCTCCGCCGCGGAGGGGGACCGGCTCAGCCCGGACCTCATCGACGAGGTGCTGAACGTGGGGCAGCCCGGCCCCGCCCAGCCGCCGGAACGGTCCGCCACCTGGACCGGCCGCGACGACGCCTGGGGCTAGCCGGGGATCGAGGGTGCGGGGCGCGGCGGGTCTCCTCCACCGCCGCGCCCCGCCCGCGTCCGTCGCGCACGCCGCGACACGCCCGTGCCGGAAGGCCCTTGTGGGTGCGGCTGTCCGGGGCACTCCGTGGCCGGATCCGTACGTTCGGAGCGGCGGGGCCGGGAGGCGCGGGACCTGTCTCACGTACGCATCACACGGGCTGTCTCACGTACGCATCATGCGGGCGATCGCCTTGGTGGCTTCCTCCACCTTGGCGTCGATCTCGTCGCCGCCCTTGACCGCCGCGTCCGCCACGCAGTGCCGCAGGTGCTCCTCGAGCAGCTGGAGCGCGAAGGACTGCAGGGCCTTCGTGGACGCGGAGACCTGGGTGAGTATGTCGATGCAGTAGACGTCCTCGTCGACCATCCGTTGCAGGCCGCGGATCTGGCCCTCGATGCGGCGCAGCCGCTTGAGGTGCTCGTCCTTCTGCTTGTGGTAGCCGTGCACGCCGTGGTCGTGGTCGGTCACAGGGGTCTCGACCGGGGGACCGGCTGCCTCGGTGGTCGTCATCGCGTCCTCCCGTTGTCTGCCATGTGCCTGGTGGCCTGCCGTGTGAGGCAAGGGGTTCGATACCCCTCATGGGTATATGGTAACGAATTTCCGGCTCCCCCGGCGGGGGCCCGTGCTGATCACTGTGCCTGATGGGCGACACTGAAGAACGCCGGTTAGCCGTGGCCGGATGATGCGCCTAGCATCAGCCTGACCGAATCCCAAGCACTCCGAGGACCCCACGTGCGCTTTCGTCTGACCCCCAGGGAGACGAGCTTCTACGACATGTTCTCCGCATCCGCGGACAACATCGTCACGGGCTCGAAGCTCCTCATGGAACTGCTCGGAGCGGATTCCGCGTCCCGGGCCGAGATCGCGGAGCGCATGCGGGCAGCGGAGCACGCGGGGGACGATGCCACCCACGCGATCTTCCACCAGCTGAACTCCTCCTTCATCACGCCGTTCGACCGCGAGGACATCTACACCCTCGCCTCGTCGCTCGACGACATCATGGACTTCATGGAGGAGGCCGTCGACCTGGTCGTCCTCTACAACGTGGAGGAACTGCCCAAGGGCGTCGAGCAGCAGATCGAGGTGCTCAACCGGGCGGCCGTGCTGACCGCCGAGGCGATGCCGAACCTGCGGACGATGTCCAATCTGACCGAGTACTGGATCGAGGTCAACCGCCTGGAGAACCAGGCCGACCAGATCCACCGCAAGCTGCTCGCCCACCTCTTCAACGGCAAGTACGACGCCATCGAGGTGCTCAAGCTCAAGCAGATCGTGGACGTACTCGAAGAGGCGGCGGACGCGTTCGAGCACGTGGCGAACACGGTGGAGACCATCGCCGTCAAGGAGTCCTGACCCAGTCATGGACACCTTCGCGTTGATCGTGACCATTGGCGTCGCGCTCGGATTCACGTATACGAACGGCTTTCACGACTCGGCGAACGCCATCGCCACGTCGGTCTCGACGCGGGCGCTGACCCCGCGGGCCGCGCTCGCCATGGCCGCGGTGATGAACCTCGCCGGTGCCTTCCTCGGCAGCGGCGTGGCCAAGACCGTGAGCGAGGGGCTCATCTCCACGCCCGAGGGCAACAAGGGGATGGGCATCCTGTTCGCGGCGCTGGTCGGCGCGATCATCTGGAACCTGGTCACCTGGTACTTCGGGCTGCCCTCGTCCTCGTCGCACGCCCTGTTCGGCGGCATGGTCGGCGCCGCGCTCGCGGGCGGGACCACCGTGTACTGGTCCGGCGTGCTCGACAAGATCGTCATTCCGATGTTCGTCTCGCCGGTGGTCGGCCTCCTCGCCGGTTACCTCGTGATGTGCGTGATCCTGTGGCTGTTCCGCAAGGCCAACCCGCACAAGGCCAAGCGCGGGTTCCGCATCGCCCAGACCGTCTCGGCGGCCGGCATGGCGCTCGGCCACGGCCTTCAGGACGCGCAGAAGACCATGGGCGTCGTGGTGATGGCGCTGACCATCGCCGATGTGCAGTCCGCGGGCGACGAGATCCCGATCTGGGTCAAGATCGCGTGCGCGGCGATGCTGTCGCTCGGTACGTACGCGGGTGGCTGGCGGATCATGCGGACGCTGGGGCGGAAGATCATCGAGCTGGACCCGCCGCAGGGGTTCGCCGCCGAGGCGACGGGTGCCTCGATCATGTTCGGGTCCTCGTTCCTCTTCCAGGCGCCCATCTCCACGACGCATGTGATCACCTCGGCGATCATGGGTGTGGGGGCGACCAAGCGGGTCAACGCGGTGCGGTGGGGGGTCGCGAAGAACATCATCCTGGGGTGGTTCATCACGATGCCCGCGGCTGCGCTGGTCGCGGCGGGGAGCTACCTGGTGGTCCGGCTGTTCTTCGGCTAGCCGCGCCGCCCGGCCGGGTTCTCCACCCCACCCCGCCCCTTCCCCAACCCCTCCGGGGGCGGGAGGGGGCGTCGCCGTTTCCGAACGCCGTGCACTCGGCCGCCCCCGGCCGGCTCGCGCAGTTCCCCGCGCCCCTCGACCCGCCTTCGATCTGCGGACCGTGCTCGCTTCTCGCGCAGTTCCCCGCGCCCCCTCGAACCCGCCTGCATCCGCGCGCCTGCCGGGCGTTTGCTTTGCGCAGTTCCTCGCGCCCCTTGACCCGCCTTCGCCTGCGGACCGTGCCCACTTCTCGCGCAGTTCCCCGCGCCCCTGCACACGACGTCGGCCTTGCGCCGTGCGTGGTTGTTCGCGCAGTTCCTCGCGCCCCTAACCCCTCGGTCGTGTGCGGGCCGTGGTCGCTTCTCGCGCAGTTCCTTGCGCCCCTGGCGGTAGTGGGGCGGGCCGGTGCTGGTGTCTTCAGCCTGTCCGGCGTTTGAGGACGAGCGCCGTTCAGGCGCGAGCGGGGGTGTGGGGGCGGAGCCCCCGCCGGGGTTCGAGGGGCGGAGCCCCTCAAGGGGGTCTGGGGCGCAGCCCCAGGGCTCAGCACATCCAACCCTGCGCAACGGGCGGGCGGGTGGGCAAACCCCCTGGGGTCTGGGGCGGAGCCCCAGGGGCGGAACCATCCAACCCCGCGCACCGGGCGGGCGGGTGGGCAAGCGGCCCCCCGGGGTTTGGGGCGCAGCCCCAGAGCCAACCCCGCCGCACGGGCGGTCGGGCGAACCCAGCGCGGCGTACCGAAAAGTGGGCCCGCCCCCTGGGTCTCAGGGGGCGGGCCCGTCGTCTTGCGGTGGCACCGCCATGCAGCACCGCAGACGTCTGGGGGAGGCGGGGCCTAGCCGAAGCGGCCCGAGATGTAGTCCTCCGTGGCCTGGACGGACGGGTTGGAGAAGATCCGCTCGGTCTCGTCGATCTCGATGAGCTTGCCGGGCTGGCCGACCGCCGCGAGGTTGAAGAAGGCCGTACGGTCCGAGACGCGCGCGGCCTGCTGCATGTTGTGCGTCACGATGACGATCGTGAAGCGCTCCTTGAGCTCGCCGATCAGGTCCTCGATCGCGAGGGTGGAGATCGGGTCGAGGGCGGAGCACGGCTCGTCCATCAGCAGGACGTCCGGCTCCACGGCGATGGCCCGCGCGATGCACAGACGCTGCTGCTGGCCGCCGGAGAGCCCCGAACCGGGCTTGTTGAGGCGGTCCTTGACCTCGTTCCAGAGGTTCGCGCCCTTGAGCGACTTCTCGACGACGTCGGCCAGTTCGTTCTTCTTGTACTTGCCGTTCAGACGCAGCCCCGCCGCCACGTTGTCGAAGATCGACATCGTGGGGAACGGGTTGGGGCGCTGGAAGACCATGCCGACCGTACGGCGCACGGCCACCGGGTCGACCGCGGAGCCGTACAGGTTCTCGTCGTCCAGGAGCACCTTGCCCTCGACCCGGCCGCCGGGGGTCACCTCGTGCATGCGGTTCAGGGTGCGCAGGAACGTGGACTTGCCGCAGCCGGACGGGCCGATGAAGGCGGTCACCGAGCGCGGCTCGACCGTCATCGAGATGTCGTCGATCGCCTTGTGGGCGCCGTAGTAGGCGGAGAGGCCCGATACGTCGATTCGCTTGGCCATAACAATCACTGCTTCTTTCGGGCGTGCGAGAAGGGGTCGCTGAGATGGCCGCGTCAGCGACCGTGCTTGGGGGCCTTCCAGCGGGCGATGCCGCGAGCCACCAGGTTGAGGATCATGACGAAGGCGATCAGGACCAGGGCGGCGGCCCAGGCGCGGTCGTACGACGCGTCGCTGCCGACCCGGTACTGCTCCCAGATGTAGAAGGGGAGCGAGGACTGAGCACCCGCGAAGGGGTTGGTGTTGATCAGCTGGCTGCCGAAGACGAGCAGCATGATCGGGGCGGTCTCACCGGCGATGCGGGCGATGGCGAGCATGACGCCCGTGGTGATGCCGCCGATCGCGGTCGGGATGACCACCTTCAGGATGGTGCGCCACTTCGGCACGCCCAGGGCGAGGGAGGCCTCGCGCAGCTCGTTCGGGACGAGCTTGAGCATCTCCTCGGTGGAGCGGACCACGACCGGCATCATCAGGATCGCGAGGGCGAGCGAGCCCATGAACCCGGAGGGCTGGAGGTCGAACATCAGCATCAGGGTCAGGATGAAGAGGCCGGCGACGATGGACGGGATGCCCGTCATGACGTCGACGAAGAAGGTGACGGCCCGGGCGAGGGCGCCCTTGCCGTACTCCACCAGGTAGACCGCGGTGAGCAGGCCGAGCGGCGCGGAGATCAGGGTGGCCAGGCCCACCTGCTCCAGGGTGCCGATCAGCGCGTGGTAGACGCCGCCGCCCTGCTCGAAGCCGGGGACACCGGCCATCGAGTGGGAGAGGAAGTATCCGTTGAGCACCCGGGTGCCGCGGCTGATGGTCGTCCACAGCAGCGAGAACAGCGGGATCACCGCGAGGACGAAGCAGACCCAGACCAGGGAGGTCGCCACCCGGTCCTTGGCCTGCCGCTTGTTCTCGACGGCCGAGGTGACCGCGTACGAGACGAGGACGAAGAGCAGGGCCGCGATCAGGCCCCACTGGACCTTGCTCGACAGGTCGAAGACGAGGCCGATGCCCACGGCGAGGGCGATCGCGACGAGCGCGAAGGCGGCGCCTGCCCAGCGGGGCAGGGCGCGGTGGCTGAGGCTGCCCTTGCCGGGGGCCGGTGCGGCCGGCCGGGCGTCCTGAACGGCTGCGTGGCTCATGCGAGGCTCCCTTCGGGGGCTGCGGTACGGAGGCTGCGGGACGGCACGGCGCTCATGCGTTGGCTCCCGAGTACTCCTTGCGGCGCGCGATGATCATGCGTGCGGCGCCATTGACCAGCAGGGTGAGCACGAAGAGGACCAGGCCGGAGGCGATCAGCGCGTCCCGGCCGAGCTGGTTGGACTCGTCGAACTTCGCGGCGATGTTCTGCGCGAAGGTGCCGCCGCCCGGGTTGAGCAGGTGCAGCGAGATGATGTAGCTCGGGGAGAGGACCGTGGCGACGGCCATCGTCTCGCCGAGCGCGCGGCCCAGGCCCAGCATCGAGGCGGAGATCACGCCCGAGCGGCCGAAGGGCAGTACCGAGAGCCGGATGACCTCCCAGCGGGTCGCGCCGAGGGCCAGGGCGGCCTCCTCGTTCATGCGCGGGACCTGGAGGAAGACCTCGCGGCTGACGCTGGTCACGATCGGCAGGATCATGATCGCGAGCAGGATGCCGACGGTGAAGATGGAGCGGGCGACGCCGACCTCGGTCTTCTCGAAGAGGTAGGTCCAGCCCAGGTAGGTGTCGAGCCACTCGTTGAAGCCGCCGAGGTAGGGCACGAGGAACAGGGCGCCCCAGATGCCGTAGACGATCGACGGGACGGCGGCGAGCAGGTCGACGACGTACGCGAGCGGCGCGGCCAGCTTGCGCGGCGCGTAGTGCGAGATGAACAGGGCGATGCCGACGGCGATCGGGACCGCGATGGCCATCGCGACGACCGAGCTGACGACGGTGCCGAAGAGCAGGACCGCGATGCCGAACGCGGGCGGGCTGCCGGCCGGGTTCCAGTCGAAGGTCGTCAGGAAGTTGCCCTGGTCCTTCGAGATCGCGATGCCGGCCCGGACGCTGAGGAAGACGGCGATGGCCGCCATGACGACGAGCAGGAAGATGCCCGAGCCCCGCGAGAGTCCGAGGAAGATCTTGTCGCCCGCGCGGCCGGTGGACTGCTTGCGGCGCGCTGCCGGGGCGGGAGCGGGAGGTGGTGGGGTGTCCGTTGCTATGGAAGAAGCCATGATCTTTCCGGTCTGTGGGCGGGGCCCGAGGGGCCCCTGGCGGCGGTGCACCGGAGGTGTGCGGCGGGGGCCGGATCGGGGCCCCCGTCCCACGCGAGCCGCCGGGTCTTCGGCCCGGCGGCTCAACTGGTCGGCTACTGGAGCTCGTTGATGGTCGAGACGACCTTGGAGTTGATCTCGGCCGGGATGGGCGCGTAGCTGGCGTCGGTGAGCAGCTTCTGCCCGTCGGCGCCGGCGGCGTAGGAGAGGAAGGACTTGACCGTGCCGAGGGTGGCCGGCTTGTTGCCCTTGTCGCAGACGACCTCGTACGTCACGAGGACGATCGGGTAGGCGTTGTCGGCCTTGGTCGTGTAGTCCAGCTTCAGGGCCAGGTCCTTGCCGGTGCCGGCGATCTTCGCGGCGGCGATGGCGGTGGAGGCGTTGGCGGAGCTGGCCTTGACCGGGGCGGACGCGCCGGTGTTGATGTCGACGGTCTTGATCGACTGCGAGGAGGCGTACGAGAGCTCGAAGTAGCCGATCGCGCCGTTGGTCTGCTTGACCTGGGCGGCGACGCCGGCCGAGCCGGACGCGGCCTGGCCGCCGGGGGCGGCCCACTTCTTGGCGGGCGCGTACGTCCAGTCGGCCTTGGCCGTGGCGCTGAGGTACTTGGTGAGGTTCTCGGTGGTGCCGGAGTCCTCGGAGCGGTGGAAGGCCTGGATCGCCAGGTCGGGGAGCTTGGCGCTCGGGTTCAGCTTGGCGATGGCCTCGTCGTTCCACTTGGTGATCTTGCCGTTGAAGATCTTCGCGAGCGTCGAGGCGTCCAGGACGAGGTTGTCGACGCCCTCCACGTGGAAGCCGATCGCGATCGGGCCGCCGACCATGGGCAGGTTGATGCCCTGGCCGCCGCCGGTGCAGACCTTCTTGGAGTCCTCCACCTGCTGGGCGTTGAGCGGGGAGTCGGAGCCGGCGAAGCCGACCGTGCCCTGGGTGAAGGCGACGATGCCTTCGCCGGAGGACGAGGACTTGTAGTTGATCTGCGCGTCCTTGCAGGCCGCCATGTAGTTCTTGACCCACAGGTCCATGGCGTTCTTCTGCGCGGAGGAGCCGGAGGCCAGGAGCTGGCCCTTGGCGCCGTCGCACTTCACGTTCGAGGCGGCCCCGGTGGTCTTGTCGCCGCTGCCGCCCGTGCTCCCGCCGCCGCTGTTGTTGTCGCTGCCGCACGCCGTGAGGGCCAGGGCGCTGGACACGGCGATGACGCCGAGGGCGGTGGCGCGGAGCCGGTTCTTGCGCTGAAGCTTCACTTTCGGGTGTTCCTTCCGGGAGCCGCCGGTTTCCGTTCGTTGTACGGCGGCGTGCGTGGTGAGGCGGTGAGGGCGGGACGCCGTGCACCGTGTAAGGCCGAAATTAGGCAGAACAGGTGAAGCGGTCGACGGGGGAGAGTTAACGGAAGGTGAACCGTGGCGGGCAGTGCGGTGCCGACCGTTACCGGTTCGTGTTCAGTTGGCATACGGAAACGGTTCCGCACGGGGGAAGCGCCCCGCGGCGCCCGGATTCCGGTGGCGCCGCGGGGTCAGGCGGAGTGGAGCGCGTCGAGGAGCGCGAGGACCAGCTGGCGGTCGCGGGGCGCGGTGAGGCGGTGGTGGGCGGCCGCCGGGGGCAGCCAGAGCAGCCGGTCGACCTCGGAGTTCGCGCGGAAGCGGCCCTCGCCCGCCTCGGCGGCCCAGTAGTCCACCCGCTTGGGGCGGCCCTGGCGGTCGGTGTAGTGGACGGTGGGCAGTGCGGCGCCGGGCGTGCACGGGTACCCGGTCTCCTCGTACACCTCGCGCAGCGCGCCCGCGAGCGCGTCCTCGCCCCGCTTCAGCTTGCCCTTGGGATGGGACCAGTCGTCGTACTTGGGCCGGTGGACGAGGCAGATCTCCAGCCCGCCGTCCCCCCAGGGGGAGCGGCGCCACAGGACGCATCCCGCGGCGAGGACGGTTTTGTCGGGTGCGGTGCTCATGGGGCGGCCGTCGTGGCCGGGGGTGCGGTGCTCACCGCCACAGGCTGCCAGACCCGCTGGAAGGCGAAGCGGGCCGCCTCCACGTCGTGCCGCTGGTCGGCGTGGAGCACGCCGAGCGCGTACGCGGTGGCCGGGGCGATCCGCGGGGTGCGGGCCGCGGCGGACGCGGCGGCCGCGGCCTCGGCGGCGTCCCGGTGCCGGTCCAGGGCGCGCCCGGCGGCGAGCAGGCGCTCGCAGGGAGCCGCGTCGCCGGGCCCGTGGCGCAGCACCTCCTGGGCGTACCGGTGCAGCCGCAGGAGCAGCCGGACCTGGTGCCAGGGGCTGTCCTGGCTCTCGCTCTCCTGGACCAGGGCCTCCGCGTTGTACGGGCGGGCGGCGCGGGCCAGCGGCAGCGCGGCCACCGCCCGCTCCAGGCGGTCCTCGGCGTCCAGGGCCGCGGGCGTGAGCACCTCGCAGGCGCGGGCGGCGGCCGCGGACGCCAGCGGCACCTCGCTGGCCAGCAGCGCGACCGCGTCCGCCACGGCGTGGAACCGGGACGAGCCGAGCGCCTGGAGCGCCGCCGAGTGGGCCCGGGTGCGGGCCAGCGTCAGCTGCCGGTCGAGCAGCGCGCCGGCCCGGGCGGCGCCCACCGTGAGGCCGCCCGCGTCCCCGCGCTGCGGCGGCACCTGGCTGCCGGACAGCCGGTGCAGGGCGTCCAGGAGCCGGGTGAGCCGGGCGGCGGTGGCGTGCTCGCCCGCCAACGTGCCGGACAGCCACGCCAGTTCGGTGCGCAGCGGGTCGGCCCACGCGGTGTCGAGCAGCGGGCGGAAGGTGTGCAGGGTGCCGCTGATGCGGCGGGCGGCCGCGCGCAGCGCGCGGGCGGCCTCCTCGCTGGTGTGGTTGTCGGGCCCCGCCTCGCGGTGGAGGCGGAGACTGCGCAGGAATTCCCCCGCCTGCGCGTGGAGGTAGGGGGCCAGGACCTCGCCCGCCAGCTCCTGTCCGGCGATGTTCTCAGGGCGTTGCACGCCGGCGCCTCCGGGCGTCTATCAGCATCTCCTGTACGTTCCGCAGCGGCTGTCCCTCGGCGTCGGTCGAGTGCCGGGTCCAGTTCCCGTCGGCGCCCAGGTGCCAGGACGAGGTCGTGTCCGACATCCCGGTCTCCAGGAGCCGGCTCAGGGCCGCGCGGTGGGCCGGGTCGGCGACCCGGACCAGTGCCTCGATGCGTCGGTCGAGGTTGCGGTGCATCATGTCGGCGCTGCCGAACCAGACTTCGGGCTCGCCGCCGTTGCCGAAGGCGAAGACCCGCGAGTGCTCCAGGAAGCGGCCGAGGATCGACCGGACCCGGATGTTCTCCGAGAGACCGGTCACCCCCGGGCGTACGGCACAGATGCCGCGCACCCAGATGTCGACGGGCACGCCCGCCTGGGAGGCCCGGTAGCAGGCGTCGATGACGGCCTCGTCGACCATCGAGTTGACCTTGATGCGGACGTAGGCGGGCCGCCCGGCGTGCTGGTGGGCGATCTCCTTGTTGATCCGCGAGACCAGGCCGTCCCGCAGGGACTTGGGGGCGACGAGCAGGCGCCGGTAGGTCTCCCGGCGGGAGTAACCGGACAGCCGGTTGAAGAGGTCCGAGAGGTCGGCGCCGACCTGCGGGTCGGCGGTCAGCAGGCCCAGGTCCTCGTAGAGGCGGGCCGTCTTGGGGTGGTAGTTGCCGGTCCCCACGTGCGAGTAGCGGCGCAGCGTGTCGCCCTCCTGGCGCACCACCAGGGACAGCTTGCAGTGCGTCTTGAGGCCGACGAGCCCGTAGACCACGTGGCAGCCGGACTCCTCCAGCTTGCGCGCCCACTTGATGTTGGCCTGCTCGTCGAAGCGGGCCTTGATCTCGACGAGGACGAGCACCTGCTTGCCCGACTCGGCCGCGTCTATCAGCGCGTCCACGATCGGCGAGTCGCCCGAAGTCCGGTACAACGTCTGCTTGATGGCCAGCACGTCCGGGTCGGACGCGGCCTGTTCCAGGAAGGCCTGTACCGAGGTGGAGAACGAGTCGTACGGGTGGTGCAGCAGGACGTCGCGTTCGCGGACGGCGGCGAAGATGTCGGGCGCGGAGGCGGACTCGACCTCGGCGAGGTCGCGGTGGGTGCCCGCGACGAACTTGGGGAACTTCAGCTCCGGCCGGTCGAGCGCGGAGATCCCGAACAGGCCGGTCAGATCGAGCGGTCCGGGCAGCGGGTAGACCTCGGCGTCCGAGATCTTCAACTCCCGTACGAGCAGGTCGAGTACGTACGGGTCGATGGACTCCTCGACCTCCAGGCGCACCGGCGGCCCGAAGCGGCGCCGCATGAGCTCCTTCTCCAGGGCCTGGAGCAGGTTCTCGGCGTCGTCCTCCTCGACTTCGAGGTCCTCGTTGCGCGTCACCCGGAACATGTGGTGCGCGAGCACCTCCATGCCGGGGAAGAGCTCCTCCAGGTGCGCCGCGATGACGTCCTCAAGGGGCACGTAGCGCTGCGGCGAGGCCTCCAGGAAGCGGGAGAGCAGCGGCGGGACCTTCACACGCGCGAAGTGGCGGTGGCCCGAGACCGGGTTGCGCACCACCACGGCGAGGTTGAGCGAGAGCCCCGAGATGTACGGGAAGGGGTGCGCGGGGTCCACGGCCAGCGGGGTCAGGACCGGGAAGATCTGCTGGCGGAACAGCGTGAAGAGGCGGGCCTGCTCCTTCTCGGTGAGCTCGGGCCAGCGGATCAGGTGGATGCCGTCGTCGGCCAGCGCGGGCGCCACGTCCTGCTGGTAGCAGGCGGCGTGCCGGGCCATGAGTTCGCGCGAGCGCGTCCAGATCAGGTCGAGGACCTCGCGCGGCTGGAGGCCGGAGGCGGAGCGGGTGGCGACGCCGGTGGCGATGCGGCGCTTGAGCCCGGCCACCCGGACCATGAAGAACTCGTCCAGGTTCGAGGCGAAGATCGCCAGGAAGTTCGCCCGTTCGAGGAGCGGGGTCGCCGGGTCCTCGGCGAGCTCCAGGACGCGCTCGTTGAACGCGAGCCAGCTGCGTTCACGGTCCAGGAAACGGCCCGAGGGCAGCTCGTCGCCCTCGCTCTCGTCCTCGTAGGCGTCCAGGTCCGCGTCGATGTCCGGCTCCAGGTCGGAGACGGCGGCCGCGAGCGTGTGCGGCCGGTGCGCGGCTATGGAGCCGACGGACGGCTGGGCGGGCTGGAGCGGGACCTCGGCGCTGGGCTGCTGGCTCATGTCCCCATTGTTCCGCGCGTCGGGGCTGTCCAGCGCGTCGGAGAGGGCGGGGGTCAGGGCCCGGGGGGTTCTCGTGGGGGGAACTGTTCCGTTCCGGGTGGCGGGCGCCGGCGGCTTCATTACGCGAGCGTCGCAAGCGTGTCTGAATGGCTGGTTACGAGGACATGACGTAAGGGCAAGCGAACCCCGGCCCCCGGGCGTCGCCCGGGGGCCGGTCCGCGGGGCGCGGCCACCAGGATGCGGCGGCCGGCCGGGCCGGGGCAAGGGGCGGGTCAGGACTCCGCGCGGTACATCAGGTCGACCTCGTGCGTGGTGAAGCCGAGGCGCTCGTACACCGTGACGGCCGCCGTGTTGTCGGCGTCGACGTACAGCATCGCGGTGGGCAGGCCCTCGGCGGCGAGGTGGCGCAGGCCCGTCGCGGTCAGCGCCTTGCCGAGGCCGCCGCCCTGCGCGTCGGGCCGGATCCCGACGACGTACACCTCGCCGAGCCGCTCCTCGGCGTGCACCTTCGTCCAGTGGAAGCCGACGAGTTCGCCGTCCTTCTCCGCGAGGAAGAAGCCCTTCGGGTCGAACCACGGCTCGGCCTTGCGGTCGTCGAGGTCGCGCTGGGTCAGCGAGCCCTGCTCGGGGTGGTGCGCGAAGGCCGCCGCGTTCACCGCGAGCCAGGCCGCGTCGTCCTCGCCCGGCGTGAACGTGCGCACGGTGACGCCCTCGGGCCAGACCGGCTCCGCGATGTCGAGCGGGCTCAACGGGCGCCGCAGCTGGCGCAGTTCACGGAACAGGGTCAGTCCCAGGACCTGGGCGAGGTGGCGGGCCGCCGAGTGGCCGCCGTGCGCCCACACCCGCAGCCGCTTGCCGGTCGCGCCGAGCAGGGCGCTGCCGAGGGCGCGGCCGTGCCCGTGGCCCCGGTACGCGGGGTGCACCACGAGCTCGGCGGCGGGCGCCTCCACCGGGTCGGTGTCCTCCAGCTGGGCGTACCCGGCGAGCACGTCGCCCACCGTCAGCAGGAAGTGCCGCACGCCCTCGCGCCGGCCCCCGCGCAACTGGAGCCGCCCCTGCTCGGAAACGGCCTGCTGCCCGTCGCCGCGGGCGGCTTCGGCGAGGAGGTCGAGGACGGCCTGAGCCTGGGAGTGACTGAGCTCGTCGAGCGTCTGGATCTCACGGGTGGACGGGGCGGGGACGGCTGCGTCTGTCATGCCTACGAGAGTACGGCGGAGGTCCTCGCGACCGGGGCGGGGCAAGCGTCCGGATCGGCACCACGGGGCGGCCGTACGTCCGCGAGCGGGCGGCCCGGGGTGCCGCCGGAGCGGCGCGGCGCGGCGCCGTACGCCCGTGGGTGGGCGCACCGCCCCGGCCCCTCCCCTCCGTCCGTGATCAACGGCAACCAGCTCGTGACCCGCCACCCCCTGTTGCGCTACGCGCGTTGACCATAGGCTGCGCCGGGAATTCACCGGACACTCACAGGGGACTCAAAGACCACATGCCAGCGAAACCCCACATGAAGCGTGCCGCCACACGAATGTGGGCGGGGGCCGCCGGACTTGCCACCGTCGGAGCCCTCGTCGCCGCGATGCCGGCCGACGCGCACGACCACGGGCACCGCCCGAAGCCGGACCGCACCGTCGACGTACAGCTGCTGTCCTTCAACGACCTGCACGGCAACCTGGAGCCCCCGGCCGGATCGGCAGGCGCGGTGACGGAGCGTCAGGCGGACGGGAGCACCAAGTCCGTTCCGGCGGGCGGCATGGAGTACCTCGCCAGCTCGCTGCGCACGGCCCGCCAGGGCCACCCGTACTCGATCACCGCGGCCGGCGGCGACATGATCGGCGCGAGCCCCCTGCTGTCCGGGCTCTTCCACGACGAGCCGACCATCGAGGCCCTCAACAAGCTGAAGCTGGACGTCACGGCCGTGGGCAACCACGAGTTCGACGAGGGCGCCACCGAGCTCGCCCGGATGCAGCACGGCGGCTGCCATCCGACCGAGGGCTGCTACGAGAAGGGCAAGAAGTTCCGCGGCGCGGACTTCCCCTACCTCGCGGCCAACGTGACGAGCGAGAAGACCGGCAGGCCGATCCTCAAGCCGTACACGGTGTGGCAGAAGAACGGCGTCAAGATCGGCTTCATCGGCGTGACCCTGAAGGGCACCCCGAACGTCGTGACCGCGGCCGGCGTCAAGGGGCTCAAGTTCGCGGACGAGATCGAGACGATCAACAAGTACGCCAAGGAACTGGACCGCCAGGGCGTCAAGTCGATCGTCGCGCTGATCCACGAGGGCGGCATGCCGTCCACCAACGCGTACAACGACAGCTGCGACAGCCAGGGTCCCGGCAGCGGCATCTCCGGGCCCATCGTCGACATAGCCAAGGGCGTCTCGCCCAAGGTGGACGCGCTGATCACCGGCCACACCCACCAGGCGTACGTGTGCACCATCCCGGACCCGGCGGGCAACCCGCGCATGGTCACCTCGGCGGCGTCCTTCGGCAAGCTGTACACCGACACGACGCTCACCTACGACCGGCGCACCAACGACATCGTGCGCACGGCGGTGAAGCCCCAGCAGCTGCCGAAGTCCGCGAACCACATCGTCAGCCGGAACCAGCCCAAGGCCGCGGACATGTCCGAACTGATCGCCCGCTGGGGCAAGTTGGCGGCGCCGGTGGCCAACCGGCCGCAGGGCTACATCTCCGCCGACATCAACGGCCGCGGCTCCGACGCCCCCGAGAAGCCGCTCGGCGACCTGATCGCCGACGCCCAGCTGGCCGGTCTCTCCGCGCCGGACAAGGGCGGTGCGCAGATCGCCTTCATGAACCCGGGCGGCATCCGCTCCGACCTCGTGTACAAGGCGTCCGGCAGTGAGGGCGACGGGGTCGTGACGTACGGCGAGGCCTTCACGGTCCAGCCCTTCACCAACATGATGAACGTGGTCGACCTGACCGGAGCGAAGATCATCTCCGCCCTCCAGCAGCAGGTCAGCGGCCCGAACCAGGCCGACCCGAAGATCCTCCAGATCTCGAAGGGCCTGACCTACACCCTGGACATGACGAAGTCGGGGGCGGACCGGGTGCTGACCGACACGGTGAAGCTGAACGGGGTGCCGCTGGACCCCGCGAAGACGTACCGCGTCGCCATGAACGAGTTCCTCGCCGGGGGCGGGGACGGCTTCCCGGCGCTGGTCGGCACGAACAAGCTGGTGGGGGCGTCGGACCTGGACGTCTTCGACGCGTACCTGGCGGCGAACTCGTCGGCCTCCGCGCCGATGGCTCCGCCGGTTCCGGGGCGGATCTCGGTGCGGAGGTAGCCGGGGCGGTTCCGGTTGCTGGGCGTCCTTGAGGCCGGCGGGGGTTTGCGAACCCCCGTCGCCCCCCGCGTCTGGGACCTGAGCCGTCCGCGGGCCGTGCGTGGCCGTTCGCGCAGTTCCCCGCGCCCCTGAACCCGCTTTCGTCTGCGGACCGTGCGTGCTTCTCGCGCAGTTCCCCGCGCCCCTAGCGGGGTCGTGCTGGTCGGCATGGCATCTTTAGCCCGTCCGGCGATTGAGGACGAGCGCCGTTCAGGCGCGAACGGGGTCCGGGGCGGGGGCCCGGGAGGGGGTCAGGGGGTGTCCGGGGGTGGGGTCGGGGCTCCTGGCAGGGTGATCGTGGCCAGGGTGCCGCCGCCCGGCGCCGGAGCGAGCGACACCTCGCCGCCCGCGTGGCGGACCGTACGGGCCACGATCGAGAGCCCGAGCCCCGAGCCCGGCAGGGCCCGCGCCGTGGGGGAGCGCCAGAACCGCTCGAAGACGTGCGGCAGGTCCTCGGCGGGGATGCCGGGCCCGTGGTCCCGCACGGTCAGGACGCCCCGGTCCAGGGCGACCGTGACCGTCCCCCGCGGCGGGCTGAACTTCACCGCGTTGTCGAGGACGTTGACCACCGCCCGCTGCAACGCGGCCGGCTCGGCCCGTACGTACCAGGGCGCGAGCTGCGCCGTGATCGTCAGCTCGGGCCCGCGCAGCCGCGCCCGGTCGAGCGCGACCCGGGTGATGTCGTGCAGGCCGACGACCTCCAGCGGCCCCTCGCGCACCGCGTCCGGCCGGGACAGCTCCTGCAAGTCCCCGATGAGGGAAGCCAGTTCGGACATCTGCGCCGTCACGGACGTCATCAGCGCCTTGCGGTCGGCGGGCGGGATGGCCCGCCCCGTCTCGTCGCTGCGGGCGAGCAGCTCGATGTTCGTACGCAGTGAGGTGAGCGGCGTACGCAGCTCGTGCCCGGCGTCCGCGATGAGCTGCGCCTGCCGATCCCGGGAGGAGGCGAGCGCGGCGGTCATCGCGTTGAACGAGCGGGACAGGCGCGCGATCTCGTCCTCGCCCTCGACGGGGATGCGGACGGTGAGGTCCTCGGTCCGCGCCACGTGCTCGACGGCCCCGGTCAGCTTGTCCACGGGCCTCAGCCCGGTCCGCGCGACCCAGAGCCCGGCGGCTCCGGCCGCGATCACGCCGATGCCGGCGAGACCGGTCAGCAGCAGGGCCAGCCGGTTGAGGGCGGAGTCGACCTCCGTGAGCGGGCGGGACAGCGAGACGGTGACCCACCTGCCGTCGAACTCCTGGAACTGGGTGTGCACCCGTACGTCCATGCCGCCCTCGGTGGTACTGCTGTGCAGGGTCTCGGCCTTGAGGTTGCGGGCGCGGGCGACCGCGATGTCCTGGGGCCTGACCCGTACGGGCGGGGAGTCCGGGGCCACGCAGCGGGTGCCGTCCGGCAGGATCACCTGGATGTAGGCGAACGGCTTCTGCCCCGGGGGCAGGCTGCCCTGCGAGTTGCAGGTCTGGAGCGCGGTCAGCACCAGGCTGGCGGGCGCGCTGGTGTTGCGCAGCGTGGTGTCGAGTTCGGCGCGCAACTGGGCCCGGGTCAGCAGCCAGCAGGTGACGGCGACCGCCGCGACCGCCACCGCCACCGCCGTGGCGACCAGCATCGCGAGGCGGGAGCGCAGCGGCATCGCGCGGTAGCGGCGGACCAGACGGTTCACTCCGCGCCGCCCGGCCGGAGCGCGTACCCCACGCCCCGCACCGTGTGCACGAGGCGGGGCTCGCCGCCCGCCTCCGTCTTGCGGCGCAGGTACATGACGTATACGTCGAGCGAGTTGGACGACGGCTCGAAGTCGAAGCCCCAGACCGCCTTGAGGATCTGCTCACGGGTGAGGACCTGACGGGGGTGGGTCAGGAACATCTCAAGGAGGGTGAACTCGGTGCGGGTCAGCTCCACGACGCGGTCGCCGCGGGTGACCTCGCGTGTGGAGAGGTCCATCCTGAGGTCCCCGAAGCTGAGGACGTTCCCGGCGTCCTGACCGGCCGCCCCCGCGTCGACGGCGTACGAGCTGCGGCGCAGCAACGCCCGGATGCGGGCGAAGAGTTCGTCCAGCTCGAACGGTTTGACCAGGTAGTCGTCGGCGCCCGCGTCGAGCCCGGTGACGCGGTCGCCGACCGTGTCGCGCGCCGTCAGCATCAGGATGGGCGTGGTGGAGCCGGCCGCGCGAAGGCGGCGGGCCGCGGTGAGCCCGTCCATCCTCGGCATCTGGATGTCGAGCACGATGAGCTCGGGCCGGTAGGCCTCCGCCTTGGCGAGGGCGTCGAGACCGTCGACGGCGACCTCGGTGCCGTATCCCTCGAAGGCGAGACTGCGTTGCAGCGCCTCGCGGACCGCGGGCTCGTCGTCGACGATCAGGATGCGCTGCGGTTCGTCCTCGGCGGGGCTCATGAGCGTGTTCCTTCTTCTGCTTCGTGCGGCTCGGTGAACATCAGCCTCGCATGCGGACGGTGCCGCGCGGGGCGGCTCGCTGCCCCGCGCGGATCAGCGGCGGCTCAGTAGCTGCCGCCGAAGCCGCCGCTGTTGCCGCCGCCCTGGCTGTTGTCGCCGCCGCCGGTGTTCGCGCCGCCGCTGCCGCCGCCCCGCAGGCTGGCGAGGTCGGACTTGACGGTGTTGATCGGGATGGCGAAGCCGAGCCCGACGCTGCCCGCCGTGGAACCGCCCTGGCCGCTCGAACTCGGCGAGTACATCGCGGAGTTGATGCCGATGATGTTGCCGTTCATGTCGATGAGCGCGCCGCCGGAGTTGCCGGGGTTGAGCGAGGCGTCGGTCTGGAGCGCCTTGTACGTGGTCTTCGACGAGCCGGTGTCGCCGTTGAACTGCTGCCCGCCGAACTCGAACGGCCAGCCGCCCTGGCCGCGCCCGCCCTGGCCCTGCCCTTGGCCCTGGCCCTGGTTGCCCTGCTCCTTGGCGACGGTCACGTCACGGTCGAGCGCGGAGATGATGCCGGAGGTGACGGTGCCGGTGAGGCCCTCGGGGGAGCCGATGGCGACGACCTGGTCGCCGACCGCGATCTTGCCGGAGTCGCCGAGGCTGGCGGGCTTGAGGCCGCTCGCCCCGTCCAGCTTGATCAGGGCGAGGTCCTTGTCGGGGTCGGTGCCGACGACCTTCGCGGTGTAGCTCTTGCCGTTGCTGAGCTTCACCTTGACCGAGGTCGCCCCCGAGATGACGTGGTTGTTGGTGATGATCTCGCCCTTGGACGTGATGATCACGCCCGCGCCGGTCGACTCGCCCGAGCCGGAGGTCGCGTTGATCTCGACGATGCTCGGCATGACGGCCTTGGCGACGCCGGAGACCGTGCCGTTGGTGCTGTTGGAGGCGTTGGTGCCGCTCACCCCGGCGCTGACGCTGCTGCCGTTGTCGGACACGTAGTGCTCGACGAGGCTCGCGGTGCCGCCGCCTATCGCCGCCGCGATGATGGCGACGGCCGCGAGGAGACCGACGGAGCGCTTGGCGCGCCGGGGGCGGGGGGCGCCCGCCTCACCGCCGTCGAGGTGGGCGGTCCCGCCGCCGTCGCCGCCGCCGTGGAACCCGGCGACACCGGGCTCGGCGTGGGCGGCCGGGGCGCCGGGCCACACGGTGGTGCCGGGGCCGGTGGTCACCGGGGTGGTCGGCCGGTACGGGGGCGGCGGCGGATAGGCGGCCGCGTAGGCCTCGGCCTCTCGCCGCGCGTCGTCCTTGGCTCGCTGCCAGGACTCGTCCGCGGAGGCGGAGTGCTGAGGCTGCTGCTCGGGGTACTCGCCGCTGTGGCGGGGGCTCTCGGTCATGTCTATGACCTTCGCGAGCCTTCATGAGAGCAGTCTGAGGACCGCTTAAGAAGCCCGGCAGAACCGTGTTTGCCCGAAATAAAGGCGCCTCGCGCGGCGCCCGGCGGACGGCTCAGCCGCAGCCGCAGGACCGGCGCACGACGAGCCGCGAGGGGAACTGCTTGAGACGTTCGCGGCGCGAACCCGCCACCCGCAGCCCGTCGTCCAGGACCAGGTCCACCGCGGCCCGCGCCATCGCGGGCCGGTCGGAGGCGATCGTGGTGAGCGGCGGATCGGTCAGGGCCGCCTCCTTCACGTCGTCGAAGCCCGCCACGGCGAGCTCGCCCGGCACGTCGATGCGCAGCTCGCGGGCGGCCCGCAGCACGCCGATCGCCTGGTCGTCGGTCGCGCAGAAGATGGCCGGCGGCCGCTGGGGCCCGGCGAGGATCTCCAGCGCCACCTTGTAGGCGTCGTACCGGTTGTACGGGGCCTGGAAGAGGCGGCCCTCCAGGGAGCGGCCGGACTCCAGCATGGCCCGGCGCCAGCCCTCGACGTGGTCGGCGACCGGGTCGCCGACCGCCGGGGTCGACTCGATGCCGCCGAGGCAGGCGACGTAGTCGTGGCCGTGTTCGAGCAGGTGGCGGGTGGCGAGCTGGGCGCCGCCGATGTCGTCGGTCACCACCGCCACGTCGTCGATCGCCTCGGGCCGCTCGTGCAGCAGCACCACGCGGGCGTCCCAGGCGTCGATCTCGGCCGCGGCCCGTTCGCTGGGACCCTGGCTGACCAGGATCAGCCCGGCGACCCGCATGCCGAGGAAGGCCCGCAGATAGTGGACCTCGCGGTCGTCGATGTAGTCGGAGTTGCCGACCAGGACCATTTTTCCGCGCTCGGACGCGGCCTGCTCGACCGCGTGCGCCATCTCCGCGAAGAACGGCTGGCGGGCGTCCGGGACGATCATTCCTATGAGGTCGGTGCGGCGCGAGGCCATCGCCTGGGCGACCCGGTCGGGCCGGTACCCCAGCTCCTTGATCGCGGCGAGGACACGCTCGCGCGTGGCCGGGGCGACCGGCCGGGGTCCGTTGTTGATGACGTAACTGACGACGGCGGTCGAAGTACCCGCAAGTCGTGCCACGTCGTCCCGCGTCACCTTGGCCACGCGCGGCAGTCTACGCGGGGTGACCCCCCTCTGGGCAGGCCGTATCGCAGGTCGTACCCCAGGCGTGATCTACCGTCCGGGTGACGGCCGCGCTACCGCTTGGAGGAGCGGGCGGCGGCTTCCTTCGCCTCGGCGGTGGCCGCGTCCACGACCGCCTTCGCCTTGGCGTCCTCGGCCGAGCGCTCCGGCTTCTCGGGCGTCACGAAGCGGTAGCCGACATTGCGGACGGTGCCGATCAGCGACTCGTGCTCGGGGCCGAGCTTGGCCCGCAGCCGCCGTACGTGCACATCGACGGTGCGGGTGCCGCCGAAGTAGTCGTAGCCCCAGACCTCCTGCAACAGCTGGGCGCGGGTGAAGACCCGGCCCGGGTGCTGGGCGAGGTACTTGAGCAGTTCGAACTCCTTGAAGGTCAGGTCGAGGACCCGCCCCTTCAGCTTCGCGCTGTAGGTGGCCTCGTCCACGGAGAGGTCGCCGTTGCGGATCTCCATGGGGGAGTCGTCCGAGGTGGCCTGCGCCCGGCCGGTGGCGAGCCGCAGCCGCGCCTCGACCTCGGCCGGACCCGCGGTGTCGAGCAGGACGTCGTCGATGCCCCAGTCGGCGGTGACGGCGGCCAGGCCGCCCTCGGTCACCACCAGGACCAGCGGGCAGCCGGGACCGGTGGAGCGGAGCAGCTGGCACAGGGACCGCACGTGCGGCAGGTCGCGGCGGCCGTCGATCAGGATGACGTCGGCACCCGGGGTGTCGACGAGCGCGGGCCCCTCGGCGGGCGCCACCCGGACGGTGTGCAGGAGCAGGCCGAGCGCGGGGAGCACCTCCGTCGACGGCTGGAGTGCGTTGGTCAGGAGCAGCAGAGAGCTCATCGCGTCCCGCCCCCCACCTCTCGGCTTCGTCCGGGCACGGGGTGCACCCATGCCCGGGTCGTCCGTTTCGGATCCTGCTCGGTTCGCTCGCCCATAACGTCGGTTCCTCCTCGGTCCCTGCGGAGGGGGTTCCCCCTGCTCGTGGAGAGCTCGGGGGCGTCGCGGAACTGCTTCGTACCTGTCAGGACCCGGTTGGGGATCCCTTTGTGAGCGTTTGTTCACCCGTCCGTAACAACGACCGGGAAACACAAAAGGACCCGGGGGCTACGGTGCCCGGATCCTCTGCCTAGGAGAATAGCCCACATGAATGCCGGGGCAGAGGATCGATTTCACACTTCAGCTGTTTCCTCGATCACTCCCGGACCCCGGCGCGCAACCCTGCGTACGTCGGACGGTGTCCGGATCGAGGCGGTTTACGAGCCCTGCGCGCGGGGCGCCGCCGAGACCGCGATCGTGGTCGCGCACGGGTTCACCGGAGCGGCCGACCGGCCCGCCGTACGCCGCGCCGCGGGGGTGTTCGCGCAGTACGCGGCCGTGATCACCTTCTCGTTCCGCGGGCACGGACGGTCCGGCGGGCGCTCGACGGTCGGCGACCGCGAGGTGCTCGACCTCGCGGCGGCCGTGGAGTGGGCGAGATCACTCGGGTACGCGCGGGTGGTGACCGTCGGCTTCTCGATGGGCGGCTCCGTGGTGCTGCGGCACGCGGCGAGCCATCCGGGGGGAGCACGGGGGCGCACCGAAGCAGTGGCGGCGGTCAGCGCGCCCGCCCGCTGGTACTACCGGGGCACGGCCCCGATGCGGCGGGTGCACTGGCTGGTGACCCGGCCCGCCGGGCGGCTCGTGGGCCGCTTCGGCTTCGCGACCCGCATCCACACCGAGGACTGGGACCCGGTGCCGCTCTCGCCCGTCGAGGCGGTCCCGCTGATCGCGCCCACCCCGCTGCTCATCGTGCACGGCGACCGCGACCCGTACTTCCCGGTGGACCACCCGCGGATGCTGGCGGCGGCCGGACCTGCGCAGTTGTGGCTGGAGCCGGGCATGGGGCACGCCGAGAACGCGGCCGGCGACGCACTGCTCGGGCGGATCGCCAGCTGGCTCATCGCCGCGCGGCCCGCCGCGTAGCCCATCATGGAGGGCGACGAAAGGAGCCACACCATGGCAGCGGGAACCATCCGCTTCTGGGCCGCGGCCAAGTCCGCCGCCGGTGTCGCCGAGGAGCCGTACGCCGCCGGGACGCTGGCCGAAGCCCTCGACGCGGTGCGCGAACGGCACCCCGGAGAGCTCACGCGCGTACTCCAGAGGTGTTCGTTCCTGGTCGACGGTGACCCCGTCGGGAAGCGGAACCATGAGACCGTACGCCTTGCCGAGGGCGGCACGGTCGAGGTGCTCCCGCCGTTCGCAGGAGGGTGACCCCCACGTCATGAGCGAGCAGTACCCGTATCAGCAGCAGCCCCAGTACGACCAGTACGGGCAGCCCGTGCAGCCCCAGCCGCCGTTCCCGTACGAGCCGTACCAGGACCAGCAGCAGTACACGCAGACCTGGGAGGGGCAGACCTGGGACACCCAGTACCAGCCCACGATCCCGCCCGTGCAGCAGCCGGTGGAGCCCGCGCCGCGCCGGGGGCGCCACGCGCAGCCCGCGCCCGACCAGCCCTGGCAGGAGAGCGCGTCCGACGCGGCGTACGCGGCCGACACGGCCTACCTGCCGCCGCAGAACGCCCCGCGGCACGGCCCGGGCACCGCCTCGGTGCCGCTGCCGCCGGAGGTCCCGATGGCGCCCGCGCCCGCCGCCGCACCGGCCCCGGTGTACGAACCGGCCCCCGCGGCCGCCGACGGCCCGGCGTACAGCTCGCCCACCACCGTCGGCAACACCCGCGTCACCGACGCCCAGCGCGCCCGTGCCGAGGGCCGGTCGCCGATCATCGCGCCCGGAATGCGGCCCGCCGCGCTCACCGCCGTGCTGGGCCTGCTGCTCGCGGTGGCCGCGCCGCTGGGCTCCTACGCGCTCGCCGTGCCGCTCGTCCTTCTCCAGGCCGTGACGGCCGCGGGCTGGTTCCGGCTCAACGGCATGTGGCCGGCCCGCCAGGGCATCGCGCTCGCCTTCGCGGGCGGCCTCGTCGCGGACGTCGCCCTGCTGGCGCTCGGCCGCCAGGACGCGCCCGCCGCGATCCTGGGCACGCTGGGGGTCTGGGTGCTGCTCACGCTGGTCCTCCAGCTGCGCTCGCACGCCGACCCGGACGAGCGGATGTACGGCCTGATGGCGACCGTCGCCTCGGCGGCCCTCGCGATCCTGGCCGGCGGGTACCTCGCGGCGCCGCCGCACGCGGTGTCCGTCGGGGCCGCCGCGGTGGCCGTCGCCGCCCTCGCGCGGGCGCTGCCGCTGCCGTCGGCCGCCTCGGTCCTGGTCGCGCTCCTCGCGGCGGCGGGCGTGGGCATCGCGGTGGGAGGCCTCGTCGGCATCGGCGCGAGCGGAGCCCTGCTCGGCCTCGCGGCCGGTGGCTGCGCGCTGATCGGGCTGCGGGTGGCGTCGTACGACTACCCGTCCCGGTTCGTCCACATGACGGCGGGCGTCGCGCTGCCGCTCACCGCGGCCGTCCCTGTGCTGTATCTCATCGGTCGCGCCGTGGCGTAGGGAACCGCGGTTAGGGTCGAGATCGTCATTCCGGAGGACCGATCACTGAAGGCCGATCCTCCGGATCTTCGGCTTCGAAGACATTGATCGACGACATCGAGGGTCGACGGCCGACCGGTGGGGGACACGTAGGCAATGCGCGCACTGCGAATACTTCTGATCATCGCGATCGTTCTCGGCGGCATCTTCGTCGCCGCGGACCGCATCGCGGTGAACATCGCCGAGTCCAAGACGGCCGACAAGATCAAGAGCAGCCAGCGGCTCAGCTCGACGCCCGAGGTCGACATCAAGGGCTTCCCCTTCCTGACCCAGGTGCTCGCCAAGGAGCTGGACGAGGTCGACGTCTCGCTGTCCGGGGTCACGGCGACCGCCGGGGGCCACTCGGTCAACGTCACCGAGGTGACGGCCGAGCTGCACGCCGTGAAGATCGACAGCACCTTCTCGTCCGCGGTGGCGGGGCGGGCACAGGGGGCGGCGCAGATCTCGTACGCGGACCTGTCCAAGGCCGCGCCCAAGGGGGCGACGGTCGGTTACGCCGGTGCCGACCGGGCGGCCAAGGGCCAGGTCAAGGTGACCGGTCCGCTCACCGACCTCCTGGAGGGCCAGGGCGTGTCGCTGCCCGCCCCGGTCAAGGCGCTGCTCCAGGGGCGGACGGTGTCGGCGTACAGCACGGTGAGTCTGAACGGGTCGGGGTCGGTGCAGTTGCGGGCGGAGGCTCTGCCGACGCTGCCCGTGCCGGGGTTCGAGCAGCGGTTGCGCAAGGCGGTCGACTACGACCTGAAGATCGACGGGATGCCGTCGAGCATCAAGCTGAACAAGGTCACGGCCACGGAGGTCGGGCTCCGCTTCTCGGGAGAGGGCACGGAGGTCCGCCTGGCGGGCTGAGCTTTCCCCCACCCCGCCCCTTCCCGAGACCCTCCGGGGGTTGAAGGACCCTGGGGGCTCCGCCCCCAGACCCCCGTTCGCGCCTGAACGGCGCTCGTCCTCAATCGCCGGACGGGCTAAAGATGCCCATCCCGACCAGCACGCCCCTGCTAGGGGCGCGGGGAACTGCGCGAGAAGCGAGCACGGTCCGCAGACCGAAGGGTCCGGGGAGCGCGCCTCGGCACTCCACGAGGCCCGACATACCCAGGGGCGCGGTGAACTGCGCGAGCAACCACGCACGGTCCGCAGCCCGAAGACCACCCAGGGGCGCGGGGAACTGCGCGAGCAAGCGGGCACGGTCCGCAGGCCGAAGGGGGTTCAGGGGCGGGGGGAACTGCGCGCAAGGGGGTGCGGTCTCGTGCCGGGGGTGGGGGAGCCGCATAGTGAGACGCGGGTGTCCGCAGGGCAGGAGGCCGGGCCCGGGGGGCGGGGACCCGGAGGGGCCCGCGGGGCCCGGAGAACGCCCGCGTACCAGCATGCGGATGATCGAGTCTCAGCATGCGACACACCGGTGACACGCCCCGGTATGCGTCCCTACGATCGGACGCATGAAGCGACAGGCGGACCTCACGAAGCGGCGGGCAGTAGACCTGTGCCGCGTCGCCGCCATGCTCTGTCGCCCCTTCTGAGCGGGACGCTCAACTCCCGCATTCCCCGGGCCACTTGGCCACCCTCAGGCCGCCCAGGCCCACCCCGTGCCGCGTACGCGCGCCGCAGCCGCGTACCTGCACACCTGCACCGCCCCCGCAGACTGCCCCGGAGGAGAAGAACATGAGCCGCAGCGACGTCCTGGTAGACGCCGACTGGGTCGAGGCCCACATCGACGACCCGAAGGTCGCCATCGTCGAGGTCGACGAGGACACCTCGGCCTACGAGAAGAACCACATCAAGAACGCGATCCGGATCGACTGGACCAAGGACCTCCAGGACCCGGTCCGCCGCGACTTCATCGACCAGGAGGGCTTCGAGAAGCTCCTCTCGGCCAAGGGCATCGCCAACGACACCACCGTCGTCCTCTACGGCGGCAACAACAACTGGTTCGCCTCGTACGCCTTCTGGTACTTCAAGCTCTACGGCCACCAGGACGTGAAGCTCCTCGACGGCGGCCGCAAGAAGTGGGAGCTCGACTCCCGCGACCTCGTGGACGGCGACCAGGTTCCCAGCCGCCCGGCCACCCAGTACAAGGCCAAGCCGCAGGACGCCTCCATCCGCGCCTTCCGCGACGACGTCGTGAACGCGATCGGCACCAAGAACCTCGTCGACGTGCGCTCGCCCGACGAGTTCTCCGGCAAGCTGCTCGCCCCGGCCCACCTCCCGCAGGAGCAGTCGCAGCGCCCGGGCCACGTCCCGTCCGCCCGCAACATCCCGTGGTCGAAGAACGCCAACGACGACGGCACCTTCAAGTCGGACGAGGAGCTCAAGGCCCTCTACGAGGCCGAGCAGGTCGACCTCGCGAAGGACACCATCGCGTACTGCCGCATCGGTGAGCGCTCGGCCCTGACCTGGTTCGTGCTGCACGAGCTGCTCGGCCAGACCAACGTCAAGAACTACGACGGTTCGTGGACCGAGTACGGCTCCCTCGTCGGCGTGCCGATCGAGCTCGGCGCCAACAAGTAATCCGCACAGCCCCCAGCCGTACCCGACCGTAGACCGTAAGGAAGAGCCCATGTGTGGAGCGAAGGCCGGCGGCCCCGACGCCTCGACGATCAAGCCCGGTGAGACCACCATCCAGGGCCAGGTGACCCGCGACGGCGAGCCCGTCACCGGTTACGTGCGCCTGCTCGACTCGACCGGCGAGTTCACCGCCGAGGTCCCGACCTCGGCCACCGGACAGTTCCGCTTCTACGCGGCCGAGGGCACGTGGACCGTGCGCGCCCTGGTGCCGGGCGGCAGCGCGGACCGTACGGTCGTCGCCCAGACCGGTGGTCTCGCCGAGGTCGCCATCGCCGTCTGACCGACGGCGGCACGCAGGACCGGCCGGAGGGCCGCACCCCGGGGGTTGGACGCCTTGGAATGGGGTGCGGCCCTCCGCGCCGTCCGCGGGGGGGGCAAAACGTCCCGCCCGCTCGGCCTCGTACCGTTTCCGGGTCGGCCCGGCGGTCGTACGCTGGATCTATGTTGGCCCGGCGTCGGCGTGGCTACTTCTGGATGATGGGCGGCTGCATCCTGCTCTTCGTGTCCGCCTGGGGTTTCGTGCGCCTGTGGTCGGTCCCGGTGGCGGTGGGCATGTGCGTGGTCGCCATGGTGATCCCGCCCGTCGCCGCGATGGTCGCCAACCGGCGCGGCCCCGACGACCGCTGGTGGGACGACCCCTCGGGCGACCCGAAGTCGGACGAGTGGTGGGACGAGCTGGACGGCAAGAAGCGCCGCCCCTGAGCCACTGAACCTCGCCGGGGGGGGGGCGGGGAGCGTCCCCGCCCGGTTCCGCCGGACTCGTACGCGGCTAGTAGACGAGCGCCTGTACGCCGTCGGCCATGACCTCCTGCACGAAGACCTGCGCGCCCGCGATCCGTACGCCGTCCAGCACGTCCCTCTCCGTGATCTCCCGGCGGGTCGCGCACTGCGTGCACAGCGTGATCCGTCCGGCCGCCTGGATCGACTCGATGAGGTCGGGCAGCGGCGCGGCGTGCGGGAGCGAGAACTCGGCCGCCCGGCCCGGCAGGGCGAACCAGGACGATTCGCCCGTCAGCCACAGAGAGACCTCCACCCCGCTGGCCGCCGCCACGGCCGCGACGGTGAACGCCTGCGAGCACCGCTCGGGCGCGTCGGCACCGGCGGTCACCTTGATCACGAGCTTCTTGTTCGGCATATGCCGAACTGTAATCCGCCGCGCCACAACCTCCCCCCGCCCCTGTGGGTCTGCTGTGTGCCGCGGATGACGGAATCCGCGCTTCAAGTCCTGTGGGGGGACACGTGAGTTCAACGACAGAGCCGCCCGGCACGTCCGGGCCCGGCCCCGAATCGCCGGTCGCGCAGGGCCCGCCGGCTCCGGTCGATCCCGTGCCGGAGGCCGGGAACCCGGCCTTCGAACCCTCCGTCCCCGTACGCCCCCGCCACCGCACTGCCCTGATCGTCGCGGGCGCGGCCGTGCTCGGGGTGCTGGCGGGGACGGTCGCCGGGTACGCCGTCCAGTACCAGCGCGGGCCGACCCCGCTCGGCCCGCTCGCGCAGCAGGGACTCGCGGAGTCGCGAACCGCCCCGGCGGACCGGAACACGACGGCCCGCAGCGTCTCGGTCAACCGCTGGGACGAGAAGTCCGACGGCGATCTGCGCCGCCTCCTCCTCGCCAAGCCGGACGCGGCGAAGACCGAGACGAAGCCCGCCTGGCAGGACCTGCTGCGCGCGTCGGCCGACTACGACCATCCCGACGGCGCCTTCGCCCACTTCCTGGACGACGGGTTCCGGCGCAGCGCGACGACCACCTGGTCGCAGGACGGCAAGGTCTACGTCAACGTGATACTGACCCAGTTCCGCGACGACACCGCGGTCAAGTCCAAGGACTTCGCCCGGCAGCAGCAGAAGTACCTGCCCGAGGAGGCGTTCGCGGGCAACTACGGCAAGCCGATCCCGGGCAGCGACAACGGGCGCACCTACGTGTTCGACAAGCCGCACACCGAGGCCGGGTACGAGCCGCTCTACGAGGGCCGGGCGCTGGCCTGGCGCAACGGGATCTTCATGGAGATCCAGTACAACGACAACTCGGGCCCGGTCTCGGAAGCGGCCCTCCAGGCCCTGGCCAAGCAGCAGTTGGAGCGCCTGTGAACGAGCCCGTGGAACCCGCCGACGCGCAGGCCGCCCAGGCCCCGGTCGGCGTGGCCGAGCCCGAGGCGGCGGCGGCCGGAGCCCCGTCCGGCCGCGGCCGCCGTGTCGTCCCCCTCGTCCTCGGCGCCGTGGCGCTCCTCGCCGTGGCCGGGGGCGCCGTCTGGGGGCTCGGGGCGCTGGCGGACGCGGACCGCAGCTCACCGACCGTCGTCTGGGCGGAGCCCAGCGGATCGCCCGCGGCCACGCCCAAGGCCGGGGCCGCCGCGCGCGCCGGGCTCGGCGGCAAGCTGCTTCCGCTGCCGCCCGGCTACCGACTCGGCCCGGACATCGGCGAGTTCGGCAACGACGCGGTTCTCGGTGCCCAGCAGGCCGCCGCGCTCCTGAAGGAGGGCGCCCGCGGGCTGCCCGCCGACGAGCGCGAGAAGAACGACAAGGCGGTCGACGGCCTGAAGGTCCAGGGCGTCGCCCTGCGCAGCTACACCGACGGCACCTTCGTCACCGAGACGCGGCTCTCCCGGATGGAGAACACCGAGGCGATCAAGAAGCTGAACGCCTTCCAGGGCGAGCTCTCCCGCGCCCTCAAGGCGCTCCGCGCGGGCCCGAAGATCGACGGGCACGCCAACGCCGTGTGCTTCCTGTTGCCCAAGGACGACAAGCTGGGGCTCGACGCGATGTTCTGCAACGCCTACGAGGGCGACGTCATGGTCAGCACCTACACCTACGCCCCCGCCCCGCTGAACACCGGCGCCGCGGCCGGGCTGCTGCGCAAGCAGCTCGACCTCATCAAGTCCCCCGGGGAGTCCGTGTGAGCGACCTGACCGACCCGACGGCCCCCGCCGGACAGAGCCCCGCCGAGGCCCCGCCCGTGCCCGCCGCGCGCAAGGAGCGCCGGGTGCTGCGCGCGGTGGCGCGCTGGACCGCGGCCGTGGCCGTGTTCGGGGTGCTCGGCAGCGGCGTCGCGTACGGCATCGCGGCGCAGGAGCGCACCGACGTGCCGGGGCTCTCCACCAAGGACGACGGACGCTGGGACTTCCCGAAGCTGGTGAAGCCCGCGCTTCCGGCGGGCGCCGCGCTGCCGTACGCCGCCGACAACCCCGGCATGATCCACTACGCCGACCTGGAGCAGCTGCTGCTGCCCGCTCCGGCCGGGTCCACCCCCGATCCCACGCTCAAGGGCGACCGGAGCCGGATCACCGCCGACCGGTTCCTCCAGGAGTTCGGCGCCGACAACCGGGTGTCGAGCATGCGCCAGGACCTCGCCCAGGGCGGGCTGCGGCAGATCGCGGCCCGCGGCTGGACCATGCCCGACGGCACCGCCACCCGCGTCTACCTGGTGCGCTTCCACAGCTCCGGGTACCAGAACGCGTTCACCACGCTGTACTTCTCCAACGTGGGCAGCGCCCCGCGGCTCCTGAAGGACGTCGAGGGCGAGTCCTCGCTCGACGAGGGCTACATCTCCGGCAACGGCATCCCGCACGTGCGGCACGACGTGTACGTCGAGGCGGCGCCGAGCGGGCCCGTGCAGGTCCGGCACGCCTACATCGCGGCCGGTGACATCGTGGCGCTGGTCGTCCAGTCGAGGAAGGGCTCCACCGCCGCGGTCCCCTTCCACCAGACCACGGTCCTCCAGGAGCAGCTCCTCGGCTGATCCGCGCGGCTCGGCCGAGGAGCCGCGCCGTTCGACGGGGCGCGCCACCGGCGGCGTACCTCACAGAGAGGGCCGGGCCCCCACCCATTAGGCTGGGGGTCGGCCCTGTCCGCCCCTACACCCGCTCATGCGAGGAGCCCCCGTGCTTGAGGCTGTTTTCTCCACCCTCCTTGTCCTGGTCTGCGTCGGCGTCCTCGCGTTCGCCGGGCTGACCGTCAAGAAGCTCTACCAGGGCCAGCGCTGACCCCGACGCTCGCCTCGACCGCAACGAAGAGATCGCAGCCCTCATGATCGAGATTCCGTCCGACCTGCACCCCGACCTCGTGCCCCTCGTCTTCCTCCTCGGTACGTGGGAGGGCGCCGGCGTGACCGACTTCCCGGGCGCCGAGAAGGCGAACTTCGGGCAGTCCGTGACCTTCTCCCACGACGGCCGTGACTTCCTGGAGTACGTCTCGCACTCCTGGATCCTGGACGCCGAGGGCAACAAGGTGAAGCCGCTGGAGTCCGAGTCGGGCTACTGGCGCATCGACAAGGACCGCAAGGTCGAGGTCGTCATGGTCCGCGACCAGGGCATCGTCGAGGTCTGGTACGGCGAGCTCGCCCACCAGAAGCCGCAGATCGACCTGGTCACCGACGCCGTCGCCCGCACCGCGGCCTCCGGCCCGTACACCGGCGGCAAGCGCCTGTACGGCTACGTCAAGAGCGACCTGATGTGGGTCGGCGAGAAGGCGACCCCCGACGTCGAGCTCCGCCCCTACATGTCGGCGCACCTGAAGAAGGTCGTCACGCCGGAAGAGGTCGCGGAGATGGCGCGGGGCCTGGGCGACCTGCCGGACGACGGCATCGCCTTCTTCAAGTAGGCCGAGGTCCCGGCCGGGTGAGCCGGTGCGGTGCCGCGCCCCGAGGGGCGCGGCCGCCCCCACCGGCGCGCACCCGGCGCACTCGCCCTCCCGCCCGGCGCGTTCGCTCCTACACTGGGAGCGTGGTGACCACCGACTGGCAGAGCGACCTCCGCAGGCGCGGGTACCGCCTGACCCCCCAGCGACAGCTCGTCCTGGAGGCCGTCGACGTGCTCGAACACGCCACGCCCGACGACATCCTCACCGAGGTGCGCAAGACGGCGGGCGGCGTGAACATCTCCACCGTGTACCGGACGCTGGAGCTCCTGGAGGAGCTGGGCCTGGTCTCGCACGCCCACCTCGGGCACGGCGCCCCGACGTACCACCTGGCCGACCGCCACCACCACCTCCACCTGGTGTGCCGCGACTGCACCGGGGTGATCGAGGCCGACGTCGAGGTGGCCGCCGACTTCACCGCGAAGCTCAGGCGCGACTTCGGCTTCGAGACGGACATGAAGCACTTCGCGATTTTCGGGCGCTGCGACAGCTGCGCCCGGAAGGCTTCGACCACCGAGTCGTAGGCTTGCCCGCATGAAGAGCCCCCTGCTGTCCCAGCCCGGCGCCGTCCCCGCCGAAGGGCGCGACGAAGGAGTCGCGGCGCACTACGGCGACCTGTTCCGCGAGCAGCGCGCGCTCGCCGGCGGCACCGGTCTCGTCGACCTCTCGCACCGCGGTGTCGTCACCGTCACCGGCGACGACCGGCTGAGCTGGTTGCACCTGCTGCTCACCCAGCACGTCAGCGAGCTGCCCGCCGGGCAGGCCACCGAAGCGCTCGTGCTGTCCGCGCACGGCCACGTCGAGCACGCCCTGTACCTCGTCGACGACGGCGGCACGGTGTGGATCCACGTCGAGCCCGGCACCGAGGGCGAGCTGATCGCCTACCTGGAGTCGATGAAGTTCTTCTACCGGGTCGAAGTAGCCGACCGCACCGGGGAGTTCGCGGTCGTCCACCTGCCCGCCGGGTCCATCGCCGAGGTGCCGGACGGGGTGGTCGTGCGCGAGACGGCGTACGGCCGCGATCTGTTCCTGCCCCGCGCCGACCTGGAGAAGTACGCCGCCGAGGCGGGCCCCCTGGTCGGGATCCTGGCGTACGAGGCGCTCCGGGTGGAGGCGCACCGGCCCCGGCTCGGCTTCGAGACCGACCACCGGACGATCCCGCACGAGGTGGGCTGGATCGGCTCGGCCGTCCACCTCCAGAAGGGCTGCTACCGGGGCCAGGAGACCGTCGCGCGCGTCCACAACCTGGGCAAGCCCCCGCGCCGCCTGGTCTTCCTGCACCTGGACGGCAGCGAGGTGCTCCTGCCCGGGTCCGGCACGCCGGTCCGGCTCGCGGCCGACGGACCCGAGGGCCGCCAGCTCGGCTTCATCACGACCTCGGCCCGCCACCACGAGCTGGGCCCGATCGCGCTGGCCCTGGTCAAGCGGAACGTCCCGGTGGACGCGGAGCTGCTCGCGGGCAACACGGCGGCGGCCCAGGAGGTCGTGGTCGAGCCGTAGGGCTCAGACGTCGACGACGATCGTGAACGGGCCGTGGTTGGTGAGGGACACCCGCATGTCCGCGCCGAAGCGGCCCGTCTCCACGCGCGCCCCCAGCGCCCGCAGCCGGGCCACGACCTCGTCGACCAGGGGCTCGGCCACCTCGCCGGGGGCCGCCGCGTTCCAGGTGGGGCGGCGGCCCTTGCGGGCGTCCCCGTAGAGAGTGAACTGCGAAATCACCAGCAAGGGCGCATTCACGTCCGAGCAGGACTTCTCGCCCTCAAGGATGCGAACCGACCACAGCTTGCGGGCGAGCTGCGCCGCCTTGTCCGGATTGTCCCCGTGGGTGACTCCGACCAGGACACACAGCCCCTCGCCCGCGATCTCGCCGACCGTCTCACCGTCCACGACGACCTTCGCGCCGTCGACCCTCTGCACCACCGCTCGCATGCGCCCCAACCTATGACACGGCCCCGTCCGATTTCCGAGCGGCTGAACGGGTGCAGTGCACCTGCACGTGCCGTACCCGGAGTGGCACGATGCGTACAGGCGGTGCTTCCCCTCGGCCCTTCGGGCCCGGGGAGACCCCATGCACCGGTCGAGGGGACGGAAAGACGCATGACCACACCAGGCGCCGGGCAGTCGCCCGGTCCCGTATCGCTGACCCGGACCAACCCGCGTACCGCCGTGCGACCGCCCGTGCAGCGGGCCGGTGGCAGCCTGCCGCCCCAGCGCGACCACGACCTGGCCTCGCTCCGGCTCGCCGAGCTGCGCACCCTGCGACGGCAGTCGCAGCGCGACGAGGCCGACCTCAGCTATGTGCGGCGGCTGCTGCACGGCCGGATCGACATCCTGCGGGCCGAGCTGGCCCGGCGCACCGGGCCGCAGGCGCCGGTGGTGGAGCGGCTCGCCGAGATCCTCACCGACGCCCCGTCCTCGCACCGCGCCTCGGCCCGGCACGTCACGCTGTCCGCGCCGCGCAGCGAGGAGTACCGCATGCTGGCGGCGGAGATGGACGCCGAGGTCGAGCTGTCCGATCTCGCCGCCCGTACGGACGAAGAGCTGCACACCGCCACCGGGCGCCTGATCCGCTACGAGCAGCAGGTCTCGCGGCGCCGTCAGCAGCTCCAGCGCACCGCCGACGATTGCAGTGCCGAGATCGCCCGCAGGTACCGTGATGGTGAAGCGCAAGTAGACGATCTGCTCACCTGACCCGCCCGCATCGGAAGCGACCCCTCCGGGGCAGGTCACCTGTCCGGAAGGCCGCACCCCCATGACCGCCGTGTCCCCGACGTCCCCGATACCCCCGGTCCTCGCCGAAGTCGTCCGTTCCGGATTCGTCGAGGGCCATCATCGGGGCTCGCTGGTGGTGCTGGCGGCCGACGGCAGTGTCGAGTTCGCGCTCGGCGACCCGTCCGCGCCCGTCTTCCCGCGCTCGTCCAACAAGCCGATGCAGGCGGCCGCCGTGCTGCGGGCGGGCCTGGAGCTGTCCGGCGAGCGCCTGGCCATCGCCGCCGCCAGCCACTCGGGCGAGGGCTTCCACCTCGATCTCGTACGCAAGATGCTGGCCGAGCACGGCCTGACCCCGGACGACCTCCAGACGCCGCCCGACCTGCCGCTGGACCCGGCCGAGGCCGAGACGTACCTGGCGGCGGGCCACGTGCGCGAGCGGCTCACCATGAACTGCTCGGGCAAGCACGCGGCCATGCTCGCGGCCTGCAAGCTGAACGGCTGGGACGCGCGCGGCTACCTCGACCCGGCGCACCCGCTCCAGCAGCTGGTCCTGGAGTCCGTGGAGGCGGCCGCCGGCGAACGGGTCGCCTCGGTCGGCACCGACGGCTGCGGGGCGCCGCTCATGGCGATCAGCCTGACCGGCCTCGCGCGCGCCTTCCGTACCTTCGCGACGGCTGAGGCCGACTCGGTCGAGGGCCGGGTCGCCGAGGCGATGCGCACGCACCCCGAGTACGTGGCCGGCACCCGGCGGCCCGACACCTGGCTGATGCGCGAGGTGCCCGGGACCCTGTCGAAGATGGGCGCGGAGGCCGTGCAGGCGGTGGCGCTCGCCGACGGCCGCGCGCTCGCCTTCAAGGTCGACGACGGCGCGACCCGTTCGCTCGGCCCGATCCTGGCCCGCGCGCTCCAACTCCTGGGCGTGGACGGCCCGGTGGTGACCCGGATCGGCCGGGCGCCGCTGTTCGGCGGGGCCGCCGAGGTCGGGGAGATCCGCGCGACCTTCTGAGCCCGGGGCCGCCCGGCGGGGCCGACGTGAGCAGGCCCCGCCCCCGGTTCAGGGCTTGAACCCCCGGGTCGGGGCTTGAACCCCCGGGTCAGGGCTTGAACTCCCGGGTCAGGGCTTGAGCAGCACCTTTCCGACCAGGCCGCGCCCTTCGATCGCGGCGTGCGCCTCGGCCGCGCGCTCCAGCGGGAACACCGCGCCGATCACCGGCCGCAGCCGCCCGGCCGCCGCGTCCGCCAGCACCCGGCCGAGCAGTTCGGTACGGCGCCGGGGCGTCAGCTGTACGTCGCGGATGCCGAGCAGGGTGACGCCGCGCCGCCGGGCCTCGTCCGGGTCCGCGGCCGCGAAGCCCGTTCCGGTGGGGGCGCCGTGCGCGGAGAAGCGGCCGCCGTCGGCGGTCAACGAGAAGGCGGTCAGGCCGAGTCGGCCCCCCACGCCGTCCAGCACGAGATCGGCGCCGCCCTCGCCCAGTGCGGCCCTGGCGCGCTGCCCCCACTCCGGGTCCGCCGCGTCGATGACCTCGTCGGCGCCCAACTCCCTTACCAGCGCGGTCTTTTCGGGCCCGCGTGCCACCCCCACCACCCGGGCGCCCAGCGCGCGGGCGAACTGGACGAGCAGGGTGCCCATGCCGCCGGACGCGCCGGTGATCAGGACGGTCTCGCCCGGCTTGAGCGCGGTGAGGTCGAGCAGCGCGAGGGCGGTCACCCCGTCGTGGACGAGGGCGGCCGCCTCGCGCGCTCCTACGCCGTCCGGGACGGGGGAGAGGTGGTCGGCGGGGACCGCCAGGAGCTCGGCGTAGCTGTCGGCCCGGCCGGACACGGCCACCCGGCGGCCCAGCCAGGCCGGGTCCGCGCCGGGACCGGTGGCGGTGACGGTGCCGGACACGCCGCCGGAGGGCACATAGGGCGGGGTGACGTCGAAGTACTGGCCGAAGTCGCCCGCGCGGATCTGGGTCTGCACGAAGAGGGTGTCGACGTGGTCGACCTCCACGACCACCTCGCTCGCCCCGGCGACCGGATCCGGCACCTCCACGGCGACCAGTACCTCGGGCCCGCCGAACTCCCTGACCTGTGCCACCCGCATGTCGACCACTCCCACCCGTTGTCCGCGCCGGTGCGCGGTCCGTACGGCGAGTCTTCAACCTCGACCGGACTTGAGGTCAAGGGTGATCTCGCGCGGGCCGCACTAACGGTGCCGGGATTCCCTTAGGGTGAGGGCGGCGGATCGGGCGAGGAACAGGAGTCGCGGTGGCGGGCGTGGAACCGGGGACGGTGCGGCCGGGCGGGCGGACCGCGCGGGTGCGGGCGGCCGTGCTCCGGGCGGCCGGGGACGCACTGGTGGAGCACGGCTTCGACCGCCTCGACCTGGCCGACGTCGCGCGCCGGGCGGAGGTCGGCAAGACGACCGTCTACCGCCGGTGGTCCACCCCCGCGGGCCTGGTCGCCGACCTCCTGGACGACATGGCCGAGCGGTCCTCGCCCCGGGCGGACACCGGCTCGCTCGACGGCGACCTGCTGGCGAACGCCCGCCTCGTCGTCGGCACGCTGACCGACCCCCGGCAGGGCGCCCTGTTCAGGGCGGTCATCGCCGCGGCCACCTGCGACGAGCGCGCGGCCCGCGCCCTGCGCCGCTTCTACGCCACCCGCATCGAGGAGTGGGCGCCCTGTGTGACCCGGGCCGCCGACCGCGGCGAACTCCCGCCCGGCACCGACCCGGCGGAAGTGATCCGCTCGGTCTCGGCCCCGCTCTACTACCGCTTCCTGGTGAGCGGCGACCCCCTGGACGACACCTCGGCGACCCGCGCGGCCCTGGCCGCCGCCGCGGCCGCCAGGGCGGGGGCGTACGGGGTGAACCAGGGGGATTAGCGAGGGGGTCGGGGGAAGGAGGGCGGTGCCGGGGGTGCGCGCCGGAATGGTTCGCGTCCCGGTGGCGGGGCGGTCGCCGACGTGGCGCAGCGCACTTTTGCAAGCGTCTGCTTGCAATAGTTAGCAGGATGGGTGCACCATCGGGGTATGGCATCGCTCAACGTCGGCAATCTCGGCGAGTATCTGCGTGAGCAGCGGCGCAACGCGCAGCTGTCGCTGCGGCAGCTCGCCGATGCCGCCGGGGTGTCCAATCCGTATCTGAGTCAGATCGAGCGCGGGCTGCGCAAGCCGAGCGCGGACATTCTGCAGCAGCTCGCGAAGGCGCTGCGGATCTCCGCCGAGACGCTGTACGTGCAGGCCGGGATTCTCGACGAGCGGTCCCCCGAGGCCGCCGGCACGCGGAGCGTCATTCTGGCCGACCCCTCGCTCAGCGAGCGCCAGAAGCAGGTTCTGCTCCAGATCTACGAGTCCTTCCGCAAGGAGAACGGGCTCGACGCCGGCACGGACACTGACAGCGCCGCCGACGGCAGTGATGCCGACCACCCTCAAGCGAGCAACTGAGCACTGATCCGGGAGGACAGTCATGGCCATCACCGATGACCTGCGCAAGACCCTCACCGACCCCACCCCCCTCTACTTCCTCGCCGGCACGGCGGACTACGCAGGGCAGCAGGCCAAGAAGGTTCCGGCGCTGATCGAGAAGATCCAGACCGAGGCGCCCGAGCGCATCGAGGCCGTGCGCCGCACCGACCCCAAGGCCGTGCAGGAGAAGGCCACCGCCCGCGTCAAGGAGGTCCAGGCCGCCGTCACCACCCGCGCGAACGACCTGTTCGCCGCCCTCGACGGCGACTTCAAGAAGCTGGGCGAGGGCGCCCAGGACCTGGCGCTGCGCGGCGTGGGCGTGCTCGCGGAGTACGCCGTCAAGGCGCGCGAGGGCTACGACTCGGTCGCCGAGCACGGCCAGGAGGTCGTCAAGCAGTGGCGCGGCGAGGCCGCCGACGAGATCGTCGAGATCGCCGGTGCCGTGGAGCCCAAGGGCGAGGACAAGTCGGACGCGCCCGCTCAGGGCGAGCCCGCCGCGGCCGACGCCGACGCCGCGGACAAGCCCGCCGCGAAGAAGGTCGCCCCGCGCAGGGCCCCGGCGAAGAAGACCGCCGCCAAGTCCGCGGAGTAGCGCGCTTCGCACCCCGGCTTTCCCACCATGTCGCGAGGCGGGCACCTTCAAGGTGGCCGCCTCGTTGGACTAGTACCTTGGCCGCGAGGCGCTCTCCGCCCTCATCAGGCCCTTCAGGACCTTCAGGACTCACTAGGCGGTGCACGGCATGTTGCTCACGGGATTCAGCCTTCTCACCTCGCTGCTCTATCTCGCGATGCTCGTCATCGCCGTGGTGGCGCTGGTCTTCGCCGTCGTGGCCCGTGAGGACGCGTACCGCGCGGCCGACAAGCAGACCAAGCCGTTCTGGCTGATCATCCTCGGCATCACGGTCGTGGTGAACCTGGTCGTGCCGGTGCTGTTCCTGCAGCTCGCCGGGCTCGTCGCGTCGATCGTGTTCATGGTCGACGTGCGGCCCGCGCTCCGGCAGGTCTCCGGCGGTGGCCGGGGCGGCCGGCGCGGTGGCGGCTCCAGCAGCGACGGTCCGTACGGGCCCTACAACGGCGGGCGCTAGCCGCTCAGGCGCGGCGCCCGGCCCGGTCGGCGCGCTTGCGCTCCAGCAGGACCACCGCCACGTCGTCCGTCAGCTCGCCGCCGTTGAGCTCGCGGGCCCGGGTCACCGCCGCTTCGAGCAGTGACTCGCCGCGCAGCCCGGACGCCAGCTGGCCGTTGATCATCTCCAGCATGCCGTCCTGCCCCAGCCGTTGGCTGCCCTCGCCGGTGCGGCCCTCGATGAGGCCGTCCGTGTACATCAACAGGCCCCATTCCCGGCCGAGTTCGACCTGGCGGCGCGGCCAGCGGGCGCGCGGCAGCAGACCGAGGGCCGGGCCGCCGTTCTCGTACGGGAGCAGCTGTGCCCGGCCGTCGAGCGCGATCAGCGGCGAGGGGTGCCCGGCCAGGCACAGGCCCGCGCTGCGGCCGTCGGGGGCGATGTCGACGGTGCACAGCGTCGCGAATATCTCCTCGCTGTCGCGCTCGTGCTCCAGGACCTCCTGAAGCGTCGAGAGCAGCTCGTCGCCGCACAGGCCCGCGAGCGTCAACGCCCGCCAGGCGATGCGCAGTTCGACACCGAGCGCCGCCTCGTCGGGGCCGTGGCCGCAGACGTCGCCGATCATCGCGTGGACGGTTCCGTCGGGCGTGCGCACCGTGTCGTAGAAGTCGCCGCCGAGCAGCGCCCGGGAGCGTCCGGGGCGATAGCGGGCCGCGAAGCGCAGGTCCGAGCCGTCGAGCAGCGGGGTGGGGAGCAGCCCGCGCTCCAGGCGGGCGTTCTCCTGGGCGCGCAGCCGCGACTCGGCCAGCTTGTACTGGGCGGTGTCCGCGCGCTTGCGCTCCACCGCGTACCGGATGGCGCGGCTGAGCAGCCTGCCGTCCAGCTCGTCGCGGAACAGGTAGTCCTGCGCCCCGACCCGGACCGCCTCCGCCGCCCGTTCCGCGTGGGTGGACGGGGTGAGGGCCAGCACGGCGTGGCGCGGGGCGAGGAGGAGCAGATGGCGCAGGGCGGCGAGCTCGTCGTCGGGGTCGCGGCCGGGCAGCGCCAGGTCGAGCAGGATGCAGTGGATGTCGTCGGTGAGCAGCCGCTCGGCCTCGGTGAGGTTGCGGGCGGTGCGGATGCGGACCCGGGTGCCCGCCGAGTCGAGGAGCTCGTGCACGGTGAAGGTGCCCGTCGGGTCGTCCTCGATGACCAGCAGGTTGAGCGAGGCGTCGACCGCGCTGCTCGTGGGGGCCTCCGGTGCGGCTCGCTGGTGCGGTACGGGTACGTGCTGGGATGCGGGCATCGTCGGTTCCGGAATCCTTCCCTCCCCCCGAGGGCGCGGGGAGCGCCGGTCGGCGCCCCACCAGCCGGGACCCTAGCGTCATCCGGGGGCGGGACGGAATGGCGTTCGACACGTGATCGGCGGAGGCCGGTTGGCATATGCCTCATGCCTTATTTGTCAGGGCCCCAGGAAGTTGCGGGCTGCCCGTACCACCGGTACGGAACTGCCCGCCCGGTCGCCCCGGAACTGCCCGCCCGAACGCGCCGGACGGACCGGCCGACGGCGCGGGGCCCGGGCGGGAGCGGCCCGCGCGGGGAGCGGTGGCGGCCTGCACGGGGACGCGGGCGCCCGGATCACCCCGCTATGGGGCGCCTACTTGTCGGGGCGTACGACGCCGAGGATCGGCATGGTGCCCGCTCCCGTGATCGTCACGTTCCGGCCGGGCCGGGGGGAGTGCACGATCGCCCCGTCGCCGATGTACATCCCGACGTGGGTCGCGTCCGCGAAGTAGATGATGAGGTCGCCGGGGCGCATGTCCTTGATCGAGACGTGCGGCAGCTGCGCCCACTGTTCCTGCGAGGTCCGCGGGATCGGATGCCCGGCCGCGAGCCAGGCCTGCGAGGTGAGCCCCGAGCAGTCGAAGGTGTCGGGACCTGCGGCTCCCCAGACGTACGCCTTGCCGATCTGGTCGGTCGCGAACTTGACGGCCTTCTTGCCCTGGTCGCTCGCGCCGGTGTTGATCTCCTTCAGTATCCCCGTGCTCAGCCAGGCCGTCTGGGAGTCGGACTCCTTCTTCCGCTCCAGCTCGGCCAGGCGCTGCTTCTCCTGCTCCTTGAGCTGGGACTGGAGCTTCTCGGCCGCCGCGATCTTCTCGGTGATGTCCTTCTTCGCGGCTTCCTTCTTGACCCGGTTGTCCTCCAGGTTCTTCCACTGGGCGGTGGCGTCCTTGCTGTACGCCGCCAGGTCGGCCTGGGTGCGGTTCAGCCCGCCCAGCAGACCCTGGGCCGCCTGCTGGCCCTGGCGCAGCGCGTCGGCCCCGTCGAAAAAGGTCTCGGGGTCGCCGCTGAGCATCATCTGCGCGCCGGGCGGCAGACCGCCGTTGCGGTACTGCATCCGCGCGGTCGCGCCCGCCTGGTCCTTCAGGCGCTTGATCTTCTCCTGGCCCTTCACGATCTCCTGGGCCAGCTGGACGATCTGCGCGGACTGCTGCTTGGTCTGCTCCTCGGCGAGGTTGTACGCGTCGGTGGCCGCGGCCGCCTGGCGGTACAGGTCGTCGATCTCCTTGCCCACCTCGTCCAGCGTCCGCGGCTGCGCGGGCGCCGTGGCCGACGGGTTCGGCGTCGGGTCGGCGAACGCCGTGCCCGGCGCGGCCAGCGCCGTCAAGGCGCACACCAAGGCGATCGCGGCCGCCAACCGGCGTTTCTTCAGCACTGTCAACTCCCCCTCCAGCCAACCCCGGCCCCACACCGGAACACCGGTCAGTCTGGATGTGATTTACCGTCAGTAACATCACACCGTGTCCGCGATGCTGCCACGGCCTCCGTCAAAACGACAGAGGCGCAAGGGCACCTAAGCGGGCACATCCCCCTGCGCGTTCCTCCGCGCATCCCTCTCGTGTGACGAACGCGGAGCTCCACGCGTTCCACCAGCCACGGCAGTTCACTCGTACGACGACGCGAACAACGTCCGTCCCGGCGCCGGTCGGAACGGGGACCGGGGCATGCGAGCCGACTCGACAGAGCGCGAGAAGAGCGTCAACGGGGCGCGAGCGCGGCCCAGTTCAGCGTGATCTCGCCCTGGCGCCAGCGCCGTACGCCGTCCACCACCGGCCAGTCCGCCGAGAGATCCCGCACGGACCTGATCCACCGCTGTCGCGCGCCGAGCGAGGCGTACGGGGCGGCCGCCGCCCACGCCCGGTCGAAGTCGCGCAGGAAGGCGTGCACCGGCTCGCCCGGCACATTGCGGTGGATCAGCGCCTTCGGCAGCCGCTCGGCCAGGTCGGAGGGGCGCTCCAGGGAGCCGAGCCGGGTCGCGAAGGTCACCGTGCGGGGGCCCGAGCGGTCGAGCGCGACCCATACGTGGCGGCGCCCGATCTCGTCGCAGGTGCCCTCGACCAGCAGCCCGCCCGGCGCGAGCCGCGCGCACAGCCGGGCCCAGACGGCGGCCACCTCGGCCTCGTCGTACTGGCGCAGCACGTTGGCCGCGCGGATCAGCATCGGCGGCTCGGCCAGCGGCACCTCGAAGCCGCCGTGGCGGAAGCTGAGGCCCTCGCGCTCGTACGGCCGGGCGGCGGCGACCCGGGCCGGCTCGATCTCGATGCCGACCACCGAGACGGCGGGGGCCGCGGTGCGCAGGCGCTGGAGCAGCTCCACCGCGGTCCAGGGGGCGGCCCCGTACCCGAGGTCGACGGCGACCGGGGCGGGCACCCGGCGCAGCGCGGCCCCGTGCGCGTCGGCGATCCAGCGGTCCATGCGGCGCAGCCGGTTCGGGTTGGTGGTGCCGCGGGTGACGGTGCCGACGGGGCGCTTCGCGGACGGGGCGGGTGGAGCCATGGGACGAGGGTAGGCGCCGGGGCGGCCGCCCCGCCCCGCCCGCCTGCGACGACGCCCCGCCGCCCCGCCCCGCCCGCCTGCGACGACGCCTCGCCGCCGCGTTCCGCCCCTCGGCGACGAGCGCCGCCGCGAAGGGCCCGGCCGAAGGATCCGGCAACATTTTGGCAAAGTGGAAATGAAAGGGCGGATTCCGGTGTTCGGGGCTTTGGAGGGGCGTGTCCGTGTGTCCGCGTGCCCGCTCCACGTCCGAAGGCAGTGCCCCGAGCCGAGGAGGGCCTCGACGTGAGCCAGTACGTGTCCCGGTTCGCCGGCACCCTGGCGGGGCCGCCCCGGCTCCGGCTGCCCGGCGGTCACCGCAAGCCGCGCCGGGTCGCCATGCTCAGCGTGCACACGTCTCCGCTGCACCAGCCGGGGACGGGCGACGCGGGCGGCATGAACGTGTACATCGTCGAGCTCGCCAAGCGACTGGCCGCGATCAACATCGAGGTCGAGATCTTCACCCGGGCCACCACGGGCGGCCTCGCGCCGGCCGTGGAGATGGCGCCCGGGGTGCTGGTCCGGCACGTCGACGCGGGGCCCTACGAAGGGCTCGCCAAGGAGGAGCTGCCCGCCCAGCTCTGTGCCTTCACCCACGGCGTCATGCAGGCCTGGGCCCACCACCGGCCCGGCTACTACGACCTGGTCCACTCCCACTACTGGCTCTCGGGCCACGTGGGCTGGCTCGCCGCCGAACGCTGGGGGGTGCCGCTCGTCCACGCCATGCACACCATGGCCAAGGTCAAGAACGCGGCGCTCGCCGAGGGCGACACCCCCGAGCCGAGCGCGCGGGTCATCGGCGAGACGCAGATCGTGAACGCGGCGGACCGGCTGATCGCCAACACCGCCGAGGAGGCCGACGAACTCGTCCGCTTCTACGACGCGGACCCCGGCAAGGTCGCCGTCGTCCACCCCGGCGTGAACCTCGACCGCTTCCGCCCGGCGGACGGCAGGGCCGCCGCCCGGGACCGGCTCGGGCTGCCCCGCGACGCGTTCATCCCGCTCTTCGCGGGCCGCATACAGCCGCTGAAGGCGCCGGACATCCTGCTGCGCGCGGCGGCCGAACTCCTGGAGCGCGACCCCTCGCTGCGTACGCGGATGATCGTGCCGATCGTGGGCGGGCCGTCCGGGAGCGGCCTGGCCAAGCCCGAGGGGTTGCAGAAGCTGGCGGCCAAGCTCGGCATCTGCGACGTCGTACGGTTCAAGCCGCCCGTCGGCCAGGACCGGCTCGCGGACTGGTTCCGGGCGGCGTCCGTCCTGGTCATGCCGTCGTACAGCGAGTCGTTCGGGCTGGTCGCCATCGAGGCGCAGGCGGCCGGAACCCCGGTGGTCGCGGCGTCGGTCGGCGGCTTGCCGGTGGCGGTACGGGACGGCTCGACCGGCTTCCTGGTGCGGGGCCACGACCCCAAGGACTACGCGACCGCGCTGCACCGCTTCGTGGCGGACCCCGCGCTGGTGCGGCGCATGGGCGACGCGGCCGCCCGGCACGCCCAGTCCTTCGGCTGGGGGACGGCCGCCGCGGCGACGGCGGACGTGTACACGGCGGCGGTGCAGGAGCACCGGCGGCGGGTGCGCTCGCACGGCTGAGGCGGCTCCGGCCGGGCCGGGGGGCTTCGCGTAGGCTCGCGTCATGGCTGACGTGCGGCAGGTCATCGAGGCGACCCTCAAGGACGCGGAGCTCTCGTGGGAGTCCCCGGAGCCCGGAGCGTACGTCGTGACCCTGCCGGGCACGCGCAAGCTCTCCACCACCTGCTCGCTGCGGGTCGGTCGCCACTCCCTCTCCGTGAACGCCTTCGTGGTGCGCCACCCCGACGAGAACGAACCGGCCGTCCACCGCTGGCTCCTCGAACGCAACCTCCGCCTGTACGGGGTGGGTTACGCGGTCGACCAGCTCGGGGACGTGTACCTGGCGGGCAAGCTACCGCTGGCCTCCGTGACCCCGGACGAGCTCGACCGGCTGCTCGGGGTCGTCCTTGAGGAGGCGGACGGCGCCTTCAACACCCTGCTTGAGCTGGGGTTCGCCTCCGCCATCAAGCGCGAGTACGCGTGGCGGGTGTCGCGGGGCGAGTCCACGCGGAACCTGGAGGCGTTCGGGCGGCTGACGGGTGGGGCGGAGCAGACCCCCCGCCCGTGAGCGCAGGCCGCCCGCCCCTTCGCACCGCCCAATCCGCGCGCTCCCTCACACTCCCGAATCCGCCCGGACCTCGACCCGCCCGCTCATATGCGACACGGATCTCGTCCGTGGTCTGATCCCGGGAGGCCGGGGTCTTGTCAGCCTTGGAGCTCCGTTCCGTCGCCGAGCCACACCCTGCGCCCCATGTCGTCCAGTTCCGCCTTCAGCCGCTCGCACTCAGGGAGCGCCCGACGCAGCAGACGCCAGTAGTCGGGACCGTGCCCGGCAACCCGCAGGTGCGCCAGCTCATGAGCGATCACGTAGTCCACGAGACGTATCGGAAGCTGGAAAACGGCCCAGTGCAGGGACATCCGTCCCTCTGTGCCTGCCTCACTCGGTGTATAGACACCCCACCGCTGTCCCAGGCCTCGTACGTCGACTGCTGGTTCGGGTACGGCCATCCGGGCAGCCCACGGTTGCAGCCGCCCTGCGGCCCATGTCATTCCGGCGTTCCGGTACCACTCGATGATCGCGTCCCGGCCCGCCGCCCCGTTGGCCGCGAGCGTCCGGTCCAGCCTCAGCCGCCCTGCGGCCAAGCGCACCGGCCCACCGCCCGAGTCGTCCAGAAGGAGCCGGTATTCGCGTCCTAGATAGCGGAAGACGGCCCCGTCGACGAGCGCCCGGGACGGGTGCGCCGGACGGAAGCGGTCCCGAACCCGGGACTTCTCCTCGATCCAGGACCGGTGCGCGCGTACGAACTCCTCCGCGCGCCCGGCAGAGCACTCCTCGGGCACCCGAAGGGTGATCGTACCGTTACGCTCGACGGTTAGACCGAGCCGGGTGCGGCGGGAGCTGACCCGCACGCGCAGCGGCAGCTCCCCCACGTTGAGGAGCTGTCCGTCCACGAGAGCGGTCGGGGCGTCGGTCACAGAGGCAATTGTGCCTACCGTTCGGTCCGGAATCCCTGAAGGTTCTCCTGGACGAGGCTCACCAGATGCCGGGCGACGTCCCGCACGTCTTCGACGTCCCCCGACCTCGCTGCCAGTCCGTCCTCACGCAGTCGCTCGACCACATGCGACGTCAGCCGCGACATGTGCCGGGACTCACCGCGGTAGGAGACCCGGCACACCTGGTCCCGTACGACCTCGTACACCCCAGTGGAAAGTCTCAGCAGTTCCTCCGGCTCCGGTAGGTCGAAGGCGTCCGAGATGCTGAGGCCACTTCGCAGCCATGTGTGCACCCGCCGTTCCATCGGACCGAGCCCGGCCAGCAGGGGGTCGTCGTCCTGTTCCTGTCGGGCTGTGTCGATGAGATCGGCGAGTTGGTCCAGCTTCCATCGCTCATCGATGGATTTCAGCACCTCTTCGAGTGCTTTCGACAGCTGCTTGTACTTCTCCTCGTCCTCCCTGCGAACACGCTCCTCCAGATGGAAGCGGAGAGCGTGCTCCATCTCGGCTGCCGCCTCGCGAGGGTCCTCGATGCTGCGTACGTCGGTGTCGAAGGCAGGCGAGAGGATCGAGACGGGCGGGATGACCTGGGTGATCTCCGGAGCCTCCAGATGCTCGGCGATCAGGGCCCGCACCTTGCGCCCGTAACCGCGTAGGCTGAACTGACCGCCTGGAGCATCCCGGTAGTGCCGGCGCACACGCTGCTGGAGGAGCGCCCAGCGCCTGGCGTCGCCGACGAATCCGAGGGCCTTCTCGTGGGGCAGCACACGTTCCAGCGAGCCGAGGAACTCGCCGAGCCTCTTGTCGAAGAGCGCACGGTCGTCCTCATCGCTCAGGGTGAGCATGGCGCGGGCTCGACCGCCACGGGTGTCCAGATCGGTGATGCCCTTGCTCGCCAGGAACTCGTCGACGCGCCCGGCTGCGCCCCGGGTGTCCTCCACGGCCGATTCGACGTCCCGCAGGCTGGCACGTACGGCGGGCGCCTCCTTCCCGTACCCCGACAGTGCGTCGCTGAGCGGCGCCAGTACGCCGTAGTAGTCGACGACCAGGCCGCCTTCCTTGCCCGGCGCAGGACGGTTGACACGGGCCACCGCCTGGAGCAGCTCGGCGTCCCGGATCGGGCGGTCCAGGTACAGTACTTGCTCACCCGGGGCGTCGAAGCCGGTCAGCAGCATCGACTTCACGATGAGGAAGGTGACGGGAGCCTCATCCGCCACGGTCTTGGCGACTGTGGGCGCGGGAGTGCTCCACGGCTGCAGGGCGATCATGCCCATCCGCGGCGGATTCGGCTCGGGGACCTGGGTGACCGCCCACGGATTGTCCCTGGGCAGCTCGGGCAACTCGTCGAGGAACCGCTCGATGTGTTTCTTCTGCCGCGCCTCGTCGGTCCACTCGCGCCAGAGCCCGTCCTTCTTCTCGCCACCGGCCGAGATGACCGGTACGAACTCCATGCGCCGGATGACGGCCTGGTACTTCCAGGCCCAGTACAGAAGCAGGTCGTCGCTCTGGAAGTCTTTGACCTCTCTGCCCCTCAGCCGCTCGGGCAGGCGTCCGTTGGGTGCGAAATCGGCTACGCGCTCCAAGAGCTCGGCCCGCACATCCCGCAGCGCGTGCCGGTACTCGACTGCGGACTGGCGGCTGACCACGGCCACTTGGGCCTTGAATCCCCCGGTGAGGACATGCTGAACATAATGCTCCAGCATGTCCTTCGCCTTGGCCCGGATCATCGTCACCGACTCGACGACATCGCGCTCGCTGGGCTGGCTGTATTTCTTGCGAAGAGCCTTCTTCTGCTCCTCGGTCCGGGAAGCGATCAGGTTCTCGAACCGGGCGTCGAGGTCCTCCCCGTCTCGTACGTCGGCGGGCCCGGTTCTCCCCTCGTACCGGATCGGCACGACGACCTTGTCGGCCTCTGCCTCCGCCATCCGGTACTTGTCGATGAAGTCCCCGAAGATCCGCTCGGTGTCGTTCAGTTTGCCCTGCATGATCGGCGTACCCGTGAAGCCGATGCGCACGGCATTGGGGGCGGCGTCGCGCAGGCAGGCGTGCAGGAGCGAGGTGTGCGAGCGGTGCGCCTCATCGACCAGGACGAGGACCTTCTCCGACTTCGTGCACAAGGCGAAGCGAGGGGCTCTCCCGTCCGTGGGATCGGAGGCTTCGGCCGGATCCTCACCGGCCTCGATCCGCCGTCGTACGCCGTTGTAGGCGTCGGCGTCGGACCGGTCGTCCCCGTCCCCGCCGGACCCGAGCCCCGCGATCCCGTACTTCTGGATCGTCGTGAAGACGACATGGCGACCGCCTTCGCGCAGCATGCCCTCGACATCGGTCTGGCTCTTGGCGACCTTCACCGACCGCTCCCCGGTCCGCAGCGCCGCCGCCAGCTGATCTTGCAGCTGAGTGCGGTCGGTGACGACGAGGACGGTGAAGGCGTTCAGCGCCGGGTCCTGGCTCATGTGCAGTCGGCGGGCCAGAAACGCCATGGTCAGGCTCTTGCCTGACCCCTGGGTGTGCCAGATGACGCCGCCGCGCTCGTCGTGGGTGGTGCCGGGGGAGAGGGGCGTGCGGCCGGTGCGCAGCTTCTCGACGATCTTCTCGACAGCCCTGTACTGCTGATGCCGGCAGACGGCTTTGACCTTCGGTAGCTCCTCGGCGTGCCGCGCCGGAGCCCGTCCGCTGCCCCCAGCCCGCTTCTTCTGCTTGACGGGCAGCCCGAAGACGTAATGCCTCAGGATGTTGAGGAGATTCACCGGCTTGAGGACGGCGGCGATGAGCTGCTGCTGCTCTGAGGGGTCCTCCCCGGCCTCCAAAAGCCTTGGTTTTACGTCTACTTCACGCAAGACGGCCCGCAGGTCCGCAGGTCGGTCGTAGTCGGGCTCGACGCTGCGCCACGGCGCATAGTCACGCTCGCGCGAGGAGATGGTGCCCAGGTGCGCGGTCTCGCCGGCGGCGGCGATGAGCAGCTGCGTGGTCTTGAAGAGCTCGGGAATGCCGCGCGGCATCGCCTGCTGGTCTCGCTCCTTGGTGTCGTACTCGATCGGATTGCCTGTGTACGCCCGCAGGTCGCGGATGGCCAGTCCGATCGGGTCCTGGAGGTCGGGGCTCTTGCACTCGACGACGGCGACAGGGATGCCGTTCACGAACAGGACGAGGTCGGGCACCTCCTCATGCCCGGCATGCCCGCTCGCGGTGCGGACGCGCAGCTGCGAGACCACGAGGAACTCATTCCGCTCCTTGATCCGCTCCTCGTCCTCGATGGCCCAGTCGATGAACTGGACCGGGGTGTCCTCGCGCGACTTGTGGTGAACCTCATGCCCGCGCACGCCCGCCCCGTGCAGAAGCAGCTCGGTGGCCTTGAAGTTGGCGGCGAGCAGATCCCTGCCGCCGGGCCCGACGGACACCCGCGCCAGCTTCTCGATCGCCCGCTCGGCGTGCTCGTCCTCGACCCACTCGGCATCGCTGCCGGGCAGCCGGTTCACGCGGCGCAGAGCGCGGGCGAGGCGCTTCTTCAGGATCACCTCGGTGTACGAGCGGCCATCACTCTCGGCGAGCTCGGAACCCCGGACATGCGTCCAGCCCATCGACTCCAGTTGCTGAACGAACGGCCGCTCTACCTCGACCAGTTCGGTCTCTCTCCGCGCCACGCCCCGTACCCCTCACCCGACTCGACCGCCCCTCGTTCGACCATTGTGCGACGGGTGTGGCGCGGATGGGCATGATCGGGCCAAAGCCGCTGGTGGCGGCCGGGGCTTCGGGGCCGGGTTCAGTCTCCGTCTAGGTTGCCTGCGCCCAGTTCGTCCCGGTCGTCCTCGGCGCCCTCGTTGTCGTCCGCGTCGCGGTCGTCGAATGCGGACAGCCGGTCGCCGCGGCTCTCGGCGACGCGGAGGACGTCGTGGAGGGCTTCGGTCAGACGGGCGGAGAGGTAGTGGAACTCTCCGGGCCCCACCTTGGGCTCGCCGAGCAACTCCCCTGCGTGGCTGAGGAGTTCGGTGCCCATCCCGAGTTGCACGGCCTCGATGTTGTCGGCGATCCGGGAGACGTATCCGCCGCCGACCTCGTCGGTGAGCAGATAGCAGGGCTTGCCCTCGGGTCCGGTCCAGGGCAGGAGCCGGGTGGGGGCGATGTGCCGCGCCATTACGCGACCACCTCCGTCCCGTGGATTCAGCGGGGCCCGATGCCGATCCCGTGGGTGGCGAGCCACAGCGCCCGGCGAGGCTGACGCCGAAGTAGTTGTTCGGCGGCCTCGTGGGCGAGGAGGTAGGGGCGTACGAGGAGGCTGTCCTCGCCGCGGAGGAGCCCGTGCGCGGCCAGCCCCGTGACGTGGGCCTGGTGCCAGGCAGAGCTGGGGTCGGTGCGAGGCGGCGACGCGATGGGCCGGTGCTGTCCCTGGGCGGGCAGCAGGAGTCTGAGCAACGGCTCGATGAGGCGGGCGATAAAGTGCGGCATGTCTGCCTGCTTTCCTCAGGTGGGCCATGTCCCCCGGGCCGCCTGGACGCGGTTGCGGGGTCCGCCGTGCCTGGCGGGGCTGTAACGCTAAGGGGCGCCACCTTGCACGCACAGTGACAAGTCGTACCACTGTACGGAGCAGCTAGGACGGGGTGTCCTAGCTGTCGAGGTCGAGCCGGTTGGCGAGTTCTGCGAGGGGCGATGTGCGGCGCCGCTCCCGCCCTCTGAGATCGGCGACGAGGTGACGGCTCGTCGCGTGGTAGCGCATCCACTCCGGTGCGGCTCTCTCGTCGACGAGCAGTGCCTGGAGTGCGTGGTCGTCCTTGTTCAACTCCGCGTGGGCGAGGGTACGGTCGACATGGAACCGGGCGCGCCAGGTAGGGGGCAGCGACTCCAGGTCCGGGACGGCGCGGGCAGCGCGCAAAGCCTCTGTGAGCCGTCCATGCCTAGTGAAGATCCAGGCGAGGCTTGAGATGCCGACGATCTCCAGGCGAGGATCATCTCCCTTTTTGGCGGCGTCCATTCACCGCTCCAGAGCGGTGAAAGCTGCGTCCTCCTTGTCGAGCGCAGCCAGCATCGTCGCAGCGACTTGGTAGGCCTCGGCGAGAACGGACTGGGCTGCGGCAGCGACAAGGCCATCGCGGTCCCGTGTTACGGCCTTGGCGTCGCAGATCAACTGAGGTAGCAGGACTCCGATCGTGCCCATACGCCCCTCTCGCCGGATCCGCTCTGTGGACCGCAACGAATCCTGGAGCTCAGTGAGGCGAGGTGGATCCTCGGGGTCCGGGTCCTCGCCGAGCAAATCGGAAATAGGAGAGATAGCCTGCCGCAGAGCCAGGACGGACGGCTGGTCCTCCTCGCTACGCACCTCGAACGTCACGGGCTGCCCGACCAGCATGGACGGCTCCACGTCCAAGGCCTGGGCCAGTGCGTTGATCGCGGTGAGCCGGGCCGTCTGCCGTACACCTTGTTCTAGCTTGCGTACGACATCAACGGAGAGCCCTGCCCGCTCGGCGAGCCCCTCCTGCGTCAGCTTCCGTCGCAGCCGCAGCCGGGCAATTCGGTCCCCGATGCTGGGTTCTTCATGGAACTGCATGGCCACCCCCGCGCAAGAATGTCTTTCGACCACGCTACGCCCGGGCGGGGCGTAGTCGAGTGCGGAGCGACGATCGGTTCCCGGGACGATTTACCCGAACTATCGGGCTGCACCTCGCAGTAGGTCGTCAGCGAGAGCCTGCTTCAACGTCAGCAGCCGGTCGATTTGTTGCTGACGGAGTTGGAACGCAGCTCGGGCCTCCTGCCAGGCACTGACCAGTTCATGTTGCACCTCAAGCGGCGGTACAGCCAAGCGATGTTGGTTGTATTCGCGAGCGCTGATGTTGCGCTGGCCGACCTCTCGTACATTCTGGGAAACCCATTGTTTGAAGGCGTTGGCTCGTGTCCACATGAAGGCGTAGGCAGGGAGAATTCGCGACTGGTCCAGTCGGTAGCGCACCAGATATCCAGCAAAGGCGCAGAGGCCGTCGGCTTCCCGATACAGGTAGGACTTTCCTGTTGTGTAGCCGGTACGTGCGATCAGCAAGTCGCCATCTTGGAGAATGTAGGGTCTTGCTTGCTCCCACGGCACGCTGACAGCGGAGGACAAGTCCTTGGACAAATTTCCGTTCTGGTCAATATCGGTGATGCGGACATACCGCGGTAGCTGGTCGCTTGCTGGGACAGCTGGAGAGTTGCTGCCGTACTCGCCACCTCGTTCGCAAACATCCTTTAGGCGCACAGTCCCAAAGCGCCGTGCGTGATCGCCTACCTGGTCATTGGCGACTGCATCCCAAATAGCGATCTCTTTGAGCATCGCCAGTGATTCGATAGAGATGTGCTCATCAACAGCGCTAAGCGCATCGACGATGTACTGCTGCTGAGCAAGAGATGGCAACGGAACTGGGAGTGATCGGATCATCTCGGCAGAGATCTTAACCATGCTTTCTGAAGTACCCTGAGCTCGACCTGTAATTTGCTGGCGAAGCGTCGGCGAGCGGAGAACGGCCTCCAAGTATTCAGGAATGCATGCGCCTGATGGGCGAAGGCGCATCATCAAGTCTGGGTAGATGCAGGGTGTGCCTGTATCGCGATAGATACCTGCAAGCCCTACGAGATTTCGGGTGTTGGCCCGGCTAATTAGCAGATCTCCATCGCGGAGGATCGCGGGGTGCTGGGGAGATACAGAGCTCGGAGCGTTCTTCAGTTGGCGCGGCTGAAACCCGTCTGCAGTCAGGCAGCCGAGCCCCAGCATCTGTACGCCAGTCCAATCTTGGCTCTCCAGAGGTGAGAAACCGTTCCGAATGCCTCCTTCCAGGAGCGAGTGGAGCGGAACTTCCTTCCAGCGCTTACGCTCCATAACCAAGCTCCCTCAGGAAGTTCTCCAGCTTCGTCGAGGCTTCGGCCCGCGCCGCCTCAATGTCCCGCAAAGACACCCCGTACTTGTCCTCCCACATGCGATACGCCGACACCAACTCACGTCGTCGGCGCACCACATGCCCCTCCAGCGTCGCCGCCAGATCCGCCCGCAGGATGCCGAGTACCACCTCGCGCGCATCCGCCTCCGTGGCCACGGCCTTGCGGGCCTGGGTTAGGCCAGGCTCCGGCTTCTTCTTCTCGGTACTCGCCTCCGGGACCGGAACGTCAAGGAGCGTGGCCTGCAACGGAGTTGGCTCCACTTCGGCAGCCGCCCGTACCGGCTTCGACGGCCGCCGCGCAGACTCCAGCGGCCAGAAGCCGTCCTCCAGCTTCTTCACCGCCGCGTTCGCCTTCGTGCGGCTCTTCTTGAGCGCGGCCACCTCGTCCGCGCTGAGCAGTTGCTCCGCAGGCGATGACTCGGACTCCGCGTCGTCCTCGCCGGAGTCCGAGCCGGAGGCGTCGGCCGACTTCGCTGCCGCCTCCGCGTCCTGGTGGGCCTTCCACTTGCCGTCCAGTTCCGCCTTGAGCGCGTCCGCCGCCGCCAGCTTCTCCAGGAACTCGGGGGCGATCGCCGCCACCACCTTGTGGTCGTACGCCTGCCGGCGCTCAGCCCCCGACCGCTTGCGCGCGCCGCCCGTCCGCGGATCCCGGTCCGGCTCGAGCATCGTCTCGACCGTCTCGACCCAGCCGTCGATCACGCCGCCGAAGCCGTTGCCGGCCAGCGCCATCAGCTCGTACTTCGCCGCGTGCCACCAGCCCGCGACGGCACCGTCAAGGGCATACCGGTCGAGCAGCTCGACCTTGCCGAGGCGGCTGGTGAAGGAGCTGAGCAGGTCGGCGCGCAGGCGGGCGAGTTGCGCACGTCGCTCGCCCTCCGTCCGGTCGTCGCCGTCGTGTGGCGGCGTCAGGTCGGCAATCAGATCTGATTCCGTTGTCCACCACTCGTCGAACGCCGTCCGCAGTGCCGCCTCCCGCCCGGCCGCCAACTCCCCGAGGCGCGCCGCATCCGGCCGCTCGCCCTCCGGCAGGAAGTCGACGTACGCCGTATCGCCGTCCCGCTCCGCGAACAGGTCGGTGACCGAGATTCCGTAGGCATTGAGCAGCCCGCTCTTCGCCACGATCTCGGCGCGCGGCACCCCGCCGCTCAGATGGGCCCGCACATCCTGGGGCTCCGGGGGTGGCGTATTGTCCACGTATCGGCGAATGTTGAGGTTGTAGTCGTTCTCGGCGAGCTCCGAGCTCGGGACCAGGCGGGCGAACGCCGCGTCCTTGTGCTCCGACGCGTGGAACGTGGACACGATCTTCTCTACGTGTTCGGGCAGGAGCACATTCTGTGCGCGCTCCGAGTGGTACTCCCGGTCCGCGTTGATGAAGAGGACATGGCCCGCCCGGTCGGCCCGCTTCGTGCCTGCCGTGCGAAGCACCAGTACGCATGCAGGGATGCCTGTCCCGTAGAAGAGGTTGGGCGCGAGGCCGATGACGGCCTCGATCAGGTCTGCCTCGATCAGCGCCGCCCGGATGTCCCGCTCCGAACTGCCGCGGAAGAGGACGCCGTGCGGCATCACCGTGAACACGGAGCCGTGCCGGGAGCCCTGCACCATCGACAGCATGTGCTGGAGGAACATCAGATCGGCCTTGCCGCGCTCCGAGGTCTCCCCGTACGGCATCCGCTCCTCGATGTCCTCGATGGCAGCCTTGCTGTAGTCCATCGAGAACGGCGGGTTGCTCAGGACCAGATCGAAGTCACGTCGCGTGTGCAGCGGATTGCTGAGGGTGTCGCCGGTGTGCAGTTCGGGGTCGTTCGCGCCGTGGAAGAGCATGTTCATCGTGGCCATGACCCATGACCCGCTGTTCGCGTCCTGGCCCGCCAGGAACAGGTCCTCGGAGTCGCCGCCGTGCTCTTCGATGTACTCCTTGGCGTGGATCAGCATGCCGCCGGATCCCACGCATGGGTCGTACACCTTCAATGGGGCCTGCGGGCGGGCGAGTTCGACCATCATCCGCACTACGGCTCGGGGGGTGTAGAACTCCCCGCCCTTGCTGCCTGCCGAGTCCGCGAATTCCTTGATCAGGTATTCGTATGCGGCGCCGATCATGTCGGGGAATTCGAAGTCGCCCCCGCGCAGGCGCAGTGTGTCGAAGTGCTGGATCAGTGCGGACAGGCGCTGGTCCGCGAGCTTTACCGAGGCTTCGCCACTGCCCGAGCCGCCGCCGATTCGGTTGAAATTGACGTGCTGGAAGAGGCCGGTCAGGCCATTGCTCTCGTGTGCTTCCAGCGCGTCGAGAGCGGGTTGAAGGGCTTGTGTGGCGACATCGGCGACCGCGTTTTTCAGCACGTCCCAGCGCGCCGCCGGAGGGACATACAGGACTCTCCGGACTTCGTACTTGTCCGGGTTCACGCCCTCCTTCTCGGCGTCAGCCTGCGTCTTTCCCTTGTCGATCTCCGTCGAGATGATCTGCTCGCGAGTGGCTTCGAACTCGTCGTTGACCCGCTTCAGAAACAGCAGGACAAAGATGTAGTCCTTGTATTCGGCGGCATCCATGGTGCCACGCAGAATGTCCGCCGCCGCGAAAAGATGGCGCTCGAGTTGCGCGAGCGTGAGCTTGGCCACGGTGGGGACTCCCTGTGCTCTTGTAGCGGGCGGGGTGGAGAGGTACGGCAGAAGCGTACGGCTGTCCGGCCCGGGGCCGAAATCTCCCCACGGAACCTAGGGCCTGTGTGATGTCGTGATCAACTGTTGGGTTCTGCCCCGTTCGCGGGGTGGAGTCCGGTAGGACTGTTGTCGTGACGCGTAGGCAACTC
>NZ_JBWKKJ010000023.1:0-70158 GCF_056431605.1 Streptomyces sp. NPDC045846 | reverse complement strand
CCCCGGCCCGCACCCTCACCCAACTGCAGGCACGCATACCACCACACGACAACCCCTGCACAGATCAACTCTGACAGTTATTCAGACACAGGCCCCCAGCGCACCGCAGTACTGCCGGGCCACCCCGACCGACGCCCGCCCGCACTTGGGAAACGACACATCGTCGACCACCCACACCTCGGGCCCGATCACCTGAACCAGCCGCTCGGCGATCCGTCGCCGGACCGGCGTCCACTGCCACGGCGACTGATTGACGAACTGCTGCAGCGCCTGCATGTTTCCGTCCGGCAACCGCTGAGCCATCGGCTGGATCGACTTGCGACGGCCGTCCAGCATCAGCCCCCGCAGATAGCACTCGCCCTTGGCCCGCTGATCCTTGCGCGGCACCGAGGCGAACACATCTTCCACGAACAGTCCCAACGCCGCCCGCATCCGGTCCACTTCATGCGCATCCATACATCTCAACATGCTCTTGATCAGCACAAACGCATAGACCTAACGAAGCACTACTAGTGTCCTGCGCCAGTAGTGAGTCGTTAGTTGTTGTGTGACTTCTGCTGCTGGTGCGTCAGTTCCTCGTCGGGGTCCGAAGCTGGAGCCGTTGCTCCTGGCCGACGACGAGCGTGTGGTGCTCGAGCGGTGGACCCGCCGGGCAACGTCGGCGCAGTCACTTGCTCTGCGGGCGCGGATCGTGCTGGCGTGTGCGGGTCCACAGGTGCCGCCGATCGTAGAGGTGGCCCGAAACCTGGGGGTGGCTGCGGACACGGTCCGCAAGTGGCGACGTCGGTTCCTGGCCCAGCGCCTGGATGGGCTGGTGGATGAGCCCCGGCCCGGCCGGCCGCCCACCATCGGCATCGATGCGGTGGAAGCCGTGGTGGTGGCCACACTGGAGGAGATGCCGAAGAACGCGACCCACTGGTCGCGTTCTTCGATGGCGGACCGCAGCGGCCTGTCAAAGTCGACTGTCGGCCGGATCTGGCGGAGGTTCCAGCTCAAGCCCCATCTGACGGACACCTTCAAGCTGCCCACGGATCCGTTGTTCGTGGAGAAGCTCCACGACGTCGTCGCCTTGTACTTCAACCCGCCCGAGGGCGCGGTGGTCCTCTCGGTGGACGAGAAGTCCCAGATCCAGGCCCTGGGGCGGTCCCAGCCTGTGCTGCCGATGAGGCCGGGCATGCCCGAGCGCCGCACCCACGACTACTTGCGCAACGGACTGACCACCTTGTTCGCCGCGTTCGACGTCGCCACCGGTGAAGTCATCACCGCGCTGCACCGCCGCCACCGGGCCCTGTAGTTCAAGAAGTTCCTGATCCGGATCGACAAGACGGTCCCGGACCACCTGGCGGTCCATCTCATCGTCGACAATTACGGCACCCACAAGACCCCGGCGATCAGAGCCTGGTTACTCAAACACCCTAGGTTCCACGTGCACTTCACCCCGACCTACTCATCCTGGCTGAACCAGGTCGAGCGGTGGTTCGGCTCCCTCACCGACCAGAGGATCCGCCGAGGCACACACCACAGCGTGCAAACCCTCGAAGCCGACATCCGCGCATGGGTCAAGGATTGGAACACCAACCCCAAGCCATTCATCTGGACCAAAACAGCCGCAGAAATCCTCGACTCCCTGGCCCGCTACTGCCAACGGATCTCCGGCGCAGGACACTAGTTCGGGGTCGGCGGCCATGGCACGCAGCATCGCGGCGGTCTGGGCATCGGTGAGCACGGCACCGGTGGCCCGGCGGCGCGCGTCCTCGGCAAGGCCGAGCTCGGCTTCAAGCGCGAGCAGCGCCGGAGGCATGTCGGTGGACGGCGTGCCGTCGGGCTTGTGGCCGAGGCAGAGGAGCGGCTCCGGCAGGACACCGCAGCGAGAGCAGCGCAAATCGTCGGGGACGGGCTCGGACATCGCGCCTCCTTGACCTTCGGGACTCAACCTTCGCTGACACTAATTCGCGTCCGTCAAGGTTTGCTGACAAACGGCCAAGCTTCAGTCGCGCAGCAGTCCGTCCAGCGGCCCGCCGATCAGTGCGGCCTACGTCTGGTGCGGCCGCGGGCCCGGATTGGGGTCGTCGTGGTCGCGGCCGTACACCCGGCCGCGCAGCAGCTCGTCACCGTCGTTCATCCGACCAGGCTCCCAGGCACCACCGACAGCGCGGGCCGTGATCGTCGGCGGGGCCGGCCTCGGTGGAGGCCTGGCCCGTCGCTGGGTGCGGTGCGGCTATCGGGTCTTCGTGGGAGCTGATGAGGGCGTAGGAACTTCCATCATCCCAGGTCAGCGGGCACCTCTTCTCATTTCTTCGTCCACAGGTCGACTATCACGCGGTGGATGCAGGCTCAGATTATGATCAAGTCCCTTGATCCCTGATGATCTTCGATCCTACGGTTCATGAGCAATGACGAGTGCGCGAGTCCGCATGGACCAGGATTCGCGCCAGGGGGAAAGAGAAGAAAATGTTCACGGTTTCCAAGGGCCGCGCCGCGCTGGCCTTTGCGTCGGTTCCCGTGCTTCTGATGGCGGTTTCGACGACGGCTCATGCATCCGACAACATCGTCTGGCGCAACAAGGCCACTGGCGGCTGCCTCCGCGTGTATAACAACGCCGGGCTCGACACCGACGCACAGGCCTCGCTGCGCTGCCAGAACGTCGGCATCTTCGACGGCAAGCACTTCACGTCCAGCTGGAACGACTCGCAGAACAACCTCGAGAACGCCAACGGCTCGTGGAAGATCACGACCAACAACGGCTACTTCAAGGGCTATTGCCTCGCCAGCTGGTACGCCGACTCCAACGGCCTCGGCCGGGTCTACATCGAGCCCTGCTCCTCCCCAGCGAACTACTACCAGCAGTGGGAGGAGAACTGGAAGGGTGACGGGATGCAGCTCGTCAACCGCCAGACCCGCCTGTGCCTCGACAGCAACGATCAGGGCGATGTCTACACCCACGCGTGCAACGGCGGCGACTACCAGGTCTGGAAGTAACCGGACCTCCGCTGCCTCACCGGGGTCCGACTGAACGGGCCCCGGTGAGGCGGAGTCGCATCACCCGCCACCGCGTTCCTCCCGAGCGCGGTGGCGGCGTCATGTCCGGCCAGTGCCGCTACGTGTGCGCGGTCGTCAGATGAGTGGCAGGAGCAGGCCACCGGCATCTGGGGGGGCACACCGGGCCCGATGGCCTTCTGCAGCTGGTTCAGTCGGTGGAGCTCTCCGGCCGGGACCACGGCCCCTCGAAGGCCGGTCCGCAGCCGGGGGCCCGCAACCGCGGCTCGGCGTGGGCGGCCTCGGTGGCGCGCGAGATCATCGTCGGGGCAATAGCCACCGTCCACTCACCCCAACCGTCTCAGGTCTGCTCCGGCCAGGGCCGTCCCAGCACGAGCCATCCGTCCGGCGCCAGCAGCTTGTTGCTCACCGTGTACTTCCCCCCCCGGTCGTGACGTCCGTGTCGTGTCGATCCTTTCGCCCGGCGGTGACAGCGGGCAAGGCGCTCTCCGGCCGCCCCGCCTGGAACATGGCCTCTTCCCTTCGGCTATCGCGTAGGTAAGAGGTGTCGTTTTCCGAGGAGGGCTTGCCCACGGGGGCTGACCTGGGCAAACGATCGGCTGCCGAGTCCGGGGGTTCACACCTTCGGTCACACCTCCCGTCCCCTGCCGAAAACAACCGTCCAGGCAACCGTTCAGCCCCCTTCCGGTGCAACCCTCCCGCGAGGCTGGGTAGACACGGCACGGCCAGGCCCGCTCCCACCTCCAGAGCGCCCACCGCTCAGCGTCCGCGAACACGCCGGAGCGCTCGGAGAACATCGCGAGGACCTGGGCGCCGGCGCCGTCCACGGCGCTCGGGTTTGGCGTCCCCGGCCGTGCCCCGGCCCTGCTTGCCCACCTCGCGCCCCGGCCGGGGTGGGCAAGCCGCCGTCCGAGGGTGGCTTGCCCAGGGTCCCCTTGGGCTTGCCCACGGCTACCGGCGGCGGAACAGGCCGCGGTTCTTCTTCGCCTCCGCTTCGGCCGCCTCCCGCGCCGCAGCTTCCTCCGCCTCGCGCTGCGCGACGCGTTCGGCTTCGAGCCGGGCCCAGTGCTCCGGCCTGCACGGTCCGCACAGGCCAGCTGTCTTGCTGTGCCAGGAGTACTGCCGGGTTGACTGCCAGCGTTCGTCGGTGAACTTGGTGCCGCACTGCGTGCACACCGGCCGCTGCGCCTCCCGCTCCGCAGCCTTGCGTTCCGCCTGCCGCCTGCGGGACTGCTCCTCCTCCACCGCGTACAGCCGCTCGCCGTCCGGGTTGTCCAGGGCCTCGCTCAGCGTCTGCCACTCCTCGCGCCCGAGCCGCCGCCACACCCTGCCCGCTGCCCCAGCCGGATCGGCACAGATCCGCTCCAGCTCGGTGACGACCACGGGCACCACCTGGTGGTAGTCGACGGCCGTGAACCCGGCCCACGGGTACCGGGTGCCAGCGAAGTGGCGGCGCGCCGCCTGCTCCAGGCGCCGCATCCGGCTCGCGCGCTGCGCGGCAGTCCTGCCCGTGAACACGAACGCCACCGGCACATAGCCCTCCCGCCCGGTCGCCGGGTAGATCCGCGACCACAGCCGGAAGCCGTGCACCGCCGCACCCCGCCGCCGGGCCGCCTTCTCCTTGTTCGCATCGGCCTTCGGCGCCAGGAGCCCGAACCAGTCGTGGTAGCGGCGCAGCTTGTCCACCAGGTCGTCGACGGGCTCGTTGACGCGGTCGAGCCTGGGAGCCGGTCTGCGGCCGCCCGTCAGGGCCCGTCGCGCGTGGTCTTCGACCTGGTCCACGCGGGCACCGATCTGACCGGCTGATTGGGTGGGCGTTGTCGCGGGTTGCGCGCTGGTGCCGTTGAAGTGGCAGGGGGCTGTCAATGGCTGGTGGAAAGATCACTGGCATGAGGTTTGTTCGCACAACTCCGCCACGGCCGCTCGAGGTGACTGCGGTCTTCCCCGAACTGGCTCCGATCGCACGACCCGCAACACGGCTGCACCCGCGCCCCGGTTCTCCCACGGTGCACGACAGCTCGATCGGCGGGCCCTTGCTGTGGCCCGCTCAGCAACCGTGGCTGTACTGCCGCATCGGGCATGAATGGCCTAACCCCATGGTGCCCGTGGCCCAGTTGTACGCGCGGGACATACCCCTGCTGCGGCCGCCCGGGCGGAGCGACCTGCTGCAGGTCCTGTGGTGCCCCTCGGAGCACGATCCCGACTCAAGTATTCCGATCGAGGTGTGCTGGCGGACCGCCGCGGATGTCACCGACGCACTGGCCGCGCCGCCCGAGCCGTTCGAAGCGGACGAGGACCTTTACATACCCAAGCCTTGCGTACTCGCGCCGGAACAGATCACCGAGTACCCCCATTACGGGGAACTCCCCAAGGAGCTGAGAGAGCAGATCAAGGACCCGGCGCTCTGGCAGGCAGCGGGCATCGTGGTCGACGAGGCCGACCCGGAGCAGCTTTATGACGACGCTCTGTCCCACGCCCCCGGCTGGAAGGTCGGTGGCTGGTCCCGCTGGGGACTGACCGACCCCGTGCCGCGGTTCTGTGTGGCCTGCGGGAGCTCGATGGTGCCTCTGCTGACCATCGCCTCATCCGAATGGCAGCGCAACACCACGAGTTGGATCCCGTACGAGGACCAGCCCACCGGCGCGCCCGAGGACATCTGGTTCAATCCGCCCGGGATCACGGTGCTGGACGCCAACCGCCTCCAGCTGTACGCCTGCCCGGCGAACGGAGGACACCCGCACACCAGCCTGGTCCAGTGAGGGGCCACCGATTCTCTCCCCCCGCCGCATGATCACCCTTGCCGGGCGGACGCCCGCGAGGCCCCGCACACCGCACTGACCCGGGGACCCTGACCCTGCGGCCCGGCCGCAGGCCGCGCGCCGACTGCCGCCCCGTCTTACGGGGAGGGGAGGCCCAGGGTCCCCCCACCGGGCCGCCGGCCCACATGGCTCGCTTCGCTTCACTACCACCACCGCCACCGTCGCGTGCCCTGATCAGCAGCCTGCACGAACGTGCCGTAACTGCTCGACGGGATGGCGGGGTTCGGGGCGAGCAAGAGTGGTCGCCAGATCGCCTGCGATTCCGCAGGGCGGTGGCGCCACCCCGTCCGGCCGCACCGTGTTCGCAGCGACATCGAGGCGGCACACGTGCCGCTGTTCAGCGAATGACCCGACCACGCACGGACGTTGGCACCGGGCGCAGCAGTGTCACGCGCTGGGACACCACGACAGCTCGGCGCCCGACGCCTGCGTCAGTGGGGCTTGTCCTTGTCCATCTGACGCAGCAGATGCTCTGCCGCCTCCGGAAAAACTCATGGCCTGCGGGCCTCCCGCGGCGCTGTCCTGGGCACCGCACTGTTCATTCGCGGCTATCCAGCCGGTCGACGACGGGGTCCGGCGCCCGCCCGTCGGTGACGAGGGACCTCTTCCTCACGGCTATCGGGCGGGGAAGAAAGTCAGGGGCCTGACCTGCGCTTTCAGTGGCGCCAGGGCGGGTCGCGGTTGAGCTGGGACATGAGTGGTCGTGCGGGCGGCGTTCAACTCGTCGCCCCGGTCCTGGAGCTTGAGTTCCAGGACGACCATCTCCTGTTCGAGGATGGTGATCTTTGCCCTGAGCGGCTCGGTGTCGTCCCGGCCGCCGATGCCGACCTCGCGCCAGATCTGTTCGCCCAACACCTCGCCGAGGTGCTCGGCTGCGGTCTTGGGCGGCGAGGCGGGTCTGCCGCCAGGAGGAGGCGCGACACAGCACGTGGTGCAGCGCCTCCCCATCTGCCGTGTGCGCGCGTCGCCAACTCCCCTCTCGATTTGGGCCGTTGACCTGAGCTGCGCAATGTCACGTTCCGGCGGCGCCCTTGTACTACAAGGGCAGTGGCGACACGCGTGGTGGCCGCTGTTGAGATGGACGGAGATCCCGTGGACCCGATTGTGGTTGTAGTGACCCCTTTGGCGCTGGTGGGTACCGCGCGGATAGGTGTTTGGCTCGCAAGGTACTGGCTGGAGAATGAGGTGGAACGGATCGCCCACCACCGCGTTGCCACCGGGTGCCGCCCTCATCGGACCCGCGCGCACCGTCACTCCTGTTCCTGCGTTGGGGACAGGGGGAATCGGAGTGGAGGACGCAGCCAGTACTGAGCTACAGGTCACCGACCAACGCAAATCAGAGGCCGCTCCACCTGGCACCGGCCGGGAGATGGCGGAGGAGCTGCACTTTGCCGAGTTCCCGAACCTCGTGCGCTTTCTGCTCCTGCATGGGGCTTCCTGGAACGAGGCACAGGACGTGGCGCAAGACGCCTTTACTCAAATGTGCAGGCCCGGCACAGCTATCGACTTCCCGAAAGCGTGGCTGCGGACGGTGGCCTGGCGCTCCTGGCTCCGCCAGCAGGTGAAGTCGGAAGATCTGTGCGCCGAAGTGCCCGACTTCCCCGTGGCCCACTGGCAGACGCCTGCCTACGCCCTTGAGCTCGGTGCTGAGGAGCGTCGGGTCATCGAACTACTGCTGAACCTGCCATCCAAACAGAGAGCCGCGATGGCCTGGTATCTGGACGGCTTCACCACGCAAGAGAGCGCCAAAGCCATGGGGATCACTCCTGAGGCTGTACGTCAGAACCTGGCCCGGGGCCGGGCTGGACTCAAAGCCGCCCTGGGGCTGGGGCAGCCGCACGGAAGTATCAGTGAGGAGGAGTGATGAGCAACGACCCTGACGCCGAGCGGCACCTGAACGTGCTCTTGGCCTCCGCACACGAACAGTTGGGGATTGCGATCTATGACGGTCTGATGGGAAGAGGGGGGCCTCCGGAACTTCGAGATCCCGACCAGCATCTGGGGCGGCTGCTAGCCTCGGCGCACCGCCAGACGCAGCACGCAGTGCTCAGCCGTCTTGCCCCGATGGACGACGGTGCGGTGACCGACGAACAGCAGGTGCTGCCGACGTCACCCCAAGCCGGTAGTGACAATGTCCTCATGCGCCGGCCGGCATCACTGCGCCTGAAGTACCGGCGGCAGGCCCTGGGCATCATGCAGTCCTTCTGGCCGCAGGACCTTCGCAGGCTGATCGGTAATGCTCTCGTGAACGTCCGGGAGCTGATGGCGAGCCTTGAGCACGAGGAGCTCCCGCCTGACGCCCATGTCGTTCTGACTCAGGCGAGTGCGGGCATCAGCGAGGTGCTTCGGCTCAAGAGGCCTCATGCACTGACTGCCCCCGGCTACCTCGAGGCGGTGGAAGGCCATCTCGCGGCACCAGCCGCACGTCTTGAGCATGAGGCCCGCAACTCGCGGTATCTGCTGGTCCACGAACTGATGCCTTGCCTCGACGTGGAAGGAGTGTCCTGGCTCGGCGTACTAGAGGTATCCCAAGATGTCGTGGATGACCTGGATGTGACCTATCGAGCCGCAGCCGCGCTTGCCGCAGCCGTAGCTGCGGTGGAAGCAGCGAGCAGCGACTTTCGAGGGGCTGACCTGCAGTCCGTTGATCTCGAAGGAGTCCCTCTAGAAGGGGTGAAATGGAATGCGGCCACCGCCTGGCCGCATGAGTGGGAGGAACGAATCTGGCGGGCATCGCTCACCGTAGAGGACGATGACGCGGTGCTGGTTGTGAGCGGAGAACCCCATGACAACGCCGTATCCGCCGAAACCTGAGCAACCGAAGCGTGATGCGCACAGGGACTTTGCGCCCGGTGGCGAACACGCGTCCTCCACTCCGGCCGGTGGACTCCACTCAGTGGAGTCCACCGCATCGTCGGTGCGCACCATCGGATCCCCTCAGTGGCCGACCTCCCGGTCGTGATGCGGTCAGGCCTCCTGCGGGGGGGGGTGCGCCTGCTGGTCGCCCTGGCGCACCGGGCGCACTGCGTCGGCGTCGTCCTGGTCGGTGAAGCGGTCCGCGCGGACGCGGGAGCGTCGGCCGCTTTGGTGAACGCGTCCTGGAGATGGCGCAGGCGTTCGGTCGTGAGATCGAGGGCTTCCACGTCTCTGCGGGACGCCCGCAAGGCCCGCGGCGCCATCAGGTCGATCGCCTCCCGGCGTCCGGTCTCCAGTTCCTGGTCGTCGTGCTCGACTTCGGTGGCCAGGGGCGATAGCAGCTGCTCCGGCATCGCCGCCTCCTGATGGGCAACGACGTCGTACACACGGCCTCGCGCGGCAAAGGAGCCTGCACGGGTTGAGGGTTGAGCGTCAGAGGATGCGAGGGCATGACCGCTGTTCAGCTCAGGGGGCACCAGGTGGCGCAGAAAGCGCGTGTCCGGGAGTGGGTGGGATTTCCTGCACGAGATTCGGTGCCCGTGCGGGGGGGGTGCGGGGGACGATCGTGTCCGCGACCGGTTCGGGCAAGACCATCACCGCCGCCTCGTGCGCGCTGGACTGCTTTCCCGGCGGCCGGATCGGCGTGACGGTGCCGACGCTGGACCTGCTCGTACAGACCGCCCAGGCCTGGCGGGCGGTGGGCCATCGGGCCCCGATGGTTGCCGTGTGCTCGCTCGAGGGCGATGTGGTCCTCGACTCCCTGGGCGTGCGCGCCACGACGAATCCGATCCAGCTCGCCCTGTGGGCCGCATCAGGGCCGGTCATCGTGTTCGCCACGTACGCCTCCCTCGTCGGCCGCGAAGACCCGGAGGACCGACCGGTCGGCAGAAGGTTCGTGGGCCGCTGGAGGCCGCCCTGGCGGGCGGAGAACGCCTCTACGGGCAGCAGACGGCTCCGTTCGACCTCGCGATCGTGGATGAGGCTCACGGAACGGCTGGTGATCTTGGTCGTCCGTGGGCGGCGATCCATGACAACGCCCGGATCCCCGTCGACTTCCGGCTCTACCTGACCGCCACCCCGCGCATCCTCGCCGCGGCCCGACCCCAGAAGGGCACCGGCAGCCAGGAGCTGGAGCTCGCGTCCATGGCCGACGACCCGCAGGGAACCTACGGGCCGTGGCTCGCGGAACTCGGACTGAGCGAGGCGATCGAGCGGGAGATCCTCGCCGGGTTCGAGATCGACGTCCTCGAGATCCACGACCCCTCCCCCGTCCTCGGAGAATCCGAGGAGGCGCAGCGCGGCCGGCGCCTGGCCCTGCTGCAGACCGCGCTCCTGGAACACGCGGCCGCGTACAACCTGCGCACCGTCATGACGTTCCACCAGAAGGTCGAAGAGGCCCGCGCCTTCGCCGACAAGCTCCCCCAGACGGCAGCCGAGCTGTACGTCACCGACGCCACAGGCGCCGACCTGGTCGCCGCGGAGAAGCTGCCGAAGTCGTCGATCGAGGCGGAGTTCTACGAGCTGGAGGCCGGCCGGCACGTTCCGCCGGACCGGGTCTGGTCGGCGTGGCTGTGCGGCGACCACCTCATCAGTGAGCGGCGGGAGGTTTTGTGGCAGTTCGCCAACGGCATCGACGCCACCGGCCACCGCGCCTTCCTCGCCAGCGTTCGCGTACTCGGCGAGGGCGTCGACATCACCGGCGAGCGAGGAGTCGACTCGATCTGCTTCGCCGACACCCGCGGATCCCAGGTCGAGATCGTGCAGAACATCGGCCGGGCGCTCCGTCTCAACAAGGACGGCTCCACGAAGGTGGCTCGGATCATCGTGCCGGTGTTCTTGGAGCCGGGCGAGGATCCGCAGGACATGGTCGCCAGCGCCAGCTTCAAACCGCTCGTAGCGGTCCTCCAAGGCCTGCGCAGCCACGATGAGACTCGTTGAGCAGCTCGCCTCCCGCGCCCTCACGAGCGGCAAGCGCAAGATTCACGTCCAGCGCGATGAGGACGGGCGGATCGTCGGCGCAGGCGGCAAGAGCGACGGCGAGGACCAGGAGCACGACGGCACCGATGCCGCCGCCGAGTCGGCGCTGCCGCACTTCTCCAGCCCGCGCGACGCCGCCACGATCGCGGCGTTCCTGCGCACCCGCGTCTACCGGCCCGAATCCCTCGTATGGCTGGAGGGCTACCAAGCCCTGCTGCGGTGGCGGAAAGAGAACGACATCACCGGCCTCTACGCCGTCCCCGAAGTCGGGGTGACGAAGGACTTCCCCCTCGGACGGTGGGTGCACCAGCAGCGCAAGGCGCTGCGGGCCGGGGAGTTGGAGGAGCGGCGCAAGTCGCTGCTGGACGCGCCGGAGGCCGGGATGGTGTGGGAACCCGGCGAGGAAGCGTGGGAGACCAAGCTGGCCGCGCTGCGATCGTTCCGGCGGGCGACCGGGCACCTCGCGCCCTGTCAGGACGCCGTCTGGGGTGAGGACGACCAGATGATGCCCATCGGACAACACCTCGCCAACCCCCGCCGCACAGGCGGCCTCGGGAAGAACCAGGACACCGCAACAACCGGGGCCGTACAGCTGACAGAGATCGACCCCGACTGGAACTGCCCCTGGCCACTCAACTGGCAACGCCACTACCGCGTCCTCGCCGACCTCATCGACGCCGACGGCCACCTGCCCGACATCGCCCCCGGTGTACGGTTCGACGGCGACGACCTCGGACGATGGCTCCACCAACAGAAACAGCCGAGCACTTGGGCGCAACTCCTCCCCGAGCAGCAGGAACGGCTGACCGCGCTCAGCGTCGATCCAGGCGAACTCGCCTTCGCCCACCAGCTCTTGGTCGGCCTCGACCAGCGCGCCAACACTCTCCTCGCCCACATCGTCGCGCTCATCAGGGACGCTGGAGGCGCCGATATCTCCGACCGCGCCCACGGCCTGCGCCCCGATATCGACACCGGGGGCCTGCCCTACGTCCACCGGTTCGTGGAACTGGCCCTCGCCTTCCAACACGCCGTCCGCAAGGATGCCGACGGCCTGGCCGCCACCGTCGGTCGACTCCACGAACTCACCGCTGACACAGGCGACTTCGCCCACTTCATCGAATCGCCCACTTCATGGCCGACCTGCCGCTGCCCTCCCCCACCGCGATGGATCGACGGCGATGAATCCGTACGCACCCGCTGGCACAGGCTCGTCCGTGATCGCCAGGCGTACCTGGACAGTTAGCTGCCCATGCCGTGCCACCGAAGGCTGACCACCTAGGTCAACGCCGCTTACCGAGTCCGGGCAGTCCATCAGACGCCTTACGACCACTGCTCGACAATTCGTCGTCAGAGAGTCCGCGGTGCGGGCCGTAACGCGAATCCGTCCGCGCTGTAGTGGCTACCCCGATTGTGAGGTGACGGAGAAGTGGCTGTAACCGCCGCTGTCGGTGGTCGCGGCCGTAGGGCCGTACACCGTTCCCGGGTCAGCTTGGCGCGCTAGGGCTGGACGTGCGTCGTAGGCGGAGAGCGGCCAACCATCGACGGTGACATAGGAAAACGCCACATTGACGGTCTTAGGCCAAGTGCCGGTGAATGGGGCGCTGAAGCCCCGCTCGGCGATGACCTCAGCGCTCTCCGAGCGAGCCGCTGGAGCCCTCTGCGTGAGGGTTTGACTGTGTCCTGGGCGGGACCGGTTGTCGAGGGTGAGGATGTAGTTGGCAGGATCAGCTGCGCTTCGGACCACTGAAGCCGCCATGACGTCCCCAGGCTGGGCGACGATGGGGACTGGCTGCGCCTTGGTGTCAACGCCCCCGTTGATGACCTCCCAGAATGCTTCGTACTCCGGGTACAGGTCGCCTACCCGGCCTCGGCAGTTGGCCAGGACACCGATCTGGACAAGGCTTTCCTTGGAACTGTTGGCAGTCCCGTCGAGGCCGACCCAGATACCGAGCTGGTCGTCGGGATACCGCTGACGGCAAACCCAGAGCGGCTCCGTCCACACCGCGGTCACCGCGCGCGGAGCCGCGTTGACCGGGCTGCTGGCTACCACGTAGCCAGCCCATTCCGCGTAGGGAGTGTCGACGAGGGTGATGTCATCGATCTGTACCCAGGAGTCGGCGCCCGGAGCGTAGTACCCAGCGTAGAGCGTGACGAAGGTGTTGGTGCCGGAGTTGAAAGCCATGCGCAGAACCTGGTAGGCGCCGTTACTGATCACCTTCCCGTAGTTCTTCTGGACGACCGTGCGGCCGTTCATCCCTCGTGCCCCGAAGTAGCCGGTCGTGTAGTTCCCGGAGGTTCGCACCCAGCCATCCAGGTAATAGACCGTCTGGGGTTTTACCGTCACCCGCTGTGTGACGGCATTCCAGCTGCGGCTGGAGGTGCGGATGAACGCGTTCTTCCGCCCCGTCTTCTGGTAGCCGAGATCGATGTCAATGCCCTTGTAGTCCGGACCCTCGCCCACCCATGGAGCAGAAATGGTCCGACTGGTCTGTTGCTCGAAATCGGGATCACCGACCGTCCCGACCGGAGCTGCCGACGCGCGTCCCGTCAAACCGGTGAGCAACGCAGCAACCAGCACCATGACCAAGGTCAGAGAACATGCGTAATGCCCCCGGAACACGCCGCCCTGTCGCACTGTTGAATACACGAGCCCCCCTCGCGGTGCATTCCCCTGGGTGTGTGGCAGACACCCCAGCTGTCGGGACGATAGCGGCGTCGATACCCGACAACTACGCCTTTCTCGCGGCGCGCCGAGGCGTCGAGGGGGCGCACACTCGCAGCCACGCGCGTACCGGAGTCTTCTCTGCATCATGGGGCAGGATCAGTGGCGAGCCAGTTTTGGAGTCTCCGTGGCGGAACTGCCACGCCATGCCCCAGGCGCGTAGCTGGCCTCGATTCGCTGCGACACCTGTCGGTGACTCTGGCCGAGGATCGGGTCCAACTTCTACAGATCCTCTATGCGGAGCGGGGCTTGCGACCCGTCGCCTTCCTGGCCGCGGTCTTGGCTGCCCGTTTCTTCGGCAGGTCGTGGACAGTGGCTGCTTTGGTGTCCTCGCCGCGGCCTGCCTTGGCAGCCTCGACACTTGCGTTGAGGGCGGCCGTGATGTCGACGACCTGCCCGGTCGGCTCCGGTGCTTCTTCGTCAACAGACCGGGGTTCACGGTGTTCGGCCTTGGCGGCCAGCAGTTCTTCGACGGCTTCGCGGTAGTGGCCCCGCATGTCGCTGACATCGTCGCGTGCCATGGACTCCAACAGCTGGATCGCGGCGTCGCCTTCCCGCTCCGTCAGGTCGACCGCCTTGGGCGCCCGAGTCTCGGGGCTGCGCAGTTCGTCGTCCCACCGCATGGCGTGCAGCACGATCGCCCGCTCCACCACGCGCAGCAGACCCAGCCGCTCGCGGTTGTACCACGCGAACTTCGCGACGGCCGTGATGTCCTCCACCCTTCGGGGAGCAGCCGCCACGATGCTTCTCGCCGCGCAGCGCGAGGTGGAGGGGTAGCGCTACTTGGCCAGCGTGCACCTAGAGGCGACAAGCGTTTCTTTTGTCCTGCCTTCGTCGTAGCGCCCGCCTTTGAAGAGGGGGTACCCGCCGACGTTTTCCGTCCCCTTGCAGTTATATTTGACGCCTGTCCCCTTTTCTACGACGACGAAAGCGTTGTCGATGTTGTGAAGGTAGGATGTTCCCTTCGGGCGAGTACAGGGGGCACTGCCAATAATCGAGTCTCCATATTCGGGACCGTTCTTTTGGAAAACGGACACCTTTGCGCAGGTGTACACGGGCGGCGGCGCAAGGGCCGCGCCCGCACTGGCCGGTGCGACAGTCACAGCGGAGAGGATCACCGTTCCGGCTGTAGCGATGGCAGCAGCCGTGCAGCGCCAACGCCAAAGGCTGTGAGGGGTAGCTTCGGGTGCTGCTGCGAAAGTAGCCAGAGTGCGCATGCTCATACGTGTTTCCTTTCAGCTCCGGGAGCCTCTGTCCTTTTGGGCAGTAACCCGCGCTGGAACTGGAGACGCAGCATGGAGGCGATATCACCCGTTTAGATGCCGCTGAATCGTTTCTCCGTGTCGGAGTATCGGTGCCAGTTAACCGGCTCCTCGTCGTCGTGCCGCACGGCTTCCTTCGCCGGGCCTGGAACTTCTCGGCCGCATTGCCCTGCAGAGGTCACCCGCCGCCAGCCCGACCAGCAAAACGAGCAGGCGTGGTGCCTGACCATCGTGACGAACGCCGTCATCTGCTGGCACACCGAGTACATGGGCCTGGCCGTTGAGGAACTGCGCACCGCCGGCGGCGAGGCGACGCCGAGGTCCTCGCGCACATCTCCCCCGCCCGCAGCTCCGCGGTCAACTACTACGGGGAGATCACCGTCGAGTACGAGCGCGAAATCGCTCAGTTCGACGACACGGGCCGCCGCCCGCCGCGGACCGCGGCCACCGGTGACCCGGCCGCTGGGCTACGGCGGGGCCGGCTCAGGGTGTGAGGTCCAGGACCCGCACGGGGAGGCCTTCCCACTGCTTGGGAACGGTGGTGGCAACGACCGCGCCGTCGGGCCGGTCCGGCGTGGGCTGCGCCGCGTACTGGGCGTGGGCCGGGCCCCAGGTGGCTTCCCTCGCCACGGCCAGGGCGGCAGACAGGTCCAGATCGAGCACCGTGATGCCGGGCATCGCCGCGATGTGCTCGGCCGTCCCCGGCCGGGCCCGATCCGCCTCGATGAGCGAGCACACCGGCGCGTACAGAAACCAGTCCGGCTCGGCATGAGCACGATGGATCAGCCGGGACGCCAGGACGTTGCCCTGCCCGGCAGCGGCCATCGCCGTGTCGTCCAGGACGATGTGCATCGCCTCGCTCATCGCCCGGCCGCCTGCTCCAGCCGGCGGTCCAGCTCCGCGTCCAGGTCCCGTTGTTCCGCAGTGCTCGGCGCGTAGCCGTTCCACTCCTGCAGCGCCGCCCGCGCCTGCTCGGCCCGCGCCTCCCGCTCCGCCGGAGTCAGCAGGGTCTCCGCGAGCCGGGCCAGATAGGCCCGCAACGACAGCCCCTCCGCAGCAGCGATCGCCGCCAGGCGTTCCTTGGCATCCTCGGGGATGCGCACATTGGCATCAGCCACGGTCGTACTCCTCTCCACTCCACAGGGTACGGGTACGGGTACGTACCCGTACCCGTCTCGCGGCTGGGGAACGAGAAGGGGAGCACGATGCGCACCCCAGGCTGTTTGCCCGATGCCGTGCCTCTACCGGCTTTGACCGGAACTCTCTACCGTCCGTTGTATGGCCAACGGGGTGTTTCACACCGAGTACGGCATAGAGATCAACCTGTCCCGGCCGGACCTGGGGCATCCGGATCGCCCCGGCCTGCTGGAAGAGGTCACCCGGCCCGTCTCCGAGCGTTCAAGGACGCTGCTGCAGTGCCTGACCGATCGGGCTGGCGGCACCTGCCGATGCGCGCTCGCGGACAAGACGCCGTGGATGTTCGTCCGCGGTCAGCGGCGGGGCGAGGGCATTGTCCTGACCGCGGTGCATCTGCCGCTCACGCATGTGGCCACGCCCGCGGAGACCGAGCGGCGCAAGGCGATGAACGACCGGATCGCCCGCACCGCAACGTCCCACGGGCTGGCTGTGGAGACCAACGTCCGTACCTCCGACGGGGCGCGGATCAGCGACGTCCTGGTCGCCGGACAGGGCAGCAGAGTCGGATGGAAGTCGCAGTACTCCCCCATCAGCGAATCCGCGGTCTACCGGCGCACCGCCCAGGCACGCGACCATACGATCACGCCCGTGTGGGTCACCCCGGACGCCGCCTCCTCCTTGATCGACAGGGCTCCGTGGCTCAGGGTGGACGATGTTCCCTGGCAGCGCATCGCATCCCCGCTGGCCATGCTGGTCCGGGGCGGCGTACGCCACCTGCAGATCTGGAAGTGCACCCCGTCGAGCGAGCGGCCCTGCCCCAACAACGGCCAGGCCTGCAGGGATTGGCACTACGGCTGGTTCCTGCCTGCCCTGTGCCTTCCTCAGGAACGGGCCACCGCACTCGACGAACTGATCGTCACCACCGCCGACGGCGAGCACCAGGTGATCCGCACCCGTGACCCTGACAATCCGCGCCGCACCTCGCACCTGTGGGCCCATGCCGACGACGTCCGACTCTGGTACGAGCTCGAAGGGCGCTCGGACGGGCAGGGCGACCGGCCGCCCATCGAGGAGGTGCCCCTCACCTTCACCGGCGAGGACATCGATCCGACCTGCCGCTACGGCGACGAACGTCCCCACCGCGACGCCCGCCGGCCACGCCGGGACACCAGCTCCGCCACCGGCGTGCGCACCCTGGACGGGGAACCTCCGCAGCTTCACCGCGCCCCCAGCCGTCCCGTCCAGCTCCGTCTTTCCCCCGGGGAACGCCGCGCCGTCGCGGCCGAACTGGGCTGCCCGCCCTGGGAAGTGGGGCCCTGCATGCTGTGTGCCGCCCCCATCCACCGCTACGGCAGCCACGGCTACCTCGCCTGCCGCAACTGCCGGGCCACCAACCTGAACCCCTAAGCCACGGACCATGCAACAAGGCAGGCGGGCCCAGCACACCTCGATAGCCGTTCAAGGCGGAGATGTTGTTCGGGAAAATCCCCGGTCGAAGGTCCTGCTCGGCCTGCCCGGCACCCGTCACCCCGACGGGTGACGTCATTGGATCTCAGGCATGGCGACCGGCGCGGCCGGAATGTCCGAGTGCCGTGTTCTACTGGTATGGGTGCGGTCAATTCGCGGCAACAGGCATATATCGGGGGTGAGTTAGTGGCGTCCATGCTGGAGGCCCTGTATATCGCTACCACGTCGGGCGCGGTCGTCTCGGGAGCCGTATCCAGGTATCTCGCGGTCCGGATCGAGCGCCGGGAGGCTGCCCGGAGTCGGCAGCGAGGGATCGTCGCCGAGTTGACTCGCAGTCTGCGAGCTGGGGAGATCCCGCAAGACATGGGCCGACTGGGGGGGCCGGGCCGATGACGCGAAGCCAGAGAGATCAAGGCCTTCGGGACGTCTATCAGCTCGTGCTGCAGCAGACGGATCTGGACGGCCCCGGCAAGGCATCGTTGCTGGAGGCGTGGAACGCTCGCGAGCAACGTGAGCACGAACGGGAACAGCGGGCAGATGAACGGAAGCAACAACGCTTTGAGACTGTGATGGGCTTCCTCGCGCTGATCGCGTTGCTCCTGGCCACCGTTTGGCTGGCCCAAAGCGGGCACACCTGGGTCGCAGTCGCGCTCATCCCTCCGATGGTCGTGGTGGTTGCCAAGTTCCTCGGCCGGCCTGTCACTGCGTCGGAGGCAAGCCTGATCGGATCGGGGATCAGCGGCGCCTTCCGTGGCCTACAGCAGGCCGCGAATGGTGCGGCACCCCAGCCTGCGTCTCCAGCTGGCTCGGTGCCGACCAACGGTCCGGCCGGGCCACCAGTGCCATAAGGGCAGCGCGAAGGCCGGGACGGAGGAATCTTCGTCCCGGCCTTCGCCGCGTCATCGGCGATCTCTACGACCTCCGCCGCACCAACACCTCAAAGGTTCTCCTTGACTTGGTGCAGAGAAGGGTGAAGATCCGGCACGCAGACACGATCGACGCCGACGTCGTCGGCTACACCGGCCCGCCGTCCCGCCCTCGCGCCCTGGCCGTCCGGCCGAGACCGAACTCAACCGAATGCCGGACGAGAAGCGGAACAGCTACCGCGCCAAGGCCCCGATCAACACCGTCGTCATCAGCGGCATCGCTCTGTACGAGGAACTCAAGAAGGGCGAATTCTTCGGCATGTCCCTGGGTGTCGATCAAGACATGGTCCGGCTGAGCGACCCGTCCTTCCGCGTGTTCGACAGCCGGTTCACCCGTGCTCGTCTCCACATCCGGGACTGGTGGTGGGAGCGCCGGCGCAACCGATTGGAAAAGCGGTCAGGGCAGGCGTGATCACAGCTGGCTCCCTGTCGACTGCGTGCCCTGCTTACCCCTGCTATGCCCTGGGTAGGCAACTCAGCCGTCGGCCTGGCGACAGGCCGGCGCTTGCGCACCGACGAGGGCAGGAAGGAATCCAACCATGGACGAGCAAGGCCCCTATTCCTCCCTGTAGTTGGCGCGCGCAACGTCTATCGGCGTTCGACCGAAACGCAGCCTGACCTGCGAAGCGGACACGTCGGCGAACAGGTTTTGTCCATCAGGGCGCGGTGGACCTCACGATTGGACCGCAGGGCAGCGTTCACGGGCCGGTACGGCACGTCTTGTGGGGCGGCGGGTTTCCCGGGCCGACGGGAACGGCAGCTACCGGATGACGCCGTGAAGGGGAGGGGTGAGGGGTTCGATGCAGGACGACTTACTGGTGGTCGGCTCTGCTTCTACTGCTTCCACGGCTTCGAGGCGCCGGCGGCCACGCGGGTACCGCTGGTGACGCGCGGGCGGCTCGGCGGGAAGGTGCGACGGCACTTCGCTCATCCGCCCGGGCAGGCTCCGGCCGGTGGGCTGGCGACTACCGCGACACTTCAGCCAGGCATTATGTGACCTCAGGACCGGGCAGCATGTTTCGATACAGATGTAACGCCCCACCCTGCTCAAACGGAAATGCTGATGGAAGACAACAAAAACACTGAGTACATCGAGATCCGCCTCACAGTCGACGAAGCTCTGGTCCTGTCAGACTGGCTGGAGCGACTTCAAATGACCGACCTTTCACGGATCGTGGACGAAGACGACAGGGCGCTATGGGCTCCCATCCACAAGATTGCCGGGAAACTCGACAAGTCCCTCCCAGGAATCTTTGCTTCCAACTATGCAGAACTCTTGGAAGCAGCCAAGCAGCGCCTGCGGCCGGTCGACCTGCGCGACGAGGAATAGAGACGGAGGGCGGTCAGGCACAGCTTGCCGTCCCCAACGGGGCGGGTTTCGAGGGACGTTCGGACAGGAGAGAGTGGACTGGCGACGGTGCGCTCAGGGCGTCCAGCCGGCTCCCAGGAATCTTCTCGCTGGGGCTCCGGTAGCGGCCCAGGCCCTCAGGAGCGGCTCTCACCGGGCGGCCACCAGGGACGCATGCCCGACCGGGGTCATTGCACAGACCATCAGGGACGGCAGCGAGGAGAGCCGACAACGTGTCCCGCGGGCTCCACCCCGGAGGTCCCGTGGGCGATGGCGGGTTTCGCCGTGGGGCCGTGACCAGGCCTCGCTTTGGGGTCAGCCGCCCGCCGCCTGACCGCTGAGGCTAGTCAGCTGTCGCTCGTGTCACGGCTGAGGAGCTGGCGGAGCATGTCCTTCATCTCGCCCAGGTCCTCCTTCAGCTGTTCCTGGCCCTTCTCGAGCCGGTCGAGGGACGCGGTGTGGTTGGCCAGGGCGATGGTGCTCCGTCTGCTTGTCGATCACCCGCTGGAGCTTCTCGTTCAGGATGCGGGCCACCTCTGGCTGATCGGGTCCTCTGGCATGGCACCTCTCGTTTCGCTCGTCGGTCCAGCGATGTCGGTGTGGCGCACTGTGCCAGTGAGTTGCTGACCGTCATCAATGCCGGGTGTCGGACGGAGAAACGGCGACCAGCCAGCCGACCAGCGAGTCTGCGACGGGGCATGCGAAGTGCAGCAAACGCCAGCCGGATGCGTGGAGGTCCCGATACGATCCGGACCGGACAGTTGGTCCATACCTTTGATGCGGAGGGGTGCTGTGAAAGGTATGAGCAAGCGATTCGCGGTGGCTGTGCTGGCGTTAGGGGGCCTGCTGCTTCCCTTTGCGGGGGCCGGGTCGGCCCAGGCCGCTGACGGGCCGAGCGCGATGCAGAACGGTCGTTCGGCGATGTGTCTGGACGGTGGCAGTGCGCAGCTGAGGTCGCACGTGCAGCTGTGGACCTGCAACGGGACCGCTGACCAGCAGTGGACGCGGGTGTGGACCAACGGAACGGTCTATCAGCTGAAGCACCAACAGTCGGGTCTGTGTCTGTCGACCGATCCGTCGGGTTCCCTCGCGAACGGCTCGTGGGCGATTCTGGAGTACTGCTGGGGCACCCAGTACGAGAGCTGGACCGGGTTTGGCTACAAGAACGGCTTCTCGACGATCACCCAGATCGCCTCCGGCCGGGCCCTGGATGCCGATGCGTCGAGCGCCTTCCACAACGGCACCAAGGTGCAGATCTGGGACCGTAATGACGCGGGCCAGCAGCAGTGGAGGCAGGCCACACCGTGACCTGTGTCCCCCGTGTCCCCCGCAGGCCAGGGCCTGCGGGGGACATCCCCAGAGCTATGGTGCGAGACATCTGGGACTACGTTGTCTACGAGTCGTCACTGAGAGGCCGGAGCGGGACGCCGTCCAGGTGCTGAGGGAGCAGCCGGGCGCGGCGTCGGACAGCGTTGACCCGGTGAGCAGCCCAGCCTCCCAAGGGTCACGTCCGCGTGAGTGGTGTATCAACGGCCACTCGGTGATCTCGTTTTGAGGTTATGCGGACAGTTCGGTTGGGAGGACGGTGTCGTCGATTTCTGACTCGATCGGGTGGAGGCGGGCCTTGGCGAGCAGGTCGAGTCCCATGTAGCGGCGGGCTTCGGTCCATTCGTCGTTCTGCTCGGCCAGCACTGCGCCGACGAGCCGGATGAGGGCGGTGCGGTCGGGGAAGATCCCGACGACGTCGGTGCGGCGGCGGATCTCCTTGTTCAGTCGTTCCTGTGGGTTGTTCGACCAGATCTGCCGCCAGATCTCCCGCGGGAACGCGGTGAACGCCAGCACGTCGCCCTGAGCGGCATCCAAGTGGGCCGCGGCGTTGGGAAACTTGGCCTCCAGGGCATCCAGGACGTGCCGCATCTGGGCCTGGACGGCATCGGTGTCGGGCTGTTCGAAGACGGTCCGCAGCAGGGTGGCCACCCATGGCTGGGCCGACTTGGGCACCTGGCTCAGCAGTGCGCGGGCGTAGTGGGTGCGGCATCGCTGCCAGCTCGCGCCGGGCAGGGTGGCACCGATCGCGTTCACCAGACCCATGTGGGCGTCGGAGACGACCAGTTGGACGCCGGACAGGCCGCGGACGATCAGGGAGCGCAGGAAGGCCAGCCAGCCGGCACCGTCCTCGGCTGTGGCCACGTCCAGGCCGAGGATCTCGCGGTGGCCGTCGGCGTTGACGCCGACCGCGATCAACGCGTGGACGTTGATGATTCGGCCGCCCTCGCGGACCTTCTGGGTCAGCGCGTCGACCCAGACGAACGAGTAAGGGCCGGTATCCAGAGGCCGGTTACGGAACGCGGCGACCTGCTCGTCCAGGTGCTTGGCCATCGCGCTGACCTGGGACTTCGACAGCTGGGTGACGCCCAGGGACTCGGCGAGCTTCTCCACTCGGCGGGTGGAGACCCCCAGCAGGTAGGCGGTGGCGACCACCGAGATGAGGGCTTGTTCGGCCCGCCGGCGTCGTTCGAGGAGCCAGTGCGGGAAGTAACTCCCGGACCTGAGCTTGGGGATGGCAAGTTCGACGGTGCCCGCCCGGGTGTCCCACTCGCGCGGGCGATATCCGTTGCGGTGGTTGACGCGCGCGTCGCTGACCTGGCCGTATTCGGCATTGCAAAGGGCGTCCGCTTCGGCGGACATGAGCGCGTCGGCGAACGTCTTGACCATCGCGCGCAGCAGATCGGGACTCGCCGCGGTGAGGTTGTCCTCGGCGAGGGTGTGCAGGGGCAGACTGTCGGGTGCGGTCATCGTGCTGATCTCCTTCGGGCTTCGACACCTCGAAGATCAGCCGGTGGCCGTTCATCTATGCGGGCCTCATCCCAACGCCGGAGCAAACCCCCGGATCAGGTCGAACCCCGTACACCACTTCCCTGGACGTAACCCTCCCAAGTGGAACGGGCTGTTATCGGTGACTGTCCAGCCGCGTCTGCCGCTTCACTTCCCTTATGCCTTGGAAGACCTGCGTGATCGATACGAAGGAAAGGGCGTAAAAAACCCACAGGGCGAACATGGAATCAACCCACACAACGCAGACGATCGTTGACACTGCGCAGATCGAGAGAGCTATGGCCGCCCATCGGATGCGGTCGAGGCCGCGCCAGGGTCCATGCACCGCCGATCACACTCCGCTTCTGTAGGTGGTGGCGCCCCACATCTTGGTGCCATGGCCCGGCTGGCTGCCGGGCCACGGCCACCACGTGTCACCGCTGGGTGACGTAGTACACAGCGAAGAAGATCAGCATGCCGCAGACGACCCACAGAACCAGCCGAGCTGCTCTTTTCCGATCCATGCTTTCTCCGTTCAATCCTTCGCCGCTATTTGAATCCAGGCACGAATGGCCCCAGTACCCCGGCAGCCACGCCACCAAAGACAGCACTCTCGGTACTGGCTCCCAGCGCGGCGGCTGTACCACCGGCAGCGGCACCTGCCCAGAGACCTGCTGTCACGCCTCCCGCTACTGCACATGCGATGCCTGCCGTAGCGCCGCATGCAGCCCCGACCACCAGAGCAGCCGCCCCTACCGTCACCGTTGCGCGGCTCGGGTGTGTCAATTTAACGGCTGACCTTGTTTGTTGATGGTCAGTTGTTGCTTGGGGTCAGGCGTCCTTCGAAGGCGATCTGGAACGCGTTGAGGGGTGCTTTCCAGCGCATGGTCCACCGCCTGCGGCCCTTCCCGGTCGGGTCGAGACTCATCAGCGCCATGTAGATGCACTTGAGGGCGGCGGCTTCGTTGGGGAAGTGCCCGCGGGCGCGAACAGCTCGGCGGATGCGTGCGTTGACGCTCTCGATCGCGTTCGTGCTGCAGATGACCTTGCGGATCTCGACGTCGAAGGAGAGGAAGGGTACGAACTCGGCCCAGGCGTCGGACCACAGCTTCACGATCGCCGGATACTTCCGGCCCCACGCCTCCTGGAACTCCAGGAAGCGTTCCGTGGCTGCGTCCTCGCCGGGTGCGGTGTAGACGGGCTTGAGAGCCTTGGCTACCTTGTCCCAGTCCTGACGGGCGGCGTAACGGAACGAGTTCCGCAGCAGATGCACCACGCACGTCTGGACGATCGTGCGGGGCCAGACGGCCTCCACGGCCTCGGGCAGGCCCCTGAGCCCGTCACAGACCAGCATCAGCGTGTCGTCCAGGCCGCGGTTCTTGAGCTCGGTGAACACGTGCAGCCAGTACTTCGCTCCCTCGCCGCCCTCGCCGGCCCAGATGCCGAGGATGTCGCGGGTGCCGTCCACGGTCACGGCCATCACCACGTAGATCGGCCGGTTCGCGACCTTCCCGTCTCTGATCTTGACGTTGATCGCGTCGACGAACAAAACGGGGTAAACGCGGTCGAGCGGCCGGTTCTGCCACTCGGCCATGCCCTCCATCACCTTGTCAGTAATGGTGGAGATGGTCTGCTTGGACACCTCGGCTCCGTAGACCTCGGCCAGGTGGGCGGCGATCTCGCCGTGCGTGAGCCCCTTCGCGGACAACGACAGAACCATTTCATCGACCCCGGTCAGCCGGCGTTGCCGCTTCTTGATGATCTGCGGCTCGAACGTGCCCGACACGTCACGCGGGACCTTGATCTCGACCGGCCCCACGTCCGTCAGCACGGTCTTGGCCCGGCCTCCGTTGCGGGAGTTGCCACTGCCCCGGCCGGCTGATTCGTGCTTCTCGTAGCCGAGGTGATCAGTGATCTCACCTTCCAGGGCGGACTCCAGGACCCGCTTGGTCAGCTGCTGCAGCAGCCCGCCCTGCCCGGTCAGCTGCAGCCCCTCTGACCGGGCCCGCTCCACCAGCATCGCCACCAACTGCTCGTCCGACACAGGCACAGGCGGCCCGGACAAGTCCTTCTCGACAGGCTCCACGATCCCCAACTCCACGGCGGCGTCAGCCACTTGACGTCTCTCCCATGATCGTCGGATCCGCCGTTAGATTTACACTCCCCTCGCCGATCACCACCGCACCGGCATCGACCGCCAGGTCCTCGCCATCGAGGAGAGCGAAGAGCGCGCCTCGCTCCGCTACCGGATCCGAGCGCGGCTGCGCCGCCGGAGGCTCCTTTCGCCGCTGCGGAGGCTGCACAGAAGCGAACCCCGACTCCCCTAGCAAGATTCCGAAGTGGGACCGCTCGCGTGTTCAGTACTTGGGGCGTGGGCTGCCTGATGCCGCAGCGTGCTTGTTCTGTGTATCGGCCGAGGGCGGGCGGCTGGGCGTGCAGGTAACGGAAACGGCCCTGCCCCGGCGATCTCGCCCGGGGCAGGGCCTTCTCTTTTTTGGTGCTCGGCGCGGATGACCACCGTTGCGTACCGCTAGGACGCTGGTGGAGCCTTCTTGGGGTAGGTGGATACTCCCCTGCGAATGGCGAGCTGCATGGGCCCCGTCGGAGCCTGAGCGCGTGCGCTCCGCTTCGGCGGGGCCCATGGGAGATCAGTTGTCTCTGACGTTGAGGCTGTCGTCTACGAGGAATTCGGGGTAGCGGAAAACCTCGCCGAGGGCGATCAGGGCATCGCAGCGCTCTTGGGTTATTTCGACGAAGTATGCCCTCATCGCCCGCAGGAACAGCCGGTATCCGAGATCCGCGCAGGCTGCGCGGACGACCTGCTCCAGCGCCGGCACCAGAGACGGCACATCGCCCTTGGAGGCTGCTCGTTCGAGATCAGACGCGACGGAGTCGATCTCTCCCAGCACAGCCCTTCGCAGGGTGGCGTCGGTCACCGGGCGAGGAGGGGAGGGCGTGAAGGCCGGGTCCCTTTGGCGAACGCTGTCTGTCCATCTCTGTTCGATCAGCCGCAGCCAGTCGCGTCCGCTCAAGCCGTGCTTGGCCGGGTCGAAGTACGCCTTTGTGGCGCCGAGCCAGACGGTGCGGATCACATCGTCTGTCAGCGGGGAAGCCAGCAGTCTGCGTACGTCTTCGCCGATCTGCATGGCGGCTGTGCGGTTGTCTTCGGTAGCAGCCGCGTTCACGATATTCAGCTGTACGTCCACTGGTCCGGTTTTGGGTACGTATCGGTCGAAGTCGGCCGAGGAAACCCACATCGGGTACTGGGATTTGGAGGCCATCCAGGTCAGCCCGATGTCCAGGATGAATTCCTGTGAGTCTTCGGCATCGGTGGTTTCATTCTGTTCCGCCATCGGGCTCTTCCTCACTCCGGGTGGGACGTGTACACGACGTACTTGCTCGGCTTGTGCTTGCCGGCATACTTCAGCTGGATGACAACCTTGTTGCCAACAGCCTCCCCTTGAGGACCGTCCTTGACCCACCTGAGTCCGAGCGAACCCTGGTCCCGGAGCGTCCATTCAATACCCAACAGGTCTGTGCTTGGGTCGAAGAACTTCTTGTGAGACTGCTGGGTGATCCAGCGCTGCAGCCGTTTCGCGTTGCTGGCCTTCTTGATCCACTCCTTGAAGGCCGCGTCGACGGACCGTTCGGCTGTCGCCGCATCGTTCCACCTCGTTGCGATGCCCTTGGCCCGGGCTTCCTGCTCCATTTCCCTGTTGGTGGGGTTCACGTGGTCGCGCAGGGTGTGGGCTCCCTCGATGTTCTCATCGGCGATGACTTGGGTGCAGTTGTGGACGAGGACGTCCCGTGGCTGCAGGCCCTGGGGCCGGACATAGAAGGTGTGAAGTCCGTCGACCGTGAGGTCGAAGACCTCCTGGGTGGCCAGGTTGGGCCGGTCGTGCAGGCCAGTCACGGTCTGCGTAGTACCGTCCGGCGTCCTCAGGCGGTCTCCAGTATGCAGAGCGGAGACCCGGACCCAGCCGCGTCCCTCAACGTAGAATCGGTGGCCGACGGTACTGGTGAGTGCCCCGTTTCCCAGAGTGATGTCGACCAAATGCTGGGTGTTGTGCCTGAAGGCGTTGGTGACAGGCTGTGGGGTCGATCGCCCGGACTGCGGGTCTGTCGCAAGCACCAGGTCGCCGATGTGAACGTCTCGGATCGGCTTGGTTTTGCGATCGGCCATCAGCACCGGCGTGCTGCCCGGGAAGCTGTTCACCTTGCAAGAGCTGAGTGCCTCCTCGTAAACGTTGATGGTTTCTTCGAGTTCGGCGGCAGTCGCTGCATCGAGCTTCAATGCCTTCAGAGCTGCGAAGGCTTCCCGGACACCGATGCCGGTGTGGAGCGCTGCGTTGAATGCATGGAGCGCATCAGCGAGGACCGAAAGAGTCTTGCCGCCGACGAACCAGCTGGCGGCCCAGGCACACGCGGTCCAGCTGCCGCCGTCATTGCCGGGGAGGATCTTCTTGGCGCATTCAATGAAGTCGCCGAAAAGGACCTTTATGGGGTCGATGCCCGAGTTGAACTCGGTCATCGTGAGGGTTTTGGTGATGGTCTCCGTGAGGTTGGGGAACATCGTCGGGCCAAGGTAGACCACGTCCGAGGAGGGGCACCCGGACTGAGTGGCGGGTGCGTCCTCAGCGGTGCACATGTAGAGGTCGACGTACTCGTTGAAGTGGATGGTCGCCGTGATCTTGCAGTCCCCGGTGTGGATGATGGGGTTGCAGTTCTCCTTCTTGACGTCCTGCGGTTCACCGATCTGCTCGATGTGGTCGACGACGAAGAAGACTCCCCCGACGCCGGTGGTGGCGCCGGATTGCAGCTGGCCGTTGTTGTTCTTGACCGCGGTCTGGTCTGCGGCGTCCTGGGATTCCTTGGCGAACCTGTCGGCGTCTTTCGAGGCCTGTTCGGCTTGGGTTGCTGCGATGTCGGCGCGGTCGGCCGCGGCGCGGGCGTCCTGGGCGTCCTGGGTGGCCTGGGCGGCTGCCGCGTGTGCGGCGTCGGCGTCGAGGGCTGCTTGGTCGGCCGCGATGCGGGCGTCCTTCGCGTAGCCCTCCGCTTGGCCTGCTGCGGTATCGGCGGCCGCGGCGTCTTCGGCGGCCTGGCGGTCGTACTCGATGGTGCGGGCCAGGGAGTCGGCGGCCTTGGACGCTGCGGTAGCGGCGGCGGCCGCGTAGCCGAGGGCTTCGGTGGCGTAGCCGCGGGCGTCGGCGGCGTAGCGGGCGGCATTGGCCGCGTGCTGGTAGGCCTCCTTGGTGTCGGCCTGCGCCTGGTCGGCCAAGGCCTGGGCGGTGGCCGCTGCGTTCTGGGCGTTCTGGGCGTGGGCGTCGGCGACGGCTTTTTGCTGTTCGGCGATCGTCTTGGACGCCTGTCCGGCCAGGACGACCAGGCCGGCGGCGGAGTCGGTGGTGATGTAGGGCGAGCCGAGCTGGATGGCGTCGTTGGCAGGCTTGGCGACCTGGACGGCGGCATTGCCAGCGTCTTCGGCGGCCTGCGCGGTGACGTGGGCGTAGCCTGCGGCCTTCGCCGATGCCTCGACCGCCTTCGCCGCTTCCTTGCTGGCCTCGTCCGCCTGCGACTTGGCGACCTTCGCCTTCGCCTCGGCCTCGTCGGCGAGCTTGACGGCAGTGTTGGCTTCGGAGGCAGCGTGCTGGGATGCGGCGAGTGCGTCGGCTTCGGCGCTGGTCGCGGTCTTCACCGCGGCATCGGCCTTCGCCTTGGCCGCCTGCGCGCCGTCCGCGTCGGAGCGGGCACGCTTCGCTGCCGCCTCGGCCCGGGTGGCCGCGGCGTCGGCGTCCGCGGCCGCCTGGGATGCCGCGTCAGCCTCGGAACGCGCCCGGCCGGCGGCTGCTTCGGCCTCGTCGGCGTGCTGGTTCGCCTCGTCGGCCGCTGCCCTGGACTCCTTCGCCTGATCATCAGATTCGTGGGCCTGAGCGTAGGCCTCCTTCGCATCGGCCTTGGCTCGTGCGGCGTCAGACTTCTGCTGGGCGTCCCAGGCGTCGTCCCGCTTGGCCTTCGCGTTGTCACGGGCCTTGACCGCGGCGTTCTTCTTCTCGACGGCGGTTGCTTCGGAGGCTTCGGCCTTGTCCTTGGCCGTCTTCGCGTTGCCCGCCTCGGTCTGGGCGTTCTGCTTGTGCTGGGCGGCTTCGGCCTGCTTGAGGACGGCGGTGTCCTTCTCCGCCTTCGCGGTGGCCGCCTCGGCCTCGGCGGCCAGGCGCTTGGCGTGCGCGTCGGCCGCGGCCGCCTTCGCATCGCCCTCGGCCTTCAGAGTGTCGGCGAGCTTGGCCTCCGCGGTCTCCTTGTCCTTCTTCGCGTTGTCGCGGTGGATCTTCGCTGCGTCCGCGGCCGACTTGGCCTGCAACTCGGCCGTCTCCGCGGCCTTCTTGCGGAACTCGGTCTGCACCTGCGCGGCCTGCGCCAGCGCCCGCTGCGCGATGGTCTGGCTGTCGCCGCCGGAGGCGCGGGTGGCGGCCTCGGCGGTCTCGCCCGCCTTCACCATCGCCTGCAGCGCGGCAAGCGTGGCCTGGGTGACCTGATTCTTCTGCTGACCCACCAGCAGCCCCCGGCCACGCGGCGCGCCCGCAGCATCCGCACTGGTGTAGGCGGTCTGCTCGGCGGTGTCCGACGCGGCCGCGGCCTTCTGCGCGGTGGCGAGCTGGGCCCGGAGGATCTCGAGCTGCTGCTTGGCCCCGCTCTGGGCGCCGCTGATGCCCTTCCTGGCCTGGGTGAACTGGGTGTCGGGGGGCACGGTGCCGTTGTGACCGGTCGGCTTGACGTCGAACTTCTGCGCCCCGGTGCCGTTGCACGGCCACAGCCATGCGTCGTTGCCGTTGTTGAAGGTGTGCAGATCCAGGCACTTGCCCGCGCCGACGTTCTTCAGCGGGGTCGTGGCGCGGAGGTTGAATTCCCAGCCCTGGGCGGCCGTTCCGTTGCACTGGTAGATCTGGATCTTAGTGCCGTCGTCGGTCTTCCCGCCCGCCGCGTCCAGGCACTTGAGGGAATCGACACTCTGCAGGTGCGAACCGCGGCCGTCGCCATAGATCCTCCACTGCTGGGCTGCGGTGCCGTTGCACGTGTACAGCTGGACGGGGGTTCCATTGTCCGTCCGGCCGCCTTCCACATCCAGGCACTTGCCCTGTGCGTCATGCACCTCGATCACGGCCGGCGCGTCACCGACCCAGCCGGCACCACCGGGTGACCAGTAGTCCTGCCAGCGGGCGATGTGATCGGCCACCCACGAGTCGCCGAGCAGCTCCCCCAGCGCCTTCGCGCCGCTGGCCAACGCCTTGGTGGCGTCCGCGCTGGCGCTCAGGATCTGGTTGCGCTGCACCGCCTGCGCGGCCACCTCCTGCTGCCACTCCGACGCGGCGGTGTCGGTGATGCCGCCCAGCACCTTGTCCGGATCGAGCGGATCACGCCAGGCGCACGATGCGAAACGGGACTTCAGGTCCTCGACCGCGATGCGGTACTCCGCCGTGCCCGGCTGCGGCGCGGTACGCGGGAATCCGCCGGAGGCCAAGAAGATGCGGGCGTCGTCCGATCCGGCCTTGTCCAACCAGTCGCCGCGCAGCCACCGGAACGCGTTCCGCTCCGCCAGAGCGCGGTTCCACTCCTCGCCCGACAGCCCGCCCGATGTGGGGTCAGTGCCGTAGCGGGGCAAGCCCACGGCATCAATGGCCTGCAGCGTCTTCGCATCGGCCGTCGGCGTGGAGTCCTGGTAGAAGTCGCTCTCGGCCTTCCAGAACCGGTCCGCGATCCACCGGGACAGACCGGTCTGATCGTAGAAGCTCTGCCGGCCGTCACCGGCCGTACCCGGCGGGTCCGAGAAGTCGGCGACACTGGCGAAACCGGCCGGAGCCGACAGCCCCGAAAGAGGTCCCTTCCATTCTTTCTGCTTGGCAGCCATGGCGTCGAGCTGCTTGGCCGCCCCGTCACGGTCCGCCTGGTACGCCGTAGCGAGCGGAGTCTTCTGCCAGTACTGCCGGTCGGCCAGAGTGTGGAGCTTGTCGGCCAGCTGGTTGAGACCGTCCTGGGCGCTCTGGGCCATGGACGACCCGCCCAGCCGCAGCACATCCGCCATCAGGCACTGGTCCTGCCGCAACTGCTCAGCAGCGGTGTCCTCGTTCCAGGCATAGGAATTGCCCGCCGACTCAGCACCCCGCCCCAGGTCGGTCAAACCGGGCTGGATGGCGAGCCCGGCCGTGACAGCCAGCGCGGTAACAGAGGTTATGACTGAGGTCAGGACTGTGGATCTTCTCGATCCTGGTATCCCTAACCATGGACTGGAGCGCACCTGAGCATCCTTCGTATCGTCGTTCACACCGGCGGGATCGACAGCCGAGGGCTGATCACGAGCCGCTATGGCAAGGCTCTTGATCGCGCGTCAGTACGCGCCGCACAGACGGAACGGTGCACGAAGCAACGATGGCGGCATGGCGGCCGCAGTCTCCCCCTGGGCGGCGGCGCCCCCCGGCCGCCGAATGATCCGCGTGCACGCGGAATGTGAAGGTCCTGTACACGCGGCGCTCACCATAGCCACAAAACACGTGTATGAGGCAAGGGGAATCTCGAAGGCCCCGCGGGCCCAAACCGCAGACGCGGCAGGTCCCTTGAACCCCTGCGCATGCACGTTGACTAGGCAAAACCTGTGCTGCCGCTGTGAAGTGGATCAGGCCGAAGCAAACGTCGCGGCCGTAAATAACCTGCTCGAAGTGGCGCGATCTCACACAGCCTCCGAGGGCCTGCTCGCCGGTCCGTCGCGGCTCAAGGTCGTGTCCCTTGGAGTGGTGTACCAGTTGCGGGCCAACGATCATGAAGTGGTGGCGTGTTGGTCGGGTTCGGCTTCGTCGGGGTAGAGCGCCACGCTTCCTGCGGGGAGGTAGCGGCGGGGGAAGGCGATCCACTCGTCGTTCATCTCGACCAGCACGGCGGTGACCAGGCGGATCAGCGCGGTGTCGTTGGGAGAGATCTGCACCACGTCCGCGCGGCGCTTGATCTCGCGGTTGATCCGCTCCAGCGGGTTCGAGGACCAGATCTTCTTCCAGTGCCGTGACTCCGTTGGTGATCTTGGTGGGCGGCTGACGGTTGGCACTGGTGGTTGGCTGGTCGGAGTGGGGCCGTGTCAGCAGTAGGGGTTGGAATGACGTCGCTGCGGCGGGAGAGTCATCAGCAGATTCCGGCGAGGACGGTGCGGACGGCCCGGGCGGCGTGTCCGCGGGGCACCCCCGCGATGCACGGCCCGGCTCGCCGAGCTGGACAACCTCGCCTCCGCCTTCCGCAGTAGACCGCCACCGTCGCCGACCCCATCCATGCCTAGCTGAGTGGAGGCAGTGATCTGAGTATCCGACGCAGGAGGTGCCCACGGGGATGACGATGGCTGGACCGACTCCGTCGGGTACAGCGGGGCGACTCCGAGACTCGGGCCCCGGGACTTCCGGACCGCCACACACCTACCTCACCGGCAAGCACATCGAGCGGCAGTTCACCATCGCCAACTCGAACTACCCCGCAACCGCGGCCAGGCGCCGGAGCTCATCGAGCGCCTGGACGCCGCCGTCGACCACGGCCACGAGCTGACCGTGCTGCTCGCGGCCGCCGTCCGCACCACCACCGCCCCCACGGCCAGTTGAGCGCCCGGGGCGGCCGCCGGCATCGAACCCGGCCGCCCCGGAGCAACACCCCTCCCTCTTCCAGAGCGCATCGAGAAGCAGAAGGAGCCCCTCATCATGACCGCACCCCGGCGCCAGGCGGCCACCGTCACCCATCCGCCTGACGGCGTGCGCCCCCGAACCGCCGTGCTGATCGCAGCCGCCGTGCCCATCACAGTCATCGCGCCTGCCACCGTCCTCAAGGCCGGCCACTTGCAGCTGTACGCCGACCGGCAACGCATCAAGATCACCGCCCAGCCCCGGCCCAACTGCCGCGCTGCTAAGGCGAGGGCGGCTGGTGGACCGGCGGTGCCTTTCCCGAGATGGAGGCGTGCGGCTGCTGGTCCGACCGGCGTGCCATCCGCATCCGGCTCCTGCCCGTCCCGGCCTGGAACGACCGCCGCCCCCGGCCGGACTCCGGCCGGGGGCGAAAGCGCCTCCCAGGGCGGCCGCAGCATCGGCAAGAGGCCGGCCGACCCGCACACACCACCCCGAACGCCGAGATGAGGGCTCCGCGTACCCCGAGCCGGCCCAGGACGTCTCCGGGCCCGGCACGGCGCTGATGGAGCTGGACTTTCTCTGCACCAAGTCCGGCAGGGCTTATCGCTCACGCAGCGGGTCGTGGTTCGTAGTCGGCGAGAGTGGCGACTCGGAGTCGAACTCAAACGTCTCTATGGCTGCGTCGGCAGGGAACTCCGGATGGTCGTGCCAGATTTCAGCGAAGGCGACTAGAAGGTTCCATGAGGCGGTTGCGTGCAGCTCGGTCCCTGCCGCTTGCTCAGGCAGGGAGGACCGATGGAAGCGCACCGCCGCGATCTGCTTGGTTGCAGCCACGCGCAGGGCGGTGGCGGTCCGACGGGCTTCGCCTTGGCACGAGGCTGGGTCGGGGATTCGCGCGAAGACAAAGCGGACCAGCCGTGCGGCCTGGTCCTCGGTGATCCGCTCCACTCTCTCCCCCTGTGATTCGCACAGCTACTCGCCTACCTCGGCGCCAACTATCGCAGGTCAGAGCAATCCCCGACCCGGAGGATGGTGCCCCTTGGCGCCGTCACCGCTGTCGCTGGGGATGCACAGTGACAAGCGCCGAGCAGGTCGCGACTCCCGCGACGTTCGGCGCAGTGTGGGCCGTTCTCGCGGGCGGTCACAACCTCGCGGATCAGTGACGGACCTGCTGGTCGCTCACACCAGCGACCGGCCGAACCCGGACGCCGTATGCACCGTCCACGGGGGTCCCGACGACGTCGATGAGGAGGCCGACGGTCACGACCAGGACGACGACCCCGAGGGACGCGCGGACCTGGAAGAGCAGTTCGCGGCTGCGGTCCGCGAGTGAGCCGCGCTGCCCAGGGTTCGCACCCACACCCGCTCGCCCCGGCCGACCGGAGACTCACATGCTCTCGTCCGACGAGGACGAGGCTTCAAGGATGGTTTCGACCTCGGGTGTGCCTCGCCTGCGTCCCGCCCGGACGCGCTTCTCATGCTGGGCACCACCGACACGTCCCTGCGGGTAGTCGTTGAGGAACTCCGGTGCTTCGTGAGACGGGTCGGCCTGCCGCCGGAGCGCGCTGCGTATGTGCTTGAGCGCTCCCGGCTCACGAACCGCCTCGGCGGTGGCGATTCCCATGAGCATCGCCGCGGCCCGGCACTGGTCGTCGCTCAGACCCTCAATCTCCTCCTTGCTCAGCTCCCGCCCCTTCAACGCTTCGACGAGGGGGAGGAATTGCTCGGCGTCGAGGGCGGGGATCAGGCCGTTGAACTGGTTCTCCTCCTCACGGACGTAGCGGCCGTCGGTCGCCTGAGTTCCCGGATACTGATCCATGTTGGTGGTGATGTACGGAGCCCCGCCGCGCCCGGGGCGCTCGTTGTACGGACCGAACGGGGTCTCGCGCGTGGTGAAGCTCTCCGCTTGCTGAGCACCGCCGCGCCTGGTGTCGCGCTCGGCCCACCGTTCCCGCCGAGCGTTGGCCCTGGCACGCTCCTCGTCGGTGGCCCGCTGCACATACGCGGTGGCTGCAGCGTTCCCCGCCATGCGCTGCACGGCTTGGACGGACGGCTGCGTGGCCTGACGGTTCTCCAAGAAGGGCGCCGCATTGGCGCTCTGAGTTGCTGAGTTCCGAGGTGGCAGAGCCTTTGCTTGACGCTCGACACGCTCGTTCTTCCGGTCGAAACCCATGACGCTGCCGATCTCTGTGGGGGGCGGTAGCCGGGCAAAGCACCCGGCCGCGAACCGTTTTGCCAGTCGCCTTCGACGCTAGGCGTACCGGAGGCGTCCGTACATGTCCGTGAGGGCAATCCTCCGACTCGTGCGGGCACACCGGTCTCAGTGAGGAATCCGCTGTAACAGACCTCACCCTCCACCGGATTCGACGAGTGATTGACCTTCAGACAACGACTTGAACCGAGTCTGGCTTGGGGAAAGGCATCACTTCCCAGCCTGAGGGCCAGCCTCGTTCACAGGGGTCTCCAGCTTCAGCCTCAAGCAGTCGAGGGATGCGCCATTTCCACCAATGTCCCTCGTCATCGCCTCGGCCGGGCCGCTGGACGGTTGCCACGCGGAACCGCCCATCGAGCTCTTGGAGTCTTGGTTGCCAAACGGACTGGACGCGTGGGGGCAAGAGGGGCCAGATACGCGCCAGCGCGGTCCGACACCAGATGTCGTTGGCTAGCTCTGGCGCGCACCACGAATAGCCCCCCTCGACCCCTGCCACTACGCCGACCCAACGTGCGAGCAGCGAGTGGAACGTGCATGGCTGCCCCCCAGCCCAGCGATCGGCACCCACAGAGACCAGAGCAGCGTGGACCGCCTTCTGCTCCTCGGTCGTTAGGAGCGTTCCGTCGGCGGGTTCATGCGTTCGATCCATGCCTTGACTATCGCAGCGCAGGCGGCACTTGCGTTGCCCTATGCAATCGGGGGTCTGACGAGGAATGGAAGGAAGTCCCAGGGCGACGGGACCAGTCCTCTGGAACCGTCGGGCCTGCTCGCTTTTGCTGCGCAGGAAGGTGGAAGTCAGGTCGAGGTCCTCGATGCTCTCAGCATGCGCCCAACGAGCTCTGCTCCCTTTTCAGGCCGCCTCGTCGGCGACTTCAGCGACCAGGAGATCGTGGGTCCCTGTCAGGTGCAGTACGGAGGCAGGCTGTGGCTGGAGGCCGGTCACCAGAAGGGCGCCGTTCTCGGCGAGCATGCGTTTGCGTAGGCGTAGCAGGTAGTTCAGGCCGCTGGAGTCCATGAACGTCACATCGGACAGGTCCAGGTGCAGGGTTCCACCGTTGAGCGGGATGATGAGAGCGGCCTGCTCGAGTGCGGGGCACGAGGTGAGGTCTATCTCCCCGGCCGCGGTGATCACAGTTCGGTCGGCGTAGTGCTGCGTGCTGACGGTGAGGTTCTTCATGGTTCGCCCTCGCATCCGAGGTCGAGCCCATCACACCCCCGTGGGTAGGGGCATCAAGCGCGCGGCGTACGGCCGCGCACAGTCAAGCAAGACAACCCGTACCTCGCCCTGGTCATCAACTGACCTCGGGCCGGCGCGGGGCCTCCCACCAGACCAGGCTGGCTGTCTTGGCAGCGTTGCACAGGCCGGACCCCGTTCGCCATCCACCCGCTGTTGTGAACGTTCTCGTCATTCCCCAAGGGTAAGTTCACGTAATTCCCCAGGCCCTGGCCTCGGGCGGGGGTTACGTTGGCCAGCGTGAGCTTGCTGGGGTGGAGCTATCGGTATGTGGGACCGCCTGATCTGCGGGACCTTGTCCGGCCGGAGACTGAGGGTCGAAGCATCCTCTCGGCATCGGACTTCAACGACTGGGTGTCGGGTCTGGCAGCGGTGGAGCTGGCCGAGCCTTGCACGTTCGTCATCGACTCGATGGGTGTGCTGCGGCTCGCGCCGCGTCGGAGCGAACACGTAGTGTGTGCCGGCGGCGGCACCGTTCTGGGTGCCGGCGAGATGAGCTTCCGCAGGGAGTCAGGCCAGTGGGTGGTCGCTGAGGTGAGTAACCAGTCGACCGGATACTGCCCGGACATCAGTTCCTGGCAGGCCGTCGTGGAGGCTCTGGATGCAGCCGGGATCGAGCACCCTTCCGGGTTCACCCACGAGGTGGTGTTCCGGCGCTGTCCCGCCTGCAGCCAACTGAACATCGTGCGGGAAGACGACTTCGTCTGCGTCTTCTGTGATGGCGAACTGCCGCGAGAATGGAACGTTGACGGGGCCGGGAGTTAGGAAAACCAGATCACCGGCCTCTACGCCGTCCCGTACGACGTAGAGGTCGAGGTCGGCGTCACGAAGGACTTCCCGCTCGGGCGGTGGGTGCACCAGCAGCGCAAGGCCCTGCGCACCGGGGAGCTGGAGGAACGGGGCAAGACGCTGCTGGACGCGCCGGAGGCCGGGATGGTGTGGGAGCCCGGCGAGGAAGCCTGGGAGAACAAGCTCGCCACGCTCCGCTCCTACCGGCGCGCCACCGGGCACCTCGCGTCAGGCCGCCGTGTGGGGCGAGGACGACCAGATGATGCCCATCGGACAACACCTCGCCAACCTTCGCCGCACAGGCGGCCTCGGGAAGAACCACGACACCGCAACAACCCGGGCCGCACAGCTGACCGCTATCGACCGACTGGAACTGTCCCTGGTCACTCAACTGGCAACGCCACTACCGCGTGATCGCCGACCTCGTCGAAGACTTCAAGACCCGCGCCCAGGCTATCCGGGGCGGGTGAGCCCTCCGCCGGGAAAGACGGCGGTAGCAGATCAGAGCGACAGCAGCGGGCGCTGTCCGTTCAGGCGGGAGCGACAGCCTGCCCCCTGTCTCCGACCGTAGCCAGGACGCGCTCGTGGTAGTCCTCGAGTCCGCCGTCGGGCACGCGTGCGGGGCTGCAGGCCAGGGTCTACCACTCGTCCGCGCCGGTGTACTGGACGCCGACGGCGACCAGCTGGTCGGGGCGGCGGGTGCAAAAAACCCACGGTTCGTGAGACATAGACGCACGGACGCGGACTGAGACAGCTCCGAACCCACTGGTCAGAGAGTCGCCTTATGACACGGGCGGCAAGATCTTTCAGATTCCGCCTGTGCCGAGCCTAGGTGCTCGGCATCTCGCCCACTGCCGGGGGCACCTCCAGAACAACCACAACGCGCCGGAGTGGTCGGGTCCATTAGAAGGTGGTCCGGTCACTCGTGGTCCAGTAGCCCTCGTGGCGGACGCAGCCGCCGTCGGCGACGACCAGGCCCTCACCGGTACGCCGGCCGGGGCTCAGCGACAGGGTGACACCGTGGTCGTCGGTGGCACGGATGGCTTGCAGGCCGGTCGCTCTGCCGGTGACCGGGTCGGTCTGCGGATCTGCCGTCACCTTCCATCCCCGCTCCGACCACCGCCTGCGAAGGCTGGCGAGCGCCGCGCGATACCCGGCGTCGCCGTCCCGGAATTGCGGGGCCCAGGAGATGGAGGGCTGGTCCCGGCTGACGCCGGCCGTATCCGTGCCCAGGTCGTCCACGCAGGATGCGTTGGCGCTGTCCTTTCTCAGGACGACCGAGCGCGGTTCCGAGCCCAGGAAGCGAACGGTGTCCTCGCCGGCGCCCTGCGTCTCGCGGACGTGCTCCAAAAACTGCGCCTGGGAACGAACGGGACCGCCCATGACGGCGGTGCAGCCCATCGCGAAGCCCACGAGCAACAAAACCACCATGGCCCCGGCGGCAACGGACACTCCCAGGACCCTGAACCCCTGGCGGGAGGCGGACGCCGCGGGAGCGGCGGAAGAAGTCGACGTCATGAAGCCATCCGAACACCACCTCCCAGGCCGGCGGCACCGTCGCCCTACTCAGTTCCCGTACTCAGAGGTGTGACCGTGCACCGTACCTGGCACCGATGGACAACTTCGATGCACAGGGCGAGGCAGCCGGGGGCCGCGACCGGTCACTCGTCACTCAGAGCGGGAAGCGAGGCCTTGACCTGCGGTGCCTAGAGTTGTGTGGGGCGGGCTCGGGTGGATTGTCCCGGTTGGGTGTAGGCGTCTGTGCTTTGGGCATATGCGTCACCTAGGCGTCGGCTCATCTGATCTCCGCGCTGCCGCAGATGAAGGTGGTGTCCTGGAGGAGTCCCGGTGTGATGCGGACACCGGTCAGGTGCTCGATGAGGGCGAATGCTGCCTCTGCGGCCAGGATTTCTGCGGTGTCGGAGGTCTCGTCCCAGAATTGGAAGCCGCTGTGGTGCATGGCCTCCAGGAGTTCATCAGGGGTCGTTCCCCAGCGGTGATCGGGTACTCCGGGCTCGAACGTCAGTCGCTCGGTGGTGTCTTCGGCCCAGAGGAACGAGGCGAGCCCGTTGATATTGCGGAAGTGAGAGACCCATCGCGTTCCCGCTGATGCTGGCAGGGCTCGGTCCTCGGTGACGCCGAGGTAGCCGACGGGCTCGATCAGCAGGGTCCAGTCCCCGACAGTGGTCATGGCGATGAACTGCCGGGTGTTGTCCGAACGATCGAGGAGATCGAAAGCCGCATCCACTACCGCCGCCACCCCGGTCTGGGAGGGCTCGTTCCGTCCTCCGAGGCGGGCAAGCACGTCCGAGGGCGCAAGGTTGTGCACCACCGTGAAGCAATACGCTTCGGCGAGGTCGGGGAAGCGCTCGTTGAACCACACGTAGTCGGCAGCAGTCACAGTCATGGCGAGATCCTTGCGCATGCCTCTGACATCGACCGGAGCTATCCCTGACCTGCAAGGCTTCGGGATGTGTGAGGCATTGGGCCGATCTGCTTCGACCCCAGAAGCACCGCGATCGCCGTACCTACACAAGACCGGAACACTCGGAAACTTGCCTACAGATGACTGGGACGACACCGCGCATGCTCACCGAAGCTCGGGACTGCCTACACATCACGAGGATCGGACAACCGCGACGATCTGGAACCCTCAGGCGGGGCGAGCCGCTGCAACTACTCCTGACCGCATCCACCGGTTGCTCAACCGGATCGAGTCGGATGCCGACGAGGTCCTGGACGACGTACGCGGCTACGTCGTGGAGCACATCGGGGACCGGGATGCCGCCGGGCGTTCTGCTCAATCTCCCGTCCATGGGTGGTGGAACACCGTGTAACGGCGGCCGTGAAATCCGCCGCACAGCGCACGAGCCGACCCTACGACTGCTCGTGGCGAGCCGCGCCGGTGGCGAACACCTGGCGGATGAAACGTCGTTGCCACGGCACCTCGACCGCACGGGGGTGGTAGTTCTGCCGCACCCATTTGACCGCCTCTTTGGGGTTCATGCCTTCGAAGACGCACAACGCGGAGAGAGCCGTGCCGGTCCGTCCGACTCCACCCCCGCAACAAATCTCCAAGCGTTCGTCCGAGGCGCGGTCATACGCCATACGGAGTTTGCGCATGGCGTCCGTTGAGTCGGCGGGAAGCCAGAAATCTCGCCAGGGAATCCACAGGGATTCCCACGGCACCTCGGGCGGCTGATTTTCCGTCAGATGTACAGCTAACGTGGGAGCTTGCCCCTTGGGGAGGTCGTACCTGAGCCCCCGTCCGCGGACTCTCCGCCCTGAGGGGAGCGTCATCACTTTGGGGGTATCGGCGTTCCACGGTTCTGTCATGATGAATTCCGTTCCGATCGGTCTCTTGCGATTGGTCTGCGAGCCATGGCAATCATCCCCAAGGGGATCTGGGGAAGCACCTGTTGGGCGACGTTGATGTCCCAGGTGATCAGGTCCATCGCGTCGGCCTGGGCTGACCGTCGCCGAACTCCAGGGCCTGGCGACCTGACGGTCGCCGGGCCTCGGCAAACCGTCCTCGTCAGGCAGACGGCAGGGCTGCCTCGGGCTTGCCCGCCGCCCCGGCGACCGCGCGATGCAAGGGGAGCACGGACCCGACGACGAACACTCCGAAGATCGTGAGGGGCACCAGCCGCATCAGCTGCGAGGGATCGTCGTGAAGCCAGTGCCAGTTGCCCCACCAGTTGCCGCACAAGTCCAGCACCATCACGGCGCCCGCCAGCCAGATCCCTTCTCGCCGCGCGAGTCCCACCAGCACGATGACCAGAGGATCGATGACCACCAGGCTGACGAAGAACGCCTGCAAGGGCACCTGCGGGAACATCGCATAGGCGTGGACACCGTAACGGGCGACATCGAGAACGTGGGTGCGGGTCCCTACGAGAAAACCGATCAAGTACACCGTGAGAGCCCACCGCGCCCACACCGGCTGCCTGCCCCATCGTCCCCGCATTTTGACCCCCACCGAGCCAGCCTAGTGCCGTTTCAGGCGTGGTTCGCCCTGTCACGAATTGTCGCGCGGTTACTGCTCGTTGGTGTCGCAGAGCGGCCACAATCGCGTGGCTGAACGTGTGCGGGTCCGCGAGATCGATGAACGATGAAGGCCGGCGGCTGCTGCGGATCGTCCGGGGTACCGGTTCGGTGGTGACATGGCGGCGTGCCCAGATGGCGTTGTTATCCGCTCAGGGCATGTCCGTCACAAAGATCGCCGAGGTGACGTTCACCAGCGCGGACCGGGTCCGGGACGTGATCCACAACTTCAACGACGACGGCTTCGACTCGCTCTACCCGAAGTACAAGGGTGGCCGGCCAAGGACGTTCACACTCCCCGAGCGCCGGGAGATCAAGAAGATCGCGAAGTCCAGGCCGGCCGAGCACGGCCTGTCCTTTTCGACCTGGAGCCTGGTCAAGCTGGCCGACTTCCTGGTCGCCGAGGGGGTGGTCGACGACATCAGCCACGAGGGCCTTCGGGTCCTGCTCCGTGAGGAGGGCGTCTCGTTTCAACGCGTGAAGACCTGGAAGACCTCCCGCGACCCGGACTACGCCGCCAAGAAGGCCCGGGTCGAGCACCTCTACGCCATCGCCGACGGCGAAGTCACCCCCGAGGACGGCGAGCCCGAAGTGGTGTTCTGCCTCGACGAGTTCGGGCCGCTCAACCTCCAGCCCCGCCCCGGCCGGCAGTGGGCGGAGCGCGGCGGACGGCACAAGGACCCCGACCGCGATCCCCGGCCCCGCCGACGGGCCACCTACACCCGCCCGCACGGGGTCCGGCACCTGTTCGCCGCCTACGACCTCGCCCAGGACCAGCTCCACGGCCACATCAAGAAGACCAAGAACAGATCGAAGTTCCTGGAGTTCTGCCGCTACCTGCGCTCGCTCCACCCGGCGGACGTACGCATCGCGATCGTCTGCGACAACTACTCACCCCACCTGACCACCAAGCGGTGCCAGAGGGTCGGCACCTGGGCCGCGACGAACAACGTCGAGATCGCCTACACCCCGACCAACGGTTCCTGGCTCAACCGGATCGAGGCCCAGTTCACCGCCCTGCGCTACTTCGCACTCGACGGCACCGACCACCCCAGCCACAAGGCCCAGGGCAGCATGATCCGCCGCTACATCATCTAATGGGCGGAACAAGCACGCCACCGATCAACGCCTACACGAAGTAGTCACCAGGGCAAACGTTGCCTGATGCGGCACTAGAACTTCGGGCGCTGGATTTGTTAGCGTGAGGTTTGAGGACACGCGAAGACACGGCCCGGTACGGGTTAGTCCGGGCAGCGCTGCAAGGCGCCGAACACCTCACTTCGCCGGCAGCCTCCGTATACGGGACTGCCACGGCCAGGTGTGACCTGCGTGTCCCTTTCTCTGTCGTTGCGTGAGGAAGGGACCTGGCATGCCGTATCCACATGTGATCGTTATTGGCGCGGGGCTTGGCGGCTTATGCCTGGCACAGGGCCTGCGTCAAAGAAACATCAGCTTCTCGGTGTACGAACGTGATATTGCCCTGGTGTCCCGTCAACAGGGGTATCGCATCCACATCGACACCCACGGGGATTGCTCACTGGCAGACACGTTGCCGACGGAGCTGTATCGGTTGTTCCGGGCCACGGCCGGGGTGCCACTGCCGTGCACCCCCGTATTCGACAGCCAGCTGAGGAAGTTGGCCGTATTGGGGGGAGACGGAGGTACTCATCTCGCGGTCGACCGGCTGACGCTGCGCCGGATACTGCTGACGGGATTGGAGGATGCCGTTTCGTTCGGCAAGAGGTTCACCCACTACCGGGCCGGGTCGGACGGCCGGGTCATCGCCTGCTTCGGCGACGGGACCGAGGCGAGCGGTGATGTGCTCGTGGCCGCGGACGGAGTGAACTCCCCGGTACGCCGTCAGCATCTGCCGCACGCACAGGTGGTGGACACAGGGGTGCGGCAGCTGTACGGGAAGGTACCCCTCACGAAGGCGACCAGGTCCCTCTTCCGGGATGAGATGTTTGCTGTGTTCACGCCGGTCATCGGACCGGGAAAGCAGTTCGTCGGCGTCGGCCCGGTCGAATTCCCTGAACCGCCGGGCCGGGCGGCCAGCCGACTTGCGCCTACGGCGGCTCTGGATGACAGCGCGGACTACATGACGGTCTCCTTCGGCTCCCGCCGCGAGCTTCTCCCTTACGACGACGCCCAGTTGCAGGCAATGGACGGAGCCGGACTGCGGGGGGCGACCCTCCAGCTGATCGAGGAGTGGCACCCCCAGGTCAGCCGGATCATTGAACACTGGCTACCCGAAAGCATCTTCCCACTCACCCTGCGCACCAGCGTGCCCATTCCCGCATGGCGCCCAAGCCGCATCACGCTGCTCGGGGACGCTATCCACGCGATGAGCCCAGCAGGCGGGATCGGCGCGAACACTGCCCTGCGCGACGCCAGCCTGCTCGCCGCCGCCCTGGGGAAGGCAGCTCACGGCCAGCCGATCACCGACGCGCTCGCCGATTACGAATCCGCGATGACCGAATATGGATTCGACGCGGTGCGCGCCTCAGCCGACAACGGGCAGCGCATGCTCGGCCAGAACCCATTGCCGACGTTCTGACAGCATCCGAGCCCACGAAAGCCGTCAGGTGCAGGCAACCGGGCTGACAGCCTGGAGCAACGGCCCCTGCCTGCCCCAGACCACTGAACCGGCACCGCCACTACCTCATCCTGGGCGGCGGTGGACTGCGAGCAGGTCACCGGTCACCTGCTAATCCGGGCCGAGCGGGAGGCCGGGGAACGATCCAGCGTTGATGTCAGTGCGCATGGCCCGCGGCACCGCCCGAATTAGTCGACCGCCAGCTCCCAGTCGAGCTCCCACAGCCGCAGTCCGTCGTCGCCCGCAGAGACGATGTTGCGCAGGTCGGTGGAGAGTTCGAGGTGGCGGATGCGTTCCTGGTGGGCCGTCAGGATGTGCAGGCAGCGGCCGGTGGCGACCTCCCACAGGCGTATGGTCCGGTCGTGGCCCGCCGTGAACGCGAACCGGGCGTCGGGGGTGAAGCGCACCGTGGAGACCCAGCCCTGGTGTCCGGTGAACTCGCGCACGCAGCCTTTCTGCCCGGCGTCCCACAGCCGCACCGGCTCGTCCTCCGTACTACTGGACAGGACCATCCGGCCGTCGGCGCTGACGCACGTGGACAGCACCGGCCGGCTGTGGCCGTTGAAGGTCCGCAGGCACTGGCCGGTGCCCAGGTCCCACAGGAGCACTGCGCCGTTGTATCCGCCGGCCGCGGCGAACCGGCCGTCCGCCGACGTGGAGATCGCGTCGACTCCGCGGGCGGGGCCGGTCGTCAACTCCGTGCGTCGGTCGTGGTCCAGGTCCCAGCGGTGGATGCCGCCTTCTCCGTCGACGAACAGGACATGGCGCCCGTCCCCGGTGAAGGTGACGCTCCGCATGATGTTCCACGCGGGCTTCAGCTGCCGCCGCTCGCCGTCGGCCGGCCACCAGCGGGTGAGCGCATGCGGTTTGGTGCCGTAGCACAGGATCTGACGGCCGTCGTCGCTCAGCGCCACATTGCTCACCCTGCTGTGGTGGTCTTCGATCAGCCGGGTGCAGGCGCCGCTGTCCAGGTCCCAGACCCGGATGGTGCCGTCGCTTTGGCCGCTGACGGCGAGCCGGGTGTCGGCTGCCGTGCCGAGCGCGGTGACGGCGCCGTAGGAGAGCCGGCCGGCGTCCAGCGGCCGCGACCACGCCGCGCGCAGGCCCGTGCGGCGCGCCGTGCGGCCCAGCTCGTGCCAGGCGTCCACGACCTGCGGCGCGCGCTCGTATCCGTCGATCGCCCTGGCGCGGGTCAGCAGGTCGAAGGCGGCCTTGCGGCGGCCGTCCGCGATGGCCTGGCGGGCCTCGGCGAGGAGTTCCTCGGCCTGGCCGCCGAGCCGGCTGACCTCGGCGTACTCGCGCGGCTTGATCACCTGTGGATCGGCGGCGTACCCGGCGTTGGGCAGCCGCCATCGGTGCGTGGGCGAGTGGGCGGCCGCGTCCACGGCGAGGCCGAACTGCTCGCCGGGGTCCGGGAATCCGACGTGCCGCACCCCGTTGCGGTGCACGGGGAAGGTACGCAGGCACCGGCCGCTTGACGGCTCCCAGACCCGTACGGTGCCGTCCGCGGCCGAGCCGGACAGCAGCCGCCGCGCGCCGTTGCCGAGCGCCAGGTGGTGGGCCGCCCCGGTGTGCCCGGTCAAGGCGTGCAGCAGCCGGCCGTCGGTCAGGTCCCACACCCGGATCATCCGGTCCGAGGAGGCGACCGCGGCATGGCGCCCGTCGGGGCTGAAGCACATCGAGGTCGCCGGCGAGCTGCCGCTCAGCGCCCGCGAGCGGCCGTCGGCGAGCCGCCACAGTCGCGCGCCGTCCGTCTCGGCGGTGAGCACGTACTGCCCGTCCGCGCTCACCTCGAACAGGCAGGCGTCCAGCTGGCACTTGAGCGGCGTCCCCAGCAGCCACCGGCAGGTTCCGGTATGCGGCTCCCAGACCTGGATGCGGCCGTCATCGCCGACCCACACGCCGACGCCGCCGTCCGCGCTCAGCCTGACCGGGTGCCGGTTGGTCTGCCTGCCTCCCCGCATGGTGCCGACGCACCGGCCGCTGCCCAGATCCCACAGCCGCACCGTGTCGTCGCGCCCGGCGGACAGCGCGTACGCCCCGTCGGGGGTGAGGTCGACGTTCTGCACCTGGCCGCGGTGCGCGTCGAGCTTCAGCCGCAGGGCGCCGGTCGCCGTGTCCCACAGCCGCATGGCGCCGTCCCAGTCGCCGGTCAGTGCGAGCCGCCCGTCGGGGGTGAACCGGATCGGCCGGTAGCCGCCCACCTCGTGCGAAACGATCAGCCGCGCGGGCGGTCCGGGCAGGTCGTCGGGACCGCGCAGTTCGCGGTGTTCGACCTGCCGGGCGTCGGCCACGCTCCCGGAGGCCGCGGCCCGCAGCGCCGCCTGCACCTCGCTGTCCTGCGGCCGCTCGCGGGCGAGGTCGTCGAGGAGGCCGCGGGCCGTTTCGAGGTCGCCGCGTTCGAGGTGGATACGGGAGAGGTGCAGACGCACCTGCCAGGAGGTGGCGGGGTGCTGCGGGATCGCCTCGAGCTGGGCGATGAACTCCACGTCGGTGAGGGCGCCGGTGCGCCAGCGCAGCAGCCCGCCGTTGTACACGGCGCCGACGTGGTGCGGATCGGCCTCCAGTGCCTGGTCGAAGGCGCGCCCGGCGTCGGTGATCCGGTCCAGGTCGAGCAGCGACAGGCCGCGGTTGTTGAGCTCGTCGGCACGCAGATCGGCCTCCTGCGGGGCCGGACGCGGGTAGGCGGAGCCGGTGTGCCGCTCATAGATCCCGGTGAGCACATCCGCGATGTCGGCCATCGAGGACGGCCGCTCGGCGGGGTCCTGGCGCAGGCAGCGCCGCAGCAGGTTGCCCGCCTCCGGCGGCACGGGGACCGGGTTCACCGGGTCGGCCAGGTACTCCTCCAGCACCATGCCGGCGACCGAGCCGGCCGACCAGTGCACCCCGCCGGTGAACATCTCCAGCACCGAGACCGCGAAGCTGTAGACGTCGCTGCGCCGCCCGACGCTTTGCCCGGCGAGCTGTTCCGGCGACGCGTACGCGACCGTCATGCCACCCAAGGGCACCAGCACGCTGATACCCGGCGCCGCGTCGGGCCGGGTCGCAGTCGCGACGGTCTTGGAACGGGCGAGGCCGAAATCAGTGATCTTCCCGGTGCCGGCGCCGTCCAGCAGGATGTTGGCCGGCTTGACGTCCTGGTGCACGAGGCCGCGGCGGTGGGCGTGCTCAAGCCCGCGGGCGACCTGGACGGCCGTGTCGAGGACGCGGGCGAGGGCGGCCTGGGAGCCGCCCTCGTAGAGCCGGCCGTCGCCGATCCACTCCGCCAGGCTGCCGCCGTCGACGTACTCGGCGAACACCCGCGGCACCCCGTCCAGCACCCGGACGTAGTAGCAGGCGCAGACGTTCGGGTGCAGCCCCAGCGACACCCACGCCTCGGCCTCCCGGACGAACAGCTCCTGACCTCTGGCGCCGCGGAACATCTCCGGCCGCGAGCTCTTGACCGCCATGTCGATGCCCCAGACCAGATGCCGCACCCGGTGCACGACTCCCATGCCGCCGCGGCCGAGCTCGCCGATCACCCGATAGCGGCCGTCGACGCGCTCGCCGGGCGACCAGACGGCGGATGACGAGGATGCGTTCACTGCGGGTCTCCCTTGCTGCCGGCACTGCATGACAGGACATGACAAATATGTCGGCCGGTTCCTGCTTGGTGGAGGCCTGCGGAACGGATCCGGACGTCTTCCTCCGCATCCGCCCGGAGATGATCTTGTTCCTTAACCTCGTTGCGCACGTTCGGTGATGCTGGCCTGGCGTCCGGGGCCGGTGTGCGAGATGCCAGGACCACGGGGTCGTGTCGTAAGACGACCAGGATCGTTGGCGTTCACGAACATCCCGTCTTGAGCGAGAGGTGAACTCCTATGCGTCGAATGAGCATTGCCCTGACCACGGCGGTCGTGGCCATCAGCCTGGCCGCTCCGATGGCGAGCGCTGCCCCCGTCTCCCGTCCTGCACCGCCGTACTCCTATTCGGACTGCCTGGCTGCCACCAAGCAGAAGGGCGAGTCCCCCGCCCACAGCAGGTGGCATTGCGACCAGTTGGTGAAGAAGGGCTGGGTCAAGCCGCCGAACCGCTGATCACCCCGCATGGCTTCCGGCACATCTCGGTCTCGGGGAAGCACCGGTTCTGATCAGCTGAGCCTGTTCCCTTACCCCTCGGGCTCGGTCGCATAGTCACTCTTTGGAGTGATCGCAGAGTACGGGGGGCGGCCTTCCTCGTGATCCTGAACTCTGTGAGGGAGTACGGGAGTTCACCAGGAAGGCCGTGGGATGAGTGTGCTGCCGCTGGTCGGCGGGTGGGATGCGCTTGCGGAACTGCCACGCTTTCGGACGGCCTTCTACGGGTGCCTGTCCGCGCGGGCCGATGCGTACTTCGAACTGGCCGACGCGTTGTTGTGTGCGGACGGGCCGACCCGGGCGCCGGTCGAGCTGTCCTTGCTGGCCGAGCATCAGCGCGGCTACGGCTCGCTGTACGGCGCCTTGAACCACGGCCGCCTCGACGCTGATGCCCTGCGTGGCCTGCTGATATCGCTGCCGCTTCCGCGGTTCGACGGGCGGATCGTGCTCACCGTGGATGTCTCCCCGTGGCTGCGGTCGGACGCCACCTGCTCGCCGGATCGGCTGTTCTGCCTGGTCCACGGCCGCAACGGCCGTTCATCGGACCACGTGGTGCCGGGCTGGCCCACCGGTTCGGGCGGCCGATCACCTGGAACGTGTTCGGCGGTATTCCTCGGACATGACGGACGCGGAATGGGCCGTGGTCCCGGCCGCTGCTGCCGATGCCGGCCTGGCTGCGCGGGTGCTGCACACCAGAGACGGCCTATCGGATGAGGCCGAGTTCGCGCCCCGCCTGTGGCGCACGGATGTCAGAGTCTCAACACTCCTCGCCATGTCCAGCCCGCTTTGAGAACTGTGTTCCGCAGGGGATCGCGCATGTCCCGCGAGTCGAACAGAACGACCTTGTGCCGACGGCCGTCCGGACCCTTCTCGTACTCCCACTGCCGCGCGACATAGGGTCCGCGGTTCCACTGGCGTGTCAGACGAGACGGCCGGGGCGGGTCTCCCACCAGCCTCACCTCCTGCACCTCGTCGAGGACATGTACCTCGCGGTTGGCGGCGGCCAGACGCATCCGGGCCTTCAAGGTACAGGTCTGCAGGCGACGCCATGATTCAAGTTCGTCGGCGTGATGCTGCGTCACCCCGCCCCGGCTGTGGTCCTGTCAGGGAGTGTTCGGCCGGGACGGGGAGTCAGTGGGGGCTGCGGTGGCAGGAGCAGGCGCACGTAAGCACTTCGAGAACGCCTGATCCTGACGATGGCCGTACGTCGAGCGGGCCGGGGCAGTGACGGTGTCCGGCCGCCCATCGGAGTTCGTTGGCCTCGCGGCATTCGGGAGTCACGTATCCCTGCTGGGTCTGCGTCGAGGTCACGAGTCGGCCGCCTTCTCCTGGTTCAGCAGCCCAGTACCACCGGTGATCATGCTGTGCACGCGGCCGGGGTCGCACAGATCGCCGGGGGCACGCATGGGGACGGCCCAGTAGCTGGCGTGGGTGCCGTTCGGCTCGTGGTCGCCGACGCGCGGAACGCCCACGTAGTGGCCAAGCCCCAAGTGCTTGGCGTACGGGCCGAGGTCCGAGCCCGGTGAGGACGGAACCAGGGCATAGAACCGGTGCCCGTACGGGTCGTGGATGACGGGGCCGTTCAGTGTGCGGAGGACCGTGATCGCGGTCGCGCCCTCGGCCGCAGCCATGGCATGCACCAGTTCCTCAGTCAGGCGGACGGCTGAGAAGCGGCGTCCGAGGGCGAGGACCGCGACATGGCTCTCCTGCCACTCCTGGCGGGCGTTGCCGGGGCGGTTCAGGCTCTCGGCGAGCCACGCTGTCACGGCTTCTCTCTGTGCGGCGTCGGTTGCGCTGCTCACGAAGACTCCCCGGGGCGGGTGGTGTGCGTCGGCGGTGGCGGGCTACAGGACGAGGACGGCGCGGTGTGCCCCTTGTCGAGACGTACCGCGAGACGGATCGCCACCTCGGCGCGCACGCGTCCGAGGTTGATCAGACCGAGTGATCCGCCGTCGTCGAGTCCCAGTGAGGGGAGGACGATCCCGGCGCGGGTCAGTGCGTCACGCAGCCGCTCAGTTGCTGCGCACGGGTCCATCGTGTTGCTGTCCATCGCCATGAACTGGACCGTATGGAGGGGGACTTGAGATCACCATGCAATATGCGAGCATATGCACCAGCGTTGGCCAGATATGCGGCTGTATCTCAATGCGGGCAGGCGCACTCTGTAGCGCAGGGCTCACCACCCGACGATTCTGGTGGATCAATGTCCCGGCGAAAGGACACGATCATGCGACGACTGCGCTTCAACGGCACCGGCTCCGGCGTCAACGGGTGCCCGGCCGTCCACGAAGATCTCGACAGCGGCGAAGTCATCGTCCATGGCCGGCCGCTCACCGACCCCGCCGACATCGCGCAACTTCAGCACCTGTCCCCGGGCGAGCAGGCGATCGTTGTGCCGCGCGAGGTCCTGGTCGATTGGGGCCCGAAGACCCGCACCCCGCACATCATCGACCTAGAAGAGTTCGACCAGCTGTTCAGCGTGTTCAAGCACACCGCGTGGCGCCTGGAGACGCGGCGCCGGTACGCCTCAGACGAACTGACCGACACCTACGCACAGTTCGGGCGGGGCGAAACGGTGGACTGGTCAGGCGCAGACCTGGAGTGGTGCGCCGACCGCCGGGAACAGACCGCCCTGGGCAAGAGGTTCGAACGGGTCCGCATCGTCGACTCCCCGCCAACACCCGGCCAGTTGTATCTACTCAAAAACGCCCGGCGCAACGCCGCGGTCGGTGAGGAGATGCGCAACCTATGGCGCAGCGACGCCGAGCGCCTGCGCCTTCCTCACGAGGACTTCTGGCTGTTCGACTCCCGGATGGCCGCGCTCCTCAACTTCGACGACGCAGACAACTTGATCGACGTCGAGCTGATCACCGAGCCTGCCGCGGTGCTCCGCTACTGCCAGGCACGCGATGCGGCATGGCACTATGCCGTTCCGTACGAGGCGTTCGCGGCAGAAGTCGCCGCAGGCTAGTGAGAGAGAGCCGGTGAGTACCGACTTCCAGCAAGCACGGGTGGCCCTCGGAGCGCGACTCCGGGAAGTGCGCGAGTCCCGCCCTGGAGGTCGGCTCACAGGCGTAGATCTCGCGGGGGCTCTCGGCTGGGCACAGTCCAAAGTGTCACGGCTGGAAAACGGAAGACAGACCGCGACGGCCGATGACCTACGCATGTGGGCAGAGGCGACAGGTCAGCCGGAAGTCGCAGACGAACTGCTGGCGATGCTGGCCGGCGTGGAAAACCACGTACGCTCGTGGCGGCGACAGCTTGCGGAGGGGCACAAGCCTGTCCAGCTCGGTCACGTTGCTGCGCAGGCGCAGGTTGCCGAATTCCACGCATGGGAAGGCGCCATGGTCGTCGGTGTCCTTCAGATTCCCGACTATGCCCGTGCGATCTTCACCCGCTACTCGGAACTCCAGCGGTCGCCGCGGGACACCGATGACGCCGTGCGCGCGCGGATGCGGATGCAGGAAGGCCTCTACCAGCCGGGCAAGCGGTACCGGATCCTGCTCTGGGAGCCAGTGCTGTACGCGCTGGTCTGCCCGCCCGCTGTCCTCGGTGCCCAGCTCGACCGGTTGGCCGGAGTCATCGGCCTGGCCACGGTCGAGTTGGGCATCGTCCCCCTGGGCGCCTCCCTGAAGATCCCGCCCGCAACCGCGTTCTGGGTCTACGACCAGAGACAGGTGATCGTCGAGACATGGCATGCCGAACTGCGGATCGACGACCCGGACAGCGTCGCTACCTACCTGCGCACTTGGGAAACCCTGCGCGAATCCGCGGTCTACGGGGCCGACGCGCACCGGTTGATCGCTCGCGCCCAAGGCGCGCTGAACAAACCCTGACGCTGCTACAGCGCGGAAGCGAAGCCCCGTACCTCTCCCTGGTCGCCCGCGGCGGTGCCCCCAAGCGCGACCGCGCGCCGGGCGAGTTACCCTCGACGGCCCAGAGACCGGAGACAGGGCAACGACTATCCTGTCGGGGCCGGTTCGGAGGGGGAGGGTGCTGTGAACCGCAAACCCCGTGACCACGCGGCTGAACGCTCCGCCATCCAAGCCGCCGCCAACCGGCTGCTGACCGGCACCGCACTGCACTCCGCACGCGGCAACCTCACCGTGACCAGACTGATCACCGAGAGCCGACTGCGCCGCGACATCGTCTACCAACACCGCGACCTCGTCGAAGACTTCAAGACCCGCGCCCAGGCTATCCGGGGCGGGTGAGCCCGCTGTCGGAAAGACGGCAGTAGCAGATCGCCGCCGGCGCTGTCCGTTCATACGGGAGCGACAGCCTGCCCGCCCTGTTCGACCGCGGCCAGGACGCGGTCGTGGTAGTCCTCGAGTTCGCCGTCGGGCACGCGTGCGGGGCTGCCGGCCAGGGTGTACCACTCGTCCGCGCCTGTGTACTGGACGGCGACGGCGACCACCTGGTCGGGGCGGCGGGTGGTCTGGACGGTGAGGTCGCCGGTGATGACGCCGACCTCGACGGTCATCGCCCCGCCGGGCCCGGCGGTGACCTGGTCGTCACAGACCGCCGGTTCCGGGATGGCCATCAGCGCGGGCCTTCGCGGCCAGGCCCGGGACCGCGGTGGAGCCGATGTGGTCGATCGCCCGGGCCTGGTCCGAGAGGGCGCTGTGCAGCGTCCTGGCCAGCTGTTCGAAGTCGACCGCCCATTGCGGCTGGTGGTCCAGCACCGTCACGGGGGCGAACTCATCGGGAAAGGGCATGCCTACCAGAGCAGAACGGGAGGCGCCGGGTGATCCGCAGCGGATCACCCGGCGCCTCCGGTACGGGCCGAGGGTCAGAACCTGCCCTGGTTCAGGGCGTTCTGCAGGGCCGAGATGGTGGCCGGGCCCCACTGGCCGTCGACGGTGAGGCCGGCGCCGCTGGCGTTGAGGAAGGTCTGCAGCGCCTTGTAGGTGGCGGGGCCGGGGTCGCCGTCCTCGACCAGTCCGGCGTTGCCCCACACGTTGAGGTGGTGCTGCAGTGCCCGCTTGGAGTCGGGCCCCCACTGGCCGTCCGGGGTGACGCCGCACACCCGCTGGACAGCCTTGATGGTCATGGGGCCGAACTGGCCGTCGACGGTGAGGCCGGCGCCGTCGTCGACGTACGCGAAGTACGCGGACTCGGTGGCCGGGCCCCACTGGCCGTCGGCGTTGGTGCCGACCTTGCCTTGGAGCCAGCGCACGCCGGCGGCGGTCAGCGGTCCCCAGGCGCCGTCGACGGCCAGCGCCGGGCTGTAGCCCAGGTCGTTGACGGCCTGCTGCTGGCGCGCTATCGAGCGCACGGATGTCATGGGGCCGCCGCCGGAGGAGCCGCCCCCGAAGGCCTTGAACGCCGACTCGGTGCCGGGCCCCCACAGGCCGTCGGCGGTGACGCCGACCTTGCCCTGGAGCCAGCGCACGCCGGCGGCGGTCAGCGGGCCCCAGGCGCCGTCGACGGCCAGCGCCGGGCTGTAGCCCAGGTCGTTGACCGCCTTCTGCTGGGCGGAGACCGACCGTACCTGGGTCATGCCGCCGCCGCCCGCGCCGCTGGAGTCGGTGGGCGGCGGGGTGTAGTCCGAGCCCGCCCAGTCGATCGGGCGGACCTGCGCCGGCATGCCGTTCTGGACCCAGGCGCGCAGTTGAGCCCCCGGGCAGTCGGTGGAGTTGCCGGGGAGCATGCCATGGTAGGTCTTGGTGAGGACGTGGCCGGCCATGTCGCAGGCCTTCTCGTACATCGACCGGATCGCGGACATCGCGATGTCGGTGGCGTCTCCGCTCTCCCCGATGAAGCAGACGCCGATGTGGGTGGTGTTGGCCCCGTAGGCGTGCGCGCCCTGGAGGTACCAGCCGCGGCCCTCGAAGATCCGGCCGCTGGTGTCGACCAGGAAGTTGTAGCCGATGTCGGACCAGCCGTTGGAGTCCATGTGGTAGTTCTGGATCGACCGGAGCGTCTGGGTGGTCGGCCCGTCCGAGTAGTGCACGGTGAACCCGGTGCGGTCGCCGATGGCCACCGGCGTGATGTCCTTCGCCGGGCGGGCACCCCACTGGGCGCGGGGGTAGATGTGCAGCGTGCCGGAGTCGGGGCCGGCGCCGGTGCCTGACCCCCGGTGGATAAAGGAGTTGTTCTTGACGTACGGGTAGAGCTTCCCGGGGCAGTCCGTGTGCTTCTTCGGGCGGACGTCCGTGTGCCCGAGGATCTGGGGGCCCGCGCCCTTCTCGTCCTGCAGGTAGCCGCAGATCGCCCTGATGGCCGCGACCATCTCCGGGGTCACGTCGTCGTCGGCGCCCATCAGGCCCATCACGGCGTAGTAGTTGGCGTTGGCCCCGATCACCTCGGTGCCGTTCGCGGCGGACCGCTGGCCGAATCCCCGCCCTTCGTAGATGCCACCGTGCTTGCAGACCACGAAGTTGTACGGGATGTCGTCGTACTCGGGCTCCCCATTGTGGGTCCACTCCGCGACATCCTGGCTGAGGTCGTGGTGCATCGACTGGTCCTGGATCTTCCTGACCAGTGCGGCGCACCGGCCGTGGGGCTCGACGGACTTGTGCCCGCCGCCCTCGTGGTGGATGACGATGCCGCCGAGCCACGGGAAGAAGGGATCGGAGTCGGGGGCCTTGGGGAGCTGGGCGCCCCATTCACTGCGCGAGATGATGGTGACCATCTGGTTCTCCGGAAGTCGTGCTGAGCTTGCTGACAGACGGGTGGGGTCGGGCGAGTCGGGCGTCGGGCGCGCTACGCGGCCCCGATGACGCCCCCGTCCGTCCGCCGGATCACGAGCACGGCCGAGCGCGGCCGCCCGGCGGGGTCGTGGTCGGGCCAGTTGCTGACCACCCGGGGTTCGTTCGGGGTGGGCGTGCCCCAGGCGTTGGTGTGCTCGCCGGGGTGCTGGATGTTGACGAACATGGTGCGGCGGTCCGGGGTGGTGACCACGCCGGCGATCTCGGCGCCGCGCGGCCCGGTCAGGAAGCGGCGGACCTCGCCGGTGGCGGGGTCGGCGGCCAGCAGCGCGTTGTTGCCCAGGTGTTCGTGGCCGGTCTCCGCCCGGTTCTGGTCGTAGGCCGAGATGCCGGTCCCGATCCACAGCCGGCCGTCGGCATCGGACCACAGGTTCTTCGGCGAGGCGAACATGCCGGCGGCGCCCAGGTGGACCTGGCGGTCGTGGGCCGGATCGCCGGCGAGCACGAAGACGTCCCAGTGGAAGCCGGTCGCCCGGCCATCGCCCTGGTCGGCGTTCCCGTCCTCCCGCCAGCGGACGATGTGGCCGTACGGGTTCTCGGCGCGGGGGCTGACCTTGGCCCGGCGGGCGTTCGGGCCGGCGGCGCAGTGGCCGAGGCCCGGGCTGTTCGCGAGCGCGCAGAAGGCCGTCCCGTCGGGGCGGACCGAGGTCTGCTGGGGCCGCTCCAGCGGGGTGGCTCCGAGCGAGTCCGCCGCCTGCCGGGCCCGCAGCAGCACGTCGGCCTGGTCGGCCCAGCCGTTGGCGACGGTCAGCGGGCCCTGGCCGTGGGTCAGCGGCAGCCAGCGGCCGGTGCCGTCGTCCTCGAACCGGGCGACGTACAGGGTGCCGTGGTCCAGCGGGCTGCGGCCCTGGGAGCGCAGCCGCCACCAGCTGTCCGAACCGACGAACTTGTAGAGGTAGCCGCCGTTCTCGTCGTCGCCGCTGTAGACGACGACCCGGCCGGCGGACTCGGTCACGCTCGCCCCGACGTGCTGGAAGCGGCCCAGCGCGGTGCGCTTCACGGGCGCCGCCTGCGGGTTGCCCGGGTCGATCTCCACCACCCAGCCGAAGCGGTTGGCCTCGTTGCCGTTCGCCGCGAGGTCGAAGCGTGCGTCGGCGCGGTGCCAGCCGTAGCCGTCGCCGCGGGCGCTGAGACCGGCCCGCTTCTGGGCGCGGGTCGGCCGCCACGTCCTGCTGTCGGTGCCGAAGTAGCCGGCGGTGTTGCGCTCGCCGGCCAGGAACGTCCCCCACGGGGTCACGCCGTGTGCGCCGGTGCCGAGCGTGCCCGTGGCGGGCTTGCCGGTGCGCAGGGCCGGGTGGTCGGCGTCCACCGGTCCGGAGAACGCGACGGGCGTGCCACCGGTGACGCGCACGTTGCGCGGGGAGTCGGCGAGCTGCCAGGTGCTGCCGGTGCGGCGCACCTCCAGCACGCTGACGCCGTGCGCGGCGAGCGCCTTGGCGACCTGCTCCCTGCTCACCTGTCCGTTGGTGGCCGCGCCGGTGCGGCCGTACAGCAGGGCGGCGTCGGTGTACTCGTGGGTGAGCACCAGGGTGCCGCGGGAGTCGTCGGTGCCCGGGAAGAAGTGCAGGCCGGCGTGGTGGGAGCCGACCTGCTCGGCCTGCTCCGCCGCGGTGTTGCCGCCGTCGGCGCGCCACTTCGGGCCGCCGTCGCGCACGGCCTGCCCCCACGGCGCGAGCACCTGTACGGAGTACCCGGCGGGCACGGCGACGGTGTCGGCGCTGCTCGCGGGTACGGCGGTGAAGCCGAGCGGTTGCGCCGTCGCACCGGCCGCGCCCGGCTGCCCGCCGGAGGCGGCGGAGGCGGCGGAGGCTGGGGACGTGGAGAGGCCGAGGAATGCGGCGAGGGCGATGGTGCCGCCGGTCAGGGCCTGACGACGCGACAGGCCGGCGGCCACCACGTCCTGGAACGTGCGGCGGAGTGGTGCCTCCGGTTGCGGAGTGTGGTGATCTGGCATGGTCGCCACCCAAGGGAAGTCGGCCCGCCGGAGCGGGGTGCAGGGCTGAAGAGGGCCCGCCGCGTGCGCTGCCTCGCGCGGTTCAGGAGGGGCACGGCACGGCCGGCCGCGCCGGAACGCAGGATCGCCGGCGGGACTCGCGGACCTGAACCTAGATCGATTCCGGCCCCGGCAGCCATCCTCAGCTCGTCCCAACCGTCCCCAATCCCGTTGCGAGACGACGTGGGACGGTGGGGACGGGAATCGGCCCCGGGCCGACGGACATCGTGGAACCGGAATCCGGCGATCTGCGTTTCCGGAAGAACCGAAGAACACGTGGAGGCAGCGTGCGGTCGGCGCGGGAGCGGCGGAGCCGACTGGGGATGGGTGGCGGCCGCCGCGGTCCTGGCCACGGGCGGCACGCTGTTCGGCAACAGCCGCATCATCGCGGCCTAGCGGTTCTGCCTGGGCCAGGACCACGAGCCTGCCCCGAACTTGGCGACGGCCACGGTGTCCCAGTGGGCCGTCCTGCTCGTCGCACTCCTGGCGCTCGGCGCACTGCTGGGCCGCGGGCCGAGGAGCCGCCGGTACCGCCTGCCAGCCATGCTCGTCGTCGCCGCCGTCCTGACCTGGCTCTACGACACCGGGATGGAAACCCCCGCACCACTGGAGTCCGGGCGGCCGCCGGAATCCGTCTGCCGGATCCTGCCGCCCTTCCCCTTCACGGGCCGAGCCGCCCGGGTGGCCGCGTACGGGCCCCGGCCGTGGTCGCTGCCCGGCTGTGGGTCACCGCCCGGCCCGACGGGCCGTACGCGAAAACGCTCGGCCGGGAGATCCCGGCCGAGCGTTTTTCTGCCCCGAGACTGCTTGAGTCTGCACGCGAAGCCGGATGGCGCACGGTTGGAACACCGCCTCTTCCCCAGTCGAACCGGAGGCGTGGGAGCGGCAGTGGGCCGAGGTGAAGTACACGCAGATCAGCAGTGTGATCACGGGAGTCCTCGACCCGCATGCGCGGCTGTTCCCCAAAAGCCGCCGGCTGGCCTACGTCCTCGCGCAGATGAATGCCATCCAGAGCGCGCTCGACATGATCGCCCGCCCGCAGCCCAGTAGCCAAGGAGGCGGTCCGCCTGAGCCGGAGGAGGCCAGGGCCGGCCCGGTCCGCCCCTCCACTGGACGCCAGGGCACCGAGCCCGGCCCGCGCACGTCAGACTGGGAGGACTTGGTCGGGCCGGATCAGCAGAGGTAGTTCGCCTGGGTGTCGATGTCGCTCTGGTAGTCCAGCTTGGCCCAGGTCAGCGGGCCGACGATGCCGTCGGGCCGGAGACCGGCGCACCCCTGGAACTTCTTCACGACGGCGAGGGTGTTCTTGCCGAGGACCCCGTCCACCTGGAGACCGGCGCCGCGCACGCTGTAGTTGAGCTCGCACTGCAGCGCCTTGATCTCCGGGCCGCTGTCGCCGGAGCTCACCTCCGCCTCGTTGTCGCTGCTGTAGCCGTAGTAGGAGCACACGGCGGGGGTGCTGGCGGACGCGGTGGTGGCGGTGCCGATTCCGAAACCGGTGAGCAGGACGGCTCCCGCGGCGACGGCAGCGAGCTTGGTACGCATGGGTGTTTCCTTCACAAGGGTCAGGTCGATGGTCCGGGGCGGACGGTGAGTCCCCGCCGGCATGGCTGGGCGGACAGCCCCGGGGTGGGTGGTTTCGGGTGTCGTGCGGGTGGCGACTGGCGTCCCCCGCACGTGGCCGGGCGGTCAGGCCGTGACGTGGTACCAGTAGCCGCCGGTGTGCAGGGTGACGTAGTGCACGTTGCTGCCCGTCTCCTTGGCCTCGTACATCATGTCCGCGCCGGTGGCGGAGTCGGTGCCGGCGTAGAGCACCGCGTGCACGGTGTTGTGGGCGCCGGTGCCGAAGTACTCGATGTCGCCCGGCTGCCGCTGAGCCTCGGTGATCGGGGTGAGGTGCTTGTCCAGGGTCTGCTCGGTGGTGTCCCCGCCGTTGGCGAGGTCGATGCCGGCGCCGAACCAGAAAGCCGCCCGGACGAGGCCCGAACAGTCCATGCCCACCGTGGTGTTGGCCGGGCAGGGCTGGATCGAGCCGGTGTAGCCGTCGCAGGTGCCCAGCGACGGGCCGGGGCCCTCGCCGCGCAGCGAGTGCCCGCCGCCCCACACGTACGGAACGCCCAGGTACGACTTCGCCGCGTTCAGGACCCTGGCGGAGTGGATCGGGCTGCTGGGCAGCGGGGCGGGCGTGCCGGTGAAGAGAGCGTTCTTGACGCCGGTGCCGACGACCCCGTCGATGGCCAGGCCCTGTGCGGCCTGGAAGTTGCGCACGGCGGTGTCGGTGGTCGGCCCGAACTGCCCGTCCACGACGAGCCGGCCGGCGTTGAAGGTGTTCAGCATCGTCTGCAGGGTTGAGACGCACTGCCCGCTCACCCCGGTCTGGAGGACCCCACACTGGGTACGCAGGTCCACGGTGCCCGAGGCAGCGGCCGCCGCGGCATCGAGCGCCGACTTGGTGGCCGGGCCGACGATGCCGTCCGCGGTGAGGCGGTGCGCGCCCTGGAAGGCGCGCACCGCGCTGTCGGTGGCGGGCCCGAACTGGCCGTCCACGGTGAGGTGGGCGCCGGTCAGGTTGAGCTCCGCCTGGAGCTGGGTGACGCAGCCGTCGGCCTCGCCCTGTTGGAGGTCGGCCGGGCAGGCCGGGGAGGTGATCGGGATCGGGGCCGGCGCGGTCGCGGCGGAGGCGGTGTAGGCGCCGAAGCCGGTCAGTGCGGCCGCCAGGGCCAGGCCCAGCGACCAGTGGCGCCGGGCGGGAAGGATGGACTTCACAGCGGGGGTTCTCCGGATCCGTGGTGATGCGTCAGGGGAACGCGGACGCTCCGCCCCCTGTCGCCCGGTGTGCTCGACGGGCGGGCGCTACTCGAACAGCCCCGCGTCGCTGGGGACGTAGGCGAAGCAGGAGCCAGACTTCCCTCCGTACGTCTGATCACCGCGGTAGAGGATGTTGTCGCCGGTGAAGGGGCCGACTATGCCGTCCGGCTGCACGTGGACGAAGGCCTGGAACCATAGGACCTGGTCCTTGGTCCGCGGGCCCCAGATGCTGTCCTCGTCGATGGTCGCCCGGTTGTTGTTCCGGGCGACGTCGTTGATCAGGTGCTGAACGCACCAGACGGCCCGGCTGTTGTTGGCGTAGCCGTCGCCGATGTAGCCAGCGGTGTCGGACGCGCTGGCGGAGCCGGCCAGGCCCAGCAGCGCGGTTCCGGCCATGGCCACTGCCCGCAGGGCGCGGCCGAAGGACTTCGCGGTCATGTGTTGCTCCTCGCGGTACTTGTGATCAGGGGCCGTAGGTGGTGGGGATGTACTGCCAGCAGTAGGCGTCGTAACTGCCGACGTAGTACGGGTCGCCGTCGCTGATGATCGCGTTGCCGGTGAGCGGGCCGACGAAGCCGTCGGCGAGGAGCGACCGGCCGCCGAGGATGGTGTGGGACTGCAGCCACTGGACAGCGGACTTGGTCTGCGGGCCCCAGATCCCGTCCTCCGCCACCGGCGCGGGGTGGTCGGCCTGAGTGGTGACATTCAGGAAGTGGTTGAGGTTGTGCTGGACGCACCACACGGCGTGGGTGTTGTTGGCGTAACCATCGCCGAGGGTCGGGGCGCTGGGGCTTGCGCTGGCGGGCCCGGCCAGGGTGAGCAGGGCGGCACCGGCCAGGGCCAGTGCCGCCGCGGCGCGGCCGAAGGGCTTCCTGCTCATGTGCTTCTCCTCGCGAGACGGGGTCGGGGCGGTGTGCCCTCGGGATGAACGGCCCCCGGCGGTACGGGGCGTGATGCCTGATCGGGTCGCCGCGTCGGACTCCGCCACGCGGGGCGCGACTCGGTCGACGTTCGGGGGTGCTGCCGCCGGTAGGCGTCGGACGGGTTGGCGCCGCCGACGCGTGGCCACCCTGTTGCGGCAGGACTCGCCGTACTCTGCCGTGCTCCGTGGCCCCTCCGAAAGGTGTACGGACGTCCCGTCCGTCCCAGGGACGTGTCCCACGGAGCGGGCCCGCGACGTGGGACGGGTTTCCCCTGGCGCGGGCGCGGGTGAAGGGGTTCGGCCACACTTCCGGAAAGGTTCTTGATGTGCCCGTGCTGGGTCAGGCTGTCCTCGAACTTGCCCAGTGCCACGCCTTCCAGGACGACCAGCGCGGTGAGGACGGTCACCACGATCCCGCTGCACGCCGGCCCGGACGGCGGCAGCAGCAACAGCACCCGGACAGCGGCGAGATGGAGGCCGAGATGGACGCGGTCGGCCTGCTCCTGGCCGATGACACGCCCAGGAGCAGCGACCCAAGCGACCGGCACAGCGGCGAGGACGGGCGGCGGCCCGGACGTCAATACGATGACCCGCGCGGGCCATCCCGCCAACCACTCCCCCCACAACGGCGGCCGAGGCCTCGCACAGGCCGGGCGGGACGGTGCCTGGCGGGCTCCCGGGCAGACACCGGCCGCTGCCAGCCTGCGCAATCGCCTTCAACGGGGCATCCCGGATGTCCCAGTCGGTGAAGGGGGCCACATCCCGTGCCGGCCGCGAGCCGAGGCTTCGATGCCGGGAAGCGGGTGGATGGCCGCAAGAGGCACATCGTGGTGGACACCCCATCGACCGCGAGAGCGGCCGGAGGCTGCCGGCACGGCTGCGCGCACGCACTGGCTGCCCAACTCGGCGTAAGTCGGGTGAAGTATCCGACGGGGGCGTCGTCGGGGGCGTCGACTGCAAGGTACTGGGCGTGGTTGGCCTGATGCTCGATCACGGCCTCGTAGCGGTCGAGTTCGGACTCGTCGTCCCCGAGGACGAACTGGACGTCGGTGGCCACTCGGAAAACAATCACCCTCGCCTGCGTGTCACGGGCGGCGCGGCCTGAAGGTCACCCTGCCCTCGTCGGCCGGGGAGCAGCCGGATGTCCGCGCCGTCTGGGGGTGCTCGCGGAAGGCGGAGCGGTCCAGAAAGCCCCGAAGGACTGACAGCACTGAGCGGCGCAGCGTTGGCGCGTAGGTCAGGGGCCGCCGGGCTCGCGGACCCCGCCGCCGCCCGCGCCGTCCAGGACGGCCTACTCGAACTCGGTACGTGCGATCAGGCCGTGCCAGGTGTTCCGTCCGACCAGACCGTCCACGCCGCCGGCGTCGGAGTACTTGCGCTGGTAGGCCACGACCGCGTCGTACGTCTTGCCGCCGAAGTCCCCGTCCACGAAGTTGGCGACGTCCTGGCTCGGGACGAGGCCCAACTGCACGAGATCGGACTGCAGTTCCTTGACGCAGACGCCTCCCGAGCCCTTGCCGAGCGTCACGTTCGGGAGGTCCCAGCCCAGGTAGTGGTAGCTGCCGACCTCCTGCATGCAGGCCTGCCAGTAGCTGTACTGCGCCTGGGCCGGCGTTGCGGTCAGTCCTGCGACGGCTGCCACCACCGCGCCGAGCATCGCGGTGTTACGTACGGCACGCTTGCCTGCTGCCTTCATGAGTCTGCCCTTCAAGTGGTGGGTGGGCCGGGCGGTTCCCGCGTCGGCCGTCGGTGCTGCACGGAACCGTCAGTTGTCGAACCGCTGGCACACGTAGTTGGGGGGGTAGAGCCTCTCCCAGGTGGTGGGGCCGACAATGCCGTCCTCCGACAGCCCGTTGCAGTGCTGGACCCAGATCACGTCGTCGTAGGTGTGTTGGCCGTACTTGCCGTCCATCTGCACCGCGTTGTTCATTCCGAAGCCGCTCTCGAAGAGGATCAGGCAATCGCCCGGTGATCCGTCGGTTTACCCCGGAGCCAACAGCGAGGATTCTGCACCAGGCCCGAACCCGTTTGGCCCGCTGGGACGTTGGCAGGGGACGTCTCTACTCGTCCCAGAGCGCTGACCTGCGGCTTGGGACATCTGACCGGTCATCCTGGGACGTGGGAAGGACAGGGAAGGGACAGCGCCAAGGGTTTAGCGGCAATGCTCGACGACCAGGCGGTGATCCGAGAAGGCCTGATGACCCTGCTGGACATGTTCAGCGCCGCGGGGAAGCAGGCGAGGTCGGCACGCACGCAGGAGGAAGCGGCCGAACGACCACGCCAGGGCGGGCGTACCGTGATCGTGGAGAGTGACCCTCGTCGGTGAGATCGGCAAACCCGGCTCCGCCACCCTGTCGGACCCGTCCTTGCTCGCCTTCACTGGCGGGATCCGACGTGACATGGACGAGTTCGGCGCGCTCTTCGCCGCCTCCCAAAGCCGAAGGCCGCAACAGGGTGACCGAGGTTGCGTGTGATCGTTGAGCGGGCGGTCAAGGAAGTACACGAAGAGGGCACCGGGATCACGGTCAGATCCCGGAACTTCGTGGGGCGCTGCAGTCGTCCAGGCCGATGCCCCATAGTGCTTTGACCGCATTGTTCATCGGCATGCCGGAGTGCTCAGTTCTGTGGCCGTGGTCAGACACCGTCGCGTGTGGATAATGCCTCCCGTGACTTCAGACATAGCCCGCCCGAGATGGTGGTCCGCGCTTCGAGGCTTCCTGCTCTTCTTCGTGTGTGGCGGGCTTGGCTCCTTCGTCTATGGGGTGATTCGGCATTACCCGGTCGACGGGATGCCGTGGGGCGGGCTGCTCTTCGGGGCGTCCCTCTGTGCGCTGCTCAGCGCCCTGGTCCCGGGGCGGCGGCGCCGCTGAAGTCCCTCTCCCACGAGGGAACGCGTTCAGGCCATGTCAGCCAGGGGCCGCCCGCCCCAGCGCAGTCTCTTCTCGCTGGGGATACGGGCGCGTTCTGGACGTTGGGCTGCGAGGACCTCGGGGTGGCGGGCGTTGGCGTTGCGCCAGCGCAGGTAGGAGTGCAGCGCGCGGGTCTGGGCCGGGTGGTTCGGGTGGTTCGGGTGGTTCGAGTTCGCCAGGGTGAACTGGCGCAGTGGTCCGAAGTGCGCCTCGAACGGGTTCGCCCAGGAAGCGTTGGTCGGGGTGAAGCACAGGTGGACGTTGTTGTTCTTCGCCCAGCGCAGGATCTTCTTGCCGTTGTGGGCGGAGAGGATTGTCGATGATCACGTAGACCGGGGCGCCGTCCGGGCGCGCGGCGCGGGGACGGTCTCCCGCACACCCGATGCCCCATCTTCCCGCCGCGTTGTGGCGTGCGGCGGCGCCTCCCACGGTGACGGCTAGAAGCAACCAGCCACCTGGGGCACGGCTATTGCCCGAGCAGCAGGAGGGGCTGACCCGGCTAGGCGTGACACCGCATGAAGCGCCGTCTCCCGCCCCGGCCACCACGCGTGCGCCGAAGAGCAAGGCGCAGCGGCCTCGCGGCCCTCGAGCAGGGGGTCGAGCGGGAGGGCGCGGGCCGGCCGGTACCGCGGAAGGCGGCAGAGGTCCTGCCCGACGGGACCCAAACCAAGTGCGGCATCTGGTACAGCAACACCAAGGAGGCGGGACAACCTCAGCCCGGAACAACTCGCCGCACTGCGCAAGCTCGGCATCGACTGGGCGTGGCAGAGGCTGGTGTTGGTCGTTGGTCCTGACGGTCAACTGAAGTGCATGCAGACCCGGGATGGCATGACCGATTCCCGGGGTCCTGCTGCCGGAGGCCGATGCGAAGGCGGTCCTCATGCACTTCGTGCGTGCTTCCGGGACGTCGGCTCCCAGCCCCAAGGAGCGGGACCAGCCTCAACAGTTGAGGTCCATCACCGGGACGCCGAGCCCGTCGTAGGCGTCGGGGCTGACGGTGGCGATCAGGGCACCGTCGGGGCGTTCCATGGTGGGGCGGGCGGCGTGGACGGCCGCCGCCACCCCGAAGGGGATCTGGCGGCGATGGAGCACGGCGATGGCGTAGGCGGCTTCGTAGTCCGCGTCCAGGGTGTGGAACGTGTCCAGGATGCCGAGGTAGTCGACGACTCCCTGTCGTTCCCTTTCGGCTTCCAGCGCGCTGATGACGGGGACCCACAGGCGCACCGTGGGGTCGCCGGCGGCGATGTGGATCAGGCCGGACACCTGTTTGTTCCCGCCGAGTGCCAGCAGGGTGCTGGTGTCCAGGACGTAGTTCTCAAGGATCACGCCGCCTCACTCGAGCCCGCTCCGGGCTTCTCCAGCCGCTGGCGGTGCGCGGCCTGCGCCTCACGCATCCGGGCCCGCAGCGTGGTGGTGTCGTCCTCGGTCAGGCGGTGGCCGAACTCGGCCTCCAGAAACGCTCGCGTCCGCTCCGCGCGCTCGTGCAGCTGGCGCGGGGTGAGGGAGGCGGCGGCGAACTCCTCGATCAACGCCCGCATCGTCGTCCCGCGGGCCTGCGCCAGCGCGGCGAGCCGGTCCCGCGCCACAGAATCGATCTTGATAGTGGTGTCCACACACCCGAGTATACCGGTGAGAATACCTCTGGGGCAGAGGCGTGATGCCGAATCCCGGGGCCCGCGCACGCCCTGCCCCCGTCAAGGACGCCAAGTTGGCGTCCAGGTCCAAGGCGCCGGCTATGGCCGCCGCCGAAGCAGCCCCGCGGATAGTTACCCCGGGTGGGGCCGTGCCCGGCTGGGCGTTCTTTGCGTGGCGTGCAGGGTGCGCTGCGGACGAGCCGTACCGCAAGCCGCCGCCACCCTCGCCGGCTACCACCAGCATCCGACGACAGCCTGCGAGCAGCCGTCCAGGCCGTGGTCTCGGGCCTGCTGCTCCAGCTGGGGCACACGATCACCAAACCCGCCCGAGGGCGGTGGCCTGCTGGTGGTGGACAACCCACGAACCAGACACAGTGAGGGAGCACGGTCAAATCCCGGGACTTCGTGCTACCCGGACATGCCCCCGGGCCCCGTGGACATTCACTCGGTACCGGAGGACAAGCCCAGCAGTGGCGGGAGCGGCACCTCTTGGCCTGATGGCAAGGGGGGCGCCTGGCAACCCACGTGCCCTTGGCGGTCAGTGGAAGCCGAGCATGCCCGGGGAGTCGATGTCGACGGTGACCACGCCGGGCGGGTAGGCGTCCTCGTGGGCGGTCAGGAGGATGGACATGCCGGTGAACTCCGCCCTGGGCAGGGCGCAGTAGAGGGCATGGCAGGTGTCGGGTCCGCCATAGCCGTCGCGGATCATGGTGCCGACGCTGACGGAGGCGATGGTGTCGAGGGGGTCGATGGTGACCGCGGAGAGGGCGAGGATGCGGCGGGAGAGGTGTTCGTCGTCGGCTTCGGCCTGCATGAGGCACAGAGCGGGGATGGTGAGGCGGTCGCCGGGGGTGCGGGCCATGTTCCCGGCGAGCAGAGCGAGTGCTTTGTGGCCGGTGGCGAGGGCTTTGACTGCGCTGGTGTCGAGGATGATCACGCGGCGCTGTCCCGGGCGGTGCGGGCCTTCTCGGCGGCGATCTTGTAAATGTTGCCCAGGACGTCGGGGGCCTGGTCGAAGTCGTTGTCGCTGAGGCTGACTCCGAGCATGTGGCGCACCGTCTCCCGGTCCGCCGCCAGGCGTTCCGCGCGCTGCGCGGCGGTGGGCTGGGCGGCCGCGAGCTCCTGGACCAGCTGCCCGATACTCACCCCCCGCTCCCGGGCGAGCTCGGCAAGATGATCACGCGTTTCCCTGGGCACCTGAATCGTCGTCGACGCCATAGGAAAACTATAGCCCTTCCATAGCACGGTGGAGCTCCTGCGGGACAAGGCGGGGCTGACGCGGCTGCGGATCGGGCAGCGGCCGTGTGTCCGGGGCGGGGATGCGGTGGCCGTGCGTTCAGCTCGTGGCGTGGCATGCCGTCGCTCCCCAGACGAACAACCCCGCAGAACAAGCACGTCCGCTGACAGCCCGAGACCACACCGCTGACGCTCGGCCCGCCTGCGCCGCTGTTCCCCGCCGGAAGGGAAGATGCCAACGGCCCAGCACCCCTCTCACCACCAGACCGTGGCTCCCTGCGTCCAGCAGCCACGCCCCCCACCACGGCGCGCGTGTCCGGTCTCGCTGAAAATGGGGCGTGGTTGCCTGACCTGGGGTGCCTCAGTGTGAGCGAGACGGGGGCGGGGCGACTGTCTCGCTCAATCCGAGGGCATCTCGCTGAGTTCCCGAGGCCATCTGCGTAGGGGCAGCGGCGACCAAGAGTGTGGCGAACACGATGGGAGCGGCTGTCTGGTACCCCATCCAGACTTCACCCCCGGCGCTGCTGCCCTGCCGCGCCATCAGAAGGCCGGTCACAGCCGTCAGAACCCAGCCGCTGTCGTAGGCAATCATGAGCTGCGTGTAGGTGCGCATCGACCGGCTGCGCGTGTATCGGATCTCGATGCCTCCGCAGATCAGCAGGGCTATGCCTGCGGCGACCATCAGCCAGGTCGGCGCGCCGAGCAACCGGCCGAGCGGGGCAGCGCCGGCGATGCAGACAGCGGCGAGTAACACCTTGAAGGCGCCATCGGCGATGGCACCCACCGCCCGGCGGTTCCCCCGCGATGCCACGACCCGGGCCATGAGCGTCCTCCTTGAAATTCGCCCCAACTAGTCCCGTAACAAGATTACGGTAATAATGAGATTATGAGAATGACGAGAGCGGAGACCAAGGAGCGCAACCGGCGAGCCTTGCTGGACGCTGCGTTCCAGGTCGTCTCCCGGAACGGGTACCGGGCCAGGCTTGATGAGATCGCCGAACGCGCTGGTCTGACCACCGGCGCTGTCTACTCGCTGTTCGGGAGCAAGAACGGCCTGGTGGTCGCCCTGGTCGCCGACTACCTGAAGCCGTACTACGAGGAGATCGAGCAGGCGGTTCCCGCTGGACTCGACCTGCTGGAAGCGGTCGACGCCTTTGCCCGGCATTACCGGCGCGCCTGTGACGCCCCGGACGCACTGTCTGGCCTGTCGCTCCAGATCACCTTGCTGGACATGGCCTTGCATGACCCAGAGCTGGGATCCCAGCTCGCCGCGTCCATCCGGGCACAGGAGAACCATCTGATCGCGCTGTTCACCGGAAGATCGCACAACGGCAGTGTCGTGACGCCGCACCAGGCACAACGCCTGACCACCGCGCTCAGGGCACTGTTCGTCGGCCTCAGCCAGGGCGTCCCGCTCGGTCTTGCCCCTGATGCCGACGAGCAGTACTTCGCCGACGCTGCCCGCGCTCTGGCATCCGGGACGTCCCTCATCGATCACGATACGGACGCTTCCTGAGGACCAGTCAGGATGAGGTGCTTTCGTGTTCGGGGTGGACGAGCTACGCACGGCCCACGAGGCGACCATCCCGGTGCTGGCCTAGCCGTAGGCCAACTCCCCGGTTCCGCACCCCTGTTGAGGGAGTACGGGGCCGAAGTACGTTCAGGCGGCGACGAGTTCGCGGTCCTCGGCCGGTGCTGCGGTGGCGCGGGGCTCGGCGGGCAGTCGGGCGGCAACGGCCGCGGCCAGCGCCATGACCCCGGCGGCCGCCAGGAACACCGCGTCCATCGCCGTGACGAAGCCGTGCACCGCGTGGTCGCGGGCGGCGCCCGTCAACTGGGCGATGGCGCTGGTCGAGCCGCCCGGCACCTTCGCCTCGTACACCCGGCTGAGCAGCGTGCCGAAGACGGCGGCGCCCAGCGCGTTCCCCAGCGTCTGGAAGAACCGGATGCCGGTGGTGGCGATGCCCAGCTGGTGGGCGGGGGCGGCGTTCTGGACGTACGGGATGAGCTGGCCCATGAGCAGGCCGAATCCGCAGCCCATGAACAGCAGGGCCGTCCGGATTCGCCAGAGCGAGGTACCGGCGTCGAGGGTGGCGAGCAGGGCGAGGGCGAGGGCGGCGGTGACCGTGCCGATCAGCACGAAGGTCTTGACGCGCCAGCCGCGGCCTTCGAGCTTCCCCGCGGCGAGGCCGGACACGGCCATGCCGAGCGCCATGGGGACGAGGTAGAGGCCCGCCGCGGCGGGGGCGATGCCGCGCACCGCTTGGAGATAGACCATCACGTAGACGAGCGCGCCCATCATTGCGGCGCCGAGCAGCCCCTGGATGGCGAAGCCGTACCGCAGTTGGGGCACCTTGAACATCGACAGCGGAAGGACCGGCTCGGCGGCGGTGCTCTGGCGGCGCAAGAACAGCGCGAGCGACAGGAGGCTCGCCGCGATCAGGCCGAGTATCTGAGGCGAGGCCCACGCGTACTGCTTGCCGCCCCAGCTGGTGGCAAGGAGCAGGCTGCTGGTGAACGCCGCGGCGAGGGCCGCGCCGAGGTAGTCGATGCGGTGGCGGACCGCGGAGACCGGGAGCTTCAGTACGAGGATCGCGGCGACCAGTGCGGTGATGCCGAGCGGCAGGTTGATGTAGAAGATCCAGCGCCAGTTGGCATGGTCGGCGAGGGTGCCGCCGACCCAGGGCCCCGCCGCCATGCCGGTGCCCGCGACGATCCCGCCGATGCCGCTCCCCTTGGTACCGCCGCCCTTGCCGTCCGGACTCTTGAGCTGGGCGAGGACCACCATCGTGACGCTCATGAGGCCGCCGCCGCCGAAGCCCTGGAGGGCGCGGGCCGCGATCAGCTCGGCCATCGACTGGGCGGCGCCGCACAGCGCCGAGCCGACCAGGAAGGTGGCGACGGAGCCGACGAAGACCTTCTTGGCGCCGAGGCTGTCGCAGAGCTTTCCGTACAGGGGCAGGGCCGCGGCCGAGGCGAGCGCGAAGGCGCTGATCAGCCAGGGGATCTTGTCGACCCCGTGCGCCGGGTCGAGATCGCGGGCGATGGGCACGGTGGCCGCCGAGACGATGTTCATGTCGAGGACCGCAAGCAGGATCGTGGCGATGCAGACGGCGAAGGCGATGAGGGTCTGGACTCTGGTCATGAGCACCACCATGAAGCAGAAAATTTACCGAGTCAATGTTTTATCTCGGACTAAATTTCATCCTGGTACAGTGATGCCCATGGCTGAGGGTGAAGGGCTGCGCGAGCGCAAGAAGCGGGAGACCGCGACGCGGATCTGGCGCACCGCGCTCGACCTGTTCACCGAGCGCGGCTTCGACCACGTCTCGGTGGCGGAGATCGCCGCCGCGGCCGACGTGTCGAAGATGACCGTCTTCAACTACTTCGGCACCAAGGAAGACCTGGTCACCGCCCCGATGATGGATCACGTCGGCGATGTCGTACGGGCCGTGCGCGACCGCGCGCCAGGGGAGTCGGCGGTCGCCGCGGTGCGCCGCCAGTTCCTCGAACTGATCGCGGCGCGCGACCCGTCTGTCGGCCTCAACGACGACCCGCGCTCCCTCCAGGCCCGCCAGCTCATCATGAACACGCCGGTGCTGCTCCAGCGCGCCTCCCACGCCTTCCGCCAGGCCGAGCGGGAGCTCGCAGACCTGCTCGCCGAGGAGGGCGGCGACCCCATGCTCGCCGCGGTCGCGGCCGCCCAGCTGACCGGCGCCCGCAACGCGCTGATCTTCGAGCACCAGCGCCGCATCCTCGGCGGCGAGGCCGCCCGCTGGGTCGCGGCCGACGCCGCGGAACGCGCCGAGCGGGCATTCGCCCAGGTCGAAAACGGTCTGGGGAGCTACCCCGGCCCGGCGTAGGCTCCCCGGTGAGGCCGACCAGCGCCGCCCTCCGTGACGCGAACCTGCCCGGAAGCACCCAGAAGCATCGGGCGCGCGCCTACGGGAGGTGGGCCAGGGTCGGTGCCCTGCGGGCAAAGCCCCCCGCCGAACAGGGGGGTTAAGGAACTCCGTGAGACCTCGCCAGTCCTCGCTCCGTCCGGACCCTGTGGTGCGCAGGCTTCGGGGTCGTCCTTGATGAAGGGAGACGATCGGCAGCGGGGTATCCGGGCAGGGCGCCACGTCACGGCCTGTGCCGCACGTGCCGTGCGAACTCCGGACCCGCCGACGCGACCTGCCCCGTCACGCGCGTGTGCCTGAACCGCTTGGCCCGAGGCCCGCGAGCAGCAGGGTGTCAGGCCGTCGCCGCGGTGACGGCCGCGCGGAACTCCTGGGTCATCAGGGCCACCGAGCCACGCTGTACGGGAGCCGGGCCCGGCTCGCCCCACACCTTGTGCAGCGCGGCGCGCATCTTCTCGTTCATCGCCGTATTGATGACGGCACTGTGTTCCTCGGGCACATCGCGCCGGTCCGAGACACCGACCATGGTTCCGTGTCGGGTACCGATCCACCCGAACGTGGTGGCCTTCCAGCCGGCTTGCCTGGCCGCTTTTCTCATCGCGGCCCGGATGAGTTCCACACCGCCCAGGCCGACCGCCTCTTCATCGTCCAGGTTCACCTGGAACGAGCCGCCGTACCCTGCGTCGTTCTCGGGACACGTACGGCGCAGTAAGGGCACCAGGGCCTCGGCCATCGCGATACAGCGGGCGTCTTTTACGTACGAAGCCACCCGCACGCTCTAGGGCCTGTGTGATGTCGTGATCAACTGTTGGGTTCTGCCCCGTTCGCGGGGTGGAGTCCGGTAGGACTGTTGTCGTGACGCGTAGGCAACTCACCAATGCTCAGTGGAAGTTCATCGAGCCGTATCTGCCGATCGGTGGGTACGGGCCGTATCCCAAGCGGTTGCGGGAGCAGTTCGAGGGAGTGATCTGGCGGTTCCGTTCCAGTGGGCAGTGGCGGGAGATGCCTGCCGAGTTCGGACC
>NZ_JBWKKJ010000022.1:0-79875 GCF_056431605.1 Streptomyces sp. NPDC045846 | reverse complement strand
CGACCGGCTCCTCCACGGCCCCGTGCTCGGTCATGGTCTCACTCATCAGGCGTCTCCTTGATCATCGGATCCGCCGTCTATTGGACACTCCCGCGGGACAAGAAGGTGTGGAAGAGTTCCCAGCCGATCATCTGGTGCATGAGGTAGAGCGGGTAGGTGACGGCGCCCGCGTAGGTCAGCCAGCGCCACCGCATCCACGACAGCCGCCCCGTCGCCACCAGGGCGAGCAGCGCGAAGGAAGCGGCGAGGACAAGGACGACGGGCCAGGCCGGTACGAGACGACCGACATAGGCCTCGGTGCTGCGCCACATCTTCAGGGTGGCGGGCAGTCCCGCGCCGAAGCAGAGCAGCACGATGCCGGTGAGCATCAGGTTCGGGCGGAAGTGGTACATCAGGTAGAAGGCGATACCGGCGATGAAGTACCAGCTGTACTCGGGCATCACCAGCAGCCGCAGCGGCCCCGGATCGGCCTTCGCGCACAGCATGCTGGCGGCGCCCCACAGGCAGCAGAAGACCAGCACCCTGCGGTAGGTCAGCCCCCACCACGCCACCACAGCGAACAGCAGGTAGAAGCGAAGTTCGGCGAAGAGCGACCAGTACGCCCCGTCCACCGACGGCACCCCGAGCGGCTCCTGCAACATGGTGAGGTTGGTGATCACCGACGTCCACGGCAGGGGACGGTTGCCCTTCGGGAACACCGCCAGCGTCACCGTGGTCGCCAGCACCCCGAACCAGTACGCCGGGTACAGCCGCACCACCCGCGAGATGAAGAAGTCCCGCAGCGGCTTGCCCCAGCAGCTCATACAGATCACGAAGCCGCTGATCAGAAAGAACAGATGCACCCCGAGCCAGCCATAGGCGGTCACCGGGAACAGGCCCGGGAAGATCGACTCCGACTTCTTGGGCCAGCTCCCGACCCGCGCCGTGTAGTGGTACGCCACTACCGACAACGCCGCCAGCAGCCGCAGCCCGTCCAGCGCGAACACGCGCCCCGGGCGGGCCAGCGTCGGCGCAGCCAACGTTCGTCGCCGGTGGCCTGTACGCTCCCGCCCTTGGGATATTGCCGTCACATCATGGTCAAGCACGCTGAAACCCCCACCTGAGATTCGACCGGGCCGTTGGAGCCCGCGGGTCAGGAGGAGCATCTGCCTACCTGAACGACCTCAGAGCATAGAAGTCGTCCACACATTTCCAACACATCACCCCCTTGAACCGTCTTGGTGGATCGTCGCGAGTGAACTTCAGGCACGCGCCATGCCTGCGGGGTAACTCAGGGGAAGTGCACTCTTGGGCTGCCCCGCGGGGACCACGTTCCGCTCAGGTGGAAGGAAGACCGGCCGAGCATGTTGACGTGGCGCCGGCGGAGTGGGGGTGGGCGATACTCCGCCGCGGGCGTCGAGGATGTCCTCTGAGCAGCCTGCCAGAACCGATCTCGCTACTGCGCCATCGGCGCTGATCCAGGCGGGCAGGACCATGACGGCGAAGACGACAACAAACCCGCCCTGGCTCCACCATGCGCCTCACCCAACCCGCCCGTCGGCGCTCATGCTCCCTCCCGCCTTCGAAGCCTTCTACGCCACCCACCTGCGCTGCTCGTGCCGCATTAGGCAACGTTCGCCTCGTAGTTGTGGGCTGGCGGATGTGTCGCTGTCTGCCAGAATCGGCGGATGCTGAGCATCGGGACGATTGTGATGGGGGCCGCCGATGTGCGGCGGGCCGCGGAGTTCTGGAGTCGGGCACTGGGCTACGTCCCTCGCGGTGATGAGGTGAAGGAGGACTGGGCGGTACTGGTGCCGGCTGACGGCTCCGGTGCCGCTCTGGCTCTCGACCTCAGTACGACGCCCGTGCAGGAACACCCGAGAATCCACCTCGACCTCTATGCCGGCGACGCCGCCGATCAGGAAGCCGAAGTGGCGCGACTGATTTCCCTGGGCGCTGAACGCGTCGACTGGGACTCTTATCCGGACGACGCCGACTTCGTCGTGCTCGCCGATCCCGAGGGCAACCGCTTCTGCGTCATCGACACCAGCCGCAGCTGACGAATCGGGGAACCGAATGGCGGGAAGCGTGCGGGTGCGGGAGATCGACAGCGATGAAGGGCGGCGGCTGCTACGCATCATCCGCAGAGGCAGGTGGTGACCTGGCGGCGGGCCCAGATGGTGCTGTTGTCCGCTCAGGGCATGCCCGTGACGAAGATCGCCGAGGTGACGTTCACGTCCCGGACCGGGTCCGGGACGTGATCCACAACTTCAACGACGACGGCTTCGACTCGCTCTACCCGAAGTACAAGGGTGGCAGGCCAAGGACGTTCACGCTCCCCGAGCGCCGGGAGATCAAGAAGATCGCGAAGTCCAGGCCGGCCGAGCACGGCCTGCCGTTTTCGGCCTGGCGCCTGGTCAAGCTGGCCGACTTCCTGGTCGCCGAGGGGGTGGTCGACGACATCAGCCACGAGGGCCTTCAGGTCCTGCTCCGCGAGGAGGGCGTCTCGTTTCAACGCGTGAAGACCTGGAAGGCCTCCCGCGACCCGGACTACGCCGCCGAGAAGGCCCGGGTCGAGCATCTCTACGCGATCGCCGACGGCGAGGTCATACCCGAAGACAACGAACCGACCGGGAGCCCCGGCCCCGCCGCCGGGCGACCTACACGCGCCCCCGCGGAGTCAGGCACCTGTTCGCTGCCTACGACGGCCCGGGACAAGCTCTACGGGCACATCAAGCCGAGAAAGAACCGCACGAGGTTCCTGGAGTTCTGCCGCTACCTGCGCAGCCTCTACGCGCCGGAGATCCGTATCGCGATCGTGCTCGACAACTTCTCCCCGCACCTCACCACGAAGAAGGACACCCGGGTCGGCGACTGGGCCGCAGCCAGCAACGTCGAGCTCGCCTACACGCCGACCAACAGCTCCTGGCTGAACCGTATCGAGGCTCAGTTCACCGCCCTGCGCTACTTCGCTCTCGACGGAACGGACCACCCCAGCCACAAGGAGCAGGGCAGCATGATCCGCCGCTACATCATCTGGCGGAACAAGCACACCGCCGACGAACAGCTACGTAAAATGGTCGACAGAGCGAACGTTGCCTGATGCGGCACTAGCAGGCCTACGCCCACCTTGCCCGCGCGGACACCGCCGAAGCCGTCTTGCGCACCGCTTTCGGCGACCTCCTCGCACACTGGTCGGCCATCGTCGCCGCCCTCAACCCCACCGCCGAGGCGTGGGCCCGCTACAGAGCCCACATCCGCCGCCACAGCCACTCCCTTCCACTACGGACCGACTCCCGCCTCCAATACCAGGCCGTCGTCCTCCACCACGGCGTCGGCTGCTCAATCGACGACCCAGCTGCCACCACCGGCGAGGACCCCAGCAAGATCCGCCACCTGCGCCAGACCTGGCCCGGACGGTCCTGCTGGCCGGGGAAGGCGGCGGTTGCCTTGATGGTCCTGTCCATGCCGCGGGCTTGATGTGGGCCACGTGGAGCTCAGGGCCGCAGCCCGGCCCTCCTACGGTGGCCGCGGGTCTCCACCAGGACGCCCTGCTCCCGCATCCTGGCGGCTGGTAGAAGACGGACGACGGAGTCAGGGCCCGGCGGCGACGAAGACCCGTCTGGAGCCGGAACGCGACGGCCCCGTTGGAGCTCGCGAGGTTGCGGTCTACCCCGCCGACCCGGCCCTTGTATGGGCCGCACCATCAGCTGCCACGGGCCGTGCTCGTGCAGACGAAGTTGTCCACGCGGGTTCTGCATGTTCACTTCAGGTCATTGCGTTTCGCTGGTCCTGTTCGGTCGCAGCGAGTTTGCCCGCCCGGTCTGGCAATTTCGGGACATTATTTCTAAAAGTGCCAAACAGGAACGAAATGACCCCTCCTTCCGGAGCGGCGCTTCCCGGATCGACCGCAGCGGCCAGAGTCGCAAGGGTTTCTGCGGCGTGTCTCCAAATGGCCGCACAAATTCTGCTGGCGCGACGCCCTGTTCCATGGCTCTAGCCGCTCCAAATCAGGCCAGTCTGGCGACAAACCGTGTCACCTTATTTCGGCCAGGAAGGGCCTCGAAGCGCTTATTCCCATGACTGTCGCCGAGGTCTGGACTAAGTTCAATGAGTCTTGAGCGACGGGGGGTTGCTCAGAGCGCATGAGAGCCCTCCTGTCGCCACACACGGGGAGGGAATATGCGCAAGCGTTTCATCGGAGCCGCCATGGCGGCTCTGACCCTGGGTCTGGTCGCGGTGGCGCCCGCAGAGGCGGCCTCTGGGCCTACTCCGGACGATCTGAACCTCTATGCAGAAGACGCGTGCACGGATACCAGCCGGTCGGACTTCCAGTTCCACATCTACTACAACTCGGGAGAGGGGGGCTCGTACCGGAACATCGGCTACGCCGTTTACGACTTCGATTCCGTTCCGTCCACGGACGGGAATCATTACGTCCTCCCCTTCTGCAGCATCGGGGCCAGCAGTCCGTGGCCCGGTTCTGGCCAGCACATCAAGAACAACGCCGCATCGGGTGACAACACACACCCCAAATACACGGCCCACGTCTACTCGCGCAGCGGGTACTGGGGAAACCAGGATGTCATGTGGCCGATGCAGCACCACGACCAGTTCCTGAAGGTCTACAACGACAATGCCTCCTTCCAATGGAGCTGATGGTTCTCCGGTGAACTGGCAGACGTTGAGAAGAGGAGACAAGGCAATGGGTTCGAACCGAACGGTCATCAAGGCGGCGGTCCCCGCCCTGGCCGCAGTCGCCGTGGGCGCGGTAGCGGTCGTTGGTCTTACGGCGACATCGTCGACGAACGAGGCGGCACCATTACCTGCTGGCGCAGGTCAGAAGGCTGCTCCTGCGGCTCCGGCCAAGCCGTTCACGGGGCAGGGGGACGACCCGGCGACGTGGCAACTGCCGATCGAGGCGTACACACCGACGAAGCCTCAGGCGCTGCTCGTCAGTAAGTCGCGTGATCAGTTGATGAAGGAGTGCATGACTGCGGCGGGGTTCCCGCAGTGGACGCCGGCACCCGACCTGCCCACGGTGGGTGGCAAGACCCTGACCGACTGGCGCTACGGCATCCATGACGCAGCCCAGGCAGCCACGCGTGGCTACCACCCTGACGCCGAGGCGCAGAAGGCGTACGACAAGGCGATGATGGCCGGCGCGGTGGACAAGTCCCACGCCGACAAGGAGCAGGTGCGACGCTGCGTGGAGGCTGCCGACGCGCAGGTGCCCTCCCCTCGGTCGCCCGAGGTGGTGGAAGCCATCACAGGCACCAGTTATCAGGACGCAGCCAAGGACCCCAAGGTCGTGGCCGTGTTCACGCAGTGGTCCTCGTGCATGAAGGCGAAGGGCTATTCGTACAAGGAGCCCTTGGACACGGTTGACGACCCGCGCTTTCACAACCCGCACGAAGTCTCCAGCCTGGAGATCGCCACGGCCAAGGCTGACCTGGAATGCCGAAGCCACTATCCGGTGGCGCGGACCTGGTTCGACGCAGAATCCGCTCTGCAGACGAAGGCCATCAAGGCTCACCAAAATGAGCTCAACGAGGTGAAGGCTGAAAACGCATCCACGGTTAGCAAGGCCACTGCAGTCGCAGCAGCCAAGTAACGCGTCACGCAGGCCGTTACCCGGATACCGACCGCTTCGGCCGACTGTGGTCTCCATCGGTGCGGCGCAGGTCGTCCGGCCGAGGGCGAACTCCTCGACGAACGAGGCCGCATCCCACCTGCCGGACGGCGGGGAAGGCTGCCCGGTGGATCTGGCCAAGCCATCCGAAGCCAGGCTAACGCTCGTCAGCAAGCACGAAGCCAGCTGACCACGTAGTCCACCACCACGGCTGGGTTCCCGCAGTGAACCCTCAGCCATCCGAATCCAAGCAGATCGACGCTCATCGTGCGCTCGATCAACTGGCAGAAATCATGGGGGACGTATGTCCATTAGTCGCAAGACCATTACACACGCCCTGGTCGCCACCGCCACGCTGGCCACACTGGGAATCGTCGTGCCGCAGGCGTCAGCAGCCGAAAATCCCAGCATTGCCGGGGTGGCCATATCGCCGAAGGCTAGTGCTGCCACCCGGGCTCTCGCCGCGATGGATCCGAAAGCTGTACAGGACACCGCTAACCTGTGCGGCGCCGGCTACAAGCTCGAGCTCGTAGAACGCCTCCCGGACGCACGACGTTTCGGGACCCTGTTCCAGTACCAGAACGGCTCGTCGAATGAGTGTGCCCTTTTCGACAACAACCTGGGCACCAGTAAGTACATGAAGCTCTCGGTGTGCGAGACGGATAATGGTCATCGCGCATGCTCCACCGACGCTGGCAACTTCACCCAGTACGCAGGTCCGGTTCGGGTGACCTACGGTTTCTGCGCACGAATCACCGCGATCATGAAGGATTCGGCGGGCACCAGCGACAGCGCCGCCCTCATCAACCGCGTGGCACCGGCTGTGCCGTGTGACTGATTTCCGATGGTCTGCCGCCGCACCGGACTTGGCATGACCCTGATGTGGTGAAGTGGTTGGACCCACTTCGTGAGGATGCGGGCCAGCCCGGCGCGATGTGGGCGACGGCATCAAGCTCGCATCCTCAACCCAGGACACACCGCCGACCAAGGAACGCAAATGCCCGACCTCAAGGGGAAGTTCGCCAGCGTGCGCCACCGGACGCAGATAGGCAGTGCGGTGCTGGTCCTGACAGCCGTAACGCTGACGGGTGCTTGCAGCAGTGCTCACACCGACGGCAAGCGCCCCGACAGTAGCCTGCCCTCCAGTGCGCTGCCATCGACAGCGGAATCCTCGTCCTCTTCACCGTCGGCGTCCGTCGATGCGCGTCCTTCGGCACCGCCGTCGCCAACTGCGGTGAGTTCGGCTCAAGCAGCAGACAGGGCCGCACGTGAACGTGCTGCGGCTGCCCCCCAGAGCGGCACCCCGGCCAGGCATCCGGCACCCGGCCAAACAGCAGGAAACGATGAGAACTTCGGCAAGCCCAGCGTGATCGACGGTGACATCACCGTCTATGCACCCGTACGTCAAGGATCCGCCCTGACCGTACCGGTGAAGATCACCAACAGCGGTAGTCGGCGGGCTTTCTACCAGGCCGATGTACGTATCCAGGGCTCGGACGGTTTCGATGTGACGGTGCACATCGATACCGATGTCGTAGGCCTCTACCCCGGCTCGTCGTGGCCAACGGAGTTGACGGCTCAGGTTCCGGGCAAGTCGGCCCCTGATCATCCCGTCGTGACGATCGAACACGTCAGCAAGCAGGAGGTCGCCAGATGACCAGCACGTGGCCTCCGGGTTGCAATTGCTCGGTCACCACGAGACGCCGCGATCCTAGGTAGTCCAGGAACCGCACCGTTTACGGCCCCCTCGGTCGCCGAAGGACAGGACGATGCGCACCGCCGCGTACAAGAGGTAGAGCCTGGCAGCCGGCAGGGACTTTGCCACAACAAGTGACGTCGCCGGCCGCGTCATGCTTGGCGCAGCTGCCCTCCATCTCTTAGCGGCCGTCTCCTGCCGTTTGCGGGATGTACGCCGCCGCGTCTGCAGTGCATGGCGCACGGCACCGCCTCGCTTGCCGCACAAGTTCAACGCCGTTCAAATGCCCGTGCCGAGCCTCACCCGTAATGCCTCGCCCACCACAGTCGACTCAGGGGGCCAACCATGTCATTTTCCCGTACTGCCCGAAACCTTGCCGCTTCGGCACTTGCTGTGACCGGTGTCCTCACCGCCGCGACAGCGCCCGCCCAGGCGGCGACGGCACCAGCCACGTCGTGTGAGCACGTGTGCATTCTGGACGCCCGGACCGGAGGCCACCTGGACTATGACCGCCTGGTCTTCGACCTGAGCGACAACGTCTCCCTGCCCGCCGTGCAGGCCCAGGTCTCGACGGACGGCTCCTACATCCCAGGAGCTGTTGGCGAGACCCGGCACTTGGCGATCACCGGCAAGTCCTACCTGCTCCTTGATGTCTCCCCGGCCGAGGCTCGCTCGAGCGGCCCTGATGCCTACACCACGCCCACGGTGCAGCCCATCGCACTGCCCTCGCTCAAGGGCGTGCAGCTGACCGGCGACTTCGAGGGCCACATCGGATTCGGTCTCTCGCTGGGCGACTACACCCGCTACCAGGTCTCCACCCTCACTGCGCCGAACCGCATCGTCGTCGACGTCTACCACTAGCCCGGCGACGCCCCGCAAAGGGCGGCCCGACCCCACAATCTCCCGCCCGCCTCGTGCCCCGCGCACGGGCGGGCGGGTCTTCGCCGCGCCCTGTCGGGGCGCGGGACACCCTCCCTCCATCCACGGGGAAGTGATCATGTGAGAGTCAGAAAGAGAACCCGCGCGCCGTTAGCAGCCGTGGTGGCGGTCGCGGCGCTGACCGGCGGCCTGCTCCAGGCCGTCCCCGCCGTCGCCATACCGAAACCGGGCCCGACGGCCAGCCCCGCGCCGCCGTCGGCGCCGCCCGCCCAGGTCGAGGATCCGGGCCAGAAGCTCGGTTCGGACTGGCAGTCCAGCCCGGACCGGGCGGTGACCGCCGCCGCCGATGCGGACGGCCTGCACATCCTGGTCGCCGACAGCAGCGGGGCGTATGCGTGGAAGTCAGCGGCGACGCTGTCGGAGCCGGGCATGCCGGCGGACTCGTGGATCGGCAACCAGTGTCTGATGGACCACGAGCACGCCGCCGTCGTCTACGCTCCGCGCGCCTTCACGAACAAGCCGGACCTCATGCAGGGCGGCGCGTTCACCGCAATCGTCGACCTGGCGACCGGGCATGTGACGAAGCTGCCGTTCACGGCGTCACTGGCCTACTTCGACCCGTCCTGCAACACCACAACCCACACCGCTGCGTTTACCGCTTTCCGGGACATGAACGACCCCGCCAGCACGCGCACGCGAATCATGACGGTGGACACCGCCGGGAAAACCACGGCAACGGCCGCAGCAAAGGGCGAGATCACCAGCGCGGTTCCGGTGAAGGACGGCGCGGTCGCGGGACTTGGCAAACACCTGGTCCATCTCGACCACTCCGGCACGGTGAAGAACCTCGCCGACGCCGACAGCGTCCCCTTCGACATCCGCCCCACGACCAACGGCAAGGTCGCCTTCGTCGACCGCAACGGCGACTCCGCAGCGACCGCCAAACTGTTCACAGGCGGTGGCAAGCCGTCAGTCCTCGCCTCGGGACGACTCGGGGACCTGGACCTGGCGCAGGGCGAGGCAGGGAAGGCCTTCCTCACCGGGCATCCCACGGCCATCCGCGACTCAGCGGGAACCGGGGTCACACGGATCAACGCCCCCGCCAACGTCGACATCTCCACCCACGGCCGCCTGGCCGTCGATCCGGTCCTCACACCCGGGGTCCGCGCCGGCCTGGCGCACATCAAGGACGCGGGCAAGGGCTTCACCAAGCCCGAGGAACCCGCCCCGCAAGCTCCGGCCTCCACCGACCGCAGCGGACCGGCAACGGTGACCAGCACCGCCACCACCACCGGAACCAAGCTCACCCAGAGCGTGCAGCAGCAAGCTGCGGACGGCTCCGGCACCATCCCCTCCCCGGTCCTCGCTGCGGCTTCCGGAACGAAGAGCGCCCTCACCGGTGCGTCGAAGACGGCCGCGGCATCTGCGTCCAACGACCCGACGGATCCCGACCGCTGGTGCGCCGTCTCCCGCAACGACGTCAGTCTCCAGGCGCTGCAGCCCACCCCGAACCAGGTGGAATGGGCCGTCGACATGGCCGTGCGCGGCCAGCTGCGCGGCACCTACCTCCGCCAGGGCGGCTACCGGGACCAGGCCGGCTGGGGCACCGTGGATCCTCAGGGCCTGTTCCCGCCGCCCACGCTGACGGGCGGCGGCAAGATCCCGGCGAACGTGCTGCTCGGCATCATGGCGCAGGAGTCGAACCTGTGGCAGGCCGAGTCGGGCGCGATCCCCGGGCAGATGGGTAACCCGCTGGCTGCGACGGACGGTTACTACGGTCACAAGGCCGACCCCCACGACTCCTCCGCCTACTGGAGGATCAACTGGGAGAAGTCCGACTGCGGTTACGGCGTCGGCCAGGTCACGGACGGCATGCGCCTGCCGGAACACAAGAAGGACGACGGGATCGTCATGGCGCCCGGCCTGCAGAAGCTCGTCGCGGTCGACTACGCGACGAACATCGCGGCGTCCATGAAGATCTTGGCTGACAAGTGGAACGAGGTGCACCAGGACGGGCAGAAGGTCACCGTCAACAACGACGACCCGTCCATGGTGGAGAACTGGTTCACCGCCGTGTGGAACTACAACCTCGGCTTCAATCCGCCCTCCCAGGCGTCGGATCCGGACCACGGTGGGAACTGGGGCCTGGGCTGGTTCAACAACCCGGCCAACCCCGTCTACCAGAAGAGCTGGGGCCACCCGTTCATGAACACCGACGTGGACGGGCCGGACGCGAACAAGGACGCGGCGCATCCTGAGTGGTGGCCGTACGAGGAGAAGGTGATCGGCTGGGCCGCCTGGTCCATCGACACGGGTTACTCCTACGCCACTTCTGGCCGCCAGGACTGGCCCGGCGAGAAAGGGTTCTCCTCGGCCGGGTTCCGGCCCGCCTGGTGGACCACGCCTACCGACCGCGTCAACGCGCAGCCACGCCCGGAGGTGTTCTGCAACAGCCAGAACGGCTGCAACGCGGACTCGCCGCCGAATTGCCCCACCAAGGCGTGCTACGCGAAGTTCTGGTGGAACCAGCCCAACGTGAGCTGGAAAGCCCAGTGCGCCACCACCTGCGGCCACGAAGCCATCAAGTACCAGACGCTGGTGGCGGAGCCAGGTCGCGGCACGCGCCTGCAAACCGGCGAGCCGGTCTGCAGTGGGGGCCCTCCCGGCGCTGCGATTGTTGCCCCGGTGCCCAACGGGACGCCCACCTGGGGCAACGGAGCGTCGGACTGGGCCAACTGCGGGAACACGATCAGTTCAGCGGGCAGCTTCCAGTTCAGTTTCAACCCCGACAACCAGGGCCGCTACGAGGCGAAGGCAGACCTGCACCAGATCGGCGGCGGCTACGGAGGCCGCTTCTGGTACACCCACACCCGCGACGCCAGTCACCTCGGGGGCGACGGCGGTCGCATGTCCATCGACGGCACCTGGAGCCTCGACAACCAAGCCCCCGCCTGGGCCCGCGTCTCCGTCCACCTGCCCGACACCGGCGCCCAGACCCAACAGGCCGCCTACACGATCCTCAACACCGACCTTTCCGACGAGTTCGATCACGTCGACCCCAAACGCACGGTGCAGCAGCGGGCCGGCCGCTGGGTCAGCCTGGGCGTCTTCCACTTCATCGGCACGCCGAAGGTGAAACTGTCGAACACCACCAATGACGGCACGGCAGACGACGACGTCGCATGGGGGGCAGTGGCCTTCCAGCCACTGCCCGGCAAGCCGAAGAACATGGTCGTCGCCCTGGGCGACTCCTACTCCTCGGGCGAAGGCGCCTCCGAAGGCGACCGCGACTACTACCCGGAAACCAACTATCGCAACAAGACCAAGGACGACGACGACCCGTCCCGCAATGCCTGCCATCGGTCCCCTTATGCATGGTCGAGGCAAGCTGCACTGCCCGGAGCCTCGAAGTCGATCGGAGCACTCGACGACAGCTCCGACGACGGCATGGACTACCACCTCATAGCCTGCTCAGGGGCACGCACCTACAACGTGCTGAACAAAACGCAAGGAAACCCCGGAGAGCTACCGCAGCTCCAACAGGGCTACTTGAACCGCAGCACAAGCTTGGTCACGATCTCCATCGGCGGCAACGATGCGCGCTTCTCGGAAATCTTCCAGAAATGCCTCTTGACCAGCGGGGACGACAGCTGCAGCAAGAAGACATGGGACAAGACCGACAAGGACGTTGACAAGCGAGACGAGAAATTCCTCGGGCAGCCGATGGCAACTGCCGTTCCAGGCATCATCAATGAAATCGTACGCCCGGACATAACCACGACACTGCAGGAGATCCACAACCGAGCTCCGAACGCGAAGATAGTCCTGATGGGCTACCCGCCACTGATCTCCAACGACGGGTCCTGCCTCAAAATCCCCACGCCCCCCGGCCTCCCCGACCTCGGACTCTCCTCCGCGTCATCGGGGTGGCTCAACGACGTCGCCGGAGTCCTCGCTACCGCGATGCAAGGCGCTGCGGACGACGCGAAGAAGACCGGGGTGCAGGTGGAGTTCGCCGATCCCAAGGATGACTTCCACAACCAAGGAGTCTGCGGCGACCCGGAGCAGGTTCACGGGGTTGTGCTGACTCTCACCAAGTCGGACAAACCATGGAGGGACTGGCCGCTCATCAGCAAGTACGGCCTGTCTGCCCAGTCGTTCCACCCGAAGATCGGAGGCGCGCGCCTCTACGCGAACGCCCTGGAACGGAAGATGAAGCAGATGGGCATCTAGCAACCCCCAGCCGCCCCGGGGGCCCAGGCATGGGCGCCCCGGGGCGGCATGGACGCCCCGGCCCGTATGAGTACCTGTACGGATGGACTCAGCGAACTGCACCACCACAATGGACCCATGAACTTGAAGAGGGCCCTGCCCGCGTTAACCGCCGCGCGTGAGACCTTCACGCGCTCTCTTGGCGTACTGCTCGTCTTCGCGCTCTCGGCATGCTCGGCTGAGGATCGGGCCACATCCCCGCAAGAGGTACGCAAACTGGCAGGAAGTCCGCAGGCTCAGCAGAACCGGAAGAAGGTCGAAGACCGGCTTCGGGCCACTGTGAACGCGTACGCGAAGGACACGCCCCTCACCCTCGGCCTGGTCACAATCAACGACGTCTGCGCCGGAGGGAAGGCCCGGGAAGCATTCTTCCAGGACGGCGACGACGAGTACAAGATCCGCTGCGACATGCGGATAACTGCCTACTACGGCGCTGACCCGCACCGTATCGCGGACGTCCTGGACGGAATCCTCACAGGCGGCGACCGCGCCCAGAAGACGCCGAACCCGCTCGACACCATCCCGTTCCACCACGGCCCCGACGGACGCAGTTCCCTGGTCGACTACTACCGGGGGGCCGGCCCCAATCCCAACAGCCCCAGCACTTCGGAACCGGCCAACCTGTACGCCGACAATCAGCACCTCTCCTGGGACACTCTCCGCAGCAGCCAGAAAACCCTGATCACTGACACGGTATGCCCGGACAATGACCCGCCTACAGTCCGCTGCCTGCGCGAACCCGCAGGACGAACCGTGGAAGACATTCGAAAGCAGTACGGGATGGTATTCCGGTTGCAAATATCCAATGTTGATTACTACATCGTGTCCAAGAAGGGCAAAACGATTGTCCCGCGGTAGCAGGCGCGGCCCCACTTCCTCTTCTCGGGAATCCGGCGACCACTGCCGACGGGCGGTACATGGCAGGGGCGTCGCGTCCTGAACGCGTTTGCCGTGACGGGGCTTCCGCCTCCACACCGTCATGAACGCCCGCACGCCTGGGACATCGATCGGGACCAAGGCGAACGCCTCATCGCGACGTACGGCGCCCTGGCCTTCCACGCGGTCGTGTCCGACGCGGTCGCCCTGGGGAGCCTTGGCACGACGAGGACAGGCAGCTGAGGCAGCCAAGGAACTCCCCCGCAGCTCGATTTGGGTGGTCTCCTTGGCCCTTCCCACGCCGCACAAGAAGAAGACGGACGGTGTGCAGTTGCGGGCAGCCACCATCGGCACGATGTACAACTACGCGCTCAAGCTCGGCCTCTCCCCAAAGCGTGCCATCTCGGAGGTCTATGACCTCCCTCTGGTAGAAGCCGAGGGTGAGCGCGCGCAGCCCTCCCGCAAGTACGAGCGCTGGATCGAGCAGGCCCGTAAGACCATCAACCCAGAAACCAGCAGGCCGTACCTCCCGCCCTACAACAGCGAGCTCCACGCCCCCAGGCTGTGGCCGATCGGCCGCGGACACCCACTGGAGCCGCGCCGCGCAAGGCCAGCGTTTCCCGAGCCGGTGCGAGAGGGACAGGACGCCGACCACGTCCTGACCTTGAGGGTGTCGAGAACGGCGCCGCCGGACTGGGCAGCCCAAGAGGCCCGGGAACGGGGATCCCGGATGATCGGTCCGGACCTGGTCATCGAGGGGTCCTGGTCCAACGGCGAGGAATTGCCGCCACTTCCCGTGCTGCGAGGCGTCAGCCCGGGGGGCCCTCCGCCGGGTGCAGAGCCCGGTCAAGGAACTGGAGAGACGCTATCCCGGGGCGAAGGTCACGACCACGGTCAGAGCCCAGGCCGATGGGGCAGCCCTCCGGAGCCGACTGATCAGGGCGTCGGACTGGCCCCCAGTCGTACGACAACGGAGAAGGGTGCGTGTATGCAATGGCCTCACTGAAATGGGGGCGCCGAAAAGCTATCGGAATTGGTCTGACTGCAGCGGTCACTGCTGGTGGCTTCTTCCTGCTTGCACCTAAGGACTCTCTCCCGCCCATAGCGGCGGCTGCTGACGCAAGCGACCCTATGTGCACGAAGGTTATTTCCGAACTTCCCCAGAAAATTGGAGACGCATCACGTCGTGACGTCGGCGCATCTGGAGCCGCCGGTTGGGGCAAGCCCTCAATTGTTCTCCGCTGTGGGGTGACACCGCCGATTCCGACGATTGATGCATGCATCGACGTGAATGGCATTCCCTGGATTCTAGATGAGGCCAAAGCAAAGAGCCAGGGTGTACGCACTCTTACCACTTATGGCCGAAAACCAGCTGTAGAAGTCAGCTTCTTTGACTCCTCAGATCAAACTGGCGGGGATCTCGTTCCTCTCGAAGCCGCCATCTCTCAAATTCCTCAGGCCTCTAAATGTCTATAAGGGGTCGTCTCCTCGTACGTGCCCTGCGCCTATAGCGCGTGAGGCCGGGGAGAAACTGGGGGAGCAGCCCAGCCGTCCCAGCGTCCCCGGTTCGAGGAGGCGTTCTTGTGGTTTCGGACCGCGACACCGTGTGGTGCCAGTGCGTACATCTCGGCAGTCACGTGCTGCCTCTCCTGGATCAGGAGCCGTGGCGGGTGATCAAACGTCACGAGCGGCTGCGCGCCTGGGACATCGAGCGGGACGCGGGCGAACGCCTCATCGCCACGCTCGGAGCCCTGGTCCTCCACTCCCACGTGTCCGATGCCGTCGCCACCGGCAGCCCTGGAGCCCTCCCTCGCCAGGTTGGTGTGGTCTCAAGGCGTCGGAGAACATGAAATCGGGCGCGTCCACCCTCTGATGGTCGTACGCACCCAGCTCCTGCACGGAACAAGACCAAAGACTCCCTGGCGGCGGTGGGGGTGCCGTGGTTCGCCTGGGCTGACTACCTGGTCGGCCAGGAGATCAGCCATCGCGGCCAGAGCACCGTACCCTGATCAACCCCGGCGGAAGCATGGGCAGTTCGCGCCCTGCTGCGCGGCCGGGACGGTGGCTACGCTGCCGGGTATGTCGAAGCGCGACCACCAGCAGTTAGGCCCCAAGGGGCAGTCGTACGTCGCCGCCCCGCAGCTCCCCTCCTACGACCGGCCGCCGGCCTCCGAGGTCACCATCGTGTGCCGCGACGGCACCCTGGAGACCCGGCCCGCCCTCGCCCCTCGACTGTCCCGGGGCTCGTACGACCTCGCCCGCCCCAACGCCCAGGAGACGGGGAAGCTGGCGAAGAAGTGCGCCAGCTGCGACGGGGAGTTCAAGGAAGGGCAGCGCAAGGAGCGCCGGTACGACGCATGGCGGCACAGGCCCGGCGAGTGCGCCCCACAGGCGGTGCGGCCGGTCCAGCCCCGTCCGACGGGACGGAAGGTCCCCCTGCACGAGAAGGTCGCCCGCAGGTTCTGGATCCGCCGCCCCTGCCCGCTCTGCGACGCGAAGGCCGGCCAGGACTGTACCGACCCGGGCGAGGCCGGCGGCACGACGGTCCGGCGCGAGCACGGTCACGACGAGCGGATCGAGCCGATCGTGAAGGAACGCGAGGTGGCGACGAAGGCCAAGAAGGCCCGCCGCGCGGAAGACGACCGCACCCAGCGTGGAACCTCGAGCCTGGTCCCTGCCTACAAGCTGCTGAACATCTCCTGCCCGGTGTGCCATGCCAAGCCGGATGCCGAATGTGCGCTGCCCACCGGATCCCACCGGGTGAGGCGGGACATCCTCTCCAGTCGGCTCAGCGGCAACGGCGGCCGCCGGCGCCGGTAGCCGCCGCCGGTTAGCGAAATGCGCGAGCAGTCAGTCAGTGGGGCCGGTGATGAGGTACTGCTCCTCGGCACTGCGTACGCGCCGCTGCTCCCGGGCGCGGCGCCGGTGCTGGAGCATGCCGTGCAGCGCGCCGATGACGACGAAGGCGACGATGGTCCCGAGCGCGAGCCAGGCGACCATGCGCGCCTGAGCCCAGGTGCCGTCGGCCGCGGGCTCGGAGTGCGCCTCAATGTACCTGGCGACGATGACCACCTCGACGTACGCGAAGGGAAGACCGGCGGCACTCCACAGGCCCGCCAGGACCCACGGGCTCCTCAGCCTCCGTTCGACGGGCAGCCCGAGGCCGCTGCGCACCGCCCGCGCCTGGGCCTCACTGCGGCGTGCCGCCACCCAGCCGGTGACCACGGAGCCGGCGGCGCCCATCAGCAGCAGTACGGCGAGGTCTTCGAGGAGGAACTGCGCGCCGGACGGCACCCGCCGGGCTGTGGCCATCACCGGGAAGGCCGTCACGACCAAGGCCCCCGCCAGTGCCTTCCACTTCGCCGACCACATCCGATCACCGCCGCTGCGCCACTGCTTGACGCACTGCACCACCGCCACGGCCGCGACCGCCCAGAACACAGCGCACAACACCACTGCCCCCACGGGTGGCTCCCCTCCCTCAAACCCTTGCTACAAGGACCAGCGAGTCCCGCTCACCGCGTGCTCGCCCGTTTGATGCGTTCAGCGCACGCGTCCGAGGTGGATCACGCTGACCCGGACCTGGCGGTCACTGATCTCGTACAGCACGCGGTAGACGCCGACATGGATGCGCAGCACGTCGGCGCTGCCGAACGCGCCCTCGGGACGGGGGTCATGGGTAAGGCGGTCGACGGCGGTGAAGACCTGACGGACTCCGGCGGGGTCGTCCTTGGTGAGCCGCTCGGCCTGGGTGAGGGACTCGGGTTCCCAGATGACCTCGTAACTCACGCAGCGCCGTCGCCGAACACGCGCCGGTACGCCTCAGCGTGGGAGACGCCGGCGTCCTCACCGCGTTCTTGGCGGGCGCGGTGGGCGGCCAGGGCGCGCATCTCCTGGAGCTCGAGGGCGTCGGCGGGGCTGACCAGTATGGCGATGGTCTGGCCGTGGTCGGTGATGGCGACCGGTTCCCGGGTGGCGCTGACCTCGCGCGCGATGGCGCCCAGTCGGGCGCGGGCTTCCACGATCGAGTACGTCTGCGTCATGCACACCACCTTACAAAAGTGTGCATTTCCCGGCGCCCAAATCGAAGTGAAGGGCTCAGGACGCGAAGCCTCCCGAAGGCCGGTGGGCGGGTCTCAGGCGGAGCGGGGTTTGTGGCTGGCCGCCTTCTTGGTGGTGCTCTTCTTCGCGGCGTCCTTCTTGGGGGGCGCCGGCTTCTTCGTGGCCCGCTTCTTCGGCAGGTCGTGCACGGTGGCGTCCGGGCCGCCCAGCTCGCCGCGGTCGGCTTTCGCGGCGGCCACGCTCGCGTTGAGTGCTGCCATCAGGTCGACCACCTCTCCGGGGCTCTCGCGGGTTGTGCCCCCGACCAGGGCGGGCCTGCGGTGCTCCGCCTTGGCGTGGATGATTTCGTCGAGGGCTTCGGTGTAGTGGTCGACGGCGACGGTGTCGGGGATGGTGTCCGAGGCCATCGTCTCCGTCAGCGCGAGCGCCTGGTCGATCTCCTGACTGCTGAGCTTGACGTCGGCCGGGGCCATCTCGGCGGGGTTGCGGACCTCGTCGTCCCACTTGAGGCCGTGCATCACGATGGCGCCGTCCTTGACGCGGTGCAGGCCCAATCGCTCGGCGTCGCGGAAGGCGAACCTGGCGACGCCCGCTTTCTCGCTGCGCTGCAGAGCGCGCGCGAGCAGGGTGTAGGCCTTCGCGGCGACGGGGTCGGCCAGCTGCAGCCAGTAGTTTCCGGTACCGAGGCGGACTGGGTCCATGCTGCTGGCGGGCACGAACGTGACGATTTCGATGGCACGCGCGGTGGGCAGCGGCAGGGAGTCGAGTTCGGCGTCGGTGACGGGAACCACGGTGTCCCTGCCGACCTCGTAAGCCCGGCCGATCTCGTCGCTGTGCAACTCCTGGCCGTCGATCTCGCGCCGCTTCTGATAGCGCACACGGCCGCCGTCCTCAAGGTGGATCTGGCGGAACGACACCGAGTGGTTCTCGGTCGCGGGTACGACCCTCACGGGCACCGTGACCAGGCCGAATGAGATCACGCCCGTCCAAATGGGCCGCATGATCGGGATGTCCCGGGCCCCCTGGAACAGATCTTCGCCCTCGGCCGGAGGTACGTGCCCGGTATGCGGGCATTCTGCGCTCGGATGACGCTGGGTGCATGACCGACGCGACGATCATCGTGCTCCGGCCCAGGGAAAGGGGCGGCCGGCACGTCACCATCCATGGCGGGCCCATCGGTCTCGCGCACTCCGACCGCGACCTCAAGGAGTTCCTGCGCCGGTCCGGCCCTCCATGAGACCGATGCCGAAGCCATGGTCGACGGGGGCTCCCCGGAAAATCCCCAAGACACCTGATGCCGCTGCGCAGGCGCTCGGGCTGCTCCGGCGCCTGGCCGACGCCCGCAGGGCGGAGTCGGTCCTCGTGGTGAGCCGGATCTGCGACGAGAGCGAGGCCTTGACCGCAGCCCAGGGAGAGACCCAGGGGCAGCTCGGTGCCGTGGCCCAGGAGACCCGCCGATGGCTGGAGCGGCAGGACGATGCACGCCCCGCGGTCGGTCTCGATCCCACCGTCACCTCGGCCGGCTCCAGTCCCTCACCGGCGCGCCGGGCGATGAGTTCATGGAACCTGGCGATGCCCTTCACGCCCTCGGGCAACCGGGCCGCAGCCGGCCTGCGGCCCGTACCGTCCTGTGTCTCGACATCAGTCATCTCTTTGCAGCCCGCGGAAGACACGGCTCGCGCACTAATGGATCAGGTGCTCACGCCCAACAGCCCGGCGGGCAGCGTCATCTCATCGGCAGTCACGGACTCCCGCCGACCAGCAGGGGCACGGTCTGACCACAGAGCTCACAGTGGCTCAGTGGGCGATGGTGCTCACCTGCTGGCGGCTACGCAGCGGGTCTGCTACGACCCGATACATCCCATTAGTGGGCTTCGCCTGCGGCGGGGCGGCCGCGGCCCAGGCCGATGGCGACCAGGGCGGCGGTGGCGAGGACGATGGCCGCGTCGATCGCCAGGACGGTGTGCACGCCGGCCAGCCGGTTCGAGGTGGTCGTCGCCACGACGCCGAGCAGCGGGATGCCGACGGTGATGCCGACCTGCTGGGTGGAGGTCACGAGCCCCGTGGCGAGACCCTGTTCCTCGTCGGGCACGCCGGAGGTCACCGTCAGGCCGTAGGCGATGATCGCCGCGAGGTTGCACACGCAGGCCCCGGCGAGGCACACCGTCGCCAGCCACACGCTCCAGTCCGCGGTCCCGATGCCGAGCAGCGCGGCGATGAACAGGCCCTGGCACAGGAGGGCCGAGATCAGGGTCCCGCGGGCCCCGAGCCGTCCGATGATCTTCGGCATGAAGCCGCCCGAGACGGCGGCCGCGGTGCCCTGGGCGCCGAAGACCAGGCCGGTCTGGAACGCCGAGAGGTGCAGCACTTCCTGGAGGTAGAGGGTCATGGCGAAGACGACGGTGCTCATCATCGCGAAGGTGACCAGGCCGCCGAGGTTGCCCCAGGCCACCGTGCGTCGCTTCAGCATCGGCAGCGAGACCAGCGGTTCGGCCGTGCGGGACTCCACCAGGACGAACGCTGCCAGGAGCAGGACGCCCACGGCGAGCGCGACGATCACGTCGGTGCCGCCGAAGCCGCGGTCCGCGGCGGTCGACAGGGCGTAGATGAGGGCGAGCAGACCGCCGGTGACGGTGATCGCGCCCGGCACGTCGAGGCGGGGGCGCTCGGGGCGACGGGACTCGCTGAGCAGGGCGGGGGCCATGGGCAGGACGACCACGGCGAACAGCGCGAGCAGCGCCATCGTCGAGCGCCAGCCCAGTGCGTCGGTCAGGACGCCGCCGAGCACCATGCCGGTGGTGAAGCCGAGGGAGAGCAGGGTGCCGCTGATGCCCAACGCGCGGTCGCGCTGGGGGCCTTCGGGGAAGGTGGTGGTCAGCAGCGACATGCCGGTCGGGACGATCGCCGCGGCGCCGACGCCCTGCAGGGCACGGCCGGTGAGGAAGGAGGCCGGGTCCCAGGCGAAGGTGGCGAGGAGGGAGGCGAGGCCGAACAGGGCGAGTCCGGTGAGGAACAGCTTCCGGCGGCCGAAGAGGTCTCCCATCCGGCCGAACAGGAGCAGGAATCCGCCGGACGGCAGGGCGAACGCGGTGACCGCCCACTGGAGGGCCGACTGGCCGAGGCCGAGGTCCTCGCCGAGCCTGGGCAGGGCCACGTTCAGGACCGAGAAGTCGAGCGCGATCATGAACTGTGCCGCGCACAGCACGAAGAGGACCAGCTTGTCGCGGCGGGAGAGCCGGGCGGGCGCTTCGGCGGCGGCCGGGGCGAGGGGCGTTTCGGGCAGGGTCGCGGTGGCCCTCGCCGCGGGGTCGTCACTCGCGAGGTCGTTGTCGAGGTGCTGGGTCATGGAATTCCTAGGGACGGGGTCCGTTGTGGCCCGAAAGGCCCGTCGGGCGGACCGGACGGGAGTGCGTCGGGTGGGGGGCTGCGGCGCCGGGAGCGCGGGTCCGCCCGCGGTGCCGTGGGGCTCAGTCGGGTGGCGCGGGCCTGAGGGTGTGGAAGCCGCCGCCCTCGAACACCAGGGGCGGCGCGTCCCGGAGTGTCGCGCAGCGTTCGACCGTGCCGATGGCGATGACGTGGTCGCCCGCCTCGACGAACCGGAGGAGGCGGCAGGCGAAGTAGCCGATGGCTCCGGCCAGGACGAGTCCGTCGACGGCCGGCTCGTCCACCAACTCGACGCCGGCGAAGCCGGGCGCGCCGAGGGGGCGCTCGGGGCTGGCGAACCGCCGGGCCAGGAGGCCCTGTTCGGCTGCCAGGACGTTGACCACGAAACCGCCGGACTCCTCGATGAAGCCGCGGATGCGGGCGTTCTCCTTGACGGAGAACGATGCCAGCGGCGGGGTGAGGGACAGCGTGGTGAAGGAGCTCACCGTCATGCCGTGAACCGCGGTGCCGCGCCCGCTGGTCACGATCGTGACCCCGGTGGGCAGACAGCGGGCGGCGGCGCGCAGTTGGGGTCCGGTGACCGTGGCCGGTTCCACACCGGTGGTGCTCACGAGGCCTCGCCCTGCCGCCGTTGCAGCGGTTCCGCGCCGAGGAGGACGGTGGCGAGGTGGGAGACGCCCGCCCCGAACAGGACGAGCGTGTCGTCGGCGCCGGTCGTGGGCGCGCTGTCCTTCTGCTGCGCGAGCCGGTCCGCGAGGTTGATCAGCGGGTCGCTGCCGAGGCAGTGGGCGATGCGGCCCACGTTGCCCAGCGACAGCCGGTCGCCGCCGAGTCCCACGTCGGAGAGGTAGAGCTCCAGGACGTTGCGGGCGAAGTTGCTGGGCAGCACGGAGCGCACGGCGGCGAGGTCGGTTCCGGTCCTGGCCGTGAGGCGCGCGAACAGTTCGCGGTGGGCCCGGATGCGGGAGAGGAGCTGCTGCTGGGGCCCGCCGCCCAGGTTCAGTTCGGGCGCCGAGTGGTGGGCCATGCCCCGCACCGGGAGCCCTGGGGCGGTGCCCGACACCAGGACCGAGGCCGCGGCGTCGCTGGCGATCGCCGCGCCGCCGGCCACGATGCGGGCTCCGCCGGTCGCGCGGTCGGCGAGGTCCCCGGTGACGACGAGGACGTTGCCGGCCGTACCGTCACGGACGTAGGACGCCGCGGTGCCCACGGCGACCATGGCCGTGGCGCAGTCCATGAGTCCCATCGTGGTCACGGTCGCCCGGTCGATGCCCGTCTCGTCGAGGAGTTCGGCCACGTCCCGGTGGGCGGAGCGGTCGCGTGGCAGCGAGTCCGTCGCCAGGACCACCATCTCGATGTCGGAGCCTTGGACCTGTGCCTCGCCGAGCGTGCGGCGCACGGCGATGGCCATGAGTTCGGTGACCGTGGCGTCGGACCAGCGGTAGGTGTGGAACCCGGCTGCGGACGCGGTGAGTTCGGCGGCGGCCTTGGGGTCGGCCAGCAGCTCGGGCAGCTCCGTCACCGGGTCGGCGCACTCGCCGAGCTCGTAGGCCGGTGCACACAAGCGCGCGGTAATCACTGGTCCGCCTCCTGTGCCGCGGTGTGCGCCAGCGCCGTGAACCGTTCGGCCAGCCGGCGCACGGTGGTCTCGTCGTACAGGGCGGTGTCGAACTCCAGCCATCCGGTGACCCCGTCGGGTCCGGGGTAGACGGCCAGGGTCAGGTCGTACCGGGCGGTGCCCTTGTCCAGGTCGGTGGTGGTGACCTCGGCGCCCTGGATGCGCCGCTGGTCGGCCCCGAGGTTGTCGAAGACGAAGACGGCGTCGAGCAGCGGGTGCGTACCGGGTACGCGCCGCGGCGCGGCGATCAGTTCGCCGGGGTACGACGCGTGCTCGAGGCCGGCGCGGGTGGCGACGCGCACCGCGCGGACCCGGTCGCGGTGGGATCCGGTCCCTGGGGTGCGCAGGCGCACCGGCAGGACGTTGAGCAGGTAGCCCACGACGGTGTCGGTGCCGGGCCGGTTCCGGCCGGTGGTGAAGGTGCCGAGCAGGGTGTCCTCGGTGCCGCTGAACTCGGTGAGCGCGGCCCAGGCGACGGCGAGCCAGCCGGTGTAGGCGGTGGCGGCCTCTCGTTGGGCGGATGCCGCGATCGCCTGGGACACGGCCGCGGGCAGGGTGAACCCGACCCGCTTTCCCTCCCGTTGGGTATGCGCACCGCGTGGCCGGTCCGTCGGCAGGGGCGCGGGGGCGTCGGCGGTCTCTGCCGCCCAGTGCGCCGCGGCGGCCCGGCCCTCAGGTCCTCGCATCCAGGTGGCCTGGTCGCGGACGAAGGCGCTGTAGGGGCGGGCCGGGGCGGCCGGGCCGGTCCGCCGGGCGAGCTCGTCGAGGAGCAGCTCGAACGACCAGGCGTCGAAGACCAGATTGTGCACGGCGACCAGGACCCACGCCTGGTCCGGCGCCGGCCCTTGGGCCAGCGTCACCCGCAGCAGGGGCCCGGCGGCCGGGTCGAACGGCTCCGCCGCGAGACGCCGGGCCTCGGCGTGGGCATCGGCCTCGTCGGCGCAGCGGATCCGGGACAGCCGGGGCGCCAACTCCCGGTGGACGACGCGGCGCACCGTGCCGCCGATGGTCTCGAAGGTGGTACGCAGCGATTCGTGTGCCGCCGCGAAGGCGAGCACCCGCTCGGCCAGCAGGTCGAGGTCGACCGGGGTGCCGGTCAGCCGGACGGCCTGGCACACCACGTCGACCGGACGGCCGTCCACGTCGTGGTGTGCCTGCCAGAGCCGAAGCTGACCAGGCGTCAGTTCGTCAGTGCTGGCAGCCTGTTGGGGCAGTGCGGCCCGCAGCCGGGCGCGCTGTTGGGGGGTCAGGGCCGCGAGGCGGGCCGCGAGTACGTCGCTCATGCGTACCGCCTGCGCAGTTCGTTGAGGTGGCTGAGGCTCTGCACCACGAGGTCCTCGTCGACGCCGAAGTCGATGAGGCAGGCGATCTCGGTGACGCCCATGCCCTTGAACCGGTCGACGACGGCTCCGCAGGAGTCCGGGGTGCCCAGCAGCGCCCCCTTCTCGAAGTACTTCTGGAAGGCGAATTCGATCAGCTGGTCCTGGTCGTGCTGGGACATGTCGCGCACTCCGGCACCCGGTGCGAGGTTCTTCTTCTGCGAGTCGATGACGGTGAAGAAGGAGCGCAGGTAGTCGCTGAAGGGCGACCGGACCGTCTCGCGGACCTCGTCGAGGTCGGTGCCGATGAAGGTGTGCAGCATCAGCGTGACGGTGACGCTCTCCGGGTCGTGGCCGTGCGCCTCCAGGGACTTGTAGTAGAGCGCGAGCTTGTCCTCGAGCTCCTCGTTGGTCATGTCGATGAGCGCGGTCAGCACGTTGCAGCCGAGCCGGCCCGCGGTCTCGAAGGTCTCCGGGCTCTTCGTGCAGGTGAGCCAGATCGGCAGCTCGGGCTGGACGGGCTGCGGGTGCAGCTCCACCTCGACGTGGTTGCCGAGGCCGTCCTGGACGTAGACCGGTGCTCCCTCCCACAGTTCGCGGATGGTGGTGACGGCCTCGAAGGTCCGCTCGCGCCGGTTCTCCCAGCCCGGCGGGTTGATGGCGAAGTCGACCGGGCTGAAGCCGGTCGCCAGGGCGATGCCGGCGCGTCCCCGGGAGAGGTTGTCCACCACCGACCACTCCTCGGCGACCCGGATCGGGCTGTGCAGCGGAAGGATGACGCTGCCGGCCCGGATCTGGAGGCGCTGGGTGGCCATGGCCAGGCCGGCGCCGAGCACCGACGGGTTCGGGTACAGGCCGCCGAACCGGTGGAAGTGGCGTTCGGGGGTCCAGATGGCCGTGAAGCCGTTGTCGTCGGCGTACTTGGCCGCGTCCAGGACGAACCGGTACTTGTTCTTCTCGTCGCCCGAGAAGAAGATCAGGCTGAAGTCCACCGTCAGCGCTCCTGTTCCTGAAGAGGGGTCACGGCCGGCACGTCCGCGTCCGTGTCGGTCTCCGCCGCCGCCAGCAGACGTTCGAGCTCGGCCGGGTCGAGCCCGTCCAGCTCCTGGGCCAGTACGGCGATGTCGTCGTCGCCGACGACGGCGTCGAGCCGGTCCTGGACCAGGGCGGCGAGCGCCCGCGGGGTCGGATCGCCGAGGACGTCGGCCAGCGGTACTTCGACGGAGAACTGCTCGCGCACGTCCGAGAGCAGCCGGACGATCAGGAGCGAGTCGCCGCCGAACTCGAAGATGTCCCCGTCGAGGGGCATGTCCTGGCTGCCGAGGGCGTCGCGCACCAGACGGGCCACCTGCCCGGCGAGGTCGCCGACGGGCGCGCCGTCCGCGTCGGTCGCGGCGGCGAGGGTGCCCGCGACCGGCCGCGCGATGCGCTCGTCACGCACCCACTGGTCGAGCCGGTAGTCGATGTCCCAGGTGGAGACGGCGACATGGGAGACGTCGCGCAGCGTCAGGAGCCGGCGGATGGTCTCCAGGCCCTCCTCCGGCTGGATGGCCTTGTCGTCCATGCTGCGGCCGATCGCCGACAGGGCCCGCTTCTCGTCCTGGTGGTGCTGCCACACGTCCCAGGCCGCGCTGATCCACACGGTGCGGTCGTGGCCCCGGTTGGCGCGCTCGGCGGCGGCGTCCATGAAGTGGTTGGCGGCGCCGTAGCCGAGCAACCGCAGACCACCCAGCACACCGGCGAGGGAGGACAGCATGAGACAGAAGTCGACGGGGTGGTCGGCGAGGACCTTTTCGAGGGCGATCTGGCCGTGCGCCTTGGACACGAAGTGCCACTGGCACTGCTCGACGCTGGCCGCCGTGATGGCGCGGTCCCACTGTTCACTCGGCAGGCCGGCCGCGTGCACCACTCCGTCGAGCCCGCCGAACTGGGCCTTGACCTTCTCGACCGCGGTGCGCAGGCCGTCCACGTCCGCGACGTCGGCGTTCACCAGGAACGGGGTGGCTCCGGCGGCCTCGAGGGCCCGCAGCCGGTTGATCCGCAGCGCCGTCTCGTCGTCGGCCGGGTGCTCCTGCAGCCAGGCGTCCCAGGTCTCCCGGGCGGGCAGCGCCTCGCGCGTCAGCAGGGCGAGGCGGGCCCCGCACTCGCGGTGGAGCCAGCCGGCGATGGTGGAGCCGATCTCACCGAGGCCGCCGGTGACGAGGTAGACGCCGCCGTCCTTCAGGCGTGATGCGGCCGGCGCGCTCCAGTCGGCGCGCACCCGGGCCATTTCGGCGATCCAGCGGGTGGCGCCGCGCAGCGTGACGGCCACCTCCGGGCGCCGGAAGGTGCCCAGTTCGACGGCGAGCGTGCGCAGCGAACGCTCGTCCGGCCGTGCGGGAAGGTCGAAGTGGCGGGAGCCGATGTTTCCGTGTTCCTGGCCGATGACCCGCGCGGCCACGGCCAGGGTGACCAGTTCGGCAGCGGGCTCGGGCTCGGCGGGGCTCACGGCGTACGCCCCGGCGCTCACCAGGTCGAGCTGCACGGGGCGTGTCACGCCGTGCTCGCTCAGCGCCTTCACTAGGGCGATGAGGCTGTAGAGACCGGCCCGTTGAGCCTGCTCGAAGCGCTCGACGCCGTGGTCGGCGGGGAGCGCGGCGGTCGACCAGGCGTGCACCACGTGGTCGGGCAGGCGGTCCTCGGCGAGCAGATCCGCGACCAGCCGGCTGTGGTCCTCCTCGGAGTCGGGGCGCACCGTCCAGGTGTCGCCGTCGCGTCCGTACGCGCCGCCCGCGAGCACCCTGATCACCTCGCCGGCGAAGGCGTGCGCCGCGAGCCGCGCGGCGGTGCCGTCGGGGTCCGCGAAGAGGAGTACGGGGTCGGTGATCGGCTCGACCGGGCCGTCCGGCGTGCCGACGGCCTGGCGCCACACGGGCGCCGAGAGCCAGTCGTCGAGGGCGAGCTTTCCGCCCGGGGCCCCGGCGCTCCGGCCGGCGCCCGCGGTCAGGGTGTCCGGGCCGGGCTCGATCCAGTAGCGCGTGGCCTCGAACGGGTAGGTGGGCAGCGGCACCCGGCCGCGGCCGTGCCCGGCGTGGAGGCCCTGCCAGTCCACCGGCAGGCCCGCGGCCCACAGACGGCCGAGCGCGGCGTGCACCGCGGTCAGGTCCGCGTGGGCGTCGCGGCCGCGGGCGGCGGAGGTGATGACCGGGACTCCGGTCTCGCGGTCGGGGTGGCGACGGGTGAACGTGGCCAGGGTCTGGCCGGGGCCCACTTCGAGGAAGACGTGGTCGCCGTCGGCGAGGACGGTGGCGAGGCAGTCGGCGAATTGGACGGTGTCGCGCAGATGGCCGCCCCAGTAGGCAGGATCGGTGGCCTCCTCGTCGCGGATCCAGGTCCCGGTCCGGTTGGACAGGAACGGTATCTGCGGGCGGTTCAGCTCGATGGTGCGCAGCAGCTCGGTGAGCGGGCCGGCCGCGGGTTCCATCATCGGCGAGTGGAAGGCGTGGGAGGTGGTGACCTTGCGGTGGGCCACGCCGTCGGCGGTGAGCCGGGTGGTCAGCTCGCGGACCGCCTCCCGGGTGCCCGCGACGGTGCACACGGACGGCTCGTTGACCGCGGCGAGCGCCACGCCGTCGCCGAGGTATTTGGCCAGTTCACCGGGCGGCAGCATGACGGAGGCCATCACGCCCCCCGCGAGCTCGTCCACCAGGCGGCCGCGTTCGGCGATCACCTGCAGGGCGTCCGGCAGCCGGAAGACCCCGGCCAGGGTGGCGGCGACGTACTCGCCGACGCTGTGTCCGAGGAGGGCGGCGGGGCGGATGCCCCAGGCCAGCCACTGCCGGGCGAGGGCGTACTCGACGGCGAACAGGGCCGGCTGGGTGAGCCGGGTCCGGTTCAGGTCGTGGGCGGCGCCGGTGCCGCGCAGTGCGGGGTAGAGGGCGTCGCGCAGGTCGAGGCCCAGGTGGGGCAGGAGCAACTCGGCGCACTCGTCGAGGGTTTCGCGGAACACCGGCAGGTGTTCGTACCAGCCCTGACCCATGGCGGGGTGCTGGGTGCCCTGGCCGGGGAACAGCAGCACGACGGGCCGGTTGGCGGGCTGACCGGACTCCTGGTGGGTGTGGCGCGGGTCGGCGCTGCGCAGGGCCCGCACGGCGGTGGCCCGGTCCGGAGCGGTGATCACGGCCCGGTAGTTGAAGGTGCGGCGCGCGGTGGCGAGGGTGTAGGCCGCGTCGTCGAGACCGGTGTCGCCGCGCTCTCCCGGCTCGGCGGGGGTGGTGGCCTCCAGGTGGTCGGCGAGTGCGGCACGTGCCGTCTCCAGCGCGGCCGGCGACTTCGCGGAGACCGGCAGCACCACCACGGGCGCCGCGTGGGCCCGCGGGCGGGCCTCGGTGGCCGGAGCCTCTTCCAGGACGACGTGGGCCGTGGTGCCGCCCATGCCGGTGGAGGTGACGGCGCAGCGCAGCGGCCCCTCGCCCTGCCAGGGTTCGACGGCGGTGCCCACGCGCAGGCGGGTGCCCTCGACGAGGCACTCCGGGTTCCACTCGGTGAAGTGCGGGGTCGGCACGAGGGTGCGGTGGTGCAGCATCAGGACGCACTTGATGAACGCGGTGACACCCGCGGCCACGCTCAGGTGGCCCAGGTTCGCCTTGACCGAGCCGATGGTCAGCGGCTGCGCGCCCTCGGTGCCGTAGGCCTGTGCGACGGCGGCCAGCTCGATGGGGTCGCCCATCCTGGTGCCCGTGCCGTGCGCCTCCAGGTAGCTGACGTCGGCGGGGTCCACTTCGGCCACGGCCAGCGCCTCGGCGAGGACGGCGGCCTGCCCTGCGACGCCGGGGGCGGAGTAACCCGCCCGGTCGGCGCCGTCGTTGCCGACGGCGGAACCGCGGACCACCGCCCAGATGGTGTCGCCGTCGGCCAGCGCGTCGCTGAGGCGCTTGAGCACCACCACGCCGACGCCGTTGCCGAAGACGGTGCCGTCGGCGTCGGCGTCGAACGGGCGCACCGTGCCCGAGGCCGAGCTGATGCCGTCGGACCCGTGGAGGTATCCCGCTTCCTGGGGGAAGCGCAGCGCCACACCGCCCGCGAGGGCTACGTCGCACTCCTGGGAGAGCAGGCTCTGGACCGCGGTGTGCACCGCGACCAGGGACGTCGAGCAGGCCGTCTGCACCGAGATGCTGGGGCCGGTGAGGTTGAGGTGGTAGGAGACGCGGGTGGCCAGGTAGTTGGCGTCGTTCCCCATGAGGGTGGGCAGGTCCTGCCGCATCCGCCGGATCGACCCGTTGAAGCCCTTCTCCCCCGTCAGCACGTTGTTCAGGAGGTAGGTGCTGCTGAGCGCGCCCGCGAAGACGCCGATGCGGCCCGGGTACTGCTCGGAGTCGTGACCGCTGTGTTCGAGCGCCGACCACGAGGACTGGAGGAACAGCCGCAGTTGCGGGTCCATCCGCTCGGCCTCGCGGGCGCTGAGGTAGAAGAACGACGCGTCGAAGAGGTCGGCCCCCTCGACCGTCGAAGCGCGGCGCACGTAACGGGAGTTGGCGAGCGCCTCCTGGGGGACTCCGGCGGCGCGCAGCAGGTCCTCGTCCACGTCGGTGATCTGCTCGGTCCCGGCCAGCAGATTGCGCCAGAACTCCGCGTGGTCACGGGCCCCCGGCAGTCGGCAGTCCAGGCCCACGACGGCAATCCGGCCTTCCAGGGCTGAGTCGTCGTACGGGCGGTCAGTCACGAGTCCCTCCAGGGGCGGTGGTTCGGTCCCCGCCGGCAGGCGGGAGTGTCGGGGAGTGGCAGGCGGCTGTCGCGGGGCGCCGCGGGCGGATGGCCGTGCGGCGGCGCACGCCGCGGGAGGTGCCGTCCGCGGCGTCGGTGGTGCCCGGCCCGGCCGGGCCCGCGGCCTGCCGGATCAGCCGGGCCAGGCCGCGGATGGTCGGTGCCCGGTACAGGTCGGTCATGCGCAGGCCCGGGGCGGTGTCGCGGGTCAGTCGTTCGTGGACGGCCGCCATGCGCAGCGAGGTGCCCCCGAGGTCGAAGAAGTTGTCGTCGGGGCCGGCGTCCGTGGTGCCGAGCACCTCGTGCCAGGCCGCGGCGATGGCCCGTTCGAGGGGGCCGCCGGGCCGCGGGCGGGTGTCCTCGGGGGGTGGCAGGGCCGTCAGGGGGTCGGGGAGCGCCAACCGGTCGATCTTGTGGTTCGCGGTCAGCGGCAGTTCGCCGAGCAGGACGTACGCGGTCGGTACGGCGTGGTCGGGGAGGAGGCCGCGCAGCGCGGAGCGCAGGGCGGCGGGCCTCGGCGGGGTGCCGGGTTCGGCCACCACATGGGCCGCCAGCTGCCGTTCGCCGAGCCGGTCGGTGAACGGCATGACGACCGCCTCGCGGACCTGCGGCAGGCTCTTGAGGACGCTCTCCACCTCGCCGGTCTCGACCCGGATGCCGGAGATCTTGACCTGGAAGTCGGCCCGTCCGATCAGCAGCAGGGTCCCGTCGTCGAGTCGGCGCGCGAGGTCGCCGGTGCGGTACGCCAGGTCCGCGGTGACGGCGCCGGGTGCCAGATAGGGACTGACGACCACGATCTCGCCCTCCCCGGGCCCCTCGACCGGCCGCCCCTCGGGGTCCTCGATGCGGACGGTCGTCCCGACCACGGGGTGGCCCAGGGGGAAGACGCCGGTCGGCGGCCGGTAGTGGTGGTCCGCGACCCGAAGCAGCGCGCAGGAGCACTCGGTGGAACCGTAGGCGCCCGCGACCTGGCAGTGCGGCCCGAAGGCGCGCCGGTAGGCGTCGAGGTCGCTCAGGTGCAGGGTGTCGCCGCCGAGGGCCAGCAGTCGCATCGCCGGCAGCGCGGTGCCGCGCGACTCCATGGCCCGTACCAGCGCCCGGAAGACGGGCAGCGTCGAGTGGTACACGGTCAGGCGTTCGCGCGCCATCCACTCCAACAGGCCTGTCACACCTAGGGACTTGAGGTCGACGGGGTACAAGGCGGCGCCGTTGAGCAGGGCGGCGAAGGTGTCCTGGACCGCGGAGTCCCAGCTGTACGCGGACTGCAGGGTCAGCCGGTCCTCGGGCCCGATGCGCAGGCCGTCGGTCCACACCCGGGTGTGGTGGAGCACGTTGCGGTGGATCTGGGCCACCGCCTTGGGGCGGCCGGTGGAGCCCGAGGTGTAGAGCACGTAGGCCTCGCCGCCCGGCACCGCGCGCACCGGCTCGTCGCCGGGCTCGTGGCGCACCAGGTCCTCGTAGGCGAGGACGGGCCGGCCCTGGGCCAGTGCCCGGGCCGGGGCGAGGGCTGCCCGCGTGGTGACGAGGGCGCAGGCCTCGGAGTCCTCGGCCATGAACGCGAGCCTCGGCTCGGGGTAGGAGGCGTCCAGCGGCACGTACGACAGGCCGGCCCGCAGCACGCCGAGCAGGGTGGCGATCATTTCCGCGCCGTGCGAGAACAGCAGGGCGACCCGGCGGCCGGGGCGCAGACCCGCCGCGGCGAGACCGGTGGCCACGCGGGCGGAAAGACGCTCGGTCTCCCGGTACGTCCAGCGGGTTTCGGGGGTCACCACCGCTTCCCGCTCGGGGCGGGCGGCGGCGATCTCCAGGAAGCGGTGGACCAGGGTCGTGGCCTGCTCCGCGGCGGGGAACGGCCGGTGCCCGGTGGCCGCTTCGGCAGACGTGGGTGCGGTGGTCACGGTGTGCGGTGCTCCTCGGGTCGTTCGCCGGCGCGGTGGTCAAACAGCACGGCAGGGTGCGCGGGCCGTTCGCGCAGTTCGGCGTAGGCCTCCTCGGCCCGCTCCAGCGGGAAGCGGGGCAGCCGCATCGAGGCCGGACGGATGCCGCCACGGACGATCAGGTCCAGGGCCCGCTGGAGGTTCTCGGTGACGGTGCCCTCGCCGTCCGGCGCGGTGACGTCGCTGAGGCCGCGTGTGTACGAGGCGTCGCGGTAACCGGCGCCGCAGCGGGCCGCGTACCGGATGTCGAGGTTGCCCAGCTCGACGCTGAACTCGACCCGGGCGGCGAACCGTCCCACCCCGACCAGGCGCGGCCTGCCGGGGGCCCGGCTCGCCCAGCGGGCCGCGGCGGCGACGGTCTCGTCGGCGTCACCGGTGCCGCACAGCAGCACACAGCGGCCCCCGGTGGCCGGGGCGTGGGTCCCGGCCAGGAACGTGTCGCCCTGGGCGACATCGAGACCGAGCGCGACGGCCTCGCTCAGCCGATCGGGGCGCAGGTCGAGGAGGGTGACCCGGTTGCCCCGGGCGCGGGCGGTCTGGGCGACCAGTTGTCCGACGATGCCCGCTCCGACGACGGCCACCTCGTCGTCGGGGGCGAGTGCGGCCCGGTCGACGGCGTGGACGGCGGTGGCGGCCAGATTGGCCACGACGGCGTCCGCGAGGCCGAGCCCGTCCGGGACCTTCCGGCAGAGCCGGTACGCGGCGGTGATCACGTCGGCGTGCACGGCTTCGCCCCAGCCCATCGCGATGACCCGGTCGCCGGGTGCGAAGCCCGGGGCGCCGGGGCCCACGGCCTCCACCGTTCCGGCGGAGCAGTAGCCGAGCGGGAACCGCTCCCCGGTGCGCAACGAGCGGTCCAGGTAGTGCAGTTCGGTGCCGGGGCTGACCAGGCTGTAGGCGGCGCGGACGCGCAGTTCGCCGTGGCCGGGCGCGGGGCAGTCGCTCTCCTCCAGGACGGGGAGCGCCCGGCCCGCGGCGACGAGCCGCCGGGTACGCAGCACCGGGACGTCGAGGGCAGCCGTCATCGCTGTTCCTCCGTGGCCGGGGCAGCGATCCAGCGCTCGTCTGGAATGATCTCCAGCTCCTCGCGGAAGTTGGGGATGGGTCCCATGGGGGTCGGCTTGCCGGATCTCTCGTACGAGGCCCGCCGGTTGCGCTTGCGCTCCAGGCCCAGGTTGAGGCCGGCCAGGTCCACCGGGCTGTGGGTGAGCAGCCCGCGCGCCCGGCCCTCGGAGACGGCCTCGGCGCCGGCGGCCGTGCGGATGAACACCCGGCCGTGTTTGAGCTGTTCACCGCCGTCCACGCTCGCGGCGAAGATGTTCGGGTCGCCGTCGCTGACGCTCACGTCGGCCAGGCCCGACATCCAGTCGCCGCAGGACAGACATCGGTAGGTCTTGTTACCCGCGAAGTCCCGGACGGCCTGCCAGAAGGCGACCCGGTGGTCGGCTCCGTCGTCCGTGCGCACGCTGATGTCACCGGGGTACTCGCCTTCCCGGTAGCGGAGCCGGACCACGGACTCCAGGGGCACTTCGGCCCGTTCGCGGATCACGGCGGCGGTCCCCTCGGGCCGGGTGCTGGAGGAGCAGGCGGGTTCGATCGCCAGCACCACCTGGTCGCGGGCCCACCGGCCCGCCGGGGTGTCCATCGCCTGGAGCTTGCGCAGCGCCTGGATGTGGCAGGCGACGCCGGTCAGCGCGACCTTGGCCTGCGGCTCCTCCTCCATCACCTGGCGCAACGCGCCCAGATAGGGCGCCAGTTGATAGGTGGACTGGGCGGTCTCGGTCAGCTGGGCGGGGTCCCGCACCAGCTGAGGGGCCGCCCGCCACGGCTCGTGCGGATCACGGCCCATGGACAGCACGACATCCACGTCGAGCGCCGCCATGGCGGTCCGGAGGAGCGCGGTGAGGGTGCCGCCGCTGGCGGACGCCTCGAACACGTCGGGCTCGAGCGAGTGCCCCGCGACCACCTCGGCGAAGATGCCCGTCCAGCGTTCGCCGGGGGTACGGGTCCGGCCGAACAGCCGCTCCTCGGAGGCGGGGGTGGCGGGGTCGGCTCCGGGGCAGACGTCGAGGCACTCGCCGCAGCTGCCGCAGTCCGTGTCGGTCCACAGCTCCGCGGTCAGCACCGGAACCAGTCCGTCGAAGCCGATGACCGCCGCCGGGCAGGCGAGTTGGCAGGCCCCGCACACGGTGCAGAGGTCGAGGTCGAGCACGTCCTTCTGCAGTTGCTGGAACGTCACAGGGATTCCTCGCTACAGGAGTCGGCCGCGGTGAGGGCGGCGCTCAGGCCGTTCACCAGGAATCGGTACGCTTCTTCGTCCAGCAGCGCGGGCGGGACGATTTTGACGGTGGCTCCTTCGGGTCCGCCGCCGAACAGCAGCAGCCGCCCCTCCAGCGCGGCCCGCAGCACCGCCCTGGCCCGTGCCGGGTCGGGTCGGCCCGCGCGCAGGCAGTCGAAGGCGGCGAGCGCGCCCGCGGTGCGCACCGAGGCGATCCACGGGTGGCGCGCGGCCAGTGCGCCCAGGTCGGTGTGGAGGCGGTCGCCGAGGGCGCGCGCACGGCCGGGCAGGTCGTCGTCGACCACGGCGTCGAGCACGGCGGCGGCCGCGGCGCAGGAGACGGGGTGGCCCGAGAAGGTGGAGGTCTGCACCCCCGCGGGCAGCGCGTCGACGACGTGCCGCTCGCCCACGACCGCGGCGACCGGGAACCCGTTGCCCAGCGTCTTGCCGAGCAGCGTCAGATCGGGCTGCTCGGTCATAGTTTCGGCGGCGAACATCCGGCCGGTGCGGCCCAGGCCCGTGTAGATCTCGTCCAGGACGAGCAGTGCGCCGCGCCCGTGGGCCTGCCGGGCGATCTCGTCGAGCAGGGCCGGCGTCACCGCCAGGATGCCTTCGGTCACCTGCACCGGTTCCAGGACGACCGCGGCGGTGCCGCCCAGCAGGTCGGCCTCATCGAGCGCGGCGGTCAGGGCAGCCGCGAACTCCTGCGCGTCGTCCGGGTGCGGCCGGCGCGGATCGGGCAGCTCGGCCGTCACCACGGGTCCGGCCGACTGGCCGCTGTACGCCTTGAATTCGGCACGCCAGGTCAGGGCGAGCGCCCCGGCGGTCTTGCCGTGGTAGCCGTGCCGGAAGGCGACGACCGCGCGGTGCCCGGTGACCGCCCGAGCGATCTTCAGCGCGGACTCGACCGCCTCGGCGCCGGTGGTGGTGGGCAGCACGGCCGGGTCCCGGTAGGGGCTCAGCCGGCCGATGCCGGCGATCATCCGGGCGCGGGCGTCGGAGCCGAGCTTGCAGCCGGTGTGGGTGAGCCGGCCGAGCTGGCGGGCGGCGGCCGCGGTGACCGCCGGGTGCTGGTGGCCGAGGGTCGCCGCTCCGCTGCCCGACGTCGCGTCGAACCACGCGGTGCCGTCCTCGGTGTACAGCCAGGGCCCGCTGCCCGTGGCGAACTCGGGCCCGAGCACGGTGCCGGTGGAACGAGCCTCGGGAGCCGGGGCCTTCACTTCCGTCATCGGTTGCTGTCCTCGCAGATCCTGGCGCCGACGGCACGCTGTGCGTCGGCGAAGTCGGGAAACGACGTGCGGTGGCAGGCGCCACCGGCGACGGTGGTGCGGCCGGGCAGACTCATCGCGAGCGTGGCGGCCGCCATGGCGATCCGGTGGTCCTCGAACGCGGGCACGAGGGCCGGGCCGAGCGCCGCGCCGCCGCGGACCGTGAGGCCGTCCTCGGCCACCTCCACGCGGGCGCCGAACGCCTCGACCATCCGTGCCGTGGTGGTCAGCCGGTCGGTCTCCTTGAACCGCAGTTCCTGCGCGCAGCCGATCCACGAGTCGCCGGGCAGCGTCGCGGCGAGGGCGGCGAGCAGCGGCACTTCGTCGATCAACGCGTGCAGGACGGCCGGGCTTTCGACCCGTACGCGGTGCACGTCCGCCAGGCCGCCGCGCGCGACGACGGTGCCCACCGGCTCGCCGCCCGCGGTGGTGCTCCGGTCCTCGTAGGAGATGTCCGCCCCCGCGGCCCGCAGCACGTCGAAGAAGCCGAGCCGGGTCGGATTGAGGCAGACCCGCTCCACCCGAAGCTGCCCGCCGTCGCCCCAGAGCAGATGGGCGGCGACGGGATAGGCCGCGAGCGACGGGTCGGCGGGGATGTCGATGACCGGGGGCACGGTGTAGGCCCCGCCGTCGCAGACGACCTCCCGCTCGCCACTGGTCACACCCGTGCCGAACGCGGCGAGCATCCGCTCGGTGTGGTCCCGCGACCTGACCGGGTGACGCACCGTCACCGGCAGACCGGCCGCCACCGCGGCGAGCACCACGGCGGAGCGGGCCTGTGCGCTGCCGACGCGCAGCTCGACCGTGCCCGGACGGTGCACCGGGCCGCCGATCCGGACCGGCAGTCGTCCTCGCTCGCCCAAATAGGTGAGGTCCGCGCCCATGTCGACGAGCGGGTCGACCAGCCAGTCCATGGGCCGGTGCCGGAGCACCTCGTCACCGTCGACGACGGCGGGCGTGCCCGTGCCCGCGAGCAGACCGATCAGCAGGCGCGCGGCAGCGCTCGACCCCTCGGTGTGGAGATAGGGAACGTCCCGCGGCCAGACGTCGATGTCGGGATGCGGCCGCACCTCCTGCGCCCGGGGCGGCGCGGGCCGGCGCACCCTGAGCGTGGCGCCGTCGGCGTCGACCGCGAGGCCCAGGGCGCGCATCGCGGGAAGCAGGGCGCGCACCGCGCCACCCAGGTTGGCGCCCCGCACCGTGAGCGTCGCGGGCGCGCCGGGGAGCAGCGCGGCGAGCAGGGCGCGGTGGCTCACGGACTTGTCGCCCGGCACGACCACCTCGTGTGCCGTACCGGATGGGGTCGTCCTGCCGCCGTCCACCACGAGGTCCGCCGACTGTGTCATCGGCATGGCGAAGCTCTGGACTTCTGGCACTGGATACTCCTCTTTCTGGCGCCCGGGCCACCGGCACGACGATCTGGGAACCCGGGACCGCGGCGGCCGTGCGCGGGGGTGGGCCGTGCCGTGCCGCGAACGGTGCGGCAGATCCGGGGCGTTGGCCGGTTCGACGCGTACGGACGGATGGGGCCGGCCGGTGCACGGCTGCCGCCTCGGGGGTGTCGCCGGTGAACGGCCCGACGGCACCGAGCAGGCTCAAGTTGTCACGGCCCGGGGCCGGCTCACAGGGCGTTCCGCTGGCCACCCGCTGACTTGGCCCCAACCGGACAGCCCCCCTCACGGGCCGGATCCGGCACGGAACGCCCGCTCCGCACATGGCCGATAACACACAGGACGGCGCACGGAGTCCAGGTGATGGACCGATACCGGCTGCTGCGGGTGGCTCATTAGCATGCGACCGGCAGGGCGACACCGAACATGGGGGGAAACGTGCGGATCGATGCACAGGGGAAGGCCCAGGCGCTGTTCCGCTTCATGCTCGACGATCCCGACTGGACGCCGGAGGGGGCCCGGCAGAGCCTCGGCTTCTCCCAGATCGACTTCGAGCTGGCCCAGCACTCGCTGCTGGAGGCCGGCCTGCTGCGGCCGACCCGGGGCAAGCCCCTGACCTACACGGCGGTCGCACCAGAGATCGCCGTCGCCAGGCTGCTCGCGATGGAGGAGGAGGGCGCGCGCAGTTGGATGGCATCGGTGCACGAGAGGCGGTCCACGCTCGCCACCCTCGGCTCGAAGATGATGCGGCTCCAGGCGCAGGCCAACACCGACACCCGGGTCGAACTGCTCACCGGTCAGGAGCGCATAGCCACCGCCCTGAACGGTGCGTCGGTGACCGCCCAGCGGGAGATCCTCAGCATGCACCCGGGCACCCCGCTGCCACGGACCGTGCTGGAGGGCAGCATGGACCGCAACCGCGCGGCGCTCGAACGGGGTGTCGTCATGCGCTCCCTCCATCTGGAGGCCATGAACAAGGTGCCGCACGCCAGGGCGCACCTGGAGGCGCTCCAGGACTTTGGCTGCCACGTCCGGCTGACCCCCGCGCTGCCCTTCCGGCTGATCCTTGTCGACGAGGTGCTCGCCTACGTCTCCGCGCCGTCCGCGGCCGCGCAGATGTCCGCGCTGGAGATCCGCGGGGAGGAGGTCTGCTGGCTGCTGCGCCAGGTCTTCGAACACTGCTGGCTGCAGGGCAGCCCCGTGCTGAAGGGGGAGAGCGCCGCGCAGGAGGTGGGCCTGTCGGACCGGGAGAGGGCCGTGCTGCGCATGCTGGCCGCCGGATACACCGACGACTCCGTGGCTCGCGCCCTGGGGATCTCCACCCGCACCCTGCGCCGGATGACCACCGTGATCCTGGAGAAGATCGGCGCCCGGAGCCGGTTCGAGGCCGGGGTCAGAGCTGCCATGCTGTCGCTCATCGAGACGTCTCCGGGCGGCCCGGCCGGCCTGTGAAGGGGGCGCCTCGGGGGGTGTCCGGTCGCGGCTCTGGCCTGTCCCGGCCAGCGGCCGGGCATGGACACCGCACCGGCCGCCTTCGTTGGATGGGCGCTGCTGGCCGCGTGGCCCAGGACAGCAGCGCCCACCCCGTCGAAGGCAGGATCTCCAGATGGCTCCCGACCGTGCCGCAGGACCGGTCCACGCCCCCTCCCGGGTACTCGAACTCACCGACGGCACCGTATGGTTGAGGCCGATGCGGCCGGCGGACGCGTCGGCCGTGGCCCGCGCCGGTGACGATCCCGAGGTGGCGCGCTGGACGCCGTTCCCCTCCCCGTTCACCACCGAGGACGCCCGTGCGTGGATGGCCGCCCAGGCTGCGGCCGGCACCGTGGACCTGGTCGTCACCGACCGTGCGAACGGCACCCGGGTGCTCGGCTGGGTCGGGCTGCACGACGCCGATCTGCCGCAGCGCCGGGCCGAGTTGGGCATCTGGCTGGCGGCCGAGGCCCGCGGCCGGGGCATCGGCCGCCGGGCGATGACGCTGCTGACCGAGTGGGCCTTTCGCGAGCTGGGCCTGCTGCGGATCGCCGCCCTGTGCCTCAGCGGCAACACCCGGGGCCGACAGGCCATGGAAGCGGCCGGCTTCGCGCCCGAAGGAGTGCTGCGGGCCTACGAGGACGTGAAGGGCGTCCGCCACGACACCGCGATCCTCGGCATGGTCCACCCCGATCTGCGCGGCTGACCCGGGGGCCGGGTCCACCCCGGTCCGCGCGGCCGACCCGGTACGGCCCCGGCCCCGCGGGCGGCCTCGGCAGGGCCCGCCTCAGAGGGAGCGGACGAAAGAGACCCGGTCCAGGCCCGGACCGTCGTAATCCGGCTGGACGGGACGGCCCTCGAGTTCCCGGGGGCCCGCCTCGGCGGTGAACCCCATGCGGGTGTGGAATGCGTACGAACCCGCATTACCGGCCGATGTGATCGCACGCACCACACTGCGCCCCTGGGCCCTGCTGTATTCAAAGAATTGCCCGTAAAGGAATCCCCCGAGTCCGCTGCGCTGCTCCTCGGGCGCGACCCCGACGAAATGGATATAACTTTCGTTTGTTCGCGCCTGGGACAGGAACCCGATGAGGAATCCGACCAATTCACCGTCCCGCTCCACCAGGAAGCTTCCCGTGGTGAAATGCTGGAAGTAGAGCCGCGGCAGCAGCAGCGCCCGCTGCACACTTCCGGTACTCCCTTCGAATTCACCCCACCACCGGTCGAGTACGCGCAGCACACGCGGCTGATCGTCGGCCTCCGGGTGCCGGACCCGCATTCCGTTGAATTCAGTTATCGGCATGGCCGGATGCTAGCACGGTCGTCGAACCCTGCGGCCCGAGCTCAACAGATCGATATTCCGGCAGTGGCCGTGTCCGCATGCGGACACCGGCAGCGCCTGTACACGCCCTCCGCAAGGCAGCAGCATTTCATCGTTCCCTCGACGGTTTATGGAGAAGAAATATGCCGGGCTCACCCCTCTCCGCAGCAGCCGCTGTCCGCGACAAGCTGTACGCCGCCGGACTCGTCCTGCACCTGGAGGACGGGGCCCTTCGCTATTCCGCGCCGCCCGGCGCGCTCACCGAGGAACTCCGCCGATCCGTACGGGCCTGCCGCGACGACCTCATCGAGCTGCTGCGCCGGGAGGCCGCACCCGGCACCTCCCAGGGCGAGGACTCCTGGCACTTCGCGGCCGACCCCGAGGCCGCCGGTGCCCCCTTCGCACTGACGGATCTGCAGCAGGCCTACCTCGTCGGCGAACAGGACTTCTACGACCACGCGGCGCCCGCCGTGTTCGTGCACGAGTACGCCTTCGCGGCCGGCGCCCTACCGGACGCGGACACGCTGCACACGGCTCTGACCCTGCTGCGCCGGGCCCACGGGGCGCTGCGGCTCGCCGTGTTCGCGAACGGCACCCAGCGGATCCTGCCGGTGCCCGAGGGCTGCGAGGAACCGCTGCTGGTCGACCGGCACGACTTGAGCGCGCTGTCCGGCGAGGCGGCCGACGCGGCCCTCCTGGCCCTTCGCGAACGCCTCGCCGACGACCTGCCGCCGTACACCGAGGGCCGTCCCTTCCTGCTGCGCCATGTGCTGCTGCCCGACGGCACCGCCCGGCTCCAGATCGCCCTGCGACTGATCGCCTTCGACGGCGTCACCACCCAGCTGTTCTTTACCGAGCTGGCCCGATGTTGTATCGACCCCGCCTACCTTCCGGAGGCGCTGGACCTCTCCTTCCGCGACTACGTACGGGGTCTTGAGGAGCGGCGCGCGGCCGGTGCGCACCACTCGGCCCTGCGCTACTGGGAACGCCGCTCCGACGAGCTCCCGCCCGCCCCCGCACTGCCGGCCCGGCCCGCCGCGGCCGAGCCCGCCGGTGAGCCCCGGCCCGGTGCTCCGCTGCGCCGTCTGTCCGTGCGGCTCGACGCCCCGGCGTGGTCCCGCCTGCGGGCGCGTGCCGCGGCCGCCGGACTCCCGGTGGGCAGCGCTCTGTTCGCCCTGTTCGTCGAGACACTGCACCGCTGGTCGGACGGCGCCGCCGGCGTCGTCACCGTCCTCGCCGCGCACCGCCCCGGCAGCCATCCGCAGCTGCCGCGCGTCTGGGGCAACGCCAGCAGCACGGTGCTCGTCGGCTACGGCCCGGCCGAGGCCGGCACCTCCTTCACGGACCGGTGCCGCCGGCTCCAGAGCGGCCTCTACGCCGACCTGGCGGCACTGGAGGTCTCCGGAGTAGAGGTGAGCCGGTCCCTGCAGAGCCGCCGAGGGGGCACCGGCAGCCCGGCCCCCGTGGTCTTCACCAGCGGACTCGATCTGGTCGACGGCGCCCCCGCCGGCTTCCTGCTGGCGCTGCCCGGGGCGGAACTGGTGCACAGTTCGATCAGCACCCCGCAGATCCTCCTGGACCACCAGGTGTACGAGGAGGCCGGGGACCTGGTCTGCAACTTCGACTACGCCGAAAGCGCCTATCCCGAGGGCCTGGTCGAGGAGATGGCCGCCTACCACCGGGAGCGGCTGCGGGCGTTGGCCGACGGGGACGAGGGGTGGAGCGGGACCGGTCCCGCTCCGCTGCCGGCCGGTCAGGTGGCCGACCGGGTCCGGGCCAACGCCACGCAAACCCCGCTGCCCACGGGCGAGTTGCACTCCTTCGCCCTGCGCTCCTGCCGCACCGCGCCGGACACGGCCGCCGTCCACGACGCCGACGGCACGCTGACCCGGGCCGAGCTCGACGCGGCCTCCTTCGAACTCGCGGCACGGCTGCGCGGGTTGGGCATCGGCCGGACATCGGGGCCGCCCGACCTCGTCGGTGTCCGGGTGCCCCGGGGCCGGGCGCAGTCGGTGGCCGTCCTCGCGGTGCTGCGCGCAGGGGGCGCCTACGTACCGATCGACCCGGGCTGGCCCCAGGAGCGGGTCGACACGGTGCTGCGGCACAGCGGCGCCCGCGCGCTCGTCACCGGAACGGCGCTGGACGCGGTCGGCCCGCTGCCCGACGGCGTGTGCCCGGTCCCGCTCGACGACACCGCCGCCGACGGGTCCGCCCCCCGGCTGTCGGACACCGCCGTGGAACCGCCCGCCGACCTCGACCGGACGGCGTACGTCATCTACACCTCCGGGTCGACCGGTACCCCCAAGGGCGTGGTCATCGCCCACCGGGCCGCCGTCAACACCCTGCTCGACCTCACCGGGCGATTCGCCCTGACCGCCGCCGACAAGGTGCTCGCGGTGTCCTCGCTCGCCTTCGACCTGTCCGTCTTCGACCAGTTCGCGCTGCTCGGCTGCGGCGGCACCGTGGTGTGCCCGCCCGAGAGCCCCGTACCGGACCCGCAGGCCTGGGGCGAGAGCGTGCACCGCCTCGGCGTCACCGTGTGGAACTCGGTGCCCGCCCTGCTCGCGCTGACTCTGGAGTACCTCGGCGAACAGGCCCGCGAACTCCTCGCGTCCTTGCGCCTGATCATGCTCAGCGGCGACTGGATCCCGCTGCCCCTGCTCGACCGGCTGGCCGAGCTCTGCCCCGGCGCCCGGGTCATCGCGATGGGCGGTGCCACCGAGGCGTCGATCTGGTCGAACTGGTACCCCGTGGCCGGCGTTCCGGCCGGCTGGCAGAGCGTGCCGTACGGGACTCCGCTGGCGAACCAGACGATGCACGTCCTGGACCGGAACCTGGCCGACGCCCCGGTCTGGGTGCCCGGCGACCTCTACATCGGCGGCACCGGTGTGGCCACCGGCTACCTCGGCGAGCCCGACCGCACCGCCGCCTCGTTTTTGCACCACCCCACGACCGGTGAGCGCCTCTACCGGACGGGCGACCGCGCCCGCTACCGGCCGGGCGGAATCCTGGAATTCCTCGGGCGGGCCGACCACCAGGTGAAGATCAACGGCTACCGGGTCGAACTGGGCGAGATCGAGGCCAAGTTGAGGGGCCTCGCGGGAGTCAAGACCGGCGTCGCGCTGGTCGACACCTCGCACAGCCAGCCCTTCCTGGCGGCGTTCGTCACGCGGGAGGCGCCCGATACCCCGACGAGCGGGGCCCGGATCGCACCGGACGAGGCGGAGCTGCGGCACCGGCTCGGCGCCACACTGCCTCCGTACATGGTGCCCGCCACCGTGGTCGAGGTGCCCGACCTGCCGCTGAGCGGGAACGGCAAGGTGGACCGCAAGGCGCTCCTGGGGCTGCTCGCGGACACGGCGCGGGGCGCGCGAGGGCCCGCGGCCCGGGACGCGGGCGACAGGCCCGGGGAACTCCCCGCCTCCCCTGCGGAGGCCCAACTGCTGAACCTGTGGCGGGAGTTGCTCGGCCGGACCGACGGCGGAGTCACCGACGACTTCTTCTCGCTGGGCGGCAGCTCGCTGACCGCCGTGCGGCTCTTCCGCCGCATCGAGACGGTCTTCGGCCGCCGGCTTCCGCTGGCCTCGCTCTTCCAGAACAGGACCGTGCGCGCCCAGGCGGCCCTGCTCTGCGAGGAACCCCGCGGGACGCGGGGCGACGACGGCGGTCCGCTGGTCGGCTTCGGCGGCAGCGGTGACCAGCACGTGCTGTTCGTCCACCCGGTCGGTGGCGACGTCCTGTGCTACGAGGAGGTCGTATCCGCGGTGACGGCCGACCCGGGCCCGGCCGCACGGGTGCGTCTGCACGGGCTGCGGGCCGCCGGGCTGCACGGCGCGGAGGAGGCCGCGAGCAGCCTCGACGCCATGGCCAAGCACTACGCCCGCACGCTCATCGAGCGGCTCCCCGAGGGCCCGCTCCATCTGGTGGGCTGGTCCCTGGGAGGCACCGTGGCCCTGCACACGGCGGTGGTCCTGGAGCAGGAGGGGCGCCCGGTGACCTCCCTGACCACGATCGACTCCTTCGTCGGCCGCCCGGACGGGTGCACACCTCCGCTCGAGGCGCGACTGGCGGGCTTCTTCGGCGATCTGCTCGGCCGGAGCGACCTCGCGGGGCGTATCCCGGCCGCGACGGACGCCTCCGAGGAGGAGCGGCTGTTCGCGGCCCACGACTCCCTGGTCCGCTCGGGCCTGATCGAGTCCGCCCTCGAACCGGCCGAGCTGGCACGGCTGTTCGCGGTGTACCGCAACAACGCGGAGATCCTGGAGCGGCATACGCCGGTCGCCTGGAGCCCCGGCCCGCCGATCCCCCGCCCCAGCGACCCCTGGCTGTCGATCCGCGCCGGGCGGACCTCGCGGAACGCCTTCCCCGGACTGCTGCCGCTCGACGAGGTCGTCCCGGACCCCGGCCCCGTGCACACCGCCGACGAGGACCACTTCTCGGTGGTGCGCGGGGCGGCCGCGGCCCGGCTGGCCCACCGGATCGCACAGTGCACCGCGGCCGCCACCGCCGGCCGCCCGAGAGGAGCACGGGGATGAGACCACTGAGTGCCGAGCGGGCCCTGCTCGACGCACACCTGCCCGGCTTCGACGAATGGCTCGCCGAGCTGGGGATCAGCGGCGCCGAGGACCCGGACGGCGACCTAGTCGAGGACTTCCGGCGGGCCGGCGGCGGCAATCTGTTCGTCCCCCGCGACCTCGGCGGCGCCGGACTGGGCTGCCACGACGGCGTACGGCTCCAGCGGGCGATCGGCTCTAGGGCGCCGGCCCTCGCCGTCGCCACGACCATGCACCACTACAAGGTCGCCTGGCTGGCCGACGCGCTCGGCGCCGACGCCGCCGGTGTGCTCCGCGAGATCGCCGACAAGCGGCATCTCGTCGCGTCCTGCGGCGCGGAGGGCCAGGTGGGCCGGAGTCTGTTCGCGCCCGGCATCCGGGTCGCCGCCGCCGACGGCGGCCTCACGGTGTCGGGCACCAAACGCCCGTGCTCGCTCACCCGCTCCATGGGACTGCTGTCGATGACGGCGACCGCACCGGCCGGCACCGAGCTGGAGGGCCAGCTCCTCATGCTGGTGATCCCCGCCACCGGGGCCGGGATCCGGCGCGAGCCGTTCTGGCGCAACCGGGTACTGCGCGCCACCCAGACCGACGCGGTGATCCTCGACGGCGTGTACGTCCCGGACTCCATGATCATCCCGCTCGGGGACCCGGCGCTCACCCCGGGCCGCCTGACCTCCAACCTCCTCTGGTTCCAGCTCCTCATCACCGCCTCCTACCTCGGCATCGCCACCGGCCAGGTGGAAGCGCTGTACACCTTCAAGCGGGGCACCCCCGGGGACCGGCTGGCCGCTCTGGCACCGCTGGAGACGGTGTGCGCCGCGCTGGAGTCGGTGGCCGGGGAAGTGGATGCGGGGCGGGTGGACGACGACCTGCTCGGCCGGTCCCTGCTCGTCCGCTACACCGCGCAACGGGCCATCGCGGAGGCCACCGACCGGGCCCTGGAACTCGCGGGAGGGATGCCGTTCGTGACGGGCTCGGAGGGCGTGGACGCCCTGGCCGCGAGCCGGGGCCTCGCCTTCCACCCGCCGTCCGAGATCTCCGCGCGGGAGCGGCTCGACACCTGGCTCGACGGCGGCGGACTGACCCTGATGTGACCGCGTCACCCACCTCGCAGACCGATCGACGCGCCCGCGGGGCGCAGCACTTGGAGATTCGATGATCGTCCTAGGCCTCCACTTCGGCCATGACGCGGCCGTCTCCGTCCTTCGTGACGGGGCCGTCGTCTCGTACGTGCTGCGGGAGCGGCACACCCGGGTCAAGCACGCGGCCACCCTCGATGTGGCCACCGTGCGCAGGGCACTCGACGTGGCCGGTGTGCGCGCCGACGACCTGGACGCGGTCGCGGTCTGCTCCACCCAGGGGGTGGAGCTGATCGTCGACGACCCGGCATCCCTGTCCGTCACCTACGCGGCGACCGATGTGTTCGGCCGGCCCTGCACGCTCCTGGATGAGGAGCCCCGGGCGGCCGAACTGCGGGGCGGCGGAAGCCTGTTGGACTTCCTCTACGACCCGGACCTGTCCGCCACCTGGCTGGGCCGCTCCTACGCGCGCCTGTACCCGGAGTACGCGACGCGGGAGCGGGCGGACGTCCCGGTCACCCCCTGGGTCGACGACTTCGTCACCGTGCCGGACTGGGCCGGGGACCGGGGCCTCGCGGAGCTGGCGGCCGCGCCCGTGGCGGCCGAGGAACGCCACCGCTACGGCTTCCACCTGCCGGTGCACGTGACGCTCGACGGGATCACGGTTCCCGGGTACGCCGTCCACCACCACCTGGCCCACGCGGGCAGCGTGTACTACGCCTCCGGGTTCCGCGAGGCCGCCGTGCTCACGCACGACGGTTACGCCGAGGGCGAGAGTTACCACAGCGGCATGTTCTACCTGGGCCGCGAGCAGGCCCTGTACCCGCTCGCCCCGCACCACCTGGGTCTGGGCGGCCTGTACGACCGGGTGGGCGCCGCCCTCGGCCTCGGCGTGGTGGGCCCGGCCGGAAAGCTGATGGGCCTGGCCGCCTACGGCCGGCCCCGCTTCTACGCGTCCCGGTTCCTGGGCAACCACGCCGACCTGCGGGAGCGCTTCCCGGTGGACGTCGCGACCGCATGGCTGCGGCACTGCCGGCGCGAGGCCGAGCGCATGGGGTACGACCTCGCTCCGTACGGCGACCCGGAGCGGGCCACCGCCCCGGTGAACGCCGACATCGCGGCCAGCACCCAGAAGCTCTTCGAGGAAGTGCGGATGGAGGCCGTGCGGACGCTGCACGCCTCGCTGGGCGCGGGCGGCATGACGGTGCCCGCGCTGTGCATGTCCGGCGGCACGGCCCTCAACTGCCCCTCGAACAGCCAGATCGCGCAGGACGGGCCGTTCGAGAGCGTCTTCGTCGAGCCGGCGTGTGACGACGGGGGCATCGCCATCGGTGCGGCGCTCGCGGTGTATCACTCGATCCTGGACCACCCGGTGCCGGCCGCGGGCAGCGAGGTCCGCCCGCCTTCGCCCTACCTCGGCGCGGCCGCGACGGCCGACGAGGTCGCGCGGGCGGTCGCCGCCGCGGGCGACCGGATCACGGTCGAGCAGCCGGGCGCCGGCGAGGCACTGGCGGAGCGGGTGGCGGACGACCTCGTCGCCAACCGCGTGGTGGCCTGGTTCGAGGGCGGCAGCGAGGCGGGACCGCGGGCGCTCGGCCACCGGTCGATCCTCGCCGACCCCCGTGACGCGCGGAACTGGCCACGGGTGAACGCCATCAAGAGCCGTGAGGGATGGCGCCCGTTCGCCCCCGCGGTACTCGCCGAGTGCGCGGCCGACTGGTTCGGGAACGTGCCGCTGCCCTCGCCGTACATGCTGTTCAACGCGACGGTGCGGCATCCGGGGATCCCCGCCGTGACCCATGTGGACGGCACCGCGCGCATCCAGACGGTCGATGAGTCGGCGGGCGGCTACCACGCCGCGATCGCGGCCTTCCACCGCAGGACGGGCGTGCCGGTGGTGATGAACACCTCCCTCAACGGACCGGGAGAGCCGATCGTCGAGCGACCCGAGGAGGCCATCGACCTCTTCCTGAAGACCGAACTCGACGTGCTGTACCTGGCCGGTCTGCGCATCACCCGCGCCTGATGCACCTCTGGGAGGAACGATGAAACTCACCATCTCCGGTGACGCCCCGGCCCAGTGGACCGGCGAGGTGCTCGCCCTGGGCATCTACGCCGACGCCGGGGCGCCGACGGCCCAGCCGTGGCCGAGCGGCCTCGACGCCGAGCTCGGCGACGCCGTCGGCCGGCTGCTGGCGTACGACTCCTTCGGCGGCGCCCGCGACGAACTGGTCACGGGGCCGGGCGTGCCGGGCCGGTGCGAGCGGCTCGTGCTGATCGGTCTCGGCCGGCCCGAGGAGGTGACTCCGCATACCGCACGGCGTGCGGGCGCCGCCCTGGCCCGCACCCTGACCGCGGGTCCCAACCGACGTGTCGGGGTGGCGCTTTCCTCCTGGCGAGCCGCGGGCCAGGAGGTCGTCGAGCATTTCGTCGAGGGCCTGAGCCTGGCCGTCCACTGCGGCCGGTGGAATGTGCTGCCCGACCGGTTCCGCGCCGACTACGGCTCGGACCTGCCGCGTGAGCCCGAGTCGGTCGAGCTGCTCGGCTGCTCGGCACCCGAGCAACTCCTGCGCCGCGCCGAGGCGTTCACCGATGCCGTGGTGCTGGCCCGGGAGCTGGTGGCCGCCCCCGCGAACCTGATCACTCCCGAACGGCTCGCGCAGGAGGCGGCGGCGCTGACGGCCAGCGAGGGCCGCTTCGACGTCGAGGTGTGGGACGCGGACCAGTGCCGGGAACAGGGTCTTACCGGCTTCGCCGCCGCAGCGGCCGCCGGCGCGGACCCGGCCCGCTTCATCCGGCTCAGCCACCACCCCGCGACCCCCTCCGGTCCGCCCGTCGCGGTGATCGGCCTCGGACTCACCCATGACGACCGGGGCGTGCTGCGGTCGGGCGGTGCGGTCGAGGGGGCGAAGAAATACATGGCGGGGGCCGGCGCGGTGCTCGGCGCCGCGGCCGCGCTGGCCGCGCTCGGCGGCCGGAGCGAGGCCCATCTGCTGATCCCGGCGGTGGCGAAGGCCGCAGGGCCGGGCGCGCTCCGGGTGGGGGACCTGGTGACGACCGCGTCCGGTGCCACCGTCGAGGTCAACCACGAGGACGCGCACGGTCGGCTCATGCTGGCGGACGCCCTGCATCTCGCGGGGCGGCTGGGCGCGGTACGCACCGTCAGCGTCTCCGCGCTCGGCCTGCCCGTCGCGGCCGCGCTCGGGCCGAAGGCGGCCGGCCTGTGGAGCACCCACGAGGCGCTCGCGACGCACCTTGTCACGGCCGGTCACGACGCGGGGGAACTGCTGTGGCGGCTCCCGCTCGTGGACGAGTACGACGAAGAACTCTGGGCCCCGTTCGCCAACTTGAGGGCGGCCGGGCCCGAGAGCGGCGACGCGGCGACGGCTGCCGCCTTCCTCCGCCGGTTCGCGCCGGCGGGCAGCTGGGCCCATCTGGAGATCACCGAGCCGGCGTGGTCCCCCCGGATCGACGGCTACTACAACGCGGGCGCCACCGGGTTCGGCGCCGGCACCCTGGCCCGCTGGCTCTGCACGCGCTGAAGCGCCCCATCTTCCGAGGATCATCCATGTACGCACCCGGACTGTACCGTTCCGAGGACCTCGCCCAGCAGCACGAGCTGATCGAGGCGCACCGTTTCGGCATGCTCACCGCGACGGTGGACGGCCGGCCGCACGGCACCCACATCCCCTTCGTGCTCGACCGGGGGCCCGAGCACGGCCCGTACGGCCGTCTGCGCGCCCATCTGGCCAAGGCCAATCCGGTGGTGCCCGCCCTGGCGGCCGGCGCCGAGGTGATGGCGGCGTTCCTCGGGCCGCACGCGTACATCTGCCCGGACGACTACGCGACCGAGCCGCACTTCCCCACCTGGAACTACGCGGCGGTGCACGTCTACGGCCGGCCCCGACTCCTGGACGACACCGGACAGTTGGAGCAGCTCGACGATCTGATCGCCGCGGAGGAGTCCCGGCGGCTGCCCAAGGAGCCCTGGACGCTGGACCGGGCGCCGCGGGACCTGGTCGAGCAGTTCCGCACGATGATCGTGGCCTTCGAGCTGCCCATCGACCGGATCGACGGCATCTTCAAGTTCGGTCAGAACAAGAAGGAGGAGGACCTTCTCGCGCAGATCGCCTCGTTCCGCAGCCGGCCGTTCGACTCCTCGGCGCACCTGGCCGACCAGTTGCACGCACACAACGCCGAGCGGCTCGGCTGAGCACGGCCGGGGCCGCTCCGGCTCGGCCGTTCGGCCGCCGCACCGAGCACGACCGATCAACCCACGTGATGAGAAAGGCCCGTTGATGCCCACTTCCTCCCTGCCCGCCGTCCCCGCCGGAACGACCCATGCGGAGGTCTGCGAGCGGATAGCCGCCGTATGGCGCACTCTGTTCGGCGAGCCCGGCCTGCGGATCGTGCCCGAAGACAACTTCTTCGCCCTGGGCGCCTCTTCGCTCCTGGCCATGCGGATGGTCACGGTCGTCTCCGAAGAGCTGGGGGTCGCGCTCTCGGTGCTCGCGGTGGTCGAGAATCCCACGCTCGGCGGCCTGGCCCACCATGTGCTCGGGCTCGCGCCGGGCGGCCCGGCCCGTGAGACCGGGGAGCTGTGACGGGTCGGCGAACGCCGGAATAGGCCCGCATAAATATGCGGGCCCATCGGGAGCTGAGGGTCAGCCCCAGATCAGATCCCCGGGGACCATGATGTCGCCGGGCCAGTTCGCCACGACCGGGACCCCCTTGTCCTCTTCACCCCTCCTACATCGGTTCCGTTGGCTGCAGTTCATTTGAGTCATTCCCACTCCCGGTGGTCAGCACGGCCGCCCGGCGTGCGCACGCCAAAGCGGGGCGACGGGCCCGTTGTCGCCTCGCGACGCCGTCCGTCACACCGCATTCATATTCTGCTACGCGTACATACATTCGCAACAAAAAAAGATCTTCGGCTCACATGGCGGACTGCTCCGCCGGCGTCGGCCGTTCGGCCCCGTCGGCGGGCGGCTCCGTCGCGAACAGGAGCGGCTCGGCCGCCATGTACCGCTTGAGCCGCGCCATCAGCACCACCAGGCCGGCGAGCGCCGCCGCACCGACCACCGGAATGAGGACCCCCAGCGGCACGAGCGGGCCCGCCACCGCAAGCAGCGCACCGGCCAGCGGCAGGGAGAGAAAGTTCAGCAGGGAGACGGCCGCGACCGTCCGCCCGAACTCGTCGCTGGCCACGACGCGCAGCCGCAAGGTCCGGATGACCACGCTGAAGACGCTGTCGCCCGCCATGAACACCGCGACCATCGCGGCGAAGAAGAAGAAACCGGTGCTGGGGCCGAGCGCGGTGAAGACCACGCCCTGGACCACCGTGCTCGCGAGGGCCACGCCCAGAAAGCCGAACCGGCGGATCAGCAGCGGCACCGCGGTCAGCGTCGCCATGGCCACCAGACCCGCGCCCGAGTACACGAGACCCAGCGCGCCTTCGCTGCGGCCGTAGCGGTCGGCGGCGAGCGCCGGGGCCGCACCCTGGATCAGGCCGAGCATGATGTTGACGCACATGGTGGCGAGGACGATGGTCCTGAGCACGGGGATCCGCACCACGTTGCGGGCGCCGGCCACCGAGTCGCGCAGCAGTCGGCGCACCGGAGCCCCCTCGGCCGGGGCCGGCCGGTGCCCACCGCCGCCCGCGCCACGCGGCAGACTGAGGCTCAGCAGCAGGCTCACGCCGAACAGGCCCGCGATCACCGCCACGATGGGCAGCGGGCCGGTCAGCAGCAGCGCCCCGCCGACGACGGGCGCGAGCAGCAGGGTCCCCTGCTCGATTCCGCTCAGCACGCTCTGCGCGCGGTGCATCCGCTCCGGCGCCACGAGAGTCCCCGCCAGCTTCTCGCCCGCCACCAGCACCTGCTCGCAGCAGATCCCGGCCAGCAGGGCGAAGACGATCACGATGGTGAACGCCTGGCCCTCCAGGACCACGGCGAGCACGGTTGCCACGCCCCCGAGCACCACCCGGACGACGTCGTTGACGCAGTAGATCCGCTGCTCGGGGAACCGGTCCGCGAGCAGTCCAGCGACCGGCAGCGACAAGAGCCGCGGAACCCATTGCGCGGCCAGGACAAGTCCCGACCAGGACAGTTCGCCGGTGGCCTGGTAGGCGAGCACCGGCAGCAGGAACTGGATCAACTGGTCAGTCAGCCAGCCGACCGCGCGCAGGGCGTAATAGCGCTGAACGGTGGTCAAGACACGCGAGGAGCTTGTGGTCATGGAGTCTCCGTGGGGACAGGGGCCTCGGGCAACTCGGCCGCTACGAACGGGCACGGCGCCCGCACCGGACCGGTGCGGGCGCCCTGAGGGGTGGGGGCGGCGTCGCCGGGCCGTCCGCGCCCGGCACGCCGGCCTGCCTACGGCAGGGGGACGACCGTCTCTCCGAGCTCCTGCCAGATCTCCCGTGCCTGCTCGGCGGAGTCGGCCGAGAAGAGCGCGTAGCCGATACGGCCGCGGAAGTCGTGCAGGGGCGGGATCTCCTCGCCCGCGGCGATCACCACGCCGGTCTCCATCACCTCGGGCCGGGCCGCGGCCTCCTCCCAGCCCTTCAGCTCGGAGTAGCTGCTCAGGCCCTCGGCGGTGAAGTAGCGGATTCCGGCACACTTCACCTGCCGCTCGCCGTCCGCGCCGAGCTCCCGCGGCGCCCGGCCCAGGTACGCGGCCAGCATCACCCGCGACATGGAGGTTCCGGTGGTGAGCTGAACCAGCTCGGTGATCCGGTCGCCGGGCAGCCGCGCCGCGATCTCGATCAGTACGGGCTGGTCTTCGGGCAGCCGCAGTTCACAGTGGAACGGGCCGGAGGAGATGCACACGGCCGCCGTGACCGCGCGCACGTACTCCGTCACGCGCTCCACGACGTCCGCGGGGACGGCGGACGGGACGATGTGCCCCAGCTCCACGAAGTACGGCTCCGGGCCCAGGAGTTTGCGGGTCACCGAGAGCACCACGACCTGGCCGTCATGGACATAGCCGTCGGCGCTGAACTCCGGCCCGTCCACGTACTCCTCGACGACCACCCGGGTGTCCAGCGCGAAGCCCAGGTCCAGTCGGCGGTCCTCGGCCAACTCCTCGAACGCGGCCCGCAGTTCGTTGACCGTGTCGGCGCGGCGCACATGGATGCTGCCCGACGACTCGACGGGCTTGATCACGCAGGGGAACCCGATGGCCTCGGCGGCGTACTCGATTTCCTCGGCGCTCGCCGCCTGCACATGCCGCGGCACCCGCAGCCCGGCCGCGGCCGTCCGCTCCCGCATCAGGGCCTTGTTGCGCACCAGATCGACGGCCTCCAGCGGCAGGCCGGGCAGCCCGAGGCGATGAACGAGGCGGGTCACCGCGGGTATGTAGAACTCGGCACCCGGCACGAGGGCGTCCACGGGGTGCTCGGCGTGGAAGGCGACCACCGCGTCCGCCAGCGCCCGCTCGTCGTTGGTGTCGACGGTGAGCAGGGTGTCCACGAACTCCAGGAGTCCGGCCGGCAGACTGCGGTCGTCCACCCCGGCGCTGGCCACGACGACCTCGAACCCGAGGCGGTGCGCGTCCTCCAGCATTCTGGTGCCCGAGGAGACCGGCTCGACGATCAGGACCCTGGTGCGCGGTTCACCGGTGCTGGAAAGCGAGTCTGACATGTGGCGTTCCTTGTCGTGTTGAGCGGTGGTCGGGCTGAGGGGGCTACGGTGGCCGGCCGTCGGCGGTCCAAGTACGGGAGGCGGCCCGCCGGGCCCGGCCGGAGGGACGGCCGGACCCGCCCGGGGGCGGACCCGGCCGACGGGGCACGGTCAGACCAGGGCGCGGCCGTGGTCCGAGTAGCGACGGCCCTCCGCCTTGCGGAGGTCGGCCATCACGTTGATGCGGCGCAGCCAGCGGTCCGTGCCGTCGTAGCGGGCGGCGAACGGGCGGCGGCCGTGGACGGCCCGCTTGTTGTCGACGATCAGCATCTCGCCGGGGGCGAGCGAGACATCGCGCAGCTTCGCGTCGATGCCCTTGATGACCGCGTCGAGGGCGGCCGCGGCCTCCGGTTCGAGGTCCCGCGGCATGAAGGCCGGGTCGATGCAGATGAAGGGCGACGCGGGGTCGCCGGAGAGCACCGCGGTGCGGCGGGGCTCCTCGTTCATCTCGGCGATCTTGCGGAAGGCCTCCGCGACCCAATCGCCCTCGTCCACGCCGGTGGTGCTGGCGTTGAAGCCGGCGGTGTGCGACTCGTCCGGCAGGATCACGAACCGCTCCTGGAAGAGCACTTCGAGGGTCTTGGCGTCGAGCTCGACGTCCTGGACCGGCGCGAAGGTCGTCGGCACCTTGTCGTGGTTGCGCAGCCCGACCAGCATGATCCAGTCCGCGCGCAGCGGGTGGAACGCGTCCTCGTTGTGCCACTCCAGGTTGACCGTGGAGCTGGAGCCGAGCTGCTCGTTCTCGTGTCCCGCGATCGGGAAGAGATCGAGGACCATGCGGCCGCGCTGCTGGGTGAGGTAGGAGACCGGGTCGCCCAGGAGGGAGCCGAGGAGCAGCAGGGAGGCCGCGGCCCGCTTGGCCTCACGGCTGTCCGGCACGTCCGTGTAGCTCAGCGGGGTGGGCCCGGCCTGGGCCTCGTCGATCGGCAGGTTCGAGATCACGAACCCGCCGAACGGCCGCCCGGTGAGGCGGAACTGGTTGATGGTCGCCCGCACCCGCGCCGGAAGCTCGTGCGAGAGCAGCGAGAGCTGACCGAGCCGCTGCTCCAGCGGCTGCTCGGTCTCGCTGTCCAGCACGTAGTCCGCGATGTCCTGCACCTGAGCCCGCTCGGTGTCCGTGAGCTCCAGGCAGGGCACCTGGTCGGCGGCGCGCAGCGTCAGCTCGGGGGCCGTGGGCATGGTCAAATTCGGCACGGTGACGATCCTTTTTCGTGAAGAGGTTGGAACGCTCAGGCGGAGGTCTCCGCGGCCGAGGGGCCCAAGGCATGGGCTACGAGCAACGGCGGCTGATCCGAGGCGATCGGCAGAGGGCGGCGGCGCCTGCCGCCCCGCTCCGCCCGGGCGGTGACCCGGCGCGGTCCCTCACCCCGTATACGAGAGAACTCCCTGGCCAGAAGTCTGGAGGACCTCGATCGCCGGAGTCCAACACTCCCCGTGTCCGTGTGAGGACAAGTCCGCACACGGACAGCAGGCGATTACGCGCGGTGTTCGGCGATCGCCTTCGTCAGGAGCGAGCCCGCTGCGGCGAGGTCATCGAGGGAGAGCCCCGCGTATCCGACGACCAGACCGTCGGTGGCCTTGGGGCCGTGCTGGAACACGGACAACGGGGTCACCTCCACGCCGAGTTCGGCGGCCCGGCGCACCACGTCCGCGCCACTGATCGTGCCGTCGAGCAGCAGCACCGCGTGCAGCCCGGCATCGAGACCGGTCAGGGTCACCACGTCCGAGACGGGCTCCAGCGCCCGGCGGAGCACGCCCCTGGCCCGCCCGTAGCGCAGCCGGGTCCGGCGGATGCGCCGTTCCAGGGCACCAGAGGAGAGCAGGTGCAGCACGGTCTGCTGCACCGGCCAGCTCAACGGGCCGTCCACGTGGTCCTTCAGCCGGGCGATCCGCTCCGCAAGCCCGCCGGGGGCCACCAGATATCCGCAGCGCAGCGCCGGGGTGAGGACCTTGGAGAGGGAGCCGAGGTAGACGACCCGCTCCCGGTCGAGCCCGGCCAGCGCAGGCAAGGGCGGGCCGTTGTAGCGGTACTCGCTGTCGTAGTCGTCCTCCAGAATCCAGGCGTTGTGCTCGCGCGCCCACATGACGAGGTCGAGCCGCCTGCCGACACTCATCCGCACGCCGAGCGGGAACTGGTGCGAGGGCGTCACGTGCATCAGCCGGGGCGCCGCGGCCTGCGCCGCCAGGATGTCCACCCGGGCCCCGTCCTCGTCCACCGGCACCGACAGCACGTCGAGCCCGTGGGCCCGGAACAGCGAACGGACCACGGGGTGGCCGGGGTCCTCGCAGGCGACGGTGTCGTCCGCGCTCAGCAGGGTACGGAAGACGAGATCCATGGACTGGGTCGTACCGCTGGTCACCACGATGTCGTCCGGGGCGCAGACCAGGCCGCGGGCCCGGGCCAGATAGGCCGCGATCTCGGCCCGCAGTTCGGGCAGCCCCGCGGCCTCCTGGTAGCGGGTCGGGGCGGCCGTGCGGGCCGTCGCCCGCCAGGCCTGTGCCCACCCGTCGCTGCCTTCGTGCACCGGTCCCGTCTCACCGGTGCACAGGCTGAGCGCGGGGCGCGGCGAAGGCTTCGGCCGGCCGGGCGGGACCGGGGCTCCGGCACCCGAAACCGCTTGCCCGGCAGCCTTGTTGAGCCGAGCCACATAGGTGCCCGCGCCGGCCCGGCCCACCAGGAAGCCTTCGGCTTCGAGACGGACGTACGCCTCGGCGGTCACCGTGCGCGAGACGGCGAGGTCCTGGGCGAGGGTGCGGGTGGAGGGAAGCCGTTCACCCGGGGGCAACAGGCCGGAGAGCACCGCTTCACGCAATGCCTCGACGAGCTGGGCGACCAAGGGCCGGTCCGCGCCGCGATCGAGTGCGACAGGCAGGGCCAGCTGGGGTTTCGCCCGCTGTCCGCGGGGCGTTCCCTCTGCAGGTGGCATCTTCGATCTACCCTCTATTGGCCATTGGATCAGGTCAGTGCCGAGGGTAACTTCACCGCTTGGCGCTTCGAAGCGACGGCGTTCGGAGCCGCGGAGGCGCCGGTCTGGAAGGTGGAGTCACGGGATGAACAGCAGCGTGTCGCTGGCGGAGTACGGGGTCAGTGAGAGCAACGGCTTCCTGCCCGACGCCGCACCGTTGACACGGCTGCCCGGTCGCTTCGCCGAGTGGGACGAGATCGGCGCGGTGCTGCCCAAGCACCTGGCCGCGGGCCGTGCCCGGAACCTGCTGAGCAATGTCGCTCCGCTCGATCCCGGCGCACTGACCGATCCGGCAGAGCGCGAAAGGGCGATGCTCCTGCTGTCCTATTTCGGACACGCATACATCTTCGGCGATGACGAACCGGCCAATGTCTGTCCGGAGAACATCGCCGTGCCCTGGCACAAGGTGGCAGGCCTGCTCGGCCGGCCGCCCGTTCTGTCGTACGCCACCCAGCAGTTGCACAACTGGGGGCGCCTCTCCGACGATCCGCGGATCGAACTCGGCAACATCCACCGTCTCCAGGACTTCCTCGGGGGGATGGACGACGACTGGTTCGTCCTCGTCCACGTGGCGATCGAGGCAGCGGCAGCACCGGTGCTGCGCGCCTCGATCGCCGCCCAGGACGCCGTACTCGACGAGTCGGCCGACGAACTCGCCCACTGGCTGCGCGAGATGGCCACCGGGGTCTCCGCGATGAGTGCCACGCTCGCCCGGATGCCGGAACGCTGCGACCCGCACATCTACTACCACCGCGTACGGAGTTTTCTGTTCGGCTGGAAGAACAACGCGGCGCTGCCGGAGGGCGTCGTCTACGAAGGAGTGGCCGCATACGGCGGCCGCCCCCAGGAGTTCGGCGGCGAGACCGGCGCCCAGAGCGCCATCGTCCCCTTCCTGGACGCGGTCCTCGGCATCCACAACGAGGACGATCCACTCGCCGCCTACATGCTTTCGCTTCGGGCCTACATCCCGCCGGGCCACCGGGAGTTCATCGAAAAGGTGGGCCCCCGGGTCGACCTGCGTGGCTTCCTGCTGCGCCACCGTCCGGCCGAGGCGTCCGCCGCCTACGACGCGGCCATCTCGGCCATGGCGGACTTCCGCGAGCTGCATCTGCGGTACGCGGCGACGTACGTACAGCAGCAGGCACAGCGGTCGGCCGCCAATTCCACCGCGGTGGGCACCGGAGGCACGCCGTTCATGCGGTACCTCAAGGGCCATCTGGACACGGTGCGCGCCCACAGCATCAGCGCGGCCGGATGACGCCGCCGAGCCGCCACGTCCACCGGCACCACCTGCCCGGCCTCGATCCCCGGATCTTCGCGCTGCGGGTACCCGACGAGGTCGATGCCTTCGTCGTACGCACCGAACGGTTCGTCGCCCTGGTCGACACGCTCAGCACGCCGGAGCTGTGCGAGCAGGCGCTGGAGTGGGTGGCCGACGAGGCCGGTGGACGCCCGCTCGTCGTGATCAACACGCACGCGGACTGGGACCACGTGTGGGGCAACGCCGCTGTCGAGGGGCGTGCTCAGATCATCGGCCACCGGTCGGCCGCGGCCCGGGTCCGCTCGGCCGAGGCACAGGACACCTGGCGCACCAAGCGCGCGGGGGACACCCGGTTCGCCCAGGTGCGTCTCGTTCCGCCCACCGTGACCTTCGACGGCTCGCTCTCCCTGGACGGGGGCGACCTGACCCTGGAACTGCTGCACACCCCCGGTCACACCCCGGACCACATCGCCGTCTGGATCCCCGCACTCCGCGTGTGCCTGGCCGGGGACTGCGCGGAGGACCCCCTTCCCGAACTCTGGGAGGGCACCGCGTCCTGCCTGACGGAGCTCACCGCCTCGTTGCGCCTCCTGCGTTCGCTGCGACCAGAATTCGTGCTGCCCAGCCACGGTGGCACCACGGACCCGGCGCTGCTTGACCGCAATCTCCGCTACTTCGCCGACCTCTCGGGCCGGCACGCCGAGGCGGTGCGCTCCGGCGGCCCGGAGTACGAGGCGGTCCTCCGCGACAGCGCCGGGGCGAGCGCCGAAGCGCGGGCGTTCTACCGGGAGTGCCACCGCAAGGCGGTACGGGCCGCCGCGTCCTGTGCCGGCGACGGCCCGGCCTCCGGCCCGGCAGGGTGACGAACCTCCGTCGGCACGGGCTGTTCCCCAGCCACGGCCCCAGCTCCCGCCGCTGCCCCTGCCGCGCATGCCGGAACGACCAGCAGGCTCCACCGGCCGCCGGCGGTCAGCGTCAGCGCTGTTCCGGCTCCTCGCCGATCGATGCCGGGTTGGTCTGGGCAAGGCCGGCGAGCAGCAGGTCGATCATGCGGCGGGCCTGGTAGTCGGGGAAGTTCTCCACTCCGATGCACAGGTTGCCGATGGCGAGCATGAAGTCGTAGGCCCGTACGTCGGAGCGCGTGTATCCAGCGGCAGCGGACGCCTTCAACAGCTGGTCGAGCACGGGCATCAGGCGCTCGACGAACTCGTTGTGCAGGCTCTCGAATCCCGCTTGGTCCGAGTGCAGCGCTTCGGCGAGGCCGTGCTTGGTGACCAGGAAGTCGGCGAATTGGTGGACCCACTGCCGCAGGACCTCGTACGGCGTGTCGGCGGTCGGCGCCGCGGCGACGGCGGCGGCGAGTGCGTCGACTTGATGCCGGAAGACAGCCACCACCAGGTCCGCCCGGGTGGGGAAGTGGCGGTAGATCGTGCCCATGCCGAGGCCCGACTCCGCGGCGATCTCCCGCACGGGGGCGTCGATCCCCCTGCGGACGAAAACGGCAGCTGCCGCGTCCAGGAGCTTCTGCTCGTTGCGGCGGACGTCGGCTCGTCTACGTCCTGCAGATGCTGACGTGTCGGCCGTGGACATCGTGCACTCCTCCTGCTTGCAAAGCGGAGCACCGCTCCGTATCGTGATTCGGAGCGGCGCTCCGGATTCCCATCTTGCCAGACACCGCGCAGCAGGCGCCCACTGGGCTCGTCGAGAAAGGCATTCGTTTCGTGAGCGACAACACGCCCGCCGACGGCGGCAACGACTTCACCACCCCGGTCATCTCCGTCCACCCGATCTCGCTGGCCGCTCCGGACCGCGGTCAGGATCTGGAGGTGCGGATCACGGCGCCGATCACCGGCGGCAACCTGCCCGTCGTCGTCTTCTCCCATGGCATGACCCTGACCATGGACGACTACGTACCGCTGGTCGGCTACTGGGCCGCCCGCGGGTTCGTGGTGGTCCAGCCCACCCATCTCGACTCCCTCGGCCTGGCCCCCGACGACCCGCGCTCGCCGCTCATCTGGCGCATCCGCACCGCAGACCTCACTGCCGTCCTCGACCAGCTCGACACGATCGAAGCCGCTGTGCCCGGGTTGGCCGGCCGCCTCAACCACGACCGCATCGCGGTCGCCGGACACTCCTGGGGCGCACAGACCGCCAGCACCCTCGCGGGCGCACGGGTCGTAGGCGCCGACTCGCTTCCCGGTGAGAGCATGGCCGACCCGCGTGTCAGGGCCGCCGTGCTGCTGTGCCTGCCCGGCACCGGCGGCGCCGACCTGAGCCCGCTCGCCACCCAGTACTTCCCGTTCATGAACCCTGATTTCGCCGAGCTGAAGACGCCCAGCCTTGTGGTCGCCGGCGACCACGACCAGTCCCCGCTGACGGTACGCGGTCCGGACTGGTTCACCGACGGCTACCGGCTCAGCCCGGGCGCCACCGATCTGCTGACCCTGTTCGGGGCGGAACACGGACTCGGCGGCATCCAGGGAGCCAACGACACGCGCACCACCGACGAAAGCCCCGAGCGTGTCGCGCTCGTGCAGCAGGCCACTCTGGCGTACCTGCGTACCGCGCTGGGCCTCGACCAGAGCGCATGGCCCACCGCCCGTCGGTCGCTGGCCGCGGCCGATGCCCCGCTGGGAAGCATCGACTCGAAGTGACCAGCCTCATCGCGCCGACCGACAAGCCCAGTTCTGGATCAGGACCGCCCTGCACAGGTCGCCCACGACGACATCCTGCGGGCCTGGAGTGAAGCGGACGGCACAGAACACATCGAGCACGCCTGGCTGTTCGGCCACCTCATGCCCCTCGGCGGCAACCCACGGACCCGGGCGCGAGACCCCGTTAACGCGCGGAATAACAAGGGCCTTCCCACGACACGTCGGGGCGGTCACCAGCACAACGCCGCTCCGACGGCGCAGTCGTGGAGTCACGGCCGACGACCCGCGCAGGGGCGCCGCCCCGTGAACACGGGCGCATCTTGGGGCCCTGGCCGTCGTTCGCTGCTGGCGACCTGCCGCGACGCCATCGAGGTCGTCGGCCCGGGGAGCCGGGTCGCCCTCCGGCTGCAGACTGACCCGATTGATCCCCGAGGCCGGAGTACGAGAACCGGGTCAGCGCGCTCACACCGGGTCCATGATCGTTCTCAGCGCCAACCGCTGTATCGAGTACCGAGGCGGCGATGATCCTTCGAGGAGCGGCCGCAATCCGGACATGCCGCCCTGGTTGCCTATCGTTCGGCGTCCGTCATCAGCTCGCGGTGTCCCAGGTCTCGCACCACCGCGGCGGCCATCCACATCAGCAAGGTCGGGGCGGCCGCGGCGAATCACCAGGCGGCCACCGTGGTGGTGCGCAGAAGGCGGCGGGCCACGGGCAGGCCGAGCCCGGTACGCATCACACGGGTCGCTTCGTCGGCCCGCCGGGTGGCAACGGATTTCGCGATGTGGCAGGCCCCGCCGCCCAGCAGCAGTGGTCCGCTGAGCGACGCGGTGGAAGGACCACCAGGTGGTGTTCGACCGCATCGACCGCTATGACGAGCCAGCCGTCGGCCCGGCGCCTGTTCAGCAATCAGCTGGCCGACCAGGCGCAGCACCACTCCCGGCTCGGCCACCTGAACCTCGGCTTCTCCACCTGGGGGGCAGGCATGACTACCGAGCTGGAGCTGAGTGGCGTCGACCTTGCGGGCCAGGCTCTGCTCGCGGCCCGGAAAGAGGAACGGTTGTGTGGCCAACGCCAGTCAGCTAGCGCCGAGGGGCCCGGGGCCGGCAGATCTTGCAGAGCTTGTACTGGACGCCGCCACGAGGGCCCGTGTGGTTGTCGATCCATTGCACTGCTTCGTCTGCGGTCATCATCGTCATGCGGGTGGCCCAGCCCGAGTTCAGCTCGCCCTTGTGCGCGAACTGGCGCAGGTTGTGCGCCATGGTTTCCGGGCCGTTCCACCAGTCGTCCGGGCCGGGGATCTCGCCGATCCACTCCTGCACTTGACGGCAGACGCTGCCGTGAAGGGTGCGCTTGCCGGCGGCATAGGGGTAGGCGTCTGGTACCTGAAGCCGCTTTCTCTGAACGAGCGTTTTCGCCGAGATTGCGTCGAATTCCTCCCTCGCCGCGTCGCAGACTTCGCAGCCTGACGCCGGACAGGCAGTTCCCCAGACGTCGTCTTCTATTTCCGGCGACAACGGCTCGTTCTCCGCTCGAATCGCCTCGGCGAGGTATTCCATGTGCCTCACAAGATCGCTGGCCGAGACCCCGCCAGCCGCCGCCAAACGGACCATGTCGATGACTGCAGGAAGCTCGATCCCCACCCCCCAGCCGGCCTGGCCGCGCCTTTTGGGGCTGTGCATGTCCTGCCACACGTACTCGACGTCTTCCCATCGGTGATCGCCGATGGTGACAGTGAGGCATCCGCTATACGGCATGGCACCTGCTCTCTCGCACTGCTGCGGAAGCCATAGCGTACTGATGCCCTGGCCAGTCGCGGTCGTCGATGCGAAGAAGCGCGAACGGGCCTGGCGCAGCCGCAGATACCGTCGGTGCTGACCATCGCAGCCCGGTCCGCACTGGTCATCTGGGGTAGGCACCGGTGGAGGAATGCGGGTCTGCCTGGAGACTGGTGCGCCCGCGGCAGTTGGGGGCGTCAGTCGGCCGGGGACGGTGGCAGCTCTGACGCCGTGCTGCTGCGTCTTGCGTCGGCCAGCAGGGGCGGGTACGGGAGTCGAGTGGGTTGCTCGGTCTGTGGGCTTGGCGCTTACTCGTCGTCGAAGCCGATGACTTCCTCGGCGTGCAGGCGGGCGTTGAGGTCGGTCACCCACGCGACGGCCCAGTTGCGCAGTTCTTGGATCTGGTCGGGGGATAGTCCGTAGGCGGCGAATTCCTCGTCCGCCAGCCAGTCCGCGCTGGCGAGCCGGTCGCGGAGGTCGGGGAGGCTGAACTCGAAGGGGGCGTGGCGGCGGCCGAGTGATTCCAGGTCGGCAGTGCTGCGGTGCTCGGCTGCGGCGTGGACGTCGATGAGGTCGCGGACGGCGCCGCGGTCGGCCAGGGCTCGGACCTTGGTACCGATCACGTCGTCCAGAGCAAGGACCGGGCCGTACTCGGTGGTGACGGGCGGACCCCAGAACGCCTCCTTGAGGATGTCCACCTCGCACCGCTCCCCGGTGCCCGGGTCGGTAGCGATGAGACGCCCGGAGAGGGGGTCGGCCTTTACCTGCTGCACGCCCCAGCCGCGCGCCGCAAGGCCTTCACCGACCGCGTGGACGATCTCCTCCATCGAGGCGGGGTTCTCGGTGGCGACGTCGAGGTCCTGGCTCAGGCGGTCAACCAGGCCGTGGGCCTGGACGGCGTAGCCGCCGGTGATCACCAGGGGTAGGGGGTGCTGATGGTGAGGACGTCGGCCAGCAGTCGGCGGTGCAGGTCGGTCAGGTTCACGCGGCGGTCGCGGCCCGGGTGGCGGTGAGCTCGGGGAAGGCGCCTTCCCATACCTCGCGGATCGGTCGGCTGATCAGGGTGCGCAGCACGGGCCACTGGTTGATGAGCAGGTCGCGGTGGAGGAAGGTCTCCAGGTCCTGGCGCAGGCCTTCGGCCAGGACCGTGCGGTACAGGCTCATCCGCAGCTTGGGATGGTCCACGTCGAAGGAGCGCAGCCCCGACCACACGATGTGCAGCGGGAGGTCGACCGTGCCGTGCACGGGCCCGGCCAGGTCGTCCAGACGGGCGGGCAGCTCGCTGGCGTACCGGCTGCGCAGAACCTCGAGCGCGGGCGGCATGGAAGCGGGAGAGGATGCCTGAGCCATGCCCCGATTATGGCCTGCCCGGTCCCGTGCCGGCATGCGGGCGCCTCAACTGCTACGGGCCGTCTACCGCGAGCTCGGCGACCGCCATGGCGAAGGCCGGACGCTGAACAACCCCGGTGCCGGCGTGCGCGGGGCGCAAGATCCTTGCTCTGGGGCGGGGATCCCAGGGCTGCATGGGGACAGGTATGTACCCGTACGCCGGTGAAGTGGGAAGGAGTGCGACGATGCCGGACGCCAACATCCGTCTGCCCGAGGAGGCCAAGGAGCGGCTCACGGAGGTGGCGGACGCCAAGGGACTGTCGCTGCGGGCCTATTTGGCGCGCCTGGCCGAGAGCCTGCTGACCCCTGCCGAGCGGGCCGAGCGGGCGGAGCAGGCTCGTGCTGCGCTGCAGGCGTGGAACGGGTATGCGCCGAGCAAGCGGACCTCGACAGTGAGCTGGACCGGCGGCTTGCGCAGGTGACCGGGCGGTGAGCGAGGCGATGCGCATCGTCCTGGACGAGACGGCGATGGCGGCCGCCGGTCAGGGCAACGTCCTGGCCTCACGGCTGATCCACCGGGCGCACGCCGAGCCGGACTGGTTCCTGTACGCGCTGGTCGAGGCCGACCGGGCCCGGCCCGGCCGAGCATCTCGCGGCGATGCCCGGGTATCACGGTCCTGAGCCTGGACCGGCCGGACGGTGCCGTTGTGGCCACCGCCGACGCGAAGCGGTGGGAGGGGCAGCCGGTCCGTGTTTTGGACCTCGCCTGACTCTCCGGACACAGCTGAGGGATCCGCACCGCCGTGCTTGGGCCGGGGTGCGGTGGGCGGAGGGTCGCGGCATTGGCGGAGGGGATGGTTACGGCTGCGACGGAAGCGGCCGTGAGAGCCAGAATGATCATCTTCTTCATGCCCGCACAGCGACCGATGGGTGAAGCGGACAAGAGGCGGCCTGCTCGGACGCCTCGTCTGGCCTCCGTCACCAGCGCCCCGGTAACCAGGAAGTTGTAGGAGCTGCTCGTGGTCGGCGGGCAGGCGGTGGTCGCACCTCTGGTCGCGCTTCCGGTTGCACTCCTGGTCGCGCCTCTCGTCGCGGTCCTGGTCGCGTCGGGCGACGCAGCTGAAACCTGGTCAATCGCGGGTCAGAGCCCGGTTTTTTCTGCTTGTCGCGCGGCGACTACTTCCCATACGGGGTGTCCTTGGCGAAGTCAGGCCCGTGCCGAGCCCGCCGCGGCTGTCTCAGTTGCCTGCTCTTCGACGGCGAGCGGGAGCCGGCGGATGGTCATGCTCGTGTCCGTCTGCGCGTCCGAGGGCCGCAGCCCCCGGGGCGACCGCGCGAGGCCGGGGCTGGAAACGGCCGCCGGGCCCCGCTAGAGAGGCCGTGCTCAAAGCGCTCGCCGCGACCCGCCATCGAGAGACAAGCCACACTGATGGGGCACCAACTGGCAGAGCCCGAAGCGGAACTGAGAGCCGCTCGGGAAGCCGACCCGCACCATACCCGTTCGAAAGGAGAGTGCGGACGGGGTGGCCGAAGGGACGGTCGATATGTGGGAAGTCGAGGGCGGCAAGATCAACTATCGTGACTTCAGGTCAAGCAAAGGTGCGGATGGTCCGCCCATTGACTTCACCGGGAAGGACCTGCAGGCGGAACTTGGGCTGAAGCGCTACCACGGAAAGGCTCATCAGTGGCGATAGATTCCAGGCAATATCGCGAAGAACTGGACTACTTCGTCGACTACGCCGAGCAAACTACCGTTTACCTTTCGCTGCTCTACGATGCTGCGGAAGGGATTCTGGATGGGAGCCCTTCCAGAGAAGAGATCGAGTACGTCATATTGCAACTCATCTCAGACATGATCGACCGCGGAGTGAGAGTTGGGGACCTAGGGGGCCCAGGCGGGGATTTTACTCGCTGGGAATCCTCCAAGTCGGAAACTCTGAGCCGTGTGGCTGCCGAAATGAAACGCTACGACGACCCCATGGATCTCATCGAGATCTGCTGGTTCAGGGCCTGACGGAGCGGGCTCTGGTTGCACAGCGTGCACGCTGTGCAACCAGAGCGGGATCAGAGGGCCGGCCGCCCCAATTTGCGGTAGCCGTTGCGTCGGCTTCCACGGAGTTCAACTCCTTTGTCAGGAAAGGCTATTGGGGGTCCGGAGTCCAGGCTGCGACAAGGTCCAGCAGTCCGGGGTAGCGGTGGTTGAGGTCGTCGATGCGTACGTGGCTGCGGCGCTCGAGGCCGTACTGCCGTTGGCGGGTGATGCCCGCCTCGCGCAGCGCCTTGAAGTGATGGGTGAGCGAGGACTTGGGGCGGTCGATGCCGAACCAGCCGCAGGGATGGTCGAAGGCGTCCGACTCCAGGAGCAGCTTGCGGACGATGGCCAGGCGCAGTGGATCGCTGAGTGCTCCGAGGACGACGTCCAGGCGCAGTTCGTCGATGCCGGGCTCGGGCAGTGGCTGGGGGAGCTTCTCGGGGTCCGTGGTGGCGGCCGGACGCTTCGTCGTTGGCATAGGTCCCTCCTCATAATCCGAATCCTATGTACGAGTTTCATCGTACTGCATGCTAAGTTCGACATAACTCGTACAGGATGCCTCGGAGGGAACACCCATGTCGAAGAGCCGAACCACACCCCCAGGAACGGACACCGCGGTCCGGGAGCGCCAGGACGAGGCACTCCGGAAGCAGACCCCGGCGGCCCCGCTCGCCCCCGCATGGTGGATCTGGCTGGCCGCCTGGCCCGTCACCGCCGTCTTCGTCCTGTCCAACGCGGCGACGCCTCTGTACGTCCTGTGGCAGCGCGACATCGGCTTCTCCAAAGGCACCCTGACCGTGATCTTCGCGTTCTACATCGTCGGCCTGCTCGGCTCCCTGCTGGTCTCGGGCGTGGTGTCCGACCGGCTCGGCCGCAAGCCCGTCCTGCTCCCCGCCCTCGCCCTCGCACTGGCCGCATGCGGCATCTTCGCCACCGCCTCATCCGTCACCGCCCTGGTGGTCGCCCGCCTCTTCACAGGCATCGCCGTCGGAGCACTCGTGTCGGCCGGCATGGCAGCCGTCACCGACGTCGCAGGCCAGGAACGCAAGCGCCGCGCCGCCCTCCTGGCCTCCTGCGCCATGGTCTTCGGCGCGGGCCTCGGCCCATTCCTGTCCGGCCTCCTCTCCGAGACTCTGCCCGCTCCCACCACGACAGTCTTCATCGTCGAAGCCGCACTCCTGCTCACCGCCGTAGTGACCGTCCTGCGCATGCCCATCCCCGCACGCCGCGCCGCAGCGCCCGCCCGAGGCGGCTGGGTACGAGTCCCCGGCGTGCCCCGGGGCAACGGCACCCAACTCGCCCTGGGCATCGCGGTGTTCGCACCCGGAATCACGGCCACCTCCTTCGTCCTTTCACTTGGCCCGTCCCTGCTCTCCGGACTGCTGGGAACCACCAGCCGCGTAGTCGCCGGAGCAATGGCCTTCGTCATGTTCCTCACCGCCACGGGCGTACAGTTCGCCGTCCAGAAACTGTCCCGGCTCACCATCCTGACCGCCGGTGCCGCGAGCATCATCTTCAGCATGGCCATCCTCATCCTGGCCGTACACACCTCCTCCGTACCCGCCCTCATCGCCTCCGCCCTACTGGCCGGCGCAGGCCAGGGCATGGGCCAACTGGGCGGCCTGTCCCTGCTCAACGCCACCGTCCCGCCACAGCGCCTCGCCGAAGCCAACGCCGCCCTCAACGTCGGCGGGTACGTACTGGCCGGAGTCCTGCCGGTGTCCGCCGGCTACCTCAGTGACGCGGTCGGCCTGACCAGTGGCGCCACTATCTTCGCTACTGTCCTGATGGCCCTGGCCGCCATCGGAGCCCTCATCGTGACCGCCAACCGCCGCCACGCCACCCCGCCTTCCTGAGGCCCCCACCGGCGCGAGCGGAGAGCGCCCAGACGTCCAGCTCAAGCCTCCGCAGCGATGGGTTCCCAGTACCAACCCCATGAAGAGCCTCCTCGAAGCCACCCAGACTGAGGGCCCCTCCGACATCCCCCGCGGAGGGGCCCTCACCTCGATATGAACCGTTCCGGGTTCAGACTCGATCGTTTGCGAGGATCGAGTGCCCCCGGACACGCCACCGGTACGCCCCGGCCGCAAGCTCGGCCCGATGACGGCGAGCGTGGGCAGCGCTCACCGAGCCTGGCTGGAGCCGGTGCGCCAGAGTTATCTGGGCAGCGGGCTGACGCTGAGCGAGCTCAGTGTCAGGATCATGTTCGCGAAGTCGAAACTGTCCGAGCTCCTGCGCGGGGTCGGCCTGTACCCGCGATGGGAAGCCGCCCACAACCTGTCCCGGGAGCTGGACCTGCCGAGCTGGCCGCTCTACCGGCTGTGGCGCCAGGCCGCGTTCGAAGCCCACAAGAGCAGCGCCTGGGTGGAGCGGTGCACCGAGAACAGCGCGCTGCCCACCGCGCCCACCCCGCCGCCCCTGGAGCACCTCGCCTACCGGGAACTCGTCGGGGACGACTACACCGGATACGCGCAGGTCTTCCTCGGCGACGACCAGCGCGACTGCGCGGTCTCCGACACCTTCGACATCCTGTGGCTGTGCTGGAACGAGGCCCTGACTGACCAGCCACGACGTGCGCCACTTCGCTTGGGACGTGCTGCGGGCAACCGTTCTGTCCAAAACCCCGCACCTGGACGGCAGGTCGACGACTCCGACGCCGCCGAAGACCTGCGCGCCCTGTGCGAGACCCTGGTTGCCCGCACACCGGCCCGCGATGTCGCGACCTTTGTCACCGACCAGGGTGCCGCGGGCGGCGTCGGCTGCCCGCCGCACCCCTTCCGGCCTTGCGTAAGGAGTCTGATGTCCAAGCTCGTGTGCCTGCCGGGTGAAGGCGCGGACCACGAACTCAACTGGTTTGCGACTGCCAGCCTGTTCGACGACGTCGTCACCTTTATTCAAGAGCATGTTCGGGATGAGCATGCGGGAGAGGCAGTGACCGCGCAGGCGGCATCCGGCTACCTGTTCCTGGCAGAACTGCCGGGACCAATCTTGACGGAAGTCCTCACCGCATTGCGTGATGAGCTGCCCGCCTATGGATGCGGTGATTTCCCCCCGGATGCGGCAGCTGCGATGGACTACCCGGAGATCTTCATCGCACGCGCCAAATTCCTCGCGCACATGGCCGGCCGCAGCATCTCCATGCGCAAGTCCGGGGCCTCGGGTGCCCCTGTCGCAGTGCAGGCTTCCACCGTGACCGCCCGTGCCGAGCGGGGTGCGCCGCTCAGGGGCCGGCTTGTGTACCAGCGCGCCGGAGGCCTCAACTTCCTGTCTGCTCCAGAGGACAGGGCAGACAAACTGGCGCGGGCCGGAAGCGACGGGTCCGTAAGCCTGAGCATCGGCACGCTACAACTCGAAGTAGGCATCACCACCCACCAAGTGCTCTACGCCCGTGGATACAGCCCACGTGACTCATGGCGTGCCTCACGGTTCGGCGTCCCGGACATGGCCCCCGGCGTGGTGTTCACCGAGCCTGACCAGCCGTTCGTCCCAGGCGAGCCGGTGGCGCTGGATCGCGCGGAGAACTGGCGCGCGCACTACGACGGCCGCTCGGGCTGGCTTCGCGTCTCCACGACCGATGAAGAGGACAAAGGTGCTCTCACCGTGATTGCCGATGGCGTCGCAGTCGGCATGCATGCCGAGCAGATCGTTTCAGTGTGGCTGAACGTCGGCCCGCAGTAAGAGGTCCTGGCATAGGCATGGAAGACCGCGGGTGCCCCTTCTGCTTGAGGGGCACCTGCACCCAACAGAAAGATCTGCGATGACCAGACCCACGTCCGGTCTGCTACATGGACTACTGGGAGGGCTTCGGCCTCAGCGGACTGACTGGAAGGGACTGTTCACGTGTAGGCCCGCGGATCGATGCCCAAGTCGTCGTCCTCTCGGTTGCGGGGCAGATGGTGATCGAGGAGGACTATCAGCTGGCCCCCGACGTTCGGTTTGCTGCTCGATGCCCCTTTGTCCGAGGGCGCCCTGCAGGGTGCGTGGCTGGCTGCTTTGCGAGGGTGCTTCGATCCGACGAGGTTGGAGAGTTGAGCCTCGGCATCTCTCAACAACCCAGGCGCGACAGGCGATCGTGCTTACCGGAGGAGGCCGACGAGGAGGAAGAAGGCGCCGAGCGGGACCCAGAAGGCGCCAACGACCCGGAGAGTTTTGGGGGTTGCGGTTCCGACGCGGGGACTGAACTGTGCGAACAGGTGGAAGGCGCGTTCGGCGGCGCTCGCGATGTTGGTCACGAAGAGCACGCCGGCGACGATGAAGATGGAACCGACCACGGCGCAGTACATCATTTCTCCTTCTTCTGTCCTTGCCACGAGGTGCCCATGGAAATGCCATGTACATCCTGCCTGTAGGCCTTCTCGCGTTTCTCGAACTCCTTGGCCATACCGTCCCAGCGGTCTCCTGCTGCGATGGCGCGCTTCCGAACGGGTGCGGCCGGCCCGGCCACATGATCCATCCAAGGAGTGGGACTCCGCTGGTGCGCATGTCGTCGGCGACGGCATCGTAGAAGACCGGGTCGGTGGCACGCACCTGTGCCGTGCCGTGGCAGACGAGGCCGTGGACGGCGACCTGGTGCCGTTGCAGGAACTGCAGATGGCGCTCGCGTAGGACGGCGGCGCTCTGCTGCAGGGTGAGCTGCCGCCGGTGGGTGACCTTCCGGGTTGCCGTCCATGCGGAGGTGCCGCCCGTGTCGGGGGAGATCTCTCGCGTCGGCCAAGGCCACGAAGTGGTCCGCGAGCTCGTAGGGATGCCAGAGATCACCGTGGGTGTCGGGGAGAAGAACGGTGAGGTCGAAGGTGTCTCGGGCATGGCGTTCGGCGACTTGCAGAAGCGTTTCCTGGGGCGGCCTGTTCCCGATGCCGTGGGTGTACCAGTCCATGTTCAGTTCGGCCAGGCGTCCCTGCCCCTGAACAGGAGCAGCGTTCCAACGAGGGATGGAGTACGGCCCGGGGGATTCGGGCGGTTCCTCGGTGCTCCATCGCCCCCTTGACCCTCCTGCTCGTCGGCATGCGCATCTCGTATTCCCGCTCGCGCATGAGGAGGACACGCAGACCCAACTGCGCCCAGGCCGCTGCGATGCCACGGATGATGAAGGTGTGCTCGTAGATGAAACGGGCGAGGAACTGGACCACCTGGCCACATCCAGCTCGGCATGTCCACGGGCAGTGGCCGCCTGTACGTGGACAGCTACCAGTCGATCTCGTCCGGCCAGACCAAGGGCAGGACCTGGGTGATCGCCCTGCCGTCCGACAGCACGTGCTCGGCCACCGGATACATGAACTCGACCACCGGCCAGTACTTCACGCCGAGCGTCAGCTTCTGCTGACCCACCTGTAGTTGTCTGTCAGCCTGGGCGCGGGTCACCGCGCCCAGGCCCGCCGGGAACGAAAGAGACACACGTTGATCAGAGCATCCGTCGGTGCCGTCTCAGGACTGCTGCTGATATTCGCCGTCCTCGCCGTCCTCGCCGTCCTCGCCGTCCTGGCCGCCGTGCCGACGGCGCTCATAGCTCGGGCACGCGGCCGGCCCGTCCTCGCCCCCACCCTCCTCGCGATCAGCGTGACGGGAGTCTTCGCGGTCACCCTCCTGCCCGGCAACGCCGGCACCGCCATGGACGGCCTGTGCGACACCGGAGCACCGACCCACCTGTTCACCTCCTCCAGCTCCCTCCTCAACATCGCCCTGTTCATCCCCGCGCCCCTCCTCGCGGTGTGGGTCTTCCGCCGGCCGCTGACCGTGACAGCCATCTCCGTCCTGTGCAGCGGGCTCGTCGAACTGATCCAGGCGGTCGTCTCGTTGGGCCGGGCCTGCAGCGTCACCGACGTCACCGCCAACGCGACAGGCGCCCTGATCGGCAGCATCTGCGGTGCCGTCCTGCTCCGGCTGCACGGTCAGCGCATGCGTCAGGGCAAGGACCTCGCCTGGGGAACCACCTGCGCCGTCGGCGGCTCGCTGCTCCTGGCCGGCCTCTTCTACGTCTGCGTCACCCCGACGAACGTGGTGGCCGCGGACGACCGGCGCACCGAGATGGCAGACCAGTCCGCCGGCGCCCAGGAATGGCTCAGCTCGGCCGCCACCGACGTCTTCGGCAAAGACACCCACGTCTTGCAGACGGAGATTCAGCCGCAGGACGGTCGCCTCCACATCACCTCCTCCACCGACCGGGGCGACATCAGCGGATGGTGGCCGGACAAAGCCCTGGAAAAAGCATGGGCCAAACAGAACCGCGGCGACGACGGTCCCCTCACACAACGCGCAGCACGCGACATCGGCGCCCGCTTCGCTGCGAAGTGGTTCCCCAGCAGCGTCGCGGGAAGCAAAGAGACGGTGCGGAACATCGGCGAAGGCAGCGGACAGGTATACCAGCTGACCTACCGCCGCTACACACACGACGTCATGATGCCGATGCGCCTCGACGTCACCGTCACCACCACCGGCCGCATCATGGGCTTCACCTCACACGCCACGCCTGACCCAGACCTTCCCGCCGTCACCATCCAGGAAGACCAGGCCAAGCAGCTCGCCAAGGGCGTGACCGGGAACCAGCCCAAGAACGCTGTCCTTCTGGCGCAGAAAGTTGGCGGCCAGTGGCGGCCCGTCTGGATGCTCGGCACCCAAAAAGCACGACAGCTCGACATCTACTTCGACGCCGCCACCGGCAAACAGACAACCCCCGATCCCCAATAGGACCCCGCACAGCAGCGCAACACCCCTGCCCAGCGCGGCCCGCCCCGGGCCCTGGCAGATTGGGCAGCAAGCACAGACAACGGTGTCTCCGAAGAAAAGTCGGCTGCCCAAAAGAGGCCGACATTGCCCCGCCGAGCCGCGCAGCCGAAGCACTTTCGAGGAGGCGTTCTTGTGGCTTCAGACCGCGACACCGTGTGGCGCCAGTGCGTCCGGCTCGGCCGTCACGTGCTGCCTCTCCTTGATCAGGAGCCGTGGCAGGTGATCAAACGCCACGAGCGGCTGCGGGCCTGGGACATCGAGCGGGACGCGGGCGAACGCCTCATCGCCACGCTCGGAACTCTGGTCCTCCACTCGCTTGTGTCCGATGCCGTCGCCGCCGGCAGCCCCCGAACCGTCGGAATGCTGCACGGCATTTCCCTGACCGCGGTGGCGGCTGCGGCCACCGCCAAGCCGGACTTCGAAATCCTCGCCGCCATGCCGACCGAGCACACGAACCCGGCCGAACAGGCGGCCCTTAACTACGTCCGGCTGCTCACCTACCAAAGCGGCCGCACCGGCCTGTGGGTGCCCAGGCTCAGAGCGGAGCTGCACCACTCCTTGGTCACCCTCACGGGACGTTTTCGCCTGGCCGCCCCGACTTGTGCTGATTTCAGTACGTGGGTGGACCAGACGAGGCCGGCGTGACACCCGTGTCGGGCTGAGGTCAGGGAGACCGCCGACGGCCTCGCAGCGCAAGCCCCCTGATCAGCACCGGCACAGGAACCACCTGCCCCGGCGGAACCGCCTACGGCTACAACGACCCCGGCCAGCTCACCACGAAGAGCGGATCCCCGGCAGGCTGGTCCTACGACGCCAACGGCAACGAAACCTCCGCCAACCCCCCTGGCGGGACGGGCCGCACCGACGAAGGGTGGAACCACTTCGGTTAGCAGACCTCCATCACCGTGGGGTCGGCCACGTATCCGGTGGAGAACGCCGACACCACCAACACCGAACGCATCCGCATCGGCGACACGTGGTTCCACCACACCCAGACCGGACTCGCCGCCTCCACAACCGGCAACCAGGACACCGGATTCGTCCGCGAACCGGCGGGAACCCTCAACTCCATGACGAGGGACGGCAAGAGCTACTACTACCTCACCGACGCTACCGGCAACGTCCTCGCCCTCGTCGACCCCACCGGCACCCGCACCCACAGCTACACCCCCACCGGCCAACCCCGCACCACCCCCGCCGAAACAGTCCCCCAGCCCTACCGCTACGTCGGCACCTACCTCGACCCCACCGGCCTCTACAAAATGGGCGCCCGCTCCTACGACCCCAACCTCGGCCGCTTCACCACCACCGACCCCAGCGGCCAGGAAGACAACGTCTACCTCTACGCAGGCGGCGACCCCATCAACCAGACTGACCCGACCGGGCTTAGCTTCCGGAGCAGCGTACGGAAAATTGGCTTCGCGTCGATGGGCGGCGCGATAGGCGGGGCCGTCACCGGGGCAATCGCCGGGTGCGTCGTCGGAGCTGAAATCGGCTGCCTGCCCTCGGCGCTGGTAGGGGCATTTGGCGGTGGTGCTGCGGGAGCCGCCATCAAGGGCTACCTCGAGTATCAAGGACAGTGAACGGTATGCGTGATCGCGTCAGCGGTAGTGCCGTGCTTGCCACCGGCCTCGGCCTATTCGTGCTGACATTTTTCACTCTGGGCCCGGACCTCTCGGGCCTGAGCGCCAAAGCCGTCGGGTTGATCATTCTCTGGGCCGCAGGTTGTAGCTTTCTCGCCTTCGTTGCATTTTGGGCCTACTCCTCGGCCACGCGCAAATAAGCCCCATCCAGCGAGTCGCGGAATCCTCGCTGACGGTGGGATCGGATCGATGGACGGGCTCTTTGCGCCCATGAGGTTGCAGGTGCGGAGGGTTGGGCCTGACTGCGAAGCAGCCGGTACCGTCGCCAGTTTGAGCATTTGACCGGCAGGCGAAGGCCAGGCCTACGGCTGCCGCACAAATGGACGTGAACGTGTTTCGGAGGGGTGTCGGTATCTGGAGGGATTCGCATCGCAGACCAAGTAGCCCTGCGGCCCAGCCTGGTAGAAGAAGATGATCGAGCGGTTAGTGTGGATCGGGATTGGTTAAGGGTGTCTCGGAATTATTCTCTTTCTCCTCGACGTAGTAGTTTTACGCTGATCGATATACTGAGGAAGTTCCAGATGCGAACCGCTGCGAACATTTCGCTATGGTTGGCGGCCCTTGGGGATGTCTGCCAACCTCGCCTGGAGGAGCGCGTATAGGGGAGCTTGCCAGCTGACGGAGGCAGGAAAACTCTGCCTCCGTCAGCGTTCATCAGCCGCCCATTCCCATCAACTGCTCGTCCGGTACTGCCTCCGCAGCCGACTCGACGGCCGGTTCCTTGACACGCTCGTGATGGGTGACAGCGAAGTCTGTTCCATCGTCGACGAAGAACGCAGCAGAATGGCGCCGCATCCGTCCCACGACTCCTCGATCGTCAACCACAGCCGTCGAGCCATCGAGTCGAGCTCTACTGCGAGCAGCGCCAGCAAAATCGGTGGCTCCATTGCGGCTTGGGGCATAGAGCGCCCGGCCGTTCGGGGTCTTGTGCCGTGTAGCGGCGTACTTGTTCAAGCGCGGCTTCGGGAGTGCCAGGCCTGGTACACCGGGCGATGTCGGGGTTGTTGCGATACTCGGCCATCGGAGCCGCGCCGGGGAGGGGGAAGCGGCGCAAGACCAGACGGGAGTCTCTATCTCGATCATCCGGGCAGCCTGGCACGGCGCCGTGGCGCGGGGGTTTCCTGGACAGTCGGCCGGGGGCCTATTCCCCGAAGTCGTCGGGGTCGTTTTCGGTGTGCAGGCGGGTTTCGAGGTCGGCGGTGGTGTGGTGGCGGGAGGCGGCGTGGACGTCGATGAGGTCGCGCACCGCGCTTCTTCCCGACCAAGGAATCCCTCGTCCTGGACCTGGGTGAAACCACGTTGAACTCCCTGCGGACCACATTGGCCGATCCGGACGTGTCACCGGTCGAAGCGGTGCTGGAGATCTTGTCCGGCCAACTGGCGAGCCTCACGTCCTGGCTGGCGGCGCAGGCCGACTGGACCCAAGCCAAAGCGGTTCTCCTTCGCTTCGGGCTGCTGATCGGATCCACCCCGTCGCTGCGGGCATATCAGCGGGACATGGCCGACCAGCAGGTCGCCGTAGCCGCCGAAGTCCTGGCCCGACGCGCCGAGATGAGCCCGGACGACTCCGAACCTCAGATCGCCGCGGCCACCCTGCTCGCACTGTGGCCGGTCCAGTTCCAGGCGCTGCGCAAGCACCTGCATCGTGCCCAGACCCCCGAGCAACTGCACGATGAGGTCAGCGCCGACGTCCAGCGCGCAGCCCGACTCATCGACGCCGGCCTCAGCTCACTCGCCCCCGCCGGGCGTAGTAAGTGAAACAGCCAACCGGACCGGGGCAGCGGCGAGGGCACCACCGTTCCTCCGGCCCGCCTGTCGACCGGTACCCGTCACCACTCTCCGTGGGTAGAACACCTAGGCGGGAGGTAGGTGCCCCACTCGCCACTACCCGCGACCGCGCCGAACAACAAGCCACGGCCACTGACTTCCCGTGAGGCTCAGAGCGCGATCGGTCGGTACTTCAGAGCCTCGTCGACTATCTGCTCCGCAGACGCGTCCCGCAGGTCGTCCGAGGGGTGGAAGACCAGGTCGCTCACTCGGGGGTGCGACACGTTCGCCTCCAGGAGCCGCAGGTAGTAGTCGCTTTCCGTGTCGGCCAGCAGGAGTCTGCGAACGATCTCAACGAGCTCGTCCCGGGTGATGTCCGCGACCACGGGGCCGGCCGGCCGGGCCGCCTCCCGTGCGAACTCCTCCAGGCTCCTGCTTCCGTAGTACTCAGCGAAGTCGAGGACCTCGTAGTCATGACCGGTCATCGCGTTGAAGGCCGTGATGGCCTCATCCGCTGACTCCCGGCGGGTTTCCAGCAGGTCAGCGATCCGCTCGACCTCGGCGCGCAGCTCGTTCAGCCGCTGCCGACTCACGGGCGGGGGCAACAATTCCGGCCTCAGGTCCACAGCAGACCTTCCACGGTCGCCTGAGAGGGGATTTTCATCCGCACACTTCGAGATCGGGAGGAGCGCAGTCATGAGCGAGGCAGTCCTGTCGGCGGGCTGCTCGGGAGGTTGGGCCCGGCGGTGTGGGTGAAGGTTTCCTTTTTGAACCCTTTCCAGTCGATCTCAAGGGCGTTGGATGTGAGCTTGAGCGTGCCTTGGCTGCGTTCCTTGTAGTTGCCGTTGCAATCGCTCATCGTGACCTTTGTCGTGCCTGCCGTGTCGGCGAACTTGCCCACGCAGAAGTGGCTCCCCGTCAGAGTGACGGTCTTTTGGCTGGTGAAGAGCAGCGTGACGTCCTTGTCGCCCTGGGACGACCACACGCCGAGAAGATCGCTGCTCTGTACCGTCGTGCTCTCGCCGGCGCTGGGCGCGCCCGCCGGAATGTTGCGGGCGGGCGGCGGGTCGGACTTCTTGTCGCTGCTGCCGCAGCCGGTCAGGATCAGGGCGGCCGAGATCCCTACCGCGGTGAAGCCGACGGTACGTATGCGCCTGTGCACGGCTTGTCTTCCCCCTGTGATCGTCCTCCGGAACGGCGACAAGTTACCAGCGACCGGGGTCAGGCCACTCGATCTGATGAGTTCCATGGGGCGGGGACGGGTTTCCCCGTGCGGTTGCGCACGCGCCAGAGCTCTATCGGCAGCCCGAACCGAGCGGGGCGTTCACGCCGGTCTGTGCGACGCAGAAGATCCTGTGCGCGTGCCGAGAGCTCGGATGGATCCTCCAGGATGTGCATCCTGAACTTCTTTTCCCAAGGAAGGTGTGGGGCCGTCAGGCGGACACGTTACCGGTCGTCAGCACGGTCCCTACGGCGTGACCTCTCCACTGGGAAGCGGAAGCGGTGGAGGACCGATACCGCGCTCAGTCACAACTGCCACCACCGAAGTATTGAGATCGAGGCCAGAGGGGGGTTTCCGGGCCTGTCAGAGGGGTCTCGTAGTCTCGGTTCATGATCGGCGGGCGGTGTGCTCGCGTGGGACGGGCTGAAGTGAGCTGGTTGCGCAGGAAGTCGGAGGGCCGTCCGCAGTGGGTGCTGAATCCGTCGGTGGGGGCGGGCCCGCTGCGGTTCGGGATGGACTGCGACGAGGTCAAGGCGGCCTTGGGCGGACCGATCGAGGGCAATGGGCAGGTCGCACCTGACGGAAGGTTCTGGCAGGACTACCAGGCGACGGGACTGACCTGCGTCTACGACCGGGGCATGATTCTTGTCGCCGTGGCGGTCTCTGCCCTGGAGGGCCCGCTGGTCAGGCGCGGGGAGGTCGAGCTGATCGGCCGGGTTCCCTCCCGGCTCCGTGCTGTGATCCTCGACCTCGCTCGTTCTGAGGAGGTCGAGGTTCGGGTGAATTGGAGCGGTGACCCGGAGATCGCGGCATGGGGAGTGTCCCTGGGGGGCCAGTCGGGAACTGGGTCTGTCCGCTGAGGGCTGGCTGGAGCAGAAGGGCACGATGGCCACTTCTGCCCTGTTCGTCGGGCCCGACCTGGCCCACGATCCCTACGCGACGGCTCCTGTCATGCACGGGTGTGACGTCCGCGAGAGGGGAAGGAACCCGGGCACCTGGCCGGTGATACCCGATCAGGAACGCCCGCTGTGGGAGTGGGTGCCGCTGGAGCGGGTGGGGCCGCTCCGGTTCGGGATGAGCCCGTCCGAGGTGGTGGCTGCCCTGGACGGCGAGACGCCGACAGGGCGGCTCGGCGACTTCCCCCACTGGGCCTTCCGAAGGGACGGCCAGTGGAATCTCCACGAGGACAGGTTCGAGAAGGCCGGGGTGAGCGCGCACTACTGGACGCATCCGGACGGCGTTCCGCGCCTGGGCGCCGTGACCTCCTACGGCCGCACCGGACCTCAGATCCTGCACGCCGGCATCCCCCTCGTCGGGAGACCCCCGTCCGTCCTCAACGCGGCCATCATCCAGCACGCCGAGGACCACGGCCTGAACTTGCTCTGCTGCCCCAGCTCGGCGGTCGCCTGGTACGGGCTCCAGCTGACCCTGGACACCACCAGGGCCGGGGACACCGCCGTCAGCGAGGCCACGTTCTACACGAAGGACTGGGAAATATAGGGATGTAGGCCAGGCGGCCCGCCGGGCTCAGCACGCGCACGGTCGAGCATCGTAGGCCTCCACGAGGCCACCTACGGCAGTCCGGACCCGCGACGTGATGGGCACCTTCAGAGGGGGATGCCGGAGAGTTTCGACAGGCGTAGCAGTTGGGGGTTGCTGCGTTTGTGGAGTGAGGACAGGACCCGGAACACTTTGCGGGCCATGGGGTGGATGCGGGCCATCTGAGGTGCGGCGTTCCATGCGGTGGTCAGGTTTTCGAGTGCGCCGTCGCGGTCGCCGAGGTCGAGCTGGGCGCGGGCGTAGTTGATGTGGGTGGGGGCGACGCGGGTGGCTGGCAGGCCGGTGAGGGCGGCCGGGAGGTTGTCGGTGAGGGCGAGGGCGTCCCGGGCTTTGCCGAGGTCCACGCGGGTGGCGAGTTCGTGGGTGAAGGTGTTGCGGGGTCCGAAGGTCAGCCCGTGCGCGTCGATGTCTTCGGGGAAGCCCGCGGCGGCCTGGCGTGCGGAGCGGATGTGCCGCTCGGCCTCGCGTGAGGCTTCGCGCTTGTCGGGGAGCCTTCCGGCCAGGGTCATGCCCCGCAGGTTGAGGATGCCGACCGCGAGACCCCGCTCGCTGCCGGACAGGGCTGCCCGCTCGGTCGCGTCCTGGACGGCTGCGATGGCGCGGTCGACCAGGGTCAGACCGGTCTCGACGTCGCCGAAGTTGAGGTAGGTACCGGCGCGATCCCGTGCGGCGAAGGCCTCTCCGAGGGGGTTGGGCTGTTGCTCGACGGCCCACCGTTGCCGGGTGACGGCGAGTTCGGCCATGTCCATCCAGCGGTGCCGGGCCGCCAGCCAGTAGACGGTGGAGTAGACGTCGGCGAGCATCATCCAGCCGCTCACGGTGTTCGCCGCGTACGCGTACGCGGTCGCCTCCCGCAAGAGTCCTGGAAGCAGCGCGATCAGCCGGGTCACGTTCGCCGTGTCGCGGTACTGTCCGGCCGCCTTCACGCCGGCGCTGATGCGTTCTGCGGCTACGGTCTGGGCGGTCGGCAGGTCGTAGTCCCGGATCGCGGACCGCAGCGCGGACAGCCGTTGTTCGTCGTCCAGCGTGACGGGCGCGCGGCCGAGGACCTCGGCCATCGACACGCCGAGTGCCTTGGCCGGAGTCACCTACCGACGTCTACCGCCCCATCCGGCGGGCCGTGCGGGATTGCGTGCGCAAGGCAGTCAGCCGGGCGGTCTCTTCCGCTCCGGCCAGGCTTTCGCCCAAGGTCAGCAGCGAGAGGAGACGCACCGGCCGACCGGCGGTGGCGGCGGCCTCCAGTTTGTGGTGTCCGTCGAGGAGGAAGTGGGTCAGGCCCCAGTGCACGAAGTAGTCCTCTCCCTGGTCGATGGCGGGCTGGCACACGTCCAGGGTGGAGATCGCCACCGCCGTGGGGACCGTTCCCTGCTCCATGAGTGCGACGTATTCCTCGACACGCTCCCGCTCGTTCCACGTAGGGGGAACCATGGGCACGACGAACTCGAAGAGGTGGGCGTCCGCGTCGACCGCGGTCTCGAAGGTCCGGTAGTACGGGGTATGTGGGTACTCCGGAAGGCCCCAGAACTGATCGATCCCCCAGGTCGTGACCTGTTCGCCGCTGAAGTAGTCCCCCTCTCTGCCGGGGATGACCAGCCGGGGTTCCACCTCCAGGAGCATCGGAAGGTACTCGCCCTCCGGCAACAACGTGCCGAACGCATCGATCACGCCGCTATCGTCCGGGTCGTCCAGCGTTCCGGTGAGGCGTTCCTGCATGCTCTCCAGGGACAGCTTCTCCCGCGCGGTCTCCAGCCGGCGGAACAGGAGCGGGCACGTGCCGCAGTAGAAGCTGAGCTCGAAGGCAGGCTCGTCGTCGACCATGAGCAAGCGGCGCCGTGGTCCGCCCCCGAGCTCCTGCAGTTCCGTATCGAAGTTCAACCGTGCCTCGGAGGCAGGGACACCGAGACTGCGGGGGTCGCCCGTTTTGATCATCACGGGCCGACCGTACGGGACGCCGTCAACGGGGCGCCTCACCCGCGTCCTGAGCGGGACGGCTGCAGTGTCCGCACCCGGCGCGCCCCTGGTCACCGGCGGCCGCGGACCGGGGCTGCCGCCTCGCGTCGTCCCGTCCCGGGTTCTCTCGCCTGGTGGTTCTGGCCCGGCATACTGTGCGGGTCCCAGCGGGGCGCGCGGGACAGCGCGACACCCGGCTCACAGCAATGCGCACTGGGCGGTCTCTCCGCCGTGGTTTGCCGTGATCCGCACCGCCATCGGACCTCTTGTTCTTGGCCGCGACACTGAGTACTCGACATCCGATCCTCCTAACCGGCAACCGTCGCAGGCCAGTTGTGGCGCGTTGTGCCGTGACCTGCCGGTGGCGGCTTGCACGGCTCTAGGGCGTGTGTGATGTCGTGATCAGTCGGCGGTTTTCACGAGGTCGTCGATCCAGATCATGGCGGCGCGGAGGTGGAGGCCGGCGAGGTAGCTGTCCGGGGTTTTGTCGTAGCGGGTGGCGATACCTCGCCAGGCTTTCAGCTTGTTGATCAGACGCTCGACGGTGT
>NZ_JBWKKJ010000021.1:0-97863 GCF_056431605.1 Streptomyces sp. NPDC045846 | reverse complement strand
GCATCGCCCGCCTGCACAACCTCACCATGGCCGGATGACCAAGGAAGACGCAGGTCAACCAGCACGACAAAGATCATTTACGGGACAAGTCTTAGATGATCGACGGACGACGACCACGCCGCACGCGGACACCCGGGACACATGTGGTGCGGACCCGTGTGGCGGGGGCACATGCGGTGGGGGCACATATGGGTGCGGCCACAGGGTGCGGGGTTCGCGCGAGCGGTGCGGGAGTCCACGTGGCGTGCGGAGGCCCGCCTGGCGACCTGGACCCCACCACCCCCGGCCCCAGGCACCCCATTTCGAATCGACTCACGCTTTCGTATGACAGGCGTACGGATCCCGAATGGCGCCCTGGGCGCTGGGTAGTTCGGGGCGGTCCATCATGTGCGCACCAGGAGGGGCCACCGCAGTGAGCCAGCCTTTCGTCCTGCCGGACTTCTATCTGCCGTATCCGGCCCGGCTCAACCCCCACCTGGAGTCGGCCAGGGCGCACTCCCGCGCCTGGGCCCGGGACATGGGCATGCTGGAGGGGTCCGGCGTCTGGCGGTCGGAGGACCTCGACGCGCACGACTACGCGCTGCTCTGCTCGTACACCCACCCCGACTGCGACCCGGAACAGCTCGCCCTGGTCACGGACTGGTACGTGTGGGTCTTCTTCTTCGACGACCACTTCCTGGAGATGTTCAAACGGTCCCTGGACCGCAAGGGCGGCAAGGAGTACCTCGACCGTCTGCCCGCCTTCATGCCGATGGACCTCGCCGACGGCTTCCCCGAGGCGACGAACCCGGTCGAGGCGGGCCTCGCCGACCTGTGGGCGCGCACGGTCGTGACGATGACGCAGGCGTGGCGCGAGCGCTTCGCCATCAGCACCCGCAACCTGCTCAACGAGTCGCTGTGGGAGCTCGCCAACATCAACACGGGGCGGATCGCGAACCCCGTCGAGTACATCGAGATGCGCCGCAAGGTGGGCGGCGCCCCCTGGTCGGCCGGATTGATCGAGTACGCGGCGAACGCCGAACTCCCTTCCTCGGTGGCCGGATCGAGGCCGTTGCGCGTGCTCACGGACGCCTTCGCCGACGCCGTCCACCTGCGCAACGACCTGTTCTCCTATCAGCGTGAGGTCGAGGACGAGGGCGAACTCAGCAACGGCGTCCTGGTACTCGAGACCTTCCTCGGCTGCACCACCCAGGAGGCCGCCGAGGCCGTCAACGACCTGCTGACCTCGCGGCTCCAGCAGTTCGAGAACACCGCTCTCACCGAAGTCCCGGCGCTGTGCGCGGAGATGGGCCTCGCGCCGGACGAATACGCGCGCGTCGCGGCGTACGTCAAGGGACTCCAGGACTGGCAGTCCGGCGGCCACGAGTGGCACATGCGCTCCAGCCGCTACATGAACGAGGACGCCGTCATCGGGCCCCCCCTCTTCGCGGGGGTGCTCGGCACCTCGGCGCTCGACGTCACGACCCTGTTCGGGCGCCCGGCCGAGGCGCGCCTGCGCAGCTTCACGCACGTACCGATGCAGAAGGTCGGCCCGTCCCTGCTGCCCGACCTCGACGTGCCGTACCCACTGACGCTCAGCCCTCATGTGGGCCGCGCACATGAGCTGTCCATCGACTGGGCGAAGCGGGTGGGGCTGCTCGACGACATCTGGGACGCCGACAAGCTGGCGGCCTACGACCTCGCGCTCTGCTCCGCCGGACTCGACCCCGACGCCACACCGGAGGAGCTCGAACTCAGCGCCGAGTGGCTGACCTGGGGCACGTACGGCGACGACTACTACCCGCTGGTGTACGGGCGTTCACACAACCTGGCGGGGGCGCGGGCGAACAACGATCGGCTCCTGGCGTGCATGCCCGTCGACGAGCCCCGGGCCGCCCTCCCGCGAGCGCGCACCCCCATGGAGCGAGGCCTCGCCGACCTGTGGGCGCGCACCGCCGAGCCGATGCCCCTGGATGCCCGCGCGGATCTGCGCCGTTCCGTGGCGGCCATGCTGGAGAGCTGGCTCTGGGAGCTGCACAACCAGGCACAGCACCGCATCCCCGACCCCGTCGACTACGTGGAGATGCGCCGCCTCACCTTCGGCTCCGACTTCACCATGGCCCTGTCCCGGCTGCGGCACGCGGGCCAACTGCCGCCCGGGGTGCACGAGAGCGCGCCCCTGCGCAGCCTGGAGAACGCGGCGGCCGACTACTGCTGTCTGCTCAACGACGTCTTCTCCTACCGGAAGGAGATCGAGTACGAGGGCGAGCTGCACAACGGGGTCCTGGTGGTCCAGAACTTCTTCGACTGCGACTATCCGACGGCCGTGCGCATCGTCGACGACCTGATGCGTTCGCGGCTGCGCCAGTTCCAGCACGTCATCGACCACGAACTGCCCGTCCTGTGCGAGGACTTCGGGCTCGACGCGGATGGGCGTCAGGCCCTCGACACCTATGTGGCCGAACTCAAGGACTGGATCGCGGGCATCGCGAACTGGCACGTCACGGTGCGCCGCTACAAGGACGAGCACCTCCCGGACGTGCTGCCCCATGGTGACTCCGCACATGTGGCGGCCGCACAGGCAAGGGCCGTCCCGCTGTGGATGCGGCCCACAGGAGCCGGGACCTCGGCGGACCGGGTACGCCTTCCCGCGGCCGTCCCGGAGACCCTCCCCGCCCTCGTCCCGGAAACCCCCACCCCACCCGGCCCGGGCCCGTCCGCCGCACTCGTCCCGGGTTCGTCCGCCGCGACCGTCCCGGGCCCGTCCGCCCCACCCGCACCGGGGGCGCCCGCCGCATCTGCACCGGGGTCATCCGCCGCATCCGCACCGGGGGTGCCCGCCGCACCCGCACCGGGATCATCCGCCGCACCCGTCCCCACAGTGGCGGGAGGCCACACCTCGTGATCCTCTGATGTGCGGGGCCCATACCCAGCATGAGGAGGCGCGCATGGGGCACGACCACGGCGCTCCCTCCGCCGCGTCGGGCACGCTCAGCGGCACGTACCGCGCGAGGCTCCTGTGGACCATCGGCATCAGCGCGTCGATCACCCTCATCCAGGTGGTCGGCGCGCTCCTGTCCGGCAGCCTCGCGCTGCTCGCCGACGCCGCGCACAGCCTCACCGACGCGGTCGGGGTGTCCCTCGCCTTGGGCGCGATCACCCTCGCCCAGCGGGCCCCGACACCCCGCCGCACCTTCGGCTTCTACCGCGTCGAGATCTTCTCGGCGGTCCTGAACGCGCTGCTCCTCGCCGCGATCTTCGTCTGGGTCCTGTGGTCGGCGATCGGCCGCTTCAGCGAGCCGGTCGAGGTCAAGGGCGGCCTGATGTTCGCCGTCGCGGTGGGCGGGCTCGCCGCGAACCTCGTCGGGCTGTGGCTCCTGAAGGACGCCAAGGACAAGAGCCTCAACCTGCGCGGCGCCTACCTGGAGGTGCTCGGCGACGCACTGGGCTCGGTCGCGGTGATCGTCGGCGGTCTGGTCATCCTGTTCACCGGCTGGCAGGCAGCCGACCCGATCGCCTCCATCGTCATCGGGCTGCTGATCGTGCCGAGGACGTACGGGCTGCTCCGCGACGCCCTGCACGTGCTGATGGAGGCGGCCCCCGACGACGTGGATCTCGCCGAGGTGCGCCGCCACCTCCTCGACGAGCCGGGTGTGGTCGACGTACACGATCTGCACGGCTGGACGGTCACCTCCGGGATGCCTGTTCTCACCGCACATGTGGTGGTGAAGGAGGCGGCCCTGGACGGCGGGTACGGGGCCCTGCTCACCCGGCTCCAGAGCTGCGTCGGCGACCACTTCGACGTGGCCCACTCCACGATCCAGCTGGAGCCCGAGGGCCACAGCGAGGCGGCGGACTCGCTCCACACGTGAGCGCCGGAACCGGGCGCGGGCCGTACCCCGGGCCCGGGGCGCCAGAGCTGAGCCGGGGATCTCGGATCTGATCGCCGCGCCTCATCGGGCCGCCCGACTGTCACAGACCGGGAGGCCGTCCCGTCCTCTGGGCATGAACCCCATCGAGAACCAGCACCAGGACCAGAACCGGAACCCGATCCACCACCAGGACGCCGTAGAGCCGACCCGCACGGAGCCGACCCGCACCGATCCGACCCCCATGGAGCCGACCCCCATGGAGCCCACCCACACCAACGCTGGCGATGCCATGGATGCTGCCCCCATGGATGGCGACACCACTCTGGACATCGCCGTCGCCGGAGGCACCGGCACGCTCGGGCACCATGTCGTGGACGAGCTCCGGGCGCGCGGACACCGGGTGCGGGTGCTGAGCCGCAGGTCGGCCGAGTATCCCGTCGACCTGTCCACGGGCGAGGGCCTGGAAGCCGCGCTCAGGGGCTGCGACGTGGTGGTCGACGCGGCGAACTCCGTCTCCCCGCGCACGATGCGCGCCACCCTCGTGGACGGCACGCGACGGCTTCTCGCGGCGGAGCGCGCCGCGGGCGTGGGCCACCATGTGTGCGTGTCGATCGTGGGCTGTGACCAGGTGCCGATGCCCTACTACAAGGTCAAGACGGCGCAGGAGGACGCGGTGACGGCTGGCCCGGTGCCGTGGACGATCGTGCGGGCCACCCAGTTCCACGAGCTGATCGCGGGCGTGTTCACGGCGACGGCCAGGGCCCGCTTCGTGTTCGCGTCGAAGCGGGTGATCGTCCAGCCCGTGGCCGCCGCGGAGGCCGCCCGGGCCGTCGCGGACGCGGCCGAGGCCGTCCCCCGCAACGGCCGGATCGAGGCCGCGGGCCCGGAGCGGACCGATCTGCACGCCCTGGCCAGGACCTGGCGCGCCACCACGGCGCGCAGGGCCGCCCTTCTGTCCGCCCCCGTCCCCGGCCGGATGGGGCGGGCCCTGCGTGCCGGACGCCTCGCCTCGGCCCACCCCCACGCCCAGGGGGCCGTCGACTTCGCCCAGTGGCTGGCGGACCGGGCGCCGAGCAGCTGACGGAAACCGCCCATGGCTACCGAGCGTGAGCACGGCTCGGCGCGCGGGTTCCGGCGGCGGTGTCTAGCCTGATCGGGGGGCTAGGCTTCCGGAAAGGGTGAGTCGATGCTCGCTCGACGCGCGATCGCGGCCGGCGCCGGTGCGGCGCTGGCGTTGATCGGCCCCGCGGCAGTCACCCGCGCCGCCGGGCCGGAGCCGGATCTGGGCAGGTTCTACCAGCAGAAGATCGGCTGGGAACCCTGCAAGCCCACGGAGGGCCAGACCGGTGAACTGCTCGATTCCGTACGGGAGATGGAGTGCGGCACCCTCAGCGTGCCGGTCGACTACGCGGACCTCGGCAAGGGCGCGATAGCGCTGGCGGTCGCCCGCTTCAGGACCGCCGCGCACGGAGGCGACCGCAAGGGCTCCGTGGTCTTCAACTTCGGGGGCCCCGGCGAGTCCGGGGTGGACGGGCTGGCCGCGTTCCGGGCCGTGGCCGATGGTGTGGCCAAGCACTACGACCTGGTGAGCTTCGACCCGCGCGGGGTCGCGCGCAGCTCCCCGGTGCGCTGCGGCGGCGAGGACGAGCCGGCGCGGCTGGAGGGCGAGAGCCAGGACGCGCCGGGCTCGGGCGCCGCCGCCGTCGCCGAGGCGAAACGGATCGCCGAGGCCTGCCACCGCAAGACCGGCCCGGTGCTCGACCACGTCGGCACCATCAACGCCTCCCGCGACATGGACGTACTGCGCCAGGTGATCGGCGACGAGAAGCTCAACTACCTCGGGATTTCGTACGGGACGCGGCTCGGCGCGGTCTACGCGAGCCAGTTCCCGAAGAAGACCGGGCGGATGGTCCTGGACGCGGTCGACACCCTCCGGGGCTCGGCCGAACAGGACGTCCTCGCACAGACCAAGGGTTTCCAGCAGGCCCTCGACACGTTCTTCGCGGGCTGTGCCCAGCAGAACTGCGAGCTCGGCACCACGCCCGCCGAGGTCAAGGCGACCTTCGACCAGGCGGTCGCGAAGCTCGCCGACGGCAGGACCGTCACGGGCGCCGACAACCAGGACTTCACCGGCGACGACCTGCTGAGCGCGGTGCGGACCGCGCTCTACAGCCAGGCCGCCTGGCCCACGCTGTCCGCGGGGATCGCCGCCCTCCTTCAGGAGGGCGACCCCACCGTCCTCGCCTCGCTCACCGATGCCTCCGAGGACACGCCCGCGACCGACAACTCGCGCGAGGCGCTGCTCGCGATCAACTGCGCGGACGACCCGGAGCGCCCGGCCGACCCGGCGAAGGAGTTCGACACCGTACGGAAGCAACTCACCCAGGAATCCCCGTACTTCGGGACCGGAGCGGCCGCGCAGGCCGTCGCCTGCGCGGGGTGGCCGGTGGGCACCGACTACATCCGCCGCATCGACCACCCCGGCGCGCCCAAGATCCTGGTCGTGGGCGGCAAGGGCGACCCGGCCACGCCGTACCCATGGGCCCAGGACACAGCGAAACGGCTCGGTTCGGGTGTGCTCGTCACATACGAGGGCGAGGGGCACGGGGCGTACTCGGCCTCCCAGTGCATCCGCGCCAAGGCGGACGCCTTCTTCACGAACGGCACGGTGCCGAAGGAGGGCACGAGCTGCCCGGCGGAGGTCCCGGACGACTGACCGGCGCGGCGGCCCAGCGGCCCGGGTTGGGCCCGCTGGCCCGGCCCGGGGTTGGCCCCCGACCCGGCCCCACGGGCCTGGCCCCATGGGCTCCTGCCGGGGCTCGACGGCGTGCGCCCACTGGCCCCCCCAACGGCCTGGCGTAGGGCCACCGGCCTGGCCCCACCGGCCCGGCGTTGGCCCGCGGGCCCGGCCTCACCGGTACCTGCCGAGCTCGACGGCCTGCGCCCACCAGCTTGGGCCCGGGCTCGGCGGGCCGAAAATCACTCGCCCCGGGCAGGGGCAAATGGAACGATCGGCCGCATATGGATACCTCACCCGTGCCGTCCCCCGACCCGTCACCGACCGCCCTGCCATCGTCCGGCCCGTCCCCATCCGGCCCGTCACCATCCGATCCGTCACCGTCGGACCAGTCGTCCCCGGGGCGATTGTCGTCGGACCCGTCGCCCCGCGACGTGTGCCCGGCCCACCCGGTGTCGCCGTCTACGTCAGCGCTGCCTACGTCGGCCTCGCGTACGTCAGCCCCGCACACATCGTCCGCGCATACGGCGTCCCCGCACGTGTCGTCCGGCACCACCTGGACCACGCGGCCCGAGGGGCCCGAGGACATCCCGGCCGTGCGTGCAGTGAACCTGGCCGCGTTCCCCTCCGAGGAGGAGGCGGACCTCGTGGACGCGCTGCGCGCCGACCCGGCGTGGATCCCGGGCCTGTCGATGGTGGCCGAGGCTCCTGACGGCACGGTCGTGGGCCACGCCCTGCTCACCCGCTGCCTGGTCGGCGAGGCCCCGGCGCTGGCCCTCGCGCCGGTCGCCGTGGCACCCGACCACCAGCGCACGGGTGCCGGTTCCGCCGTCGTGCGGGCCGCGCTCGACGCCGCGCGGGAGCTGGGCGAGGACCTGGTCCTGGTACTGGGACACCCGGACTACTACCCCCGCTTCGGCTTCGCCCAAGCCTCCGGATTCGGCATCCGGGCCCCCTTCGACGTACCGGACGAGGCGATGATGGCGCTCCGGCTGCGGTCGGACGGGGCAGGGGCGCCGACCGGGGTGATCCGTTACCCGGCACCGTTCGGGATATAGCGGCAGCCCACATATGGGCGCGGGGCCCCATGGACCGCCCCGCCCAAAAGGGCGCCCAACGCCCAGCGTCATGGTGTGGTCCCGCTACAGCCTCCGCGCCGTGGCACCGGCCCGCTGAGGGGACTCGGCGGGCCGCTTCAGCGCCCCCAACACCCATGCGGTGTAATGCGGTTCGGTCACCACATACACCGGAGTCGCCCCGTCCCGGCACTCCACGACCTGGGCGCCGGGGGCGGGCCGGGGGCCGGGGTCGGTCCAGTACGGCGGGCGCACCCGGACGGCGGTGAGGGTGCGGGGCACGGGGCGGCGGACGATCCGGCCCGCCGGGTCCGGGGTGGCGGCCAGGTACCCCGGGGCGGCCAGCAGATGGCCGAACCCCTCGTGGCTGTACGGGACTTCGCCGAGGATCGTGCCGGGAAAGCACTCCTCGCCGAGGGGGACCAGCGGGGTCACCTTGATCGTGTCGGTGGTGCGCCGGTGGTGGCGGTGGGTCAGCCACGCGGCACCGGCGAGCACCGGCACGGCCCCGACCGCCGTGAGCAGCAGGGCGGTGGGCACCCCGCCGGTGACCCACGGCGTACCGAAGGCGAAGCACGAGATCAGCAGCACCGAGGCCAGCGGCACGGTGAGCCGCCAGCGCTCGTGCGCGGACGACTCGGCGCTGCGGACCGAGCAGTACGCGGCGCGCAGGCACGCCCCTCCCACGGACAGCAGCACGAGCGCCGCGGCGAACGGCAGGCGGTAGCCGCCCCGCGGATCGGCCACGGTGTACTGGCGCATCCCCTGGAAGTCGACGTACCTGATCTCCCCGCGCCAGTACGTGAGTTGGAGCGCGGTGCCGGGGTGTACGGCGGCGAACACCGGGGTTCGGCCGTCCATCTTGACGCGGCGCGGCGCCACGGCGGGGGCCTGGCCGGCCGCGGCGGACCTCAGCGGCCCGGTCTTCAGCCGCCCCGGCAGCGCGACGGGCCCGTCCTGTACGTGGCCGAAGCCCAGCCAGTAGTACGTCGAGCGGTGTTTGTGGTCGGCCGCGGCGGAGGTGACCGTGGCCGCGACGGTGTGCCTGCACTCGGTCGAGGCCTGGGCCACCGGACAGGCGGCCGCGGCCACGAAGGCGTGCTCCTGGTCCAGGGCGCCGGGGACGACGGCGAGGAGCAGCCAGCCGGCGACGAGCACGAGAGCGGCGCCGATCACCGCGGGGGTGAGGGCGGCCGACCGGTCGCGGGCCGTGGTGGCGAGTGCGTTCACCGTGCGCCACACGGGGCCGCGTACCGCACGAAAGGGGATGACGGGATCATCATCCGGTCATTCTGGAGGCTGGAACGGATCAAGTTCCGCACGGTGAAAGGTGGTTCAGACCAGCAAGATCCCCGGTGCATATGACCGGGGGAACCCGATCTTGCGGCCCTGACGGTTTCCGCGCGCCCCGCGTCGGAGGGCGGGACGCACGGGCAACGGTTCACCCATAGGGGTTAGTGGGGCGGGACATGGGCCAGTGGCACTTGCGTGTCGGCACCCCGTGCCGCCAAGGGACGCGGACAAGCGGCACTGTCGACACCCTGATGTTCCGGGCCGCCCGGTGCGAGAATTCGGACCACACAAGCCGGCCTGCGACCGTGTGCGGACGGTCCGGCACGTGCACGCCACATGTGCATTCCCCACATGCACGCGACCGGGGTGCTCCTCGACTGCGTACGAGCGACCGCGAACGGGCATATGCCTATCCGGCGCTCCCGAGTGAAGGTGATGGGGCCATGTCCGCGGACATGAAGGTGCTACTGGTCGACGACCATGAGGACAACCTGTTCGCCATGGAGAGCATCCTCGCGCCGCTCGGGTATCCACTGGAGCTCGCGACCAGCGGGGACGCCGCCCTCAAGGCCGCGCTGCACGGGGGGATAGCGGTCGCGGTCCTCGACGTGGTGATGCCGGGCGTCAGCGGCCTGGACGTCGCGCGCTATCTGAGCCGCCTGACCCAGACGCAGCTGATACCCGTCGTGCTGGTGACGGGAATGGGCCAGGACAGTGAGATGGCCGCGCAGGCCCTGCACCTGGGCGTCGCCGACTACCTGATCAAACCGATCGACCCCTGGGCCCTGCGGATCAAGGTGCAGTACCTCTACCGCTCGAGCACCCTCCTGACCGGCACCCCGCCCCGCCAGCGCGGCCCGCGCAACCACCCGACCGAGCCGGCCCAACTGGCCACCAGGCGCCGCCCGTTACGCCCCACGGACCCGATCCGCATCCCCCGCCAGCCGGAGGAACCACCTTTGTGAGGAACACGAGGACGGTGAGGAGGGCGCTCAGCCATATCGGTATGGAGCTCGGCTGATGGGTGGCCGGAGTCGAGACCGGGCAACAGCGTCGCGCAACTCTCGGGCATGGGCGAAAGGCCTTGGTGGCGGGGCGCACATCCACGCGTGCCCCGTCCTCGTGCGAGCCGTCCCGGACGGGCAACGTCGAAGGGCCCCACTGCGAACAGTGGGGCCCTTCGACATCGTGCCCGGTGAGGCACTGGCGGAGGATACGAGATTCGAACTCGTGAGGGGTTGCCCCCAACACGCTTTCCAACTGTCCGCATGGCCGTTCAGGGGGGTTCGCGACAGTGCGCGAAGCCGGTGGGGCGGGGTACGCGTACGACGGTGTACGGAGGCGTGCGGGGGTGCACTGGACAAAGACCAGGACAACGAGCGGAGCTGAATGAGACGGAGCGCTCACACGAAGAGCGGCCGTGCGACCACCCTCTCCACGGGCCTTGGTGACCGTGGGACCCTTGGCAGCGAGCGACGGAGCGATGCGAGAGGAGACGAAGTGTCGGAGGCCAGTCCGCGCGGAACCTACCTGGTCATCTCGGAGGCACTGCGGAAGGGGATCGAAGAGGGCGAGATCACTGGCCCCCTGCCATCTGAGGCTGACCTCATGCGCTCGCACGGTGTCGCCCGCAACACGATCCGCCGTGCACTCAAGGTGCTCGAAGCAGAAGGGGCTCTTGAGTCCGCGCCCGGGATTGGCTGGCGTGTCGCCCGCGAGGGGGACCGCCGCTCTCTCGCTGAGCGGATGGCCGACTTGATCGCTGAGGACGCTCTCGCGATTGGCGACACGTACCCGTCCGAAGCCAAGCTCTGCGCACGGTTCGACGTATCGCGCACGGCGGTGCGTCGCGTGCTCGCCAACATGGAGGGAACCGGATTGCTCGCCACAGTGCACGGCAAGGGGCGCACGGTGCGCGCTCTCCCGACGACCGCCGGCCGGTCGTAGCCTTGGCCGCCATGGGACTAAATGAGTGGGCGTATGCAACCGCCGAGTCACTGCTGGCCGAACCGCTGCCTCGAAGGTGGGCGCACTCTCTAGGGGTGGCTAAGTGTGCTCGTGCGCTGGGCCCGATCCTGGGGGACGATGCCGAACTGCTGGAAGCGGCGGCAGTGCTGCACGACATTGGCTATTCGCCGCGCATCGCCACCACCGGCTTTCATCCCCTGGACGGGGCGCGCTTCCTTCGTGACCAAGAAGGGGCCGACGAACGGGTCGTGCGGCTCGTGGCCCACCACTCCTGCGCTCTCCTGGAGGCTGAGGAACGAGGCATCCGGCATGAGCTTGAGAGTGAGTTCGAGCTGGAGCGTCCCGGCCTGGTTGACGCGCTGGTGTTCTGTGACATGACGACCACGCCGGACGGGGAGCAGACCACGCCTGCCGATCGGATTGGTGAGATCGTGCAGCGCTATGGTCCCGACACGATCGTTGGCCGATTCATCCAACGGGCAGCGCCTGAGATCTACGCCGCCGCCGACAGGGTGGAGAATCGCCTAGCCGCGGCGGCTGCTGGCCATCAGCCGATGTAGGGCTGCTGTCGGGAGTCGTCCAGGCCGTGCCGGATGCGCAACCGCATCGACGGATGGATGTTCAGGTCATCGAGGTCTGCTGGGTCAACCCAACGGACCTCTTTCGACTCGCTGCTGGTGCGCAGAGCCCCGCCGGTCGGGTGGGCCCGGAAGCAGATCGAGAATTGCTGCCGCACCTCTCCGTCGTCGTACGCCAAGACGTGCTCAGGGTTGGTGTAGAGCCCCACGACGCTGTCGATCTCGACGGTTATGCCTGTCTCTTCCAGCACCTCCCGTACGACCGTGTCGCTGATGCTCTCACCGATGTCATGGCCGCCGCCTGGGAGCGCCCACAGGTCGTTGTCCGTCTTGTGGATGATCAGAAGCCGTCCGTCATCGTCGCGGACGACTGCCGTGACCGACGGCACGACGGAGTTGGCCGCAGGGGCGTTCGGGTCGCGGAAATAGTCGATTCGGCTCACGCGTGCAGACCTCCGCAATCGGCGGGTGAAGAGATGGGCCTGGCTGACTCCCAGACCCGTTCGACGCTCTCAGCGTACGCATCGAACAGTTCGCCCCCTGGCACGCGTTGAAGATGCAGCACAGGGGCCATGTACGCCCCGACCCCGTACAGATGGCCGTTGGCCAGCATCTCCTCATCGGCCCGGTAGATCGAGTTGTAGAGCGTCGTGCTGTGCAGCCGGAACTCGACTCCGGGGAGCCCGAAGAGCGAGCCGTAGTTGATGAGGGCGTTTCGAATCTTGCTGGCCATGGCGGGACCGATGCCCTCATCCTCACCCCGCACGGCCACGGCGGGACTATCCGGGTCACCGAGCATGAAGCGGACGCGTACGCCGGCCGCTGACTTCTCCTTGACGATCCTGTGAAACGCGGGGTCCTCGGTGAGCCAGAAGCCCGAGTAGACGAGTACGTCGAAGTGCTCGCGCGCTTGCGCGTAAAGCTGCGACCACAGCCTGTTCGGCACGACCGACCTGTGGGGATACAGCTTGATCAGCTCCGCGTTGCCCGCCTCAGTGACCTCTGCTGATGTCCGTTCCTCCGGCCACAGGTAGGACACTTCGCATTGCAGCAGCGAGGCCGCGGCGTACTGGAAGCGCCGATAGGGCTTGCGCTTCGGGTCTCCGATCCAGCGCTCAACTGTCTTCGCTGACACTCCTAATCGCGCGCCCACTTGATCGAGCGTCATGCCGTTCTCGACGATCGCGCCGCGAAGCCTTTCATTCGCCATGCCGAACTCTCCCCGGGCTGGGACGACTTGGGACGACTTCAAGGTAGCCAAGTCGTGCACAGGTCGTACAGGTGCGGGGTCGATCGTCTTCGCTGCTGGCGACAAGCTTGGAGCACATCGACAGCGAGGGACTCACAGAACCGAAGGGCCGAAAGGCTTGACGGGGCGAATCCGTCTCTGCATGATGAGGAACACGTACTACATGTTCTTCATCGCTCCAACGCCCGCCTGCACCGGCGGAGCCGAGCGAACCCGCAGTGTCACGCACCAGCCGGAAGACCTGGGAAGGCGACGTTGTCGCACGCCAACGGGCTGGGAGTACTGGTCCTTGAAAACTGAACAGTGTGCCAAGAACGAGTGATTTTGGCGGCTGGCGCCTCCGTCTTCGGGGGCGTCAGCGGCCATGACCACTCGTCTTTGACGAGCGGTCGCCGTGGCTCCGGGTTCCGGGGGCGCGGCTCGCTCAGCACGTTCCTGCCGGGTGGTCGTCTCTCACCAAAGACCGCGACTGCCCGGCTCCGTCCTTCGCGAATCAGGGAGATCCGCAATGACTGAGCGCACCTTCGTTTCCACCTCCACCGGCCCGGTCGTTCTGGGGCTGGACCTGCCGATGGGCAGGGTGCACGTACAGGTTCTCGACAGCCTCACCCACGCCCGGGTGACGCTGCACACCGCCGACACGTCGGGCCCGGCCGCCGACGTGGTCAACGCGGCCCGCATCACCGAGAACGGGCAGACCATCGCGGTAGAGGTTCCCGCGATCCGGGGCAACGTGATGATGCAGAGCGTCCGGGGCAACCGGATCACGCAGAGCATGGGCACGGTCTACGGATCGGTCACCGGCATCACCATCATCAACGGCCGCGTCGTCACCGGCGGTGGCACGGACACCGTGACCCGGGTCAGCGAGATCGAGGCCCGGGTCTCGCTCCCGGCGAACTCCTCGCTCGCGGTCGTCTCCCAGTCCGCTGACGCTGTCGTGGACGGTGAGGTGGACCGCCTGGAGTTCCGCTCCACCTCTGGTGACTTGCAGGTAGACGGGGCCCGCGCCGTGACCGCCACCACCACCTCCGGTGACCTGACCGTGTGGCGCGTGGCCGAGCAGATCGCGGCCCGCTCCGTCTCCGGCGACATCGCCGTGGACCTGTACAGCGGCAACAGCGCGGAGCTGGTCACCACATCCGGCGACGTGAACGTCCACGCCACGCTCGCCGCGTCCGGCACCGTGCGGGCCAACAGCGTCTCCGGTGACGTGACCGTCAGCGGCGGTCGCGACCTGCACGTCAGCGCCCGCAGCGTCAGCGGCGACGTCCGCACCCGCTGACCTTCCGAACCTTCCTCCTGCCGGGGCGGTCGCCTCTCACCACAAGACCGAGGCCGCCCCGGTTCCCTTCGCCTTTCAGGAGAGATCTCCATGCGTACGTACATCGGCAGCCACCAGGCGCTGAACGCGATCGAGTTCGAAGAGCTGGCCTTGGGCTTCGACGAGCTGCCCCTTGGCCTTGACCGGGACCTGTTCCGGGGCCCGCTCTCCCCGGAGTCGCCCGAAGAGCGGGCGGCCCGCCTCGACGTGGCCCGCGAGGTCATCGCGGACCTGGCCGCGCAGGGCGGGGGCGGTGACGAGATCGCGGCGTGGGACGCGCTGTACGCCGACGCGCTCACCCGCACCGTGCCGTTCCTGCGGGCCGCCCGCGCCGCCGGCCGTTCCGCCGGGACGGAGGAAGCGGCATGAGCCAGACCCTGACATCCCTGGCCGCCGCTCTGCCGCTGGCGTCCGGCTGGTCGATCCACAGTCTGTGGATGCGGCGCCGGATCGAGGCGGCCCGCTGCGACCCGCTGACCGGTCTGCTGAACCGGGACGCGTTCGAGGAGCGCGCCAGCAAGATTCTGAACGATGGCCCGAGTGCCGTGTACTTCGTGGACCTCGACCGGTTCAAGCAGACCAACGACACCCACGGCCACGCGGCGGGGGACGCGGTCATCCGCGCCACCGGGCATCGCATCCAGCAGTGGGCCACCGAGAACGGCGGTCTCGCAGCCAGGTTGGGCGGGGACGAGTTCGTGGCGGTCACCAGCGTCTACAGCGCGGGCGAATTCGACTGGACCCTGTATGAGCTGTCCGACCTGCTGGAACAGCCCGTGGACTTCGAGGGCACGCAGCTCACCGTGGCCGCGTCCATCGGCACCATCCGGATCAACCCGCGCACGGAGCTGGCCGACCTGTCCGCGCTACTGAGGCGCGCGGATGAGGAGATGTACAAGGCCAAGCAGACCGAAGCCGGGTGGAGCGTCGCCCTGAGCGTCGCCCCGACCCTGGAAACGGTCAACGGCCGCCGCGCCGGACGCCGTGGCACCACCGGTGGAACGGGGGTTACGGCATGAAAGCGCTGCCGGAGAACTGGGACCGCGACAACCAGGGCAACCCCAAGAAGCGCGCCGCCTGGGGTTCGCGACTGAACATTGAACAGATCACGCGCCTGACGGCCGTGCATGAAGCCGCGCACGTACTGGTCGGCTGGCAGCACGGCATGCGGGTCCGGAGGGTGTGGAGCCGCGAAGTACCCGCCGACACGGGCCGGTCCTGGACCGGCTGCGTGACCTGGGACCTGAGCAGCACCACCAATCTCGGCTACGCCACGATGTGCGCGGCCGGTGAGCGGGCCGCTGCCCGCTACGTCAAGGAACTGGGCCTGTGGGACCCCGAGGACATCGAGCTGGTCCGCGCCGACCATGACCGCCTCTCGGCCGTAGAGAACTGCGGACGGTTCGGGTTCCACATCGCTGTGGACGGCCCCGTGCAGCAGGGCACGCTCGGCATGCGCTGGTCGCAGATCATCGAGTACGCGGACATGGACGTGGACACGCTGTGGGCCGAGATCGCCGCTCTGACCCGCGTTCTCGTGGAACGCGAGGACATGACCGGCCAGGACGTGGCCGATCTGTTCAAGCGCCCGTTGCCGCCTATCTCCGTGGAGCAGGGGGCGGGAGCATGAACCGCACCGCCAAAACCCTGTTGGTCGCTGCTCTGGTCGGTGTGGTCGGTATGGCGTTCCGCGTCTCGTGGAACGCGCAGCGGGACGTGGCCCGGACGGTCGGCGCGGACGCCACAGCCGCTCTGCTCTATCCGTTCGTGGTCGATGGCCTGATGGCTCTGGCGCTGGTCGCCACCCTCGTATTGACCGGCCGGGACAAGACGTTCGCGCTGCGCGTGCTGGCCGGGTACACGGCCGCGTCGCTGGTTCTCAACTATGTGCACGGCCTGGTGCCCGAACTGCACGGCGGGGGCCAGCGGATGCAGTTGGCCGACTGGGCCCCCGCCAACTGGGTCCTGGTGCTGCTCGCCACATCGCTTCCGGTCGGGTCGATTTTCTTCGGCTCCGACCTCGTGGCGAAGGTGCTGCACCACCGTGCCACCCCGATCGCAGATCAGGATGAAACGGCAGAGACAACAACAAATCGGTTGGGGTCTGACCTGCATGAGTCGGCACCCGAGCCCCCGCCCGAGGTACCTGAACTTCGTGCCCCCGAGTCGGCCGACCCGGTACCGGTAGTCGCCCCGGAGCTGATGGCCGAACCGGTCGCGGAAGTCGAGCCGGTGAAGTCGGCTGAACCGGTCGCGCTGCGGCCGGTGGCCGCTGCCGAGTCGGCCCCGCGCCGGGCGACCGGTCGGGTCCCCGAGTCGGCCCGCACGCCCCGCCCGACGCGCACCCCGGACGAACTGCTTGCCGAAGCCCGGTCGGCCACCGCTGAATGGTCGGACGACAGGCTGACGGCTGAGGCGATCCGTAAGGCGGTCCGTACGTCGTCGGCCAACGGCCGCATCCTGCGGGACGCCCTGAAGGCGGAGCGGGCTGAGCGGGTGTCTGAAGGGGAGGCCGCCTGATGGGCAGCCGCTTCTACGACCCGACCGGTTCCCGCTACGGCATCCCCACCTTTCCGTGGCGCATAGCCCCGGACGGCTATGCCACGCGCCGTCAGCTCAGGGCGGCAGGACTCAGGCCCGGTGGGCAGGACATCGCCGCGCAAGTCCTCTGGTTCTCCCGCCGTTACTGGCGCAAGGGCACCAGCCCGATCCGCGTCGCCTATCTCTACCGCCTCGACCGCGCCAAGCCGGTCCGGCCGATGACGCCCGCGAAGTGGGCCGCGCTCGCCAAGGCGAACGCCGCTCAGCGGGTCTGCACCGAGTGCCGGCGGGATGCCGGATACCGCATCCCGACCTCGCTCGGCATGTGCGTGACCTGCGCATACCCCGAAGAACAGTGCGTCGCCTGAACATCCGGCTCTGTCAAGGAGAGCAGCTGTGAACAAGCACATCGAACGCATCCTCACCTGGTACGCCGACGACATCGCTTTCGCTGCGGAGGAGGAGCCCGCCACCACCCTGGACGGCTTCACCGAGCAGCTGCGGACCGCGGCTCACCGCCTCACGGTCTACGCCGGCATCAACGGGGCGGAGGACCTGGAGACCGCCGTCACCTACCTGGACGACGCCATCGACTCGACCGGCACCGAGCGGACCGTCCTTCTGAAGAAGGCGCTGAAGCACCTGGAGAACGCCGACGAAATGGTCGAGGAATACAGGCTCATGGTCTGAGCCGCCCCGCTCTCCGCCCCGGCAACGTGCCGTGAGGGCGCCGGATCGAATCCGGCCCGGGGCACGCAGTGCACAACGGGGTCCGGACGGTCGACCGTCGAAAGTGCCGTCCGGACCCCTTCTAACCCCACTCGACAAGAGGGAGCAGCCCCATCGTGTCTGATGTCGGTGTCACTGGTCCAAGCGAAGAGCCCGAGCGTCCCGACGCCGAGGTCTTCGACATCACTACCAAACGCCCCACCGCCGCCGCGCCCGCCCCGGAAGCGGCCGAAGCATCCGTTCCCGCCGCGCCGGTGGAAGCGGACGACGACGAAGACGAGTCGCCCCGACTGCGACCGGTCGACTCGCCCAGCCTGCCCGACCCGGGCATCACCACCTACAAGCGGCTGCCGATCCTGCCGAGCTGGCTGCTGTCCAAGCCGGGGTTTGTCTCCACCACTCAGCGCGCCGCCTCGAACGCGTTCTACGCGACCGGCTTCCATGGCATCCGCACCCCCTGGTACGCGCTGCGGCTCGGGATGAACGCCCCGCGCGGCGCGGCCCGTATGGTCCGTGACACCAACCGGTGGATGTGGGACGCCGAAGCGGCCCCGCTGCGCGCGTATGAGGTCTACAAGGAGAACACCGCCGAGTACCTGAAGCTGTCGCGTCAGCGTGACAGCCGAGTGCGACTGCGGACGTTCGTCACCGTGGTGGGCGCCGTGTTCGGTGCCGCCGCCGCGCTGACCCTGTACGTCATGGCCCCGGGCTGGCTCGCGGTGTTGGCCTCGGCAGCGGTGCTGGTCGCCGGGTTCTGGGGAGCACCGCAAGACCAGCCCGTCATCGGCCCGGCGGTCCTCAAGACCGAACTTCAGAAGCTCACCGGCTCGATCGTGCTGCGTGCGCTGGACAGCATCGGCAATCAGAAGCTGTCGGCCGCCATCAAGAAGGGCGGCGACATGAACGGGATGCGCTTCACCAGCGAGATCACCCGTGACGGGCCCGGATACCGCGCTGACCTTGACCTTCCCTGGGGTGTCACCCCGGAAGACATCATGGAGGAGCGCAAGCCCCTGGCATCGGGGCTGCGGCGCAAGGTCGGCTGCGTGTGGCCCTCCGCCGACCCGGCCGAGCATGAGGGACGGCTGATCCTGTGGGTGGGCGACAAGCCCATGAACGAGACCACCAAGCCGGCCTGGCCGCTGCTCAAGTCCGGGCAGGTGGACCTGTTCAAGCCGGTCGTCTTCGGCAACGACCAGCGCATGGGCGACGTGGCCGTGACCCTGATGTTCGCCTCCGTCGTCGTCGGGTCCATCCCCCGCATGGGAAAGACGTTCCTGATGCGCCTGTTCCTGCTGATCGCGGCCCTGGACCCGCGTGCGGAGCTGTACGCGTTCGACTTCAAGGGAACCGGCGACTTCGGTGCCCTGGAACCGGTCTGCCACCGCTACCGCGCCGGTGATGAGGACGAAGACATCCTCTACGTCCTCGAATCGCTGCGAGAGCTGCGCACCGAGCTGCGCCGCCGGGCCAAGGTCATCAAGTCCCTGCCGCGCACACGCTGCCCGGAATCGAAGGTCACCGCAGAGCTGGCCAACGACAAGACCCTGGGGCTGCACCCGATCGTCGCCGGGTTCGATGAGTGCCAGGTCCCCTTCGAGCACGAGAAGTACGGCAAGGAACTCGAAGAGATCGCCACCGACCTGTGCAAGCGCGGCCCCGCGCTCGGCATGGTGACCCTGTTCGGCACCCAGCGGCCCGACGCGAAGTCCCTGCCCACCGGCATCTCCGCGAACGCGGTGCTCAGGTTCTGCCTCAAGGTCATGGGCCAGCCCGCCAACGACATGGTGCTCGGCACCTCGATGTACAAGGCGGGATACCGGGCCACGATGTTCTCCCGCACCGACCGGGGCATCTGCTGGATGGCCGGTGAAGGCGATGACCCGCGCATCGTGGCGTCCGCGTTCGTGGACGCGGTCGGCGCGGAGAAGGTCGTGGCCCGGGCCCGGAAGATGCGCGAGGAGTACGGCAACGTCACCGGCCACGCCATCGGCCAGGCACCCGAGAGCGGGGAAGCCGCGTTCGATCTGCTGGCCGACGTTCTCACGGTGGTACCGGCCGATGAGGACAAGGTGTGGAACGAGAAGGTAGCCACCCGCCTCGCGGCCCTGCGCCCGGAGGTCTACGGCGGCTGGAAGGCCGAGACGGTCACCTCGAACCTCAAGCCGCACGGCGTCACCGCACAGGATGTCTGGGGCTCCACCGACAAGGGCAAGGGCACCACCCGCAGGGGCATCGCCCGCACCGACATCACCAAGGCCATCACCGTGCGTGACGGAAAGCGGTCCGGAAGCTGACGCGCACGGGTGCTAGACCTAGCGGCCACCACTGCTAGGTCTAGCACCCCCGCTAGCACCCCACCTGCACGCTGATCAGCGATCTCGCACCTAGCACCCCACCTGCGGAAACCCGCGAAACCTGCCTGGAAGGGCACCCGATGACCCTCATCCTCCTTGCTAGCGCCTGCCTGCTCATAGTCACGCTCGGTTACGTCAGCCTGTGTGCGTCCAGCCCGTTCGGCAACTGCCGCAAGTGCAAGGGCTTCGGCTACGCCCTCAAGAAGAACCGGCGCGGACAGCTCAAGCCCGGCAAGACCTGCCGCCGCTGCCGGGGCGAGCGCAAGCGCATCCGCACCGGCCGCCACCTCTACAACCTTTGGCTCCGCCTCTACCGCGACGGCACCGACACCCCCGCCGCTCGTCCGTTCGCGAAGAAGGACTGACCCATGGCAGTCACCATCTCCCTCCTGCTGATCTTCGGCATCTTGCTCGTGCTCGTCCTGCGCACCAGCAAGAGCTACGGCACCGCATTCCTGGCCGCGATGTTCGGCTTCTACCTCGCCGGAACCGGCGCCGCCCCCACCGTCAACAGCCTCATGACCGCTCTCGCCCACGCCCTGCCCAACTGACCCCGGAAGGAACGGCCATGAACGAACCGATCCTCGCGCGCCACTGGCTCGCCCTGGCCGCCCCCAAGGCTGCACCTGCTGTGGCCACGTCCACGGTGCTGATCCTGGGGCGGATCTGGAACGCCAACGGCGCCCAACACAGCTTCGGCAACGCGGCGTTGATGGTGGTCCTCGCGGCCGGGGCCGCGACCGTCGGCGCTTTCGCCTCTGCCGGACGCGCCGGTGACCCGGTCATCGCCGGGACCGCGTTCGCCACCTCCGGAGCCTTAGCCCTGGCCGGGGTCGCCGGATACTCCGACGGCATGCCGCTGCCGCTGCTGCTATGGGCGGTGGCCACCTCCGTCGCGTACGGGATCGCGGCGCGCTACTGGCGCACCGACCGCCGCGACCACACCGCCCACGAGCGGCACACCACCGTGCGGCGCGAAGAGCACGCCCACGTGGAACGCGTCGAAGCCCTGCGCGCCGGGGCACAGATCGAAGCCGCCCGCGCCGGTGCCGCCTACGCCGAACAACTCGCCACCGCGCTCATCACCCGCGCCACCCTGCCCGGCTACGACCCCGCCGCACTCACCCGCGCGGGCCTGCCGGAGCTGCCCGCCCCCACCGAGCACCAGTAGCTATGCCCGGGGCGGTCGCCTCTCACCACAAGACCGCGACCGCCCTGGCTCTCTGTCCCTTCGCAGAAACAGGAGAACCCCGCATGAGCCCTCCCACCACGCTGCGGCTCGGGTCGCTGTGCACGGGATACGGCGGTCTGGACATGGCCGTACAGGACGTGTTCGGCGGCTCGCTGGCCTGGGTCGCCGACAACGACCCCGGCGCCGCCCGCATCCTCATCCACCACCACCCCAGGACGCCGAACCTGGGCGACATCACCGCTGTCGACTGGGCTCGTGTCGCTCCGGTCGACGTGTTGCTGGGCGGGTATCCGTGCCAGCCGTTCAGTTCCGCCGGCAAGAGGAAGGGAACCGCAGATGCCCGGCATATCTGGCCCCACATCGCCCGTGCCCTTGGCGTTCTACGACCCCGCCTCGGGGTCTTTGAAAACGTCGCAGGGCACCTTTCTCTCGGATTCGACGCTGTCCTCGCTGACCTTGCCCGCCTCGGGTTCGATGCGCAGTGGTGCACTCTTCGCGCGTCCGACGTCGGCGCCGCCCACCAGCGCAAGCGTCTCTTCCTCCTTGCGTGGCCTGCCGACTCCGGCAGCCCGCGACTGGCGTGGGGGCGGGCAGTCGGGTCAGCTTCCGACGGCAGTCACCTCGCTGCTGCCGACGCCCTCGACGTCCGAGGCGACCGGAGCAGGGCACGCGGCACAGGGCGGGATGAACCTGCGGCACGTCGTCTCACTGCTGCCGACACCTGTGGTCGGGGACTCCAAGGGAGCCCGGCAGTCAACCGCCCCCAACCCGCGCAGTACCTCCTCGACTCTGACGGACCTCGCATTCACCGGGGCACTCCTGCCGACGCCGCGGGCCTCGGAGAGCGAGAACCGGCAGACCAAGCGCACCCCGTCGCAGGAGGCCGGGACTCACGGCAAGTGCCTGGCAGCGGAGGTGGCCAGCCTCCTTCCGACGCCACGGGCGACGGACGGCACGAAAGGAGGCCCGAACCAGCGCGGCAGCAAGGGGGATCTGACGCTCCCGTCGGCAGCGCACCGGATTGGGGTGAGTACGCCGGCGCCGTCGCCCGCTGGGAACGCGTCCTCCAGCGACGTGCCCCCGGGCCAACTGACGCTCTGGGACGACTGAACCCGCCGTTCGTCGAATGGCTCATGGGACTGCCCGCCGGACACGTCACCGACGTACCGGGGCTTTCCCGTACCGCTCAGCTCAAGGCCCTCGGCAACGGTGTCGTCCCGCAACAGGCCACTTACGCCCTGCGCTCCCTGCTCGCTGCGGCAAGCGCTGACGAACGCGCCACCGCCGCCTAGGTATGCCCGAGGCGGTCGCCTCTCACCACAAGACCGCGACCGCCCCGGCTCTCTGTCCCTTCGCAGAAACAGGAGAACCCCCAGCATGACACCAATCCATGCCCCGGCGCTGCTGTGCGCCGCTCTCGCTGCCGCTGAGCGCGGCTGGCCCGTCTTCCCCCTGCGCCCGGGTGACAAGCGGCCCGCCGGGCACCCCGAACGGGACTGCCCCGGAACCGGCCGGTGCACCGAGGGCCACCGCACCCCGGAGCAGCGCGCCACCCTGGATGCGGACAGCATCCGCGCGTGCTGGGGCACGGCCCCGTACAACGTCGGGATCGCCACCGGCCCCGCCCATCTCGTCGTGGTGGACCTGGACTTGCCCAAGAACGCCGACGACACCCCGCCGGCCGAGTGGGCGGGCATGGCTGATGGGCTGGATGTGTTCGCCGCGCTGTGTGAGCGCGTGGGCCAGCCGTTGCCGACCGAGACGTACACCGTGCGCACTCGCCGTGGCGGACAGCATCTGTACTTCACCGCGCCTGAGGGAAAGACGCTACGCAGCACGGGCGGCACCCTGGGGTGGAAGGTCGATACCCGAGCCTGGGGCGGGTACGTGGTCGGCGCCGGAAGCATGGTCGGCACCCGGGCCTATGAGGTCATTCACGACGCCCCTGCCGCCCCCCTCCCTGCGTGGCTTAGTGACCTGCTCACCACCAAGCCCGCACCGGCCCCGATGCCGCTGTCGGAGCTGTCCGCCCGGATGCGCAACGCCACCGCCTACAGCACCACCGCCCTGCGGGGGGAACTGGAAAAAGTGCTGTCCGCCCGCGAGGGCGGTCGTAATCGCTCGGTGTACTTCGCCGCCTACGCCCTCGCACGGCTGATCCGTACCGGCGACCTCACCGAGGCCACGGTCACCGCGGAGCTGATGAGTACGGGGCAGTCCATCGGCCTGTCCGCCTCCGAGTGCCGCACCGCGATCCGCTCCGGACTTGTCCGGGGCGGAGCAGGGGAGGCGAGTGCGGCATGAGCGCACAGCCGGTAGACAGTCCGGACCTGTGGGCCGGGCTGAGCCTCGTTGAGGAACCCGAAGCCGAGCCGGTGTGGGAGGACCCCATCCCGCTCACCGCGCGCCGTGAACTCCCCGCCTTTCCCACGGAGGTCTTCCCGGCCTGGCTCGGGGACTTCGTCCGGGCCGTGGCCGAGGAGACCCAGACCCCGGTGGACATGGCCGCCTCGCTCGCCATCGCGGTGCTGTCTACCGCTGCCGGTGGCCGCGCTGTGGTGCATGTCCGGGGCCGCTGGCGGGAGCCCACGAACACGTTCGTCGTTGTCGCACTACCGCCGGGCAACCGGAAGTCGGCCGTGTTCTCCCTGATGACGAACCCGCTCTATAAGTCCGAAGCCCTGCTTGCCGCGGCATCGGCCAGCACCATCATCGAGGCGGAGATTACGGCGAAGCTCGCCAAGGAGGTCGCGGAGAGCGCGGCCACTAAAGCGGCCCGCGCGGAGGCCGACAAGCGTGACCAGCTCGTGGCCGAGGCCATCAGCCTCGCGCAGACCGCCGAGTCGCTCACCGTGCCCGCTAAACCCCGTCTGCTGGCCGATGACGCGACCCCGGAAGTCATTGCCTCGCTGCTAGCCGAACAGGGCGGCAGGCTGGCCGTGATGAGCGCGGAAGGCGGCATCTTCGACATCATCGCCGGACGCTACTCCGGGACCCCGAACATGGAGGTCTTCCTCCGTGGGCAGGCAGGGGACCGGCTTCGCGTGGACCGCCGTGGGCGTGAGGAGTTCATCGAGTCGCCCGCGCTGACCATGGGCCTGACCGTGCAGCCGTCCGTCATCGAGGACATCGGCCGCATCAAGGGAGCAGGAGACAGGGGCTTGTTGGCCCGCTTCCTGTACTCGCTGCCCACCTCCCTCGTAGGGCATCGCAAGATCCTCCCCGACACGATCCCAGACGCGGTGGCCGACACCTACGAAGAACGCGTCATCGCTCTGACCATGTCGCTCGCAGACTGGACAGATCCGGCGGTCCTTCAACTCTCGCCCGAAGCCAACAACGCATTGGTGGCCTACGAGCAGCGTCAGGAACCGCGGCTGCGTAAGCGCGGCGGGGACCTTGGCCATGTCGGGAACTGGGCCGCGAAGTTGGGCGGTGCGACCTGCCGCCTCGCGGGACTGCTCCACCTGGCCACGCACACCGAGAACGGGCACACCCAGCCCATCACCGCCGACACCATGCGCGACGCGGTCAAACTCTCCGACTACTTCACCGGTCACGCCCTCGCGGTCTTCGACCTGATGGGCGCCGACCCCGTCGCCAACCGCGCCCGCACCGTCCACGACCTGCTGCGCACCAGCGAGTGGACCGAGATCAGCAAACGCGACCTGATGGCCAAGCTCTCCCGCTCGGAGTTCCCCACCGTCGCTGACCTCGACCCCGCGCTGAACCTGCTGGAAGACCACGGATACATCCGCGCCCAGCCCGTCCACCGCACCGGCGGACGTGGCCGCCCACCGTCGCCGCGGTACCTCATCCACCCCCAGCTGAGCGAACCCACCGCCTGAACCCCGCCACAGAAACCACAGAATCACAGAAATAACCCGGCCCCGCCCCTGACCTGCGCAAACACCGTCAGGGGCGCCACTCGGGCTGCTGCCACAGAAACCCACGGAAGTCCCACACAAATACGAGCCCGCCCCCGGCCACCTATTTCTGTGGGACTTCCTGCGGTTTCTGTGGCAGCCCACCCCCACCAGCATCCCCGCAGGTCAGCCCACCTGCCCCGGCTTTCTGTGTATTTCGCGGTTTCTGTGGCGCCCCGCAGAGGAGCGAAGCCAATGAACACCCCCAAGAGCGCTGCGACGCTCACCGACGACGACCCGACCGTTGCGCTCCTGACAGTGGAGGAGGCAGCCCGACGCCTCCGCATCGGCCGGACGTACTGCTACCAGCTCATCCGCACCGGCCAGCTTGAGACGGTCCCGCTCGGTCGCTTGCGCCGTGTGCCGGCCGCTGCCGTGCCTGAGTTCGTCGCCCGTCTGCGCGCTGCGAACCGCGCTGCCTGAGAGGACGCCCGTGGAAGAGAAGAAGGCGAAGAAGGGCACCCGCCGCGCCAACGGCGAAACCGCGATCTACTTCGGGAAGGATGGCCGCTGGCACGCCAGAGTGCCGATGGGCTATCGGGACAACGGCGAGCCGTACCGGAGGCACATCACCCGCACCTCAGAAGACCTCCTCAAAGACGAGGTCAAGCGGCTGGAGAAGCAGCGCGACCAGGGGACTGCCCAGCAGCCCGGGAAGCTGTGGACGGTCGAAAAGTGGCTGTGGCACTGGGTCGAGAACATCGCCAAGGAAGTCGTCAGCGAGAACACCTATGACGGCTACGAGGTGGCCGTTCGGGTGCACCTCGTACCCGGCATCGGCAAGCACCGGATCGACCGCTTGGAGCCGGAGCACCTGGAGAGCCTGTACCGCCGGATGAAGGCGAAGGGCAGCAAGCCCGCCACGGCTCATCAGGCCCATCGGACCGCGCGCACCGCCCTCGGCGAGGCCGTACGGCGTGGCCACGCGGCGAAGAACGCCGCCGCGCTGGCCAAGCCGCCGCGAGTGGAGGAGGCCGAAGAGGAGATCGAGCCCTACTCGGTCGAGGAGGTTCAAAGCCTGCTGATTGAGGTCAACAAGCGCCGCAACAGCGCCCGTTGGATGCTTGCCCTTGCACTCGGTCTGCGCCAGGGGGAGACCCTGGGGCTTCGGTGGGCTGACGTGGACTTGGACCACGAGTACCTGAAGCTGCGCCGGAACCGGTTGCGGCCGAAGTACGCGCACGGATGCAAGGAGTCCGATCCGTGCGGTCGGAAGGCCGGTTACTGCCCCATGCGCGAGCAGGTCCGGCGCGAGACGAAGAACACCAAGTCGCGCGCGGGACGCCGCGCGGTGCCCTTGCCGGGGCCTCTGGTCCGGATGCTTCGGGCGCACAAGGAGGTGCAGGCCCGTGAGCGGAAGGCGGCCGGCGACCAGTGGACGGAGTCGGAGTACGTCTTCACCAAGCCGCTCGGCGGTCCGCTCAGTCCGAACACGGACTATCACGACTGGAAGAAGCTCATTGGAGACGCGGGGGTACGGGACGCGCGTCTCCACGACGCACGGCACACGGCCGCCACCGTGCTCATGCTGCTCGGGGTTCCGGACCGCGTCATCGACCAGATCATGGGTTGGGAGCCGGGGACGTCTTCCCGGATGCGTGCGCGGTACCTGCACGTTCCCGACGCCATGTTGAAGGACGTGGCGCAGAAGATCGCGGAGGCCATCTGGGGCCCCGCGGCGAAGGGCCTTGTGGACAAAGACCAGGACAACGGGACCTGATGAACTACGAAGGGCCCCGCAGCGAACTGCGGGGCCCTTCGACGTATTGCCCGGTGAGAGCAATGGCGGAGGATACGAGATTCGAACTCGTGAGGGGTTGCCCCCAACACGCTTTCCAAGCGTGCGCCCTAGGCCACTAGGCGAATCCTCCGCGGCAAACAATACAAGACGTTGAGGGGTGCTCGCGAACTCGTTCCCACGTCAGGGATCGGGTACCCTGTGCGGAGCCCCTCACGTGGCGCTATCTGACTGAACTCCCCCAGGGCCGGAAGGCAGCAAGGGTAGGTTGGCTCTGGCGGGTGCGTGGGGGGCGCCTGATTTTCCGGGGCGGGAGCGCGTTCCCCCCGAAGGCGGCGCCGGTTTCTCCCGGCGTGCGGGGCTCGTTTCCCTTGCGGCGCGGCGTTCGGCCGCAGCCGGGCCGCGGTCGGCGGGGCCGGTTGTCAGTGGGCCCCGATAACCTCGTATGCGTGTCGTCCCTTGCGCTGTACCGCCGCTACCGCCCCGAGTCGTTCGCCGAGGTCATCGGGCAGGAGCATGTCACCGACCCGCTGCAGCAGGCGCTGCGGAACAACCGGGTCAATCACGCGTACCTGTTCAGCGGGCCGCGTGGTTGTGGCAAGACGACCAGCGCCCGGATCCTCGCCAGATGTCTGAACTGCGAGCAGGGCCCGACGCCCACGCCGTGCGGGGAGTGCCAGTCCTGCCGTGACCTCGCGCGCAACGGGCCGGGCTCCATCGACGTGATCGAGATCGACGCGGCTTCGCACGGTGGTGTGGACGACGCCCGTGAGCTGCGAGAGAAGGCCTTCTTCGGGCCCGCGTCCAGCCGCTACAAGATCTACATCATCGACGAGGCCCACATGGTGACCTCGGCCGGTTTCAACGCCCTCCTGAAGGTCGTCGAGGAGCCGCCGGAGCACCTCAAGTTCATCTTCGCCACCACCGAGCCCGAGAAGGTCATCGGGACGATCCGGTCGCGTACGCACCACTACCCCTTCCGGCTCGTGCCGCCCGGCACGCTGCGGGAGTACCTCGGGGAGGTCTGCGGGCACGAGGGCATTCCCGTCGAGGACGGCGTGCTGCCGCTCGTGGTGCGGGCCGGGGCCGGTTCGGTGCGTGACTCGATGTCCGTCATGGACCAGCTCCTCGCCGGCGCCGCCGAGGACGGTGTGACGTACGCCATGGCCACCGCCCTGCTCGGATACACCGACGGGTCGCTGCTCGACTCCGTGGTGGACGCCTTCGCCGCGGGCGACGGGGCCGCCGCGTTCGAGGTGGTCGACCGGGTGATCGAGGGCGGCAACGATCCGCGCCGCTTCGTCGCCGACCTGCTGGAGCGGCTGCGGGACCTCGTCATCCTGGCCGCCGTGCCCGACGCCGGGGAGAAGGGGCTCATCGACGCCCCCGCCGACGTCGTCGAGCGGATGCAGGCGCAGGCCTCGGTGTTCGGCGCCGCCGAGCTGAGCCGCGCCGCCGACCTCGTCAACGCCGGGCTCACCGAGATGCGCGGGGCCACCTCGCCGCGGCTCCAGCTCGAATTGATCTGCGCCCGGGTGCTGCTTCCCGCCGCGTACGACGACGAGCGCTCGCTCCAGGCCCGTATCGACCGTCTTGAGCGCGGGGCCAACTTCCAGGCGGCGCCCGCCGGTGGGCCCGCCATGGGGTACGTGCCGGGGCCCGAGGCGCATGCGCCGATGCCGGGCGGACCCGGCGGGCCCGAGGCTGCCCGGGCCGCGGTGCGGGGGGCCGGTCCGGGGGGTCCGGCGGCGGGAGGCGGGCCCGCCCACGCGGCGCCGGCCGCGCCGCAGGTTCCGCCCGTGCAGCAGCCGCCCGCGCAGCAACCCGCAGCCCAGCAGCCCGTTCAGCAGCAGCCTCCGCAGGCGCCCGCGCCGCAGACCGCCGCTCAGCCGCAGCCCGGCCGGCCTGCGGACGGGCCCTCCGCCGGGGCCTGGCCCTCCGCCGCCGCGCCCGGGCAGGGCGGTGGCCAGCGTCCCGGGGCCTGGCCCGGAGCGGCGGCCCCAGCCCCGAGCGCGGGCGCCTGGCCCTCGGCCGCGCCCGAGCCCGCACCCACCCCGGCGCCCGCCCCGGCCGAGCCGACCCCCGCCCCCGCCGGGCAGGGCAACGCGCTGCAGGTCCGCAACATGTGGCCGGACATCCTGGAGGCGGTGAAGAACAAGCGCCGCTTCACCTGGATCCTGCTCAGCCAGAACGCGCAGGTGGCCGGATTCGACGGCACCACCGTGCAGCTCGGCTTCATCAACGCGGGCGCCCGCGACAACTTCGCGAGCAGCGGCAGCGAGGACGTGCTGCGCAACGTGCTCTCCGAGCGGTTCGGGGTGCAGTGGAAGGTCGAGGCGATCATCGACCCGTCGGGCGGCGTCCAGCCCCCGCCCGCCGCGGGCAACTTCGGCGGCAGCGCCCCCCGGCCCCCCGCGCCGCCCGTCCAGCAGTATCAGCCCCCGCAGCCTCCCCCGCCCGCCCCCCGGCCCGCGGCCCCGGAGGCCCCGGCTCCCGCGCCGCGTACGCAGCAGCCGCCGCAGGCCGCGGCTCCCGCCCGCCAGGAGGAGCCCCCGCCGCCCCCGGTGCGGCTGGAGGACGACGTTCCGGAGGACGACGACCCGGATCTGGTGGACACCGCGCTGTCCGGGCACGACCTGATCGTGCGCGAGCTGGGAGCCACGGTGGTGGAGGAATATACGAACGAGGGCTGAGCGTCCACTCGGTGGCCCGCACAAAGATCCGGCCACTGCGGCGGCTAGGCTGGCTGCCGTGAAGGTCCTTGTCATCGGCGGCGGTGCCCGTGAGCACGCCCTGTGCCGTTCCCTGTCCCTCGACCCCGACGTGACGGCGCTGCACTGCGCCCCCGGCAACGCCGGGATCGCGGAGGTCGCCGAGCTCCACCCGGTCGACCAGCTGGACGGGGACGCGGTCGCCCGCCTCGCCGCCGAGCTGGGCAGCGACCTGGTGGTCGTCGGGCCCGAGGCCCCTCTCGTCGCCGGGGTCGCCGACGCCGTACGGGCCGCGGGCATCCCCTGCTTCGGCCCCTCCCGGGAGGCCGCCCAGCTGGAGGGCTCCAAGGCCTTCGCCAAGGACGTGATGGCGGCGGCGAACGTGCCCACCGCCCGCTCCTACGTCTGCGCCACCCCCGAGGAGATCGACGAGGCGCTGGACGCCTTCGGTGCTCCGTACGTGGTGAAGGACGACGGGCTCGCCGCCGGAAAGGGCGTCGTCGTCACGGACGACCTCGCCGCGGCCCGCGCGCACGCGCTGGCCTGCGAGCGCGTCGTCATCGAGGAGTTCCTCGACGGTCCCGAGGTCTCGCTCTTCGCGATCACCGACGGCGTGACCGTCCTCCCGCTCCAGCCCGCGCAGGACTTCAAGCGCGCGCTCGACGGCGACGAGGGCCCCAACACCGGTGGCATGGGTGCCTATTCGCCGCTTCCGTGGGCCGACCCGAAGCTCGTCGACGAGGTCATGGAGAGCGTGCTCCAGCCGACCGTCGACGAGCTGCGCCGCCGCGGGACGCCGTTCTCCGGGCTGCTGTACGCGGGCCTCGCGATCACCTCGCGCGGGGTGCGGGTCATCGAGTTCAACGCCCGGTTCGGCGACCCCGAGACCCAGGTCGTGCTCGCCCGCCTCAAGACGCCGCTCGCGCGCGTGCTGCTGCACTCGGCCACCGGCACCCTCGACGCCGAACCGCCGCTGACCTGGCGTGATGACGCGGCCGTCACGGTGGTCATCGCCTCGCACAACTACCCCGCGACGCCCCGCACCGGTGACCCCATCGAGGGCCTGGCCGACGTCGCCGCGCAGGATGAGCCCACCGCGTACGTCCTGCACGCCGGGACCCGGCGGGACGGGGACGCGGTCGTCAGCGCGGGCGGCCGGGTCCTCTCGGTCACCGCGACCGGCAAGGACCTCGCCCAGGCCCGGGAGCGTGCGTACACGGCGGTCGGCCGCATCCGGCTCGACGGCTCGCAGCACCGCACCGACATCGCGCGCAAGGCGGCCGGGGCACAGGGCTGAACCCGGCCACTTTCCGCAGGGCCCCGGTTCTCCGCCGGGGCCCTGCGGCGTCTGGCCCGCGGAGCTCCGGGGGCCAAGGCCGGAACAACCGCACCTTTGCCCAAAGCCATTCCATCGAGTGACGGCTGGCCCATCCGGATGACTCCTGCCGAACCCCCAACTAGGGTGCGGCGAAGGCGTTCCGGCACTTGGCCCACCGGCATTGCGATGTCAGTGGCGGGTGCCACAGTGGGGGAGTGAGCAACGCCGACGCAGCGCAGAGGGGGTGACGTCCGACCGTGTCCGCTACCGGAATGGGTGGAGAGGTGGGTGCGCAGCATGCGCGCTCGCGGGCCCTCGCCGTGCTGCGCATCCGCAGCCGGGCGCTGGCCGTGGCCCTGGTGCCCGCGGCCGTCGCCGTCGTGCTGCTCGTCGCCGCGGCGCAGGGCCGCATCGACGGCAGCGGCTGGGACACCACGCGCTGGGCGGTCACCGTGACCGCGCTGGTCGTGCTGCTGCTCGCGGCCGTGGTCGCGGTGGTGATCGTCCGGGCCAGACCGGCCCTGTCCCCCACGGTGGACCTCGCCGAATCGGCCGCCCCCGATCTGTACCGCCTGGTCAGAGACCTGGCCGAGCGGCTCGACGTGCCGCCGCCCTCGGCGATAGCCCTGACGCCCGACTGCGACAGCTGGCTGGAGGACCGCACACATCCGGCGCACACCGCCGCCGGCCGGGGGGCGATGCCCGCTCGCTTCATACGGGGCGCGGCCGAAGCCCGCTCCGCTCGTGCCCGGCGGGTGCCGGCCGCGCCGGTCCTGGTCATCGGCTCGCCCTTCATGTGGTGGATGCGCGTCGGCGAGCTCCGGGCGATCCTCGCCCCCGTCGTCGCCGGTACGGGCCCCTCCGCCCACCCCGACATAGCCGCCGCCCGCCGGTTCGTACGCGGCCTCGACGCGGCCGTCGGCGTCGCGGGCAGGCCCGGGCTCGGCCCGGTGCGGCGCGTCGCGCTCGGCTTCGTCGGCTCGGTGGCCCGGCTGCTCCTGCGCGGGTGCCGGGTGCACGCCGCCGAGATGGAGCGCGGGGTCGCCGCCGCCGCGTCCGAGCGGGCCCAGGCGGTGGACTACGGGGTGCGCATCGTCGCCCAGGAGCAGGTCGGGCTCGCGTACGCGGGCTGGGACCGGCTGCTGACCCGGGTCGCGCTGCCCGCCTGGCGGATGGGGCGCTGGCCCTCCCGGCTCGACGCGGGCGTGGTCTCGGCGCTCACCGAGCTGTCCCGGCGCGACCGCCTCGCCGAGGGGTTCACCTCCCGGCTCGGCGAGCGCCCGGCCTGTGACCTGCTGGAGGAGCCCGGCGTCGCCGACGAGGCGACCTCGCTGCTCGCCGCCCGGCTGTTCCACGGCGGCCCCGCGGAGCCCGGCCCCGACTGGGCTCCGGTCGACTGGGCGGCGTATCCGGAGGAGGTCGTCGACCGCAAGTGGCGCACCGAGGCCGCCCGGCTGCACCGGGTTCTGGACGCGCTGGGCGAGCGCCGTGACGCGGAGCCCGCCGCCCCGACGCTGGCCCGCGTCATCGACCACCTCACCGCGCCCGACGGGGAGGCCGCGGAGTGCCTCGCCACCCGGATCGCGGCGGAGGTGGCCGTCGAGGAGGCCGCGTCCGCGCCGCCCGCGCCGGGCCCGGAGCCCTGGGGCGCCGACGCGATACCGCTCTTCCCCCTCCAGCCGCCCCGCACCGGCCGCGAGCTGCTCGCCGACCACGTGACCGCGATGGTGTGCTGCGCCGCGGTCGACACGGCGGGCGCGCTGCCCGGGCTCGACTGGCTGGACGGCCCGTCGCTCCTCATCGACGACGTACGCCGCTCGGACCTGGCCTCGCCCGTCCTGACCCTGGTCGAGGACGGCGACGCGGAGGACCTGCGCGCGTGGCTGGCCGCGGTGGGCATCCGCCCGGAGAAGCCGGTACGGCTGGTCTGACGGGCCACCCCCTCGCTCGGAGGCGGGCCTGAGGGGCCAGCCGTACGGCCCCGGGGTCACCCCCGCGCTCGGAGGGCCGGGCCCTGAGGGCCAACCGGTACGCGCGCCCCCGCACGGACCCCGCCCCCGCACACCGAGGCCCTGAGGGGCAAGCCGAACGGCCCCGGGGGCACCCCCGCACTCCGCGGGCCGGGCTCCGAGGGGCAACCGGTACGCGCCCCCGCACGGACCCTGCCCCGAACACCGCCCCCGCCCTCCACGAGCCTCCGCGCTCCGTCCACCCCCGCCCTCCACCAGCCTCCGCGGGCCCCTCACCCCCGCCCCGCCCCCAACAGGCCCCCCAATACATCGAGTTCGTCCCCGGGCATCCGGAATGCCGAGTTCCCCTTAACGTCAATTCGCGACGAACGGTGACGGAGTGCGTGCGTTATGTGATGTGCTGGGGACCGGTAGCGGACAGGCGGCGGACCACGGCCGCATCACTGGTATCGCGGGGGATCGAGGGAGGGGAGTGACATGGGGGTGGAACGGTCGGAGCACATCCGGCGCTGGGAGTCCGGTGCCCTCGCGCACGCCGTCTCGGACCCCTTCGGGCAGGGCCCGCTGCCCTGGCTCCGGGGCAGCGAGACGTACTTCGACGACACCGGGCACGTGGTGCCCTGGTACGTCGACCACGTCCCGGTCCAGCGCGGCACCCCGCGCAGCACCGCCCGGGTGACCGGGCCGCGCACCGCCGACGACGTACGCCAGCAGATCAAGGGGTTCGCCTCCAGCGGGGCCGTCGAGCCCGGCGAGGCCATCGACTTCCACATCACCGTGGACCCCCCGCAGCAGTTCACCGTCGACGTCTACCGGATCGGGCACTACGGCGGCGACGGGGCCGCGAAGATCGCCACCAGCCCCCGGCTCTCCGGGATCGTCCAGCCGCCTCCGCTGGCGGCCGACCGGACGGTCTCCTGCCACCACTGGTGGCAGTCCTGGCGCTACCAGGTGCCCTCGCACGCCTCGGTCGGCGCCCATGTCGCCGTCCTGACCACCGCCGACGGCTACCGCTCGCACATCCCGTTCACCGTCCGCGACGGCCACCCCGCCGATCTGCTCCTGCTGCTGCCCGACATCACCTGGCAGGCGTACAACCTGTACCCGGAGGACGGCCGCACCGGCGCCAGCCTCTACCACGCCTGGGACGAGGAGGGCCGGCTGCTCGGCGAGGAGGACGCGGCGACCACCGTCTCCTTCGACCGCCCCTACGCGGGCGCGGGCCTGCCCCTGCACGTCGGCCACGCCTACGACTTCATCCGCTGGGCCGAGCGCTACGGCTACGACCTCGCCTACGCGGACGCCCGCGACCTGCACGCGGGCCGCGTGGACCCCACCCGCTACCGCGGCCTCGTCTTCCCCGGCCACGACGAGTACTGGTCGGCCCCCATGCGCCGCACCGTCGAGCTGGCCCGCGACGGCGGCACCTCGCTCGTCTTCCTCTCCGCCAACTCCCTCTACTGGCAAGTGGAGTTGGGGCCCTCGCCGTCCGGGGTGCCCGACCGGCTGCTGACCTGCCGCAAGCGCCGCGGCCCCGGCCGCCCCGCCCTGTGGCGCGAGGTCGCCAGGCCCGAGCAGCAGCTCCTGGGCATCCAGTACGCGGGCCGCGTCCCCGAGCCGTACCCCATGGTCGTACGCAATGCCGACCACTGGCTGTGGGAGGCGACCGGGGCCGGGGACGGCGACGAGATCGAGGGGCTGGTCGCGGGCGAGGCCGACCGCTACTACCCGCGCACCGCGCTGCCCGAGCACCAGGACCGCATCCTGCTCGCCCACTCCCCGTACCGGGACGGCGAGCAGAACGTCCGGCACCAGGAGACGTCCCTGTACCGGTCCCCGTCCGGCGCGCTCGTCTTCGCCTCGGGCACGTTCGCCTGGTCACCGGCGCTCGACCGGCCCGGCCACGTGGACGCCCGGATCCAGCGGGCCACGGCCAACCTCCTCGACCGCATCTGCAAGCGGGACTGACCCCGGCCGGGCCCGCGCGACCGGCCCCGCGACCGCGGCGCCCGCCCGCATGCGAGAGAATCGGAACCGCTCCTGGATCAACCTACGCGGAGGAACCGTGTCCGGATTCGTAGAAAAGCCCGAGCCGCTTCAGGTGCCGGGCCTGACCCACCTCCACACGGGCAAGGTGCGTGACCTCTATCAGAACGAGGCGGGCGACCTCCTGATGGTCGCCAGCGACCGGATGTCCGCGTACGACTGGGTGCTGCCCACCGAGATCCCCGACAAGGGCCGGGTGCTCACCCAGCTGTCGCTGTGGTGGTTCGACCTGCTCGCCGACCTGGTGCCCAACCACGTCATCTCCGAGGAGCTCCCCGAGGGCGCCCCCGCCGACTGGGCGGGCCGCACCCTGGTGTGCCGCTCGCTCGCGATGGTCCCGGTGGAGTGCGTCGCCCGCGGCTACCTCGCCGGGTCCGGCCTGGCCGAGTACAACCAGTCCCGTACGGTGTGCGGCCTCGCGCTGCCCGAGGGCCTGGCCAACGGCTCCGAGCTGCCCGCGCCGATCTTCACGCCCGCCACCAAGGCCGCCGTCGGCGACCACGACGAGAACGTGAGCTACGAGGAGGTGGCCCGCCAGATCGGCGCCGAGACCGCCGCCCAGCTGCGCCAGGCCACCCTCGCCGTGTACGGCCGGGCCCGCGACATCGCCCGCGAGCGCGGCATCATCCTCGCGGACACCAAGTTCGAGTTCGGCTTCGCGGGCGAGGAGCTCGTCATCGCCGACGAGGTGCTCACCCCGGACTCCTCCCGCTTCTGGCCGGCCGCGACCTGGGAGCCGGGCCGGGACCAGCCCTCCTACGACAAGCAGTACGTCCGCGACTGGCTGACCTCGCCGGCCTCCGGCTGGGACCGCACCAGCGAGCGGCCGCCGCCCCCGCTGCCCCAGGAGGTCGTGGACGCGACCCGGGCCAAGTACGTCGAGGCGTACGAGCAGCTCACCGGGACCAGCTGGTCGTAAGCGCGAAGAAGCCCCCCGGCCGGTGGCCGGGGGGCTTCTCCTTCTGAGCGAACGACGAGGTTCGAACTCGCGACATCCACCTTGGCAAGGTGGTGCTCTACCAGCTGAGCTACGTTCGCATGCGCCGTGGCGCGGAGACCACTATACCCAACCTCGCTCGCGGGCGAGACGCACCGCCGTGTGACGGTTCTCCGCCCCCAGTTTGGCGGCGGCCGACGAGAGGTAGTTGCGCACCGTCCCCTGGGACAGCGCGGCCCGCTCGGCGATCTCCGCGACGGGCGCCCCGTCGGCCGCGAACCCGAGCACCTCGGCCTCGCGCGCGGTCAGCGGGGAGTCCCCGGCGGAGATCGCGTCGGCCGCCAACTCCGGGTCCACATAACGGTTTCCGGCGTGCACGGATCTGATGATCTCGGCGAGGCGCTGGGCGCTGACGGTCTTCGGGACGAAGCCCCGCACCCCCGCCGACAGCGCCCGCTTGAGGTGCCCGGGGCGCCCGTGACTGGTCACGATCATGGTCCGGCAGGACGGCAGCTCGCCCCGCAGCCTTGTGGCCACTGTCACACCGTCCGCCCCCGGCATCTCCAGATCGAGGACCGCCACATCGGGCCGGTGGGCCCGCGCCATGGCGAGCGCCTCGGGCCCGGACGCGGCCTCCGCGACCACCTCCAGGTCGTCCTCAAGGCCGAGCAGCGCCGCGAGCGCGCCCCGGATCAGATGCTCGTCGTCGGCGAGCAGCACCCGTACGCGGCTCATCGGGGCACCTCCGCGGTCAGCCGGAACAGCCCGTCGCCGACCGGCCCCGCCTCCAGGGTGCCGCCCAGTGCGGCCAGCCGTTCGCGCAGGCCCGCGAGGCCCGAGCCGGGGGCCTGGGCCGGGCGTTCCGGTACGCCGTCGTTCTCGACGACCAGCGTCGCGGTGTGATCGGCGACGGCGAGCCGGATCGCCACGCCGCGGGCGTCGCCGTGCCGCAGCACGTTGGTGGTGGCCTCGCGCACCACCCAGCCGAGCGCCGACTGCGCCTCGACGCTCAGCCCGTCGGCCGGCCCGCTGTAGTCGCAGCCGATGCCGGCCGCCTCCAGGACGCCCCGGGCGCCCTCGATCTCGACGCCGAGGTCCGCCTCGCGATAGCCGCGCACCACTTCCCGTACCTCTTTCTGCGATTCCTGGGCGATGCGCTGCACCTCCACCATCTGCGCCATCGCCTCGGGCCGGCCGCGCTGGGCGAGCTGCACGGCGAGCTCGGCCTTGAGCGCGATGACGGCGAGGTTGCGGCCGAGCACGTCGTGCATGTCCCGCCCGAAGCGCAGCCGTTCCTCGGCGACGGCCAGCCGCGCCTCGGTCTGCCGGGCCCGGTCCGACTCCCACATCATCGAAAGGGTCCAGGCCCCGCAGCGCGACATCAGGAGCAGGTAGCTGCCGGACAGGGCGACCACCAGGGCCAGGGCGAGCAGGCGTCCGCCGCGCAGTCCGGCCGCCGCGAACACCGCCGCGGTCGGCAGCGCGAGCAGGGCGAACCGCCCGAGGAACCTCCACGGCGTGGTGAGCATGCTGTACGTCATGCCGAACGGCAGCACGATGTAGAGCACGATCAGGATGAGCTCGCTCTCCTTGACGCCGTGCGCCGCGTACAGCCCGGCCAGCAGGGCGAGCGAGAGCAGGCAGAGCGCGCCGGTCAGCACGAGCGGACGGCGCGGCTCGGCGGCCCGCCCCAGATACCGGTCGAGCGCGACGCGGTGCGCCCGGATGCCCTGATGGGCCTGCACGGTGCCGGTGGCGAGGGTCGCCACGGCGAGGGCCAGCGGCAGGGGTTCGCGGCGCAGGTCCTGGAGCACGAACGGCACCTCCCAGCTGAGGAAGAAGAACCACGTCGTGCACCGCCAGATCAGCCGGCTCTGCATCTCGACCTGTTCGACCCTGCTGCGGTCCCGCCAGTGGCGTTGGTGCCACGCGCGTATCCGGCCGACCACGCTCTTCCCCCTCGTCTCAGCGCCGCGGCTCCCAGCGGAAGCGCTTGCGCACGACCCACACCGCGATGAACGTCCAGACAACCATGACGAGGAGCTGCCGCAGCACCTCGACCACGCCCGCGCCCGGGGCCCAGCCCTCCCTGATCAGGCTCACCACCGGGGTCAGCGGCAGCACTTCGCAGACCGAGGCCAGCTGAGTGGGCATCACGTCCAGCGGTACGACCATGCCCGAGCCGGCGATCGACAGCATCATCAGCGGCATGACCGCGATCTGGGCGCCCTCGGCGGAGCGGGTGAGGGCCGCGGTGGCCGCCGCGAGTGCGCCCATCAGGACCATGCCGAGCAGCAGTCCGAGGGCCGCGAGCCACACCGTGCCGGGCACCGCCACGTCCATCAGGACGGAGCCGCCCACCGCGAGCAGCACGGACTGCGCGAGCCCGATGAGCACCGCGGGCAGCGCCGCCCCCGCCAGGATCTCCAGGTCCCGCAGCTCCCCGGTGCGCAGCCGCTTCAGGACGAGCTCCTCGCGGCGTACGACATAGACGCCGCTCAGCGTCGAGTACACCGCGAACAGCAGGACGTAGCCGAGCGAGCCGGGCAGCAGGACCGTGCCGACGGTGAGCCCGGTCTGCTTCAGGTCGAGGCTCCGGACCGCCGAGTACATCGAGACCGTCAGCAGGCCCGGCAGGGCGAGGACGGTGAACAGGGCGGACTTGTTGCGGCCCAGCAGGGTGAGTTCGGCGCGGCCGAGCGCCTTCATGCGGTCCGCCGCGCCCTTCGTGGCCCGCTCGGGGGCCGGGGCCGGGGCGGAGCCGCGTACCGCGTCCAGGGTGCTCATCGAACCGTCTCCTCTTCCTGCCGCTGGTCCCGCGCGATCTTCAGGAACGCCTCTTCGAGCGAGGCGGAGCGCACGTCGAGCCCCCGCAGCTCGACCCCGCTGTCCCTGGCCCACAACAGCAGCCCGGTGGCGGCCTGTTGGAGCTGGTGGGTCTTCAGCCGCACCGTGCGCCCGGCCGTCTCGTGGCTGCTGACGCCGAGCCGGGCGAGCGGCGGCAGGTCGCCGAGGTGGTAGCCGTCGGGCAGCTCGAAGGCGATGTGCGAGGGCTGGGCGGCGACCACCTCGTCCACGCGGCCGCTCGCCGCGATCCGCCCTTCGTGCAGGATCGCGAGCCGCTCGGCGAGCGCCTCGGCCTCCTCCAGGTAGTGGGTGGTCAGGAGCACGGTCGTGCCGCCGTCGCGCAGCGCCCGCACCAACTCCCAGGTGTCGCGCCGCCCTTCGGCGTCCAGGCCGGTCGTCGGCTCGTCGAGGAAGAGCACCTCGGGCCGCGAGAGCAGCGCGAGCGCCAGGTCGAGCCGCCGCTTCTCACCGCCGGACAGCTGCTTCACCCGCACCTGCGAGCGCCGCCCCAGATCGACGAGCTCCAGCGCCTCCTCCACCGGCCGGGCTCCACTGGTGCACCCCGCCCACATCCGTACGGTCTCGGCGACGGTGAGCTCGGCGGGGAAACCGCCTTCCTGGAGCATCACGCCGGTACGGGGGCGCACGGCGGCCCGCTCGGTGTACGGGTCGTGCCCGAGCACCCGGACGCGGCCGCCGCTCGGCGGGGCGAGCCCTTCGAGGAGTTCGACGGTGGAGGTCTTGCCCGCGCCGTTGGTGCCGAGCAGCGCGAAGAGCTCGCCCCGTGCCACCGAGAAGGAGATTCCGGATACGGCCTCGAAGCCCCCGGCGTAGGTCCGCCGCAGCTCCTCGACCTCGATCACATCTGCTGTGCCTGCCATGCGTCCAGCGTTCCGCGGGATCGGGGGGCGGGGCAGTGCGCGGTGTCATCGCCGCCCATGACAAATGTCAGGAGTGAACGGGCGCACGACGAAGGCCCCGGTTCGATGAACCGGGGCCTTTGTACTTCCTGAGCGGACGACGAGATTCGAACTCGCGACCCTCACCTTGGCAAGGTGATGCTCTACCAACTGAGCCACGTCCGCATGCCTCCGACCAGCTCTCACTGGGCGGCGCGAGCACTACTCTACCTGATCCACAAAGATGGTCGGTAGGCAATGCAGAGCGGGTGACAGGAATTGCACACTGCGCCTTCCCCCTGGAAGGGGGATGTTCTACTACTGAACTACACCCGCACGCTCCGGTGGACCGGGCCTTTCGGCCTTGCCCCTCGGCGTGCTCCAGACTCTAGCTGATCAGCAGGGGGGGTGTGCAACTCCGGTGTCCGGGGCGGCCGCAGGACCGTCCCGGACGGGGGGTCAGCTCGCCTCCGCGAAGGCCTCGTAGACCTTCTTCGGGATCCGGCCCCTGGCCGGCACGTCCATCTGGTGGGAGCGGGCCCAGGCGCGGACGGCCGCCGGGTCGGGCGCGACGGGGGTGTGCCGGAACGTCTTCCCGGACTTGGTGTGCTTCCGGCCCGCTGTCACGTAAGGCGCGAGCGCCTTGCGCAGTTTCTTTGCATTGGCGGGATTGAGGTCGATCTCGTAGACCTTTCCGTCCAGGCCGAACATGACCGTTTCCGCCGCTTCTCCGCCGTCGATGTCATCGGAGAGTGTGACCACTACGCGCTGAGCCACGGATATCGGATCCTTCCTACGGCATCGCCACTCCCACGTGCCTGACGTGCGGCGATACCGGCCTTCCGGCTGTTATGGAGCAATGTTGTTCCCGCTGGGATTCCTTTGTACAGCGACACCCATTGCAATGTGAAGCCCAGCCAATTGCATCCGCGTGTCCCGACGCAATGACTTCGGCGACTTTTTCTCGGGATTTTTCCCACGCGTTGTCGCGGCCGAAACCGGAACGTGATCAGGCGTTAGCGATATCTACCCGCGTAGATTTTCGGGGCGGGTACTCTGAGGGAACCGCCTTCGCACCACACCACACCGGGAGTGCCAGTGGCACGCGTCGTAGTCGACGTCATGCTCAAGCCGGAAATCCTCGACCCGCAGGGACAGGCGGTGCAGCGCGCACTGCCCCGTCTCGGCTTCGAGGGGATCGGCGACGTACGTCAGGGAAAGCGTTTCGAGCTCGAGGTCGAGGGGCCGGTCGACGAGGCCGCTCTCGCCCGCATCCACGAGATGGCCGAGACCTTCCTCGCCAACACCGTCATCGAAGACTTCACCGTCAAGGTCGAGGAGCGGTCCAAGTGACCGCTCGTATCGGGGTGGTCACCTTCCCCGGGACGCTCGACGACCGGGACAGTCTGCGCGCCGTCCGCATCGCGGGCGCCGAGCCGGTCTCGCTCTGGCACCGCGACAAGGACCTCAAGCAGGTCGACGCGGTCGTCCTCGCCGGTGGTTTCTCCTACGGCGACTATCTGCGGGCCGGTGCCATCTCCCGGTTCTCGCCGGTGATGGAGACCGTCATCGAGCAGGCGAAGGCCGGTCTGCCGGTCCTCGGCATCTGCAACGGCTTCCAGATCCTCACCGAGTCGCACCTGCTGCCGGGCGCCATGCTCCGCAACAACCACCTGCACTTCATCTGCCGCGAGCAGAAGCTGCGGGTGGAGAACGCGGAGACGGCCTGGACCGCCGACTACGAGGCGGGCCAGGAGATCCAGGTCCCGCTGAAGAACATGGACGGCCGGTACGTCGCCGACGAGCGCACGCTCGACGAGCTGGAGGCCGAGGGCCGGGTCGCGTTCCGCTACCTGGACGTGAACCCCAACGGCTCGCTCCGTGACATCGCCGGCATCACCAACGCCGCCGGAAACGTCGTCGGCCTGATGCCGCACCCCGAGCACGCCGTGGAGCCGCTGATCGGTACGGGTCGTACCGACGGTCTCGGATTCTTCACTTCGATCCTCAAGAAGCTGGTCAACGCCTCATGAGCCTCGACACCGTCAAGCACGCCGCCGAGACGCCCGACGTCGAGCAGCCCTGGAAGGAGCTCGGCCTCAAGGAGGACGAGTACGCGCGCATCCGGGAGATCCTCGGCCGCCGCCCGACCGGTGCCGAGCTCGCCATGTACTCCGTCATGTGGTCCGAGCACTGCTCCTACAAGAGCAGCAAGGTCCACCTGCGCCAGTTCGGCGAGAAGGTCCCCGACAACGACGCCATGCTCGTCGGCATCGGCGAGAACGCGGGCGTCGTCGACGTCGGCCAGGGGTACGCGGTCACCTTCAAGGTCGAGTCGCACAACCACCCCAGCTACATCGAGCCCTACCAGGGCGCGGCCACCGGCGTGGGCGGCATCGTCCGCGACATCCTCGCCATGGGCGCCCGCCCGGTCGCGGTCGTGGACCCGCTGCGCTTCGGTGCGGCCGACCACCCCGACACCAAGCGCGTGCTGCCCGGCGTCGTCGCGGGCATCGGCGGCTACGGCAACTGCCTGGGCCTGCCGAACATCGGCGGCGAGGTCGTCTTCGACGCCTGCTACCAGGGCAACCCGCTGGTCAACGCGGGCTGCATCGGCGTGATGAAGCACGAGGACATCCACCTCGCGAAGGCGTCCGGCCCCGGCAACAAGGTCATCCTGTACGGCGCCCGCACCGGCGGCGACGGCATCGGCGGCGTCTCGGTGCTGGCCTCGGAGACCTTCGAGTCGACGGGTCCCGCCAAGCGGCCCGCCGTCCAGGTCGGCGACCCGTTCCAGGAGAAGCTCCTCATCGAGTGCACCCTGGAGATCTTCCGCGAGAAGCTCGTCGCGGGCATCCAGGACCTCGGTGGCGCGGGCCTGTCGTGCGCGACCTCCGAGCTGGCGAGCGCCGGTTCCGGCGGCATGCGCGTCGAGCTGGACACCGTGCCGCTGCGCGACTCCTCCCTCTCGCCGGAGGAGATCCTCATGAGCGAGTCGCAGGAGCGGATGTGCGCGGTCGTCGAGCCGCAGCACGTCGAGCGCTTCATGGAGATCTGCGAGAAGTGGGACGTCATCGCCACCGTCATCGGTGAGGTGACCGAGGGCTCCCAGCTGGAGATCTTCTGGCACGGCGAGCAGATCGTGGACGTACCGCCGCGCACGGTGGCGCACGAGGGCCCGGTCTACAACCGCCCGTTCGCGCGCCCCTCCTGGCAGGACGCGCTCCAGGCCGACGACGCGGGCAGGCTGGCCCGTCCGTCGAACGGTGACGAGCTGAAGGACCAGGTCCTCAAGCTGGTCGCCTCGCCGAACCAGGCCTCCAAGGCGTGGATCACCGACCAGTACGACCGTTTCGTACAGGGCAACACGGTGCTCGCGATGCCCGAGGACGCGGGCATGGTCCGGATCGACGAGGAGTCGAACCTGGGCGTGGCCATGGCGACCGACGGCAACGGCCGGTACACCAAGCTCGACCCGTACACCGGTGCGCAGCTCGCGCTCGCCGAGGCCTACCGCAACGTGGCGGCCTCCGGCGCGAAGCCGCTCGCCATCTCGGACTGCCTGAACTTCGGCTCCCCCGAGGACCCGGACGTGATGTGGCAGTTCGCCGAGGCCACCCGTGGTCTCGCGGACGGCTGCCTCCAGCTCGGCACCCCGGTGACCGGCGGCAACGTCTCCCTCTACAACCAGACCGGCGAGACCGCGATCCACCCGACCCCCGTGGTCGCGGTGCTCGGCGTGATCGACGACGTGAACCGGCGCACCCCGATCGCGTTCGCCCAGGAGGGCCAGCTGCTCTACCTCCTCGGTGACACGCGCGAGGAGTTCGGCGGCTCGGCCTGGTCCGAGGTCGTGCACAACCACCTCGGCGGCCTGCCGCCCCAGGTGGACCTGGACCGCGAGAAGCTGCTGGGCGAGATCCTGATCTCGGGCTCGCGCGACGGCATGATCGACGCCGCGCACGACCTGTCCGACGGCGGTCTGATCCAGGCCGTGGTGGAGTCCTGCCTCAAGGGCGGCCAGGGCGCGCGCCTGGTCGTGCCGGACGGGCTCGACGCCTTCACCTTCCTGTTCTCCGAGTCGGCCGGCCGGGCGATCGTGTCCGTGCCGCGCTCCGAGGAGCTGCGCTTCACCGACATGTGCGGCGCGCGCGGCCTCCCGGCGACCCGGATCGGTGTCGTGGACGGCGAAGCCGTCGAGGTTCAGGGCGAGTTCAGCCTCGGCCTGGACGAGCTGCGCACGGCCCACGAGGCGACCATCCCGGCCCTGCTGGCCTAGCCGTACGCCAACTCCTCGGCCCCGTACCCCTGTTGAGGGAGTACGGGGCCGAAGTACGTTCAGGCGGCGGCGAGTTCGCGGTCTTCGACCGGTGCTGCGGTGGCGCGGGGCTCGGCGGGCAGTCGGGCGGCCAAGGCCGCGGCCGACGCCATGACCCCGGCGGCCGCCAGGGGCACCACGTCCATCGCGGTGACGAACCCGTGCACCGCGTGGTCGCGGGCTCCGCCCGACAACTGGGCGACGGCGCTGGTCGAGCCGCCCGGCGGCGGCCAAGGCCGCAGCCGGGGCCATGACCGGACACCACGTCCATCGCGGTGACGAACCCGTGCACCGCGTGGTCGCGGGCTCCGCCCGTCAACTGGGCGACGGCGCTGGTCGAGCCGCCCGGAACCTTCGCCTCGTACACCCGGCTGAGCAGCGTGCCGAACACGGCGGCGCCCAGCGCGTTCACCAGCGCCATCGACTGGGCGGCGCCGCATCCTCGGTGGCGACGCCGCCCGCTGTGTCGTGGCCGATGCCGCGGAGCGCGCCGAGCGGGCGTTCGCGCAGGTCGAAAACGGTCTGGGGGGCTACCCCGGTCCGGCGTAGGCTCGTCTTCATGCCCCCGGCCTCCAAGCGCACCCGCAGGTTCGACCCGGCGAAGACCCGGGCCGCCGTCCTCGCCCAGTTCGCCCTCGTACGCGAAGCCGTCCGCACGCTCACGCCCGAGCAGCTCGCCCGGCCCACCCGGCTCGGCGACTGGACGGTGCGCGAGCTCGCCGTGCACCTCACCATGGCCCTCGGCATGCTGGACCGCTACCTCGCCGAGGCCGAGCCGCTCAAGCAGGAGGTGGCGCTCCTTGAGTGGCCGTTCCGTACGGCCGACGTCGCCGGTCAAGTCTCGGACGGCACAAGGGAGTTGGCGTCCTCGGTCAACGATCTCGACGCGCTGTACGAGCAGCGGGCCGCCCGCACCGCCGAGCTCTTCGCGACCACCGCCGACACCCGGCTCATGCCGACCCGGTTCGGTGCGATGACCTTCGCCGACGTCGTGGTGACCCGGACCGTCGAACTGACCGTCCACACCGACGACTTGAACCACGCCGTGCCCGAACTCGCCGTCCCCCACGACCGGCAGGCGCTCGCCGCGTGCACCCGGCTGCTCGCCGACGCGCTCGCCGTGAAGGCGCCCGGCGGCTCGGTGGAGGTGCGGATCCCGCCCTACGCGGTGGTCCAGTGCGTGGCCGGTCCGAAGCACACCCGGGGCACCCCGCCGAACGTCGTCGAGACCGACCCCCTCACCTGGATCCGCCTCGCCACCGGCCGCACGGGCTGGGCCGAGGCGCTGGAGTCGGCGAAGGCCGCGGCGAGCGGCGAGCGCGCGGACCTGTCGGCGGTGCTGCCGGTGATGTCGTAGTCCGGAGCGCCCCGCCCCTTCCCGCTGTGACACTCCGCCGCGTCGCCTCCCGGGCGAGAGGTGTGCAGGCCGTCTTCCTGGGGCTCCGCCCCGGACCCCGCCTCGCGCCGGACGGGCTGAAGCTGCTCAGCCCGGCGGCATGGACGCCGCTGGGGGCGCGGGCCTGTGACATGGTGCGGCTCCGCCGCGAGGGCGCGACCGGACACGTACGGTCCGCGGGCTGAAGATCGTCGATGTGCGGTGCGCAGCCCGGGGCCCGGACCCAGTTCAGGGGCACGGGAAGGCGCGCGAGCGGCGACTGCGGGCCGCGGCCTCCTCACGCAGCGCACACGCCTCAGGACCCGGCTCCCGGCCCGACCCCGCGCCGGAAGCGAACTCCGTCACACTCGGCCCGGCCCCGCGCCCCACCCCGGACGCAGTCGCAAACACCACGGGGGCCGACCCGCACCCGGGCCCACCTGCGGGGACGTGATCGAAGCCCACAAGGGGACGGCCGCGGGAGGCCGAAGCGCGAAAGCTACAAAAGCGGGCAGGGCGCCCAGCTGTCCGTATCCCCAATTCGGACCAGTGGTCGATCTCGCCTACACTCGGTGGCGTGCCACGTGGTGACGGACGACTCAACCACGACCTGCTCCCCGGTGAGAAGGGCCCCCAGGACGCTTGCGGCGTCTTCGGTGTCTGGGCTCCGGGTGAAGAGGTCGCGAAGCTCACTTACTTCGGGCTCTACGCCCTCCAACATCGGGGCCAGGAATCCGCGGGCATCGCGGTCAGCAACGGCTCCCAGATCCTCGTCTTCAAGGACATGGGACTTGTCTCCCAGGTCTTCGACGAGACCTCGCTCGGTTCCCTCCAGGGTCATATCGCGGTCGGTCACGCCCGCTACTCGACCACGGGTGCCTCCGTGTGGGAGAACGCTCAGCCGACCTTCCGGGCGACCGCCCACGGCTCGATCGCGCTCGGCCACAACGGCAACCTGGTGAACACCGCGCAGCTCGCGGAGCTCGTCGCCGAGCTGCCCAAGGAGAACGGCCGGGCCACCCAGCTCGCCGCCACCAACGACACCGACCTGGTCACCGCGCTGCTCGCGGGCCAGACGGACGACGACGGCAAGCCGCTGACCGTCGAGGAAGCGGCCGCCCAGGTCCTTCCCCAGGTGCGGGGCGCCTTCTCCCTGGTCTTCATGGACGAGCAGACGCTGTACTGCGCCCGGGACCCCCAGGGCATCCGCCCGCTGGTGCTCGGCCGCCTGGAGCGCGGCTGGGTCGTCGCCTCCGAGAGCGCCGCCCTCGACATCTGCGGCGCCAGCTTCGTCCGCGAGATCGAGCCGGGCGAGCTCGTCGCCATCGACGAGAACGGCCTGCGCACCTCCCGATTCGCAGAAGCGAAGCCCAAAGGCTGTGTCTTCGAGTACGTCTACCTGGCGCGCCCGGACACCGACATCGCGGGCCGGAACGTCTACCTCTCCCGAGTGGAGATGGGCCGGAAACTCGCCAAGGAAGCACCGGTCGAGGCCGACCTGGTGATAGCGACTCCGGAGTCCGGCACCCCCGCCGCCATCGGATACGCGGAGGCCAGCGGCATCCCGTACGGCTCGGGCCTGGTGAAGAACGCCTATGTGGGCCGTACGTTCATCCAGCCCTCGCAGACCATCCGTCAGCTCGGCATCCGACTCAAGCTGAACCCGCTGAAGGAAGTCATCCGCGGCAAGCGCCTGGTGGTCGTCGACGACTCGATCGTCCGCGGCAACACCCAGCGCGCGCTCGTGAAGATGCTCCGCGAGGCGGGCGCCGCCGAGGTCCACATCCGGATCTCGTCGCCGCCGGTGAAGTGGCCCTGCTTCTTCGGCATCGACTTCGCCACCCGCGCGGAGCTGATCGCCAACGGCATGACCATCGAGGAGATCGGCACGTCCCTGGGCGCCGACTCGCTCTCGTACATCTCGACCGACGCGATGATCGAGGCGACGACGATCCCCAAGGACGACCTGTGCCGCGCCTGCTTCGACGGCGTGTACCCGATGGAGCTCCCCGACCCCGAGCTGCTCGGCAAGCAGCTCCTGGAGTCCGAGCTGGCCTCCGGCCCCGCCGCGACCGCGGCCGCCGACGCCCTGCGCCGCCCGTAAAACCCTGCAGTACGACACGAAAGTTCTCTGAGCCATGTCATCCGAGACCACTGGTGCCAGCTACGCAGCCGCGGGCGTCGACATCGAAGCGGGCGACCGCGCCGTCGAGCTGATGAAGGAGTGGGTGAAGAAGACGAAGCGGCCCGAGGTCATGGGCGGCCTCGGCGGATTCGCCGGACTCTTCGACGCCTCCGCCCTCAAGCGCTACGAGCGCCCGCTGCTGGCCTCGGCCACCGACGGCGTCGGCACGAAGGTCGACCTCGCCCGCAGGATGGGCGTGTACGACACCATCGGCCACGACCTCGTCGGCATGGTCGTCGACGACCTGGTCGTGTGCGGTGCCGAGCCGCTGTTCATGACCGACTACATCTGCGTCGGCAAGGTGCACCCCGAGCGGGTCGCGGCCATCGTGAAGGGCATCGCCGAGGGCTGTGTCCTGGCGGGCTGCGCGCTGGTCGGCGGCGAGACCGCCGAGCACCCGGGCCTGCTCGGTCCCGACGACTTCGACGTCGCGGGCGCCGGCACCGGCGTGGTCGAGTACGACCAGCTCCTGGGCGCGGACCGGATCCGCGAGGGCGACGCGGTCATCGCGATGGCGTCCTCCGGTCTTCACTCGAACGGGTACTCACTCGTCCGTCATGTGCTGTTCGACCGGGCCGGGATGACGCTGGAGCAGGAGGTCGAGGAGTTCGGCCGCACGCTCGGCGAGGAGCTCCTGGAGCCCACCAAGATCTACTCGCTCGACTGCCTGGCGCTGACCCGCACCACCGAGGTGCACGGTTTCAGCCACATCACCGGCGGCGGTCTTGCCAACAACCTGGCCCGGGTCATCCCGGACCACCTGCACGCCACCGTGGACCGCTCGACCTGGACGCCGGGCGCGGTCTTCGACCTCGTCGGCAGGGCGGGCAACGTGGAGCGGCTCGAACTGGAGAAGACGCTCAACATGGGCGTCGGCATGATGGCGATCGTCCCGGAGGCCTCGGTCGACGTCGCGCTCCAGACCCTCGCGGACCGCGGCGTGGACGCCTGGGTCGCCGGGGAGGTCCTGGAGCGTGGGGACCACCGCGACGGCGCCGAGCTCACCGGCGACTACGCCAAGTAGGCCGCTACCGGCAGCACGAAACCCGGTCTGGGGCGAAGGCCCCGGACCGGGTCGGTGTGCTCAGAGCAGCGAAAACGTGCGTTGCTGCGAAAAGCGGGATCAGCGAAGTCAAGCGCCGCGGCGCTGCGACGACGGGCCGGACTCTTCGTCCTCGTCCTCGTCGTCATTCCCGTACAGGTCCGCATAGCGGGCATACGGGTCGTCCTCGTCGTCCTCCAGTGGCTCCGCGTTCGGCGGTTGGCTCACTGTCGGGTTCGGAGTAGATGCGCCCAGCTCGTTGGCCAGACGCGACAGGTCAGTCCCGCCGCTGCTGTACTTCAGCTGGCGGGCGACCTTCGTCTGCTTGGCCTTTGCCCGGCCGCGCCCCATGGCTCGACCCCCTCGGTGACGGGGCTCGACGGCCCCAGAGTCTTGACACGCGTTCATGATCCGGAACGGACTCTCCGTGGAGAGACCGCGTCCGTAGGGCTTCAACGGTACCTGCTTCCGCGGCCATACGGTACGCCGCCCGCATGACGCGCCACTTGGCAGAACCAACAAAGAGCCCTGTCCTCGCTGGTCAACCGCGATTTTAACCTCTTCTTGGCGCCCGACCCGCCGACCGGCGTGAGTCATGTCTCTCAGCCCGGTCGGCGAGTCCCCCACGGGCTCAGTGTTGACGTGCCTCCGCCATGCGCTGCTCGGCGATCCGGTCGGCCGCGGCGGCCGGCGGAATGCCGTCTTCCTTCGCACGAGCGAATATGGCCAGCGTGGTGTCGAAGATCTTCGAGGCCTTGGCCTTGCAGCGGTCGAAGTCGAAGCCGTGGAGCTCGTCGGCCACCTGGATCACGCCACCCGCGTTCACGACGTAGTCGGGCGCGTAGAGGATCGCGCGGTCCGCGAGGTCCTTCTCCACGCCCGGGTGCGCGAGCTGGTTGTTGGCCGCGCCGCACACCACCTTCGCGGTGAGCACCGGCACGCTGTCGTCGTTCAGGGCGCCGCCGAGCGCGCAGGGGGCGTAGATGTCGAGACCCTCGGTGCGGATCAGCGCCTCGGTGTCGGCGGCGACGGTGACACCGGGGTGCAGGTCCGTGATGAGGCGTACCGATTCCTCGCGCACGTCCGTGATCACGACCTCGGCGCCGTCGGAGAGCAGGTGCTCCACGAGGTGGCGGCCGACCTTGCCGACGCCCGCGACGCCGACCTTGCGGCCGCGCAGCGTCGGGTCGCCCCACAGGTGCTGGGCCGAGGCCCGCATGCCCTGGAAGACGCCGAAGGCGGTCAGCACGGACGAGTCGCCCGCGCCGCCGTTCTCGGGGGAGCGGCCGGTGGTCCACTGGCAGGCGCGTGCCACGACGTCCATGTCGGCGACGTAGGTGCCGACGTCGCAGGCCGTCACGTAGCGCCCGCCGAGGGAGGCCACGAACCGGCCGTAGGCGAGCAGGAGTTCTTCCGTCTTGATCGTCTCGGGGTCACCGATGATCACGGCCTTGCCGCCACCGTGGTCGAGCCCGGCCATGGCGTTCTTGTACGACATGCCGCGCGCCAGGTTGAGGGCGTCGGCGACGGCCTCCGCCTCGGTCGCGTACGGGTAGAAGCGCGTACCGCCCAGGGCCGGGCCCAGGGCGGTGGAGTGGATGGCGATGACGGCCCTGAGCCCGGTGGCTCGGTCCTGGCACAGCACGACCTGCTCGTGTCCGCCCTGGTCGGAGCGGAAGAGGGTGTGCAGTACGTCATCGGCTCCGGTCACATCGGTCACGGTGGTGACTCCCAAGTACGAAGCGGCGGTTGACGGCCCGCCTGCGGGTGGGGCAGGCCTGGTTCGGGAGCAGGTTAAGTCCTACGCGCCCGTAGATCAGGCGCAGTGCTCAGGATCACCCCGCGGGGAGCACGCGGGGGCGCGCCCGTGGGACGATGCGGGGCATGGCGGTGGTGTCCTCGGTGATCGTTCCGTACGCGTCCTACCTGCGGGTGTACGAGCCCCTTGCCGCCTTTCCCGAGCCCGAGCGCGGGCACTGGCTGCGCTACGCGGAGCGCGGCCGCGCTCCCAGTGCCCAGGACGAACTCCGGCGCGCGCTGGCCGACTTGGTGCCCACCCCGCCCGTCCCGGTGCCGGTGCACGAGAGCGGCGAGGCGTTCGTGGCGGAGGTCGACGGGGTGGTCTGCGTGTGCCCCTGGCGGACCCGGCTGCGCGGCTGGCAGGCGCTGGAGGGGCTCGCGGGGCAGTTCCCCGAGCCGGTCCTGGACGCGCTGCTGCCTCCGGTGGTGCGCCGGCAGGCCGAGGCGGACTACGAGCGCTGGCGGGAGCGGAACCCGGACGCCCGGCCCTGGATCTTGACCAGCGTTTGGCACGTGCCTGTGAGCTGGTTCACAGTCTTTTCGGACGAAGAGCGCGAGTATGCCCGGGGTGAGGGCGCGACGGCGCCCGTGCTGCGCTACCGGACCCCGATGGTCCAGGCGCGCCGCCGCCTGGCGAGGGCACTGCGGACGCTGCGGGACCACATCGACGAGGGGCCGCTGACCGAGGGTCTGGTGGACGTCGGGCGCTGGCTGGAGGAATTCCATCCGCGTTCGCTGGTCGAGCTGGACTACGGCGGCCTCGTGCACGCGCTCTCGCGGGACAGTCTGGAGGCGGACCGCTCGGCGGCCGATGTGGCCGAGGGGATCGCCGCGCTGCGGGCCGGTGACGACGCGGGCGCGCAGGAGGCGTACGGCCGCTTCACGGAGCGCTGGCGGGCCGTCAAGGAACGCAGGATGGCCAACTGAGGTCCCGCGGCCGGTTCTGAGGGGCCGTCGTGGGACCGTCGTGCGGTCCGCGCGGCCGCTTCGGGGCGGTTCGTGGGCGCTTCACCGGGTCTTCACGGATTCGTCGCAGGACGTAGGTCCTGATCCGGGCCTTTGCCCCAAGCGTGACGGACCGCACTTATCTCACCCTTGCGCCCAGACCCCACCCTCGTGCCAAAATAGGACAAGGGGTCCGGGGAGGATCCCTTCCGCCCAACTAAGGGCGGATTGCTCGGTATTGCTTGCTATGGGGGGTCTGACGACTCCTGATCGCTCTGTGACTGATCGTCACTGTGGCGTGACTGTCCGCTATGGCATGGTCCATCGGCTTCCGTCGCTGATGAACACCTGGGAGGGCAATTCCATCGGTTTGGCCGACGTGGCTGGACGGATGGTGTAGTTGTAGTGCCGAGGACAAGCCGTTCGTCCTATAACCGACTCGGCTCGCGTCCGCCATTTCGGGCAACGCGGGTCAAGGTGCAGAATTTAGAGGAAAGAACCGAGAAGGTTCGGTTCTCCCGAGGAGGCCGCTCATGACCGCTCGCACCCCTGATGCCGAGCCGCTGCTGACCCCGGCTGAGGTTGCCACGATGTTCCGCGTGGACCCGAAGACGGTGACCCGCTGGGCCAAGGCCGGCAAGCTCACGTCCATCCGCACGCTGGGTGGGCATCGCCGGTACCGCGAGGCAGAGGTCCGCGCACTGCTGGCGGGTATTCCGCAGCAGCGCAGCGAGGCCTGAACAACACCCCAATAATCCGGGCGTTTCCGGGGCCCCCACCCCGATCGGCCCGCCTATAGCTCCACATGACGCCCAGCCCGCCCCAACGGGCTGCGTCATTGATCGCGCTGGACTCCGCCGGGTCCAGCGCGATTTTTTTATGTCCGGCCTTGTCCGGCACTTCCGACAGGCTCCCGGGCCGTCCCGCCGCCGCACCGGAGGGGGTGGTTCCGGTGGCCCCCCGTCCCGGCCCTCACGGGCGGTGCAATTGCACATATTAAATCGGGGCGTTGTATGAGGTGTGTAAGTTCACCCGTTCCCGAAACTCATTCCGTGACTCCCGTCACACCGTCAGGAGCCCTCCTGTTCGAGCCTCCCACCGCGCGGACGGCCACCGGCCCGCCATAGGTCACCGGTTGGGGGGACTTTCGTCCTCGGGCCGCGCGGGCTCGCCGACCTCCATGGCGAGCCGCAGGAGCCGGTGGCAGACCGCGCAGTGCCGGGTGAGGTGGCGGTAGCCCAGAGCGGCCGACAGGTGGGCGCGCAGCAGCGCCCTTATCTCGTGCCTCGACGGCGCCGTCATGCACCACCTCCTGGGGAGCCCCCGAACCCCTCTCCCTTGCAGGGGTACCGGCGGCAGGTGCCCCCGTCAAGACGGCGAGAACCCCGTATCCGGGGCGACCGGGGGCGGCCGGCTCCCGCGGGCCCCGAGGGGGCCGAACGCTCGGGGCTTCCGCCGCGGGGCCGCCGGGGGCCGCGAGGGCCGCACGGAGGCCCGCAGGGCCGCGCCCGGCGGGGGAAGGGCGCCCGGCGACGGCTGCGCCCGGCAGGCGTCGGTGCCCGGAAACACCAGAGCCCGCATCCGGTGACGGATGCGGGCTCTTGATCTACTGCGGTCCTGACGGGATTTGAACCCGCGGCCTCCACCTTGACAGGGTGGCGAGCACTCCAAACTGCTCCACAGGACCTTGTTTCGCAGCCCGTTGGTGCTTGGCTGCGAGTGAGACTGTACAGCAGGTCAGCGGGTCAGGTCGAACTCACTCACAGCGATAGCCGCGCTACGGCGCCGCCGCGTCGATCGCCTTCACGATCCGCTTGTCGGAGACCGGGAACGCCGTGCCCAGCGCGTGCGCGAAGTAGCTCACCCGCAGCTCCTCGATCATCCAGCGGATGTCCAGGACCTGCTGCGGGACGGGCCGCCCCTGCGGCAGCTGCTCCAGGAGCCAGGCGTACTCGTCCTGCATCTCGTGGACCTTCTCCATGCGCGTGGTGTCGCGCTGGACGGCCGTCGGCATCTGCTGGAGCCGGCGGTCGACCGCGACCAGGTAGCGCATCAGGTCGGGCAGGCGCTTGAGGCCGGTCCTCGTCACGAAGCCCGGCGGCACGAGGGCCGCCAGCTGGTTCCGTACGTCCGTCACGTTGGCGACCAGGGTCAGGCTGTTCGTGGCCTTCAGGCGGCGCTCACAGGCCTGCCAGGCGGCCAGGATCTGCTGCACCTGGCCGACGGTGCGCACCGTCGTGTCCACCAGGTCCGCGCGGACCTTGTCGTACAGCGCGCGGAACGATTCCTCGTCCCATGCCGGGCCGCCGTGGTCGGCGATCAGCTGGTCCGCCGCCGCCATCGCGCAGTCGTCGAAGAGCGCCTGGATCGAGCCGTGCGGATTGCGCGACAGGGCGAGCTTCTGCTGGTTGGTGAGCTTGTCCGAGGCGAACTTGGCCGGGTTCACCGGGATGTTCAGGAGGATCAGCCTGCGGGTGCCGCGCCACATCGCCTGCTGCTGCTCGGCCTCGGTGTCGAAGAGGCGTACGGAGACGGTCTCGCCCGCGTCCACGAGCGCCGGGTACGCCTTCACCGGCTGGCCCGCCCTGCGCGTCTCGAAGACCTTCGTCAGGGTGCCGATCGTCCAGTCCGTGAGGCCCGAGCGCTCGATGGACTCGCCCGAGGGGCCCGCGGTCGCCGCGGCGGCCTTCGAGAGGGCCTGACGGGCCTTGGGGCGCAGCTGGAGCTTGAGCGCCTCCAGGTCCTTGTCCTCGGCGAGCTTGCGGCGCCGCTCGTCGACGATCCGGAAGGTGATCTTGAGGTGGTCCGGGACGCGGCTCAGGTCGAAGTCGTCGGCCGTGACCGGGACGCCCACCATCCGCTGGAGCTCGCGGGCCAGCGTCACCGGCAGGGGCTCCTGCAACGGCACCGCACGGTCCAGGAACTTCGCGGCGTAGTTGGGCGCCGGTACGTAATGGCGGCGGATCGGCTTGGGCAGGGAGCGGATCAGCTCGGTGACGACCTCCTCGCGCAGGCCCGGGATCTGCCAGTCGAAGCCCTCGTCGGTGACCTGGTTCAGGACCTGGAGCGGCACGTGCACGGTCACGCCGTCCGCGTCCGCGCCCGGCTCGAACTGGTAGGTCACCCGGAACTTCAGCGGGCCCTGGCGCCAGGAGTCCGGATAGTCGTCCTTGGTGACGGCCCCGGCCTTCTCGTTGATGAGCATCTCGCGCTCGAAATCGAGGAGTTCGGGCTCGTCGCGCCGCTTGTGCTTCCACCACGAGTCGAAGTGGGCGCCGGACACGACGTGTTCGGGCACCCGCTGGTCGTAGAAGTCGTACAGCGTCTCGTCGTCCACCAGGATGTCGCGGCGGCGGGCGCGGTGCTCCAACTCCTCGACCTCGGTGAGGAGTTTGCGGTTGTCCGCGAAGAACTTGTGGTGTGTGCGCCAGTCGCCCTCGACCAGCGCGTTGCGGATGAACAGCTCGCGGGAGGCCTCGGGGTCGATCCGGCCGTAGTTGACCTTGCGGTTGGCCACGATCGGCACGCCGTACAGCGTGACGCGCTCGTACGCCATCACCGCGGCCTGGTCCTTCTCCCAGTGCGGCTCGCTGTAGGTGCGCTTGACCAGGTGCTGGGCGAGCGGCTCGACCCACTCGGGCTCGATCTTCGCGTTGACCCGGGCCCACAGCCGGGAGGTCTCCACCAGCTCCGCCGACATCACGAGCTTGGGCTGCTTCTTGAACAGCGCCGAGCCCGGGAAGACCGCGAACTTGGCGCCGCGGGCGCCCAGGTACTCGTTCTTGTCGGTGTCCTTCAGCCCGATGTGCGAGAGCAGGCCCGCCAACAGCGAGGTGTGCACCGACTGCTCGGGCGCGTCCTCCTCGTTGAGGTGGATGCCCATGGTCTTGGCGACCGTGCGCAGCTGCGAGTAGATGTCCTGCCACTCGCGGATGCGCAGGAAGTTCAGGAACTCCTGCTTGCACATCCGGCGGAAGCTGGAGGAGCCGCGCTCCTTCTGCTGCTCGCGGACGTACCGCCACAGGTTGAGGAAGGCGAGGAAGTCGCTGGTCTCGTCCTTGAAGCGGGCGTGCTGCTGGTCGGCCTGCGTCTGCTTGTCGCTGGGGCGCTCGCGCGGGTCCTGGATGGAGAGCGCGGCCGCGATCACCATGACCTCGCGGACGCAGCCGTTCTTGTCGGCCTCCAGGACCATGCGGGCCAGGCGCGGGTCCACGGGAAGCTGCGAGAGCTTGCGGCCCTGCTGGGTGAGCCGCTTCTTCGGGTCCTTCTCCGTCGGGTCCAACGCGCCCAGTTCTTGCAGGAGTTGGACGCCGTCGCGGATGTTGCGGTGGTCCGGCGGGTCGATGAAGGGGAACTTCTCGATGTCGCCGAGGCCGGCCGCGGTCATCTGGAGGATGACGGAGGCCAGGTTGGTGCGCAGGATCTCGGCGTCCGTGAACTCCGGGCGGGTGAGGAAGTCGTCCTCGGAGTAGAGCCGGATGCAGATGCCGTCGGACGTACGGCCGCAGCGGCCCTTGCGCTGGTTGGCGCTGGCCTGCGAGACCGGCTCGATCGGCAGGCGCTGCACCTTGGTGCGGTGGCTGTAGCGCGAGATGCGGGCGGTGCCGGGGTCGATGACGTACTTGATGCCCGGCACGGTCAGCGAGGTCTCGGCCACGTTGGTCGCCAGCACGATCCGGCGGCCGCTGTGCTGCTGGAAGACGCGGTGCTGCTCGGCGTGCGAGAGGCGCGCGTAGAGGGGGAGCACCTCGGTCGAGCGGAGGTTCTTCTTGATCAGCGCGTCCGCGGTGTCGCGGATCTCGCGCTCGCCCGAGAGGAAGACCAGGATGTCGCCGGGGCCCTCGGACTGGAGCTCGTCCACGGCGTCGCAGATCGCGGTGATCTGGTCGCGGTCGGAGTCTGCCGTGTCTTCTTCGAGGAGCGGGCGGTAGCGCACCTCCACCGGATACGTACGGCCGCTGACCTCGACGATCGGGGCGTCGCCGAAGTGCCGCGAGAACCGCTCGGGGTCGATGGTCGCCGAGGTGATGACGACCTTGAGATCGGGGCGCTTCGGCAGGAGCTGGGCCAGATAGCCGAGCAGGAAGTCGATGTTGAGGGACCGCTCGTGGGCCTCGTCGATGATGATCGTGTCGTAGGCGCGCAGCTCGCGGTCCGTCTGGATCTCGGCGAGCAGGATGCCGTCGGTCATCAGCTTCACGAACGTCGCGTCCTGGTCGACCTGGTCGGTGAACCGGACCTTCCAGCCGACCGCCTCGCCGAGCGGGGTCCTCAGCTCTTCCGCGATGCGGTCCGCGACCGTGCGGGCCGCGATCCTGCGGGGCTGGGTGTGCCCGATCATGCCGCGCACCCCGCGGCCCAGCTCCATGCAGATCTTGGGGATCTGGGTGGTCTTGCCCGAGCCGGTCTCACCCGCGACGATCACGACCTGGTGGTCGCGTATCGCCTCGAGGATCTCGTCCTTCTTCTGGCTGACCGGGAGCTGCTCGGGATAGGTGATCCCGGGCACGCGGGCGGACCGCCGGGCGATGCGGTCGGCGGACTTCTGGGCCTCGGCGGCGATCTCGTCGAGCACGGCCTGCCGGGCCTCGGGCTTGCGGATGCGGCGGGCGCCTTCGAGACGGCGGCCCAGGCGGTGGGCGTCGCGCAGCGAGGCCCCGTCGAGCAGCGTCTGGAGATCGGCGAAGGAAGTAGACATACCTGATTCAGGATCTCACCCGCCGCGGACGAGTGGCGAACGCATTTCGGCGTGATCCGGAGCCCACCCCGTACCATTTCGGGCATGCCCCGCTCCCGTGCCCCGCGCCGCCGCCTCACCGCGGCGCTGCTGCTCGTGCTCGGGGTGCTCGCGGCGGTGCTGTGCGGGCCGGCCTCGACGGCTTCGGCCGCCCCCGCCTCCGGTGTGGCGGCGAAGAAGGCGTCTGCGCCCGCCTTCACGGACGGCTCGGCCGCGCCCGGCTGCAAGCAGGGCGGCCGGCACCAGGATTCCGATCCCGCCGCACCCGTGCGGGCCCGCACCGCCCACGACCAGGCGCCGGTCCTGGAGGACCGGGGCGCCCCCGCCGCGCTGTGCGGCCTGTACGCGGCCCACCGCAACCCGCCGGTGCGCGGCCCCACGCTCACCGCGCCCGGCCCCGTCGAACTCTCGGTGCTCAGGGTCTAGACGGCCGGTCCAGCGACCGCCGTCCCCTCTCCCTCAGCTTCCCTTCTCGTACGGGTCCCTTCTCGTACGGGATTCGCCGTACGCACCGGAGTTCCGCATGCCCAAGAACACGCAGTCCCCGAAGTCCAGCAAGTCCGCGAAGAGCAGTGGGGCCGCCGCGTCCCGGAAGCCGTATCTGATCGGCGCGGCCGTGCTGGCCGCCGCGGCCGTCCTCGGGATCGCCTCCTACCAGGCGACGTCCCCGGGCGCGAAGCCCACCGTGAACGACTCCGCGTCCGCCGCCGACCCGACCACCGGCGCCCACCCCGAACTGGCCGGGCTGGCCCGGCGCGACGCGAAGGACCCGCTGGCCCAGGGCCGCGCGGACGCGCCGGTCGTGATGATCGAGTACGCCGACTTCAAGTGCTCCTACTGCGGCAAGTTCGCCCGCGACACCGAGCCCGCGCTGGTGAAGAAGTACGTCGACAACGGCACCCTGCGCATCGAGTGGCGCAACTTCCCGATCTTCGGCGCCGAGTCGGAGGCGGCCGCGCGCGGGGCCTGGGCGGCCGGGCAGCAGGGGAAGTTCTGGCAGTTCCACGCGGCGGCCTACGCCGAGGGCTCCAAGGAGAAGGGGTTCGGCGCCGAGCGCGTGAAGGAGCTGGCCAAGGAGGCGGGCGTGCCGGACGCGGCCCGCTTCGCGGCGGACCTGGACAGCGCCGCGGCGAAGGCGGCGGTGAAGAAGGACCAGGACGAGGCGTACGGGCTGGGCGCCAGCTCCACCCCGTCCTTCCTCATCAACGGCACCCCGCTCGCCGGAGCCCAGCCGCTGGACTCGTTCGAGCAGGTCATCGACGCGGCGGCGGCCAAGAAGTGACCCCGGACATCGGTTACCTCGCGGCATTCCTGGGCGGCCTGCTCGCCCTCCTCAGCCCGTGCAGCGCGCTGCTCCTGCCCGCGTTCTTCGCGTACTCGATCTCCAGCCGCACCAAGCTGCTGGCCCGCACCGGCATCTTCTACGCGGGCCTGGCCACCACCCTGGTGCCGCTGGGCGCGGCGGGCTCGTACGCGGGGCGGATCTTCTACGGCCACCGCGACCAGCTGGTGCTCTTCGGCGGCTGGCTGATCATCGCGCTCGGCGTCGCGCAGATCGTCGGCATGGGCTTCGCGAGCCGCCGCATGACCGAGCTGTCGGGGCGGATCCGCCCCACGACCGCGCTGTCCGTGTACGCGCTGGGCGCGGTCTACGGCCTCGCGGGGTTCTGCGCGGGCCCGATCCTGGGCAGCGTCCTGACGGTGGCGGCGGTGAGCGGCAGCCCGGTCTACGGCGGCCTGCTCCTCGCGGTGTACGCCCTGGGCATGGCGGTCCCCCTCTTCCTGCTCGCCCTGCTCTGGGAGCGCTTCGAACTGGGCGGCCGCAAGTGGCTGCGCGGCCGGGTCCTGAAGCTCGGCCGCCTCGAACTCCACACGACGTCCCTGCTCTCCGGCCTGTTCTTCATCGCCCTGGGCGCCCTGTTCCTGGCCTACGACGGAGCGACGGCACTGCCCGGCCTGCTCAATGTGGACGACTCGTACGCGGTGGAGGAGTGGACCAAGAACATCGGCGACACGGTCCCGGACTGGGCCCTGCTGGCCGTGCTGGTGGCAGCGGCAGGGCTGGCCCTGGCCGTACGGGGCCTGCGGTCCCGGGCCCGCTCGGGGGAGGACACGTAACTCCGGGCGCCCTACGGGGGCTCCCTGGGGGAGGGCGCGACCACTCGGCCCTGGACGCGCTCTCCCTGGGGTGCTCCTCCAGGGCGCGGGGAACGGCGTGGGCGCGGGCCGCGGGTGGGGGCGGCTCGGGAACGGCGAAGGCCCCGCTCGGGGAGCGGGGCCTTCGGGTGGTGGCTGGGGCCGGGGTCGAACCGGCGACCTATCGCTTTTCAGGCGATCGCTCGTACCAACTGAGCTACCCAGCCACGTAGTCCACCGAAGTGAACTACAGCGGTCCTGACGGGATTTGAACCCGCGGCCTCCACCTTGACAGGGTGGCGAGCACTCCAAACTGCTCCACAGGACCAAGCTTTGTGCGAGAACAAGTCTCGCACAGGATTGTGCGTGCCCCCAACGGGATTCGAACCCGTGCTACCGCCTTGAAAGGGCGGCGTCCTGGGCCACTAGACGATGAGGGCTAATTGGCCCGCCTGGGCGCTTCGCAGCGCGTCGGGGACGTGAGAAGCATATGGGATGCGGGGAGGTATCGCCAAAACGGTTTCCCGGGAGGTCACCGGGGGGTGGGCAGATGGCGGCTCACCTCGGCCGTGGTCAGGCCCAGGCCGCCCAGCGTCACCTCGTCCCAGGCCTGGAGGCGGCGGGTGGTGCTGTCGAGGTAGAGCACCGAGGCGCGGACCTGCTCCGGGTCCTTGTTCTGGAGGGCGCGCAGGCCGCCGCCGCCCGTGGAGCCCTCCACCTTCAGGCGGGTGCCGAGCTTCATGACCTCCGTCTCGCGGCGGTGCAGGTGCCCGGCCAGGACCAGCGGGACCGTGCCGTCGGTCTCCCGCGCCGCCGCCGGCTCGTGGGTGACCGCGATGTCGGCCGGGGTGCCCGCGCGGCTCTGGGCGCGCAGGGCGGCGGCGAGCCGGCCCCCGGCCGCGCGTTCGGCGCCGTCGGGGTCGGTGTCCGCCGTCGAGCGGTCCGGGGTGAACTCCGGGTCGCCGATCCCCGCGATGCGTACGCCCGCGATCGTGACGGCCTGCCCGTCGTCCAGGACGTGCGCCCCCTTGAGCCCGGCCACATAGCGCTGGGTCGCCGTCGAGTCATGGTTGCCGCGCACCCAGACGTAGGGGGCGCCCAGGTCGGGGATCGCGTCCAGGAAGCGGTTCTCGGCGGTACTGCCGTGGTCCATGGTGTCGCCGGAGTCGATGATCACGTCGATCCGGTACTGGGTGACCAGCGAGGCGATGATGTGCCACGCGGCCGGGTTGAGGTGGATGTCCGAGACGTGCAGCACGCGCAGGGTGGCCGGGTCCGGCTGGTAGGCGGGGAGGGTGGAGGCGGCGTCGTACAGCTTGGTGACGTTGGTGACGAGCTTCGCCAACTCCTCCTGGTAGACGCCGAATTCGGTCACGATCGAGCGCGCGTTGCCCACCACCTGCGGGGCCGAGGTGAGCAGGCCCGAGTACTTCGGCTCCATGACCGACTCGGGGTTCCAGGTGGCGTACGCCGAGAGGCCGCACGCGGCGAGCAGGGTGAGCGAGAGCCCGCCGGCGGCCAGGGCGCGGCGCGGGCGGCGGTAGACGGCGAGGCCGAGCGCGGTCGCGCCCGAGACGACCGCCACGCACGAGCGCAGGGCCACGTCCCGGGCGCCCTGGCCGACGTCGCGGGCGATCTCCTGCTGGAGCCCGGAGATCCGCTCGGGGTGGCTGACCAGGGCCTGGGCGCGTTCCGGGTCGAGCCGGTCCACATCGACGTCCAGGCGGAGCGGCGCCAGGTGCGAGCGGAGTTCGAGGGCGCCGAGCGGCGACACGTTGATCTTGGTGCCGCCGGTCAGGGAGGGACGCAGGGTCATGGTGGTGTCCATGGGGCCCACGGGGGTGCGGACGTTGCCGACGACCAGGAGCCCGAGCCACGCGCCGACCAGCACGACGCAGCACAGGCCCGCCGCCCGGGCCAGGGCCTGGCGGGATACGGACATGGCTCGCATTGGGGCCGTATGCCCTTTTCGGCGCGCCCGTATGCCGGAGCGTGCCCGACAATGGCCGGGTGCTGGAGATGACGCGCGAGGAGTTCGAGGAACTGGTCGGCGAGGCGCTGGACCGGATCCCGCCGGAGCTGACGCGGCTGATGGACAACGTGGCGGTGTTCGTCGAGGACGAGCCCCCGGCGGACGACCCCGAGCTGCTCGGCCTCTACGAGGGAACCCCGCTCACCGACCGCGGCGAGTGGTACGCGGGGGTGCTGCCCGACCGGATCACCATCTTTCGCGGCCCCACGCTGCGGATGTGCGCCACCCGCGAGGAAGTCGTCGCCGAGACGGAGGTGACGGTGGTTCACGAGATCGCCCACCACTTCGGCATCGACGACGAACGGCTGCACGCGCTCGGGTACGGCTGAGACCCCGGGGGCTGCCGATGGGGGCGGGTGCGGCCGCCCGGCCCTCTGGTCGCGCTCGGACGGATGTCGGGCGCAAGCCGGGTGCGGCCCGGGCGTGTCCCCGGCGGGGGGCCGGGAGTTGGAACGTACGACCCCATCGCTCTCCCGTCCCGGAGGTGCCCCCGTGCGCCAGTTGACCACCCCTGCCCGCCTGGCCGAGCTGGCCGTGACCGTCCTGGTGCTCACGGCGTCGGCGGGCTGTATGAGCGTGAGCGACAACGAGAGCGGCCCCAAGCCCTCGGCGTCCGGCGGGCGGCACGGCGAGGCGGCCAGGCCGGAGGAGGGCAAGGGCGGAGCAGGCGCGGGCAAGGGGCGTACCGGCAAGCACGACGCGAAGACGGCCGGCGGGCCGTCCGGTGCGGCCGGCCCCAGCGGGTCGCCCGGGGCCGCGGCCGCGGCCGCCCCCTCGGCGGGCGGCAATCCGAAGCCCGGCGGCCCGGGGCCCGCCAAACCCTCGCGGGGCGGCGCCTCGCAGCCGGCCCCGCCGGCCAGCCACCCCGCGCCCAGCCCGCCGCCCGCCTCGCCGTCGCCGAGCCCGGCGCCGCCGACCCCGGCGCCCTCGCCGTCCACGACCCCGGGGGCCGACACGCACAACAGCGCGCTGCGCCGGAACCAGCCTCCGCTTCAGTCGGAGCCCAGCGCATCACCGCAGGTCGGACCGGTTTAGGGGGACTCGGTTTGCCTTAGGGGGGTGGGGGTGCGTATGGTAGTAGATCGTTTGATCCCATTGCCCGGCGCCGACACAGAAGAGCGCCGTGTGGCGCGTACTCTCCCTAGCCGTGGCTGACCGCATTGAGGCGGTCGAATTGCGAATTCACGGAGTTGACGGGCGCGTGCCGAGACTCCGGAAGGTTTCGCATTTCGCATGTCCATTTCCAGCACTGATCACTCCGTCCTGCCCGAGAACGAGAACAACGACTCGATCGAGCCCCGTGAGAACGACGTCGTCGAGGCCGTAGCGGCCTCCGACGTCATCGAGGTCGTCGAGATCGTCGAGTCCGAGGCGGACGAGAACACCGAGCCGACCGTCACCTTCGCGGACCTCGGTCTGCCCGAGGGCGTCGTGCGCAAGCTCGCCCAGAACGGGGTGACCACCCCCTTCCCGATCCAGGCCGCGACCATCCCGGACGCCCTGGCCGGCAAGGACATCCTCGGCCGTGGCCGCACCGGCTCCGGCAAGACCCTCTCCTTCGGTCTGCCCACCCTGGCCGCGCTGGCCGGCGGGCACACCGAGAAGAAGAAGCCCCGCGCGATCATCCTCACGCCGACGCGTGAGCTCGCGATGCAGGTCGCGGACGCCCTCCAGCCGTACGGCGACGTGCTCGGCCTGAAGATGAAGGTCGTCTGCGGCGGTACGTCGATGAGCAACCAGATCTACGCCCTGGAGCGCGGCGTCGACGTCCTCGTCGCCACCCCGGGCCGTCTGCGCGACCTCATCAACCGCGGCGCCTGCTCGCTCGCCAACGTCCAGGTCGCCGTCCTCGACGAGGCCGACCAGATGTCCGACCTGGGCTTCCTGCCCGAGGTCACCGAGCTGCTCGACCAGATCCCCGGCGGCGGCCAGCGCATGCTCTTCTCCGCCACGATGGAGAACGAGATCTCCACCCTGGTCAAGCGCTACCTGACGAACCCCGTCACGCACGAGGTCGACAGCGCGCAGGGCAACGTCTCGACCATGACCCACCACGTCCTCGTCGTGAAGCCGAAGGACAAGGCGCCGGTCACGGCCGCCATCGCCGCCCGCAAGGGCCGCACGATCATCTTCGTCCGCACCCAGCTGGGCGCGGACCGCATCGCCGAGCAGCTGTGCGAGTCGGGCGTGAAGGCCGACGCGCTGCACGGCGGCATGACGCAGGGTGCCCGCACCCGCGTCCTGGAGGACTTCAAGAAGGGCTACGTCAACGCCCTGGTCGCCACCGATGTCGCCGCGCGCGGCATCCACGTCGACGGCATCGACCTGGTCCTCAACGTGGACCCGGCCGGTGACCACAAGGACTACCTGCACCGCTCGGGCCGTACCGCCCGTGCCGGCAAGTCCGGTGTCGTCGTCTCGCTGTCGCTGCCGCACCAGCGCCGCCAGATCTTCCGGCTGATGGAGGACGCGGGCGTCGACGCCTCGCGCCACATCATCCAGAGCGCCGGCGCGTTCGACCCGGAGGTCGCCGAGATCACCGGCGCCCGTTCGCTGACCGAGGTCCAGGCCGACTCCGCGAACAACTCGGCCAAGCAGGCCGAGCGCGAGGTCGCCGACCTCACCCAGCAGCTGGAGCGCCTGACCCGGCGTGCCGCCGAGCTGCGCGAGGAGGCCGACCGCCTGGTGGCCCGCGCCGCCCGCGAGCGCGGTGAGGACCCGGAGGCCGCCGTCGCCGAGGTCGTCGCCGAAGCCGAGGCCGAGGTCGCGGCTGCTGCCGCCGCCGCTGCCATGCCGGCCCAGCAGGAGTCCCGCGAGGACCGCGGTGGCTTCCAGCGCCGCGACGACCGGGGCAACTTCGACCGCCGCGACAACCGCGGTGGCGACCGTGGTGGTGACCGTGGCGGAGACCGTGGCTTCAACCGCGACCGCCGCGACGACCGTCCCTCCGGTGGCTTCCGCCGTGACGACCGCCCCTCGGGTGGCTTCCGTCGCGACGACCGCCCCTCCGGTGGCTTCCGCCGTGACGACCGCCCCTCCGGTGGTTTCCGTCGCGACGACCGCCCCTCCGGTGGTTTCAACCGTGACGACCGTGGTGGCGACCGTGGCGGCTTCCGCCGTGACGACCGTCCGTCCGGTGGTTTCCGCCGTGACGACCGCCCCTCCGGTGGTTTCAACCGCGATGACCGTGGTGGCGACCGTGGCGGCTTCCGCCGTGACGACCGTCCCTCGGGTGGTTTCCGTCGCGACGACCGTCCCTCGGGTGGTTTCAACCGTGACGACCGCGGTGGCGACCGTGGCGGCTTCAACCGCGGTGGCAGCGACCGTCCGTTCAACCGCGACCGCCGCGACGACCGTCCCTCGGGCGGCGGCTTCCGCTCCGGCCACGACCGCCCCTACGGCCGCCGTGACGACCACCGCGGTTCTGGCTCCAACACCGGTTCCTTCGGCGGCCGCCGCGACGACAAGCCCCGCTGGAAGCGCAACGGCTGACGCCTTTGCCTGACGGCTCATCAGGGCCCGTACGACACCCTCCGGGTGTGGTGCGGGCCCTGCTGTTTGTCCTGGGAGATTCCTGTGGGCCTGCTGTTAGGGTCGGCGCACACTTCGCACGGGGGGCAGGGCCGGGGGGCTTGGGCTTCACACTGAGCACGACACGCGTCGGCGTGCCGCGCTTCCCCGTGCGCCACTGAGGGCGGGGCCCGTCGGGGCCGCTGGGGAGGAACCGGAATTGAGACAGCACATGCGGATGCGGGGTGCGGTCGCGGTGTCCGCGGCCGTCGTCGGGATGGCGACGGGCTTGGTGCCGCTGACGGGGGGAGCGGCGTACGCGGACTCCGCTCCGGGGGAGGTGACGATTCCGGCGGTGCACCAGCCCGACCCGAACGCGGGCCTCCTGGTCGGCGGCGGGGCGACGGGCTACCTGTGGGGTCAGGCGGGTGACGGCTACAACTGGACCTCTTACGCCGACGGATCCGTCACGCCGGTGCCCGTCCCGGAGGGGCTGCGGGTAGCAGAGCCGACGGGCGGGGACACCGTCGTCTTCTGGGGACCCGGTGCGCACACGGTCGTCCAGCGCAACATGAAGGACGGCTCGGAACGGACCCTCACGCTCAGCCCGGGGCAGTCGTTCGCCGCCGCGTTCGGCGACTCCGTTCTGACGTATGCGGGCGCCGTGGGCCTGCACGTGCTGACCTGGGACGGCGCCGAGGTCCAGGACCGCGCCGTGACCGGTGTGCCCGACGGTACCAACGTCCTGCAGACGGGAGGCGCGCAGAACAGGGACGGCGTGCTCATCTACACGTCGATGCGAGACCCGTCGACGCCGAGCGGTGAGAAGCGGACCATGCTCTGGGTCGACAGGTCCGGCCAGGCGCGGACGACCGCGGTGCCGTTCTCCAGCAGCACGCCCATGAACGGTGACCGGTTCGCCTCGTGGTGGGGCACGACCCCACGCGTCCGGGTGTGGAGTGCCGCCGATCTGTCGAAGCCGGTCGCCGAGGTGACGGTCAACCGTACGGGTGCGCGGCTGGTGGGCGTGGTGGGGGACAGACTGCTCCTGGCCAGGTACGTCGGGCCGGGCAACCAGGGCATCTTCGCGGTGCCGTTGACCGGCGGCGCCGAACAGCTCGTGCTCGACAAGGCGGGGTGGAATGCGGCGTTCACGCCCGACGGGAGCATGCTGATCGCGCGGGCCGCCGACGACGGCGCCGGTTCCGAGGTGGTATCGGTGCGGCAGAGCGCCGACGGCGCGCTCACCGTGACGAAGACGGGCGCGGCCCCGCAGATCCGTACCGCTGTCACCGGAATCTCCCTCGGGCAGGGAAGGCTGAGCACGGTCGAGCAGAAGCCCTGGAACGATACGGGGCTGCGCGGCATCGACCTCACTGTCGGCGGACCGCTGAAGGCAGGCGAGCGGGTGGACCGGGGCGCCAGTACCAACCTCTTCCGCGACTGCGACACGCTCTGGTGCGCGGACATCCAGTCCACAGGCGACGGCAGACTCGCCTTCCAGGGGATCAACGGCGACGGCCTCAGTGCCCTCGGCGAGGGTGAGTCGCTGCCCCGTACGACGTCCAGTCCGGTGGCCACTTACCAGCAGCCCGGCTCGCCCTTCGAGGCCTCCGGAAGGTACGGAGTCGCCCGGGTCGCGGGGCTGCCCTCGCGAGTCGAGGTCTTCGACCTGGACACATGGCAGCCGGTCTACACCGGCAAGGCCGACACGGTGGTGGGCCAGCAGGCCTACGCCCTGAACGGCTCCACCCTCTGGCTGGAGACCGGCACCGGCTCCGCCGAGGCCGTCGACGTGCGCACCGGGAAGACCCTCGCCACCGCCAAGGTGAGCGACTGCGACCTCACCTCGCTCCAGGCCAACGGCACCAACCTCCTGTGGGAGTGCGGGAGTTCGAGCTCCGGGGTGTACGACACCGCCGCCAGGCGGAACGTCGCGCTGCCCGCGCACCAGAGCGCCCGGCTCGGCGACGGGTACGTGGCGTGGCAGCAGGGCGGCGTGCTGAGCGTCACCGATGTGCGGGGCGCCTCGGGCACCCGCGCGCTGGGCACGCCCAAGCGGTCCGAGCCGGGCAAGGGCTGGGCCGTGGACCGGTTCGGCGGGCCGGTCGCGTACGCGGACGCCGAGGACACCGTCCACGTCGTCCCGAGCGGCGTCCCCACCTCGCCGCTGAGCGCGCTCGACACGGAGACACCCGCCCGCGTGGAGCTCAACTCCAGCTCCTGGCGGCCCCGTTGGTGGCTCAGCAAGCCCGCCGCCTCCTGGCAGCTCGCCCTCAGGAACGGCGCGGGCGCGACCGTCCGCACCCTGACCGGCGGTGAGACGCGCGGCCTGGTGCTGCCCGAGTGGGACGGGAAGGCCGACGGTGGGCAGTACGCCCCCAACGGCGCCTACACCTGGACCCTGACCGTGACCCCGGCCGACGGACAGGGCCCGGCCCTCACCAGGACCGGAACGGTCGGCCTGACCGGCGGCGCTCCCGTCGCGCGGGACTTCGTCGGCGCGGGCGGCCCCGACGGCCGCGCCGACCTCCTCGCGCTGACTCCGTCCGGCCGCTTCGACCTGCGGACCGGACCCGGTGTCGCCGGCGAGGCGCAGGCCCAGGGCGAGGGCTGGACCGGGGCGAACGCGCTGACCGCGGCGATCCCGTACCGGGACGTGAACGGCGACCGGTGCAACGACGTCCTGGTGCGGATGGCGAGCGGCGAGCTGCGGGCGTACACCCCCGAGTGCGGGGCCCCGCTGAGGCCCTCGACCGCGTACCGCGGCCTGGGCAAGGGCTGGGACGCGTACGACACCCTGGTCTCGCCCGGCGACGTGGACGGCGACGGCCGCGCCGACCTGGTGGCCCGCACGCCGGGCGGTGACCTGTACGTCTACTCCGACAACGGCACCCTGGGCTTCAAGGACCCGGTCAAGGCGGGCTGGGGCTGGGGCGGGCTCCTGGTCGTCGGCGCGGGCGACCTGACCGGCGACGGCAGGGGCGACCTGCTGGCCCGGGACGCGGCCGGTGTCCTGTGGACGTACCCCGGCAACGGCACGGGCGGCTTCGGCGACCGGATCCGGCTCGGCGCCGGCTGGGGCGGCTTCGACGCCCTGGTGGGCGCGGGCGACCTGGACGGCGACGGCAGGCCCGACCTGCTGGCCCGCGAGCAGAACGGCACGCTCTGGCTCTACCCGGGCGCGGGCAACGGTGCCTTCGGCGAGCGGAAGCTGCTCGGCGGGGGCTGGAACATGTACAAGTCGCTCTATTAGCGGCCACGTTGGGCGGGTAGGCGATCGGATCTGGTCATTCCTTGGTCCGGCTGATGGCATGTCAGGACCCCGGTGCGGGCATCACCGGGGGCATGACAAGTGACGTCGGCACCACCAGCGAGGGCGCCCCCGAGGGGGCCCCGGGGTCGGACGAGGAACGCCTGGCCCAGTTGGGCTACAAGCAGGTCCTGGCCCGCCGCATGTCGGCCTTCTCCAACTACGCCGTCTCGTTCACGATCATCTCGGTGCTCTCCGGCTGCCTGACGATGTACGCGTACGGCATGAAGACCGGCGGCCCGGCGCTCATCACGTGGGGCTGGGTCGTGGTCGGCCTGATGACGCTGGTCGTCGGGCTCGCGATGGCCGAGATCTGCTCGGCCTATCCCACCTCGGCCGGCCTCTACTTCTGGGCCCACCGCCTCGCCCCGCCCCGCCAGGCCGCGGCGTGGGCGTGGTTCACGGGCTGGTTCAACGTGCTGGGCCAGATCGCGGTGACGGCGGGCGTCGACTTCGGCGCGGCGTCCTTCCTCGGGGCGTACCTGAACCTCCAGTTCGGCTTCGAGGTCACCGCGGCCCGTACGATCCTGCTGTTCGCGGCGATCCTGCTGCTCCACGGCCTCCTGAACACCTTCGGGGTGCGCATCGTCGCGTTCCTCAACAGCGTGAGCGTGTGGTGGCACGTCCTTGGCGTGGTGGCGATCGTGGCCGCGCTGGCCCTCGTCCCCGGTAAGCACCAGTCCACCTCGTTCGTCTTCACCCGCTTCGTGAACGAGACCGGCTTCACGAACAGCGCGTACGTGGTCCTGATCGGCCTGCTGATGGCGCAGTACACCTTCACCGGGTACGACGCCTCCGCGCACATGACGGAGGAGACCCACGACGCCTCCACGGCGGGCCCGCGCGGCATCGTCCGCTCCATCTGGACGTCCTGGATAGCGGGCTTCGTCCTCCTCCTCGGCTTCACGTACGCGATCGGTTCGTACGACACCCAGCTGAACTCGGACACCGGCGCGCCGCCCGCCCAGATCCTCCTGGACTCCCTCGGCGAGGCCGGCGGCAAGCTGCTCCTGCTCGTGGTGATCGGCGCCCAGCTGTTCTGCGGAATGGCCTCGGTGACCGCCAACTCCCGCATGATCTACGCCTTTTCACGCGACGGCGCGCTGCCCTTCTCGCGGCTCTGGCACACGGTGAGCCCCCGTACCCGCACGCCGGTCGCGGCGGTGTGGCTCGCGGCGGGAGCGGCCCTTGTCCTGGGCCTGCCCTACCTGATCAACGTGACGGCGTACGCGGCCGTGACCTCGATCGCGGTGATCGGCCTCTACATCGCGTACGTGATCCCGACCCTGCTGCGCCTGTTCCGCGGGGACTCCTTCGCCCGGGGCCCCTGGCACCTGGGCCGCTGGTCGCGCCCGATCGGCGTCGTGGCGGTTGCCTGGGTGGCGGTCATCACAGTCCTGTTCATGCTGCCGCAGGTGTCCCCGGTGACGTGGGAGACCTTCAACTACGCCCCGATCGCGGTCCTCGCCGTCCTGGGCTTCGCGACGGTGTGGTGGCTGGCGTCCGCCCGGCACTGGTTCCTGCGGCCCACGGACTCGGCCCGGCCGCGGGAGTAGCGCCGCGCCCGGGGGATTCGACCCGCTGTGTCCACCCCGCGAGCGGCGGGACGACCCCTGCCCCCGACCCGCGACGGCCCCGACAGCCGATACCCGATCGGCTGCCGGGCGGCGTCGGGCTATGCTCGGGGGTGACTCGCCAAGGGCCATTAGCTCAATTGGCAGAGCAGCGGACTTTTAATCCGTTGGTTGTCGGTTCGAGTCCGACATGGCCTACCGGTCGGCGCGGCGGAGACGCCTCTTCTGACCTGGTGATTCCTCGGCCCGACCGGATGACTCCGGTCGGGCCGAAGCCGTTTCGGCCCGTCGCGGCCCGGGCGCGTACCGACGTGGCCCCGCCGGGCGGGGGCGATCACCGTGTCCGCGCCTCACCCTGTGCCGCGCAGCCACTCCTCGATCGTCGTGAAGTCCGCGTCGGTGAGGCCCCGGCGGGGGTCGACGCGGTGGAGCAGGGTTCGGGCCCCGGTGTGGGCGGACACCCAGGTGCGGTCGATCTCCGTGATCTCGTCGTCGATCCAGATGAACGGGCGCCCGGCCGCGTGGGCGAGCACGGCGCGGGTCTTCCAGTGCAGGCCCGCCCGTTCGGCCCCTTCGTCCCCGTCCGACGGTTCGGGCCAGTCGAGGACCGGCAGCTCGGGGAGGCCGAGCCGGGGTGCGACGCACTCGTTCGCGTCGGCCATCCATGTGGTGGCCCACACGAGGTCGCAGGAGCGGGAGAGCGCGGCCAGGCGGGGCCCGTACTTCGGATTCAGCCTGTTCAGGAGGGGGTTGGCGGTCTCGGGGCCCGGCGTTCCGTAGGTCGCGTGTCCGTCCGGGCCGCCGAACGGGATGAGTGGGCCGTCGACGTCGAGGAAGAGGAGCGGGTGCTGGGACGGGGCGGTCATGGGCGCACGATAGGGGAGGCTTCCTCGCTGCGGTGGTCGGTAGGGTGCGGGAACACGCTCGGCCTCCTCGCCGCGGCCGGGCCCGCATCCGAGGGAGCCCCGTGACCGATTCCGACCGCTCCTGGCGGCGCCTGCTGGCCGCACTCCTCAGGGGCGAGGACCTCGGCGCCGACGACACCCGCTGGGCCATGCGCCAGGTGATGGACGACGGGGCCGAACCGGCGCAGCTCGCCGGGTTCCTGGTGGCGCTGCGGGCCAAGGGCGAGTGTGCCGAGGAGGTTCACGGGCTGCTCGACGCGTTGATGGAGCGGGTCGTTCCGCTGGACGTGGACGGGTCCGCGGTCGTGGACATCGTCGGAACCGGCGGCGACGGCACGCACACCGTGAACGTGTCCACCATGGCGGCCGTTGTCGTCGCCGGGGCCGGGGTGCCGGTGGTCAAGCACGGCGGGCGGTCCGTGTCCAGCAAGGCTGGGGCCGCCGACGTGCTGGAGGCGCTCGGGCTGCCGCTGAACCTGACCCCGGACGCCGTGGCGCGCTGCGTCCGCGAGAACGGCATCGCCTTCACCTTCGCGCCCCGCTTCCACCACGGGCTGCGTCACGCCGGGCCGGTCAGGAAGTCACTCGGCGTGCCGACGGTCATCAACTACCTTGCCCCGCTGACCAATCCGGCCCGCCCGGCCACCGCCGTCGTCGGCTGTTCCAACACGGCGCTCGCCCCGGTCCTCGCGGACGTCCTCGCGGCGCGCGGGGCCTGCGCGCTGGTGGTGTGCGGCGGTGACGGGCTCGACGAGATCACCACGGCGGCGCCCACCGACGTGTGGATCGCGGCGGGCAAGCGGGTGCGCCAGGAGCGTCTGGACACGGCCGACTTCGGGCTTCCGCGCTGCCCGCCGGACGCGCTGCGCGGCGGTGACGCGGCCTACAACGCGCGTGCCGTGCACCGCGTCATGAACGGCGAAGAGGGGCCGGTGCGCGACGCCGTGCTGGCCAACGCCGCGGGAGCGCTGGCCGCGTACCGGGGACTGGAGGAGCGCGAGCTGCGCGACGCGTTCGGCGAGGCCCTCGACGAGGCCCGGCACGCGATCGACTCCGGCGCGGCCGCCCGCACCCTCGCCCGCTGGCTCGACCTGGCCCGGAGCCTCGCGCCGACCACCGGCTGACCAGGGCCCGAGCGCCGTTTCGGGGGCCGGAACCGCTGTTGCCCAGCGGTGACAGAGTGGAGATCGTTCAGGGTCAGGTTCTGACAGAGGATGAGCACATCGCAGCGGCCGGGGGGATGCAGGACCGGCGAAGCGGCGACACCTTCGCACCACCCAGCACATCCGTCGGCCCGGCGCTCTGCCGCGGTCGGCCGTGCGCCCGCTGAACCTTCTCGTTCCTCTTCGCCGACTGCCGCCGCGCAGAGAGCCCTTGTGATTCCTTGGGGGGAGTCCACCATGTCCGCTCGCATCGCCCACCGCCTCTTCCGCCCCGCGGCCACCGCCGTTGTCGTCGCCGCCGTCGCCGGCACCGTCCTGATGCCGATGTCGGCGCAGGCCGCGCCGTCCGAGGACGCGCGGCGCCCGCTGGTGATGGAGATGGGGACCCCGGCGCCGAACGGCCCGCTGACCCGGGGCGGGGCGACCGAGACGTTCGAGCTGACGGTGCGCAACCCCACGCAGACGACGCAGGCGTTCCACCCGTGGATGCTCGGCGACGTGACCGGCGCGAGCCCGCTGCGGACGAACGACGTGGTGTTCAAGGTCGACGCGGAGGACGCGCCCGCCACCAAGTACTTCGTCGGGCACCAGGACGGCGGCTGGCAGGGCATGTTCTACCCCGCCGGCAAGGGCATGGGCGACGGCTTCGACGTTCCGGCCAACGGCAAGCTGACCTGGAAGGTCACCGTCGGCCTCGGCGCCGACTACCCGACCAACGACGGCGACTTCAAGCTCACGGCCACCAGCCTCAACGGCGAGGTGGCGCAAAACCACCAGGCCTCCCACACCTTCAAGGCGGACCCGCAGATCAAGGCGGGCTCCCTGAAGACCTGGTTCGCGAAGAAGCCCGGCTCCACCATGGACGGCCCGCACGAGCGCCAGTTCCTCGACCTGAACTACCGGGCCACCGGCGACGGCGTCTTCAACAGCGCGCTCACCAGCCGCCTCTACCTCTCGTACGCCGACCCGCAGGTCAAGAACCCGGCCTTCTTCGTGCAGGGCCTGATCGACGGCCGCTGGCAGGACCTGAAGGTGGAGGGCGACAACAGCGTCACCCTGCCCACGATCGCGAAGGGCTTCGGCGCCGCCTCCGGCGTGCGCACCCTGCCGCTGCGGATCACGCTGGGCGTCCACACCCAGATCAAGAAGGCCACCCCGATCACGGCCGAGGTCCGGGTGGCGCTGTCCTCCGACAACGACTACCCGTTCGGCGACGCCCAGGTGCAGTTCCCGCTCGGCCCGAAGAGCGAGGGGACCGCGCCCGCCGGGAAGCCGTCCGCCAAGCCCACCGGAACGCCGTCCGCGAAGCCCGCCTCCGCGTCCGCCGCGTCCGTCGCCGCCGCCCCGGCCGCCGCGGCCAACGCCAACCTGACCACCGCCCCGGCCACCGGCAGCCTCGCCCACACCGGCACGGACTCCCGCACCGGCCTGTACGCCGGTGTCGCCGCCGCCCTGGTCGCCCTCGGCGGAGCGGTCACCTGGCTCGGCGCGCGCCGCCGTCGCGGCTCGTCCGTCTGACCCGGTCACCCCGCACGCCCCGAGGGGCCCGGCACCGGCGCGAAGCGCCAACTGCCGGGCCCCTCAAGCGTGTTCGGCCCCCGACGGTGCGGCGCGTCCGGTGGCGCCGACCGGCGGGTGGGCGCATGGCTCCCGCCGACGCGGGGGCGGAACGGTAAATGGTGCGGAGCACCTCTCCGAATGGCGTACAGTTGTGTTTACCGACGCGGGGTGGAGCAGCTCGGTAGCTCGCTGGGCTCATAACCCAGAGGTCGCAGGTTCAAATCCTGTCCCCGCTACTGAACGAAGAGGCCCGGCACTTTCGAGTGCCGGGCCTCTTCGCGTTTCCCGGTGCCGCCCGACGACGCTTGACCTTTACGCAACGTCAAGTTCTAGCGTGGTCGATGTGAACAGCAAGGAGTGGTCGATCCAGGAGATCGCCAAGAAGGCCGGGACGACGAGCCGCACCCTCCGGCACTACGGAGACCTCGGCCTGCTCGCCCCGAGCCGGATCGGAAGCAACGGTTACCGCTACTACGACCAGGCGGCCCTGGTCCGCCTCCAGCGGATCCTGCTCCTGCGGGAGCTGGGCCTGTCGCTGCCGGTGATCGGCGAGGTCCTGGAGGGCGAACGCGATCCGAGCGCCGCCCTGCGCACCCATCTGCGCCTCCTGGAACAGGAGCGCGAGCGCATCGCGCGGCAGATCGCGTCCGTGCGGACCACCCTGCACAAGACCGAGAAGGGAGAAGAGCTCATGGCCGAGGAAGTGTTCGACGGCTTCGACCACACGCGGTACGAGGAGGAGGTGACCCGGCGCTGGGGCCGGGAGGCCTACCGCAAGAGCGACCGCTGGTGGCGCTCGCTCACCGAGGAGCAGAAGAAGGGGTTCCTCAAGGAGCACGAGGACATCGCCCGGGACTGGGGAGCCGCCCACGCGGCCGCCCACGCCGCCGACGGCGACGTGGCCCAGGACATCGCGCGGCGCCACGTCGCCTGGCTGTCCGCCACCGCGCCCGCGGGCAGGTCGTACGTCATCGGCCTCGGCCGGATGTACGTCGAGGACCCGCGCTTCGGCGTCAACTACGACAAGCACGGCGAGGGGACGGCGGAATTCGTCCGGGACGCCCTGACGGTGTACGCCGAGCGGCACCTCACCGACGGTCCGGCCGCCACCGGGAGCACGTGCGCGGAGTAGTCTCGCGCTCGCCATGAGTGAGCACGGGAGAGCGGCGACGCGGTCGGGACAGCGAAGGACACGGCGGAAGGTGCCTGCCGTGCTGCTGCTCGTCGTCTGCGCGCTCGTCCTGAGCGGCTGTGAGAAGACGGCCGGGCCCGCCCCGGTCGCCCGGGTGCCGGCCGCCGGGACCGCGGCCCCCGCGCACGGCTGCCGACTGAACCGCGGCGGCTGGGTCGAGCTGCCGTGCGTGCCCGATCGGGGCGCGAACCACCGCCACACCCCAGGGAGCTGCGCCCGGGGACGCCCGGGCCCGCACCGCTGCCGCCGCCACTGACCGGCACCCGCTTGGGCGCGCCGAGTCGCCGGGGCGGCCGGAAGGCGCCAGGCTGGACGGGTGCGGCAGGCAGCGGAGGGCGACGGGCGCCTGGTACGGGCGCTACCCGTACTGCTCATCGTCGTCGGCTTCGTCTCCGACGCCTCGACCCCGCCCGACCTGACGTTCGCCGCGCTGTTCGCCGGCGCCCCCGTGATCGCCGCCCCGTTCCACTCGGCCCGCGCCACCGCCGCCATCGGCCTGGGCTCGATGCTCGCGGTGGTGGCGCTCTGGTTCATACACGATCTTCCCAACCTGGGTGAAGGCGCCAGCGAGCTGTTCACCGTGCTGACGGTGGGTGCCCTGGCCCTCGTCATCAACCGCATCCTGCGCCGCAGCGACGAGCAGCTCGCCTCGGCCCGCGTCATCGCCGAGACAGCGCAGCGCGCCGTCCTGCCCACGCCCGCGGCCCGGATCGGCGGCCTCCACGTGGCCGCGCGGTACGAGGCGGCGCAGGCGGACGCCTTCATCGGCGGTGACCTGTTCGCCGTGCAGGACACCCCGTACGGGGTGCGGCTCATCGTCGGTGACGTACGCGGCAAGGGCCTCCAGGCGGTGGAGGCCGTCGCCGTGGTGATCGGCGCCTTCCGCGAGGCCGCCGAGCACGAGTCGTCCCTGGAGGCGGTGACCCAGCGCCTGGAGCGGGCGCTGGCCCGCGAGGGCACCCGCCGCGACCGGCTCGACGCGGTCGAGGGGTTCACCACCGCGCTGCTCGCCGAGATCCCGCGCGGCGACGGCACCGTACGTCTGGTGAACCGGGGGCACCCCGAGCCGTTCCTGCTGCACGCGGACGGCTCCCTCGACACCCTCGTGCCGAGCGAGCCCGCGCTGCCGCTCGGCATGGCGGACCTCGGGGTGTGGCCGGACCGGTCCGATCCGCACCCCTTTCCCGCCGGGTCGACGCTGCTCCTCTACACCGACGGCCTGTCCGAGGCGCGGGACGCCGAGGGAGTCTTCTACGACCCGGGCACCCGGCTGCGCGGGGCGATCTTCCCCGGCCCGGAGGAGGTCCTGGACGCGCTCGTCGACGACGTGCGCCGGTACACGGGCGGCGGCGCGAGCGACGACATGGCGCTGCTCGCGGTGACCCGGCCGAGCGAGGGGCAGCCCGAGCGGCGGCGCACCGTCAGGATCGTGAAATGAGGCGCTCACGGTGCGTGCCCGAAGGGTGTCGCTGCGCATAACAATTGACACACCGTCAGAAATGGAGTGTGACGCGCGTGACCCCGAGGAGCCGTCAACTCGCCCGGCTTGGCCCGGCTATGGTGCGGTAAGTCCAGGCCAGGACCGTTAACGATCAGTGGGAACGGCTTGGAAACCACCCCTGCTGTCTATTAACGTTCGATAACGCAGCGCGGTCGTCCCAGCCGCCGCCAAGGCGGCGCCGCGCGCCTGCGCCGAATTCCGCAAGGGAACCGGGGAACCACCAACTTGGGGTGAATCGGGCGCCTTCCCGGGCGCTCGTAGGAGACCTTCCTGCTCCGAACCCGTCAGCTAACCCGGTAGGCGAGAAGGAAGGAAAGGAGCGCGCCTTCGTGGCGTCCAACGAGCCTGCCCTCGACACCCCCATGCCTCCGCATTCGCTGTACGGGGACGTACCCGGCGAGACCGAGAGCTGGGAGGAGTGGGACCCGACCGAGGAGTCCGTCCGCCCGGTACGCGGCCGCCACCGGGTGGCCAAGCAGCGCGGCGGCCTCGCCCGCAGCTCCACCGTCCTCGGCGTCGGCGTCATAGCCGCGGTCGGCGCGGGCGGCATGGCCACCGCGCAGACCAAGCCGCCGGTCTCCATATCCCTGCCCGACTCCGTCAAGGACAACCTGCCCGACCTCGGGTCGCTGCCCGGCGTCGGCGAACTCGTCGCGCACGGCGCGGACGCCCCGAAGACCGCCGCGGCCCGGGCCGACCAGAAGATCGCCGCCGCGCCGCTCACCATGGCCGGCCTGTCCACCGCCGAGGCCGAACAGGGCGCCACCGACGCCGGTGAGGCGCTGCGCGCCCGCATCCTCCAGCAGGCCGAGCAGCAGAAGGCCGGTGCGGCGGCCGAGGCGAAGGCGGCCGCGCAGAAGGCCGCCGCCGAGAAGGCGGCCGCCGAGGCCAAGGCCAAGCAGGACGCGGCCACCGCCCAGGCCGCGGCCGACAAGAAGGCGGCCGAGGAGGCCGCGGCGAAGAAGGCGGAGGAGGAGCGGCTCGCCAAGCTGGCCGCGAGCTACTCGCTGCCGGTGGGCTCGTACACGCTCACCTCCACGTTCGGCGAGGCCGGCTCGATGTGGTCCTCCGGCCACCACACCGGCCTCGACTTCGCGGCCCCGACGGGTACGCCGCTCAAGGCGATCCACTCCGGGACGATCAAGTCGGCGGGCTGGGCGGGGGCGTACGGCTACCGCACGGTCATCGCGCTCGACGACGGCAGCGAGCTCTGGTACTGCCACCAGTCGTCCCTCGCGGTGTCGGTGGGGCAGCAGGTGGCGGCGGGGGATGTCATCGGGCGCGTCGGTGCGACGGGGAATGTGACCGGGCCGCATCTGCACCTGGAGGTGCACACGCCGTCCGGTACGGGTATCGATCCCATGGCCTGGCTTCAGTCGAAGGGCCTCAATCCCTGAGGTGGCCCTGCGGGGTGGCCCGTTTCGCGCAGTTCCTCGCGCCCCTTGATGCGCTGTCGTCCGTCCGGCGTGGGTGGTTGCTCGCGCAGTTCCCCGCGCCCCTGAACCCCTCTTTCGTCTGCGGGCCGTGACCGCTTGCTCGCGCAGTTCCCCGCGCCCCTTGGCCCGTTTTGGTCTGGGGTCAGTGCAAGTACGGGTTGTGGTGGGCCGGGGCTGGTTGGTTGTAGGGGGGATGCGGAGCGTAGGGCGTGTACTGCACGTGCTGGGTGTAGGGGTGCGGGGGGCCCGGCTGTGGGGGCAGCCAGATCCGGCCCGTCGCGCCCGCCGCGTACAGCAGCGCCGGGGCTGCGACCGGCTTGCGCTCCCACAGATGGTGGAGCAGCTCCTGCTCGCGGGCCGCGAAGTCGGGCCCAGGGCCGGTGGCTCCCGCGCTGCGGTAGGCGCGGTGGCGCAGGAAGGCGAGCGCGGTCGCGAACGCCTCGTACTCGGCGACCGCCCGTGCCGCGGGCTTCCCGCCGAAGCGGTGGTGCGCGAAGTCGCGGGCTGTGGCGCGGGCCCGCATCGAGGACAGCGCGAGCGGCTCGGCGGGACCGAGCCAGCCGGCCGCGGCGTACGCGGGCAGCTCGGCGGCGATCGTCCGCAGCTCGCGCTGGCGGCTCCAGATCGCGAGCCAGGTCAGCAGCCCGAACACCGGCACCATGAAGGCCCCGTACACGATGTAGAAGCCGTACACCCCGAACAGCGTCGAACTGTTCCACAGGGCGTGCATGCCCATCGCGCACACCAGGCCCAGCAGCGGGAAGGCGACCCGGCGCAGCCGCCTGCCGGGCGGCGCGAGCGCGGCCATGCCGAAGCCGATGCCGGTCAGCACGGTGAACAGGGGGTGCGCGAACGGCGACATGACGACCCGTACGAAGAACGTCGCCGCCGTGGTCGAGGCGAGGCCCCCGCTGTGGCTGGCCTGGTCCTCTCCGAAGGCGTTGCCCAGGTACAGGATGTTCTCGGTGAAGGCGAAGCCGGTGGCGGTGAAACCGGCGAAGACGACGCCGTCGACGATCCCCTTGAAGTCGCGTCTGCGGAAGAGGAACAGCAGCAGGACGGCCACCGCCTTCGCGCTCTCCTCGACGATGGGCGCTATGACGCTGGCGCCCAGATGGTCGGCGGAGGACGGGTCGGCGGTGGCCGTGGCTATCCAGCGCGTCGCGAACGAGTTGGCGATGATCGCGACCAGGGCGGCGGCGCAGGCGCCCCACGACAGGGCGAACAGGAGGTTGCGCCACGGGCCGGGATCGACCCGGTCCAGCCAGCGGAACGCGGCGCCGAGCAGCGGCACCGGAAGCACCGCGAGCCCGAGCCCCACCAGGAAGCCCTCGGTGCCGGTCTGGTCCCGTACGAGAGCGAAGATGACCAGGCCGCACAGCGCGAGCAGGGTGATCAGCGCGCCCGCGCGGACCGCCTTGGAACGCCAGAAGTCGCGGCGCGGGCGGTAGCGCCACTTCGCCCGGTCCGGCGGGACCGCGTCGAACCGGGGCTCGTCCGCGCACGCCGGAACGGGCTGGGCCGTGAGACCCGGCCCGGCCTGCTGGGGCGCCTGCCCGGGGTGCGGGCGGTGCGGAAGCGACTCGAAGGACACCAGACGACCCTAACGAGGGTCACTGACAATGCGCGACGGTGCCTGCACTACCCGCTGTGCCCGACACGCCGGAACAGCAGGTCGTGCACGACGTGGCCCTTGTCGAGGCCCTGGCCCTCGAACCGGGTCAGCGGCCGGAACGCGGGGCGGGGCGCGTAGCCGCCGCCCTCGACCGTGTTCTCGAAGTCGGGGTGGGCTTCGAGGACTTCCAGCATCTGCTCGGCGTAGTCCTCCCAGTCCGTCGCGCAGTGCAGTACCGCGCCGGGCTTCATCCGCGTCGCGGCGAGCGAGAGGAACTCGGGCTGGATCAGGCGGCGCTTGTGGTGCCGCTTCTTGGGCCACGGGTCGGGGAAGTACACGCGCAGGCCGTCCAGGGCGTCCGGCTCCAGCATTTCGCGCAGCAGGATGATCGCGTCGCCGTTGGCCACGCGGACGTTGCTCAGGCCGCCGCGCTCGGCGAGGCCGAGGAGGTTGCCCTGGCCGGGGGTGTGCACGTCGACCGCGAGGATGCCGGTGGACGGGTCGTCCGCGGCCATCTGCGCGGTGGCCTCGCCCATGCCGAAGCCGATCTCCAGGACCACGGGGAGGCCGTCGAACATCTCGGCCAGATCGATCCTGCGCAGCCCGTCGATGTCGAAGCCCCACACCGGCCACAGGCGCTCCAGGTACTCGCCCTGGCCGGTGGTGACGCGGCTGCGGCGGGGCTGGAAGCTGCGGATGCGGCGTTCGTGGTGCGAGCCGGCGGGGTCGGCCGCCGGGCCGCCCGGGAAGCGGGGCGCCTTGTCCCTGGGCAGGACCTTTTCGGTGGCCGCCGCGGCCGGGGCTTCTGGGGTGTGGGGGTGCTCAGACACAATGCGGCCAATTCTACGACCCTGCTGCTGGCAGGGGTGCGGCGTCGCTTCGCCAGGGGCGCTAGGGGTGGGGCAGGGATGCCAGTACCCTTCCCGCCACTTCTCTTCCGATCGGCAACGACGCCGTCGCCGCCGGGCTCGGGGCGTTCAGGACGTGGACCACTCTCGGAGTTTCCCGGATCAGGAAGTCGTCCACCAGGGTGCCGTCCCTCAGGACGGCCTGTGCGCGGACTCCCGCCGGGGCCGTGCGCAGGTCGGACTCCTCGACGGCGGGCAGCAGCCGGCGTACCGCGTCCGTGAAGGCGCGCTTCGACAGGGAGCGGCGCACCTCGCCCGCGCCGTAGCGCCAGTGGCGGCGGGCTATCCGCCAGGTGCCGGGCCAGCCGAGGGTGCCGGCCAGCTCGGCGGGGCGCACCGTCCGCCAGTCGTAGCCCTCGCGGGCCGCGGCGGGCACCGCGTTGGGGCCGACGTGGACCGAGCCGTCGACACCCCGGGTGAGGTGGACGCCGAGGAAGGGGAAGGCGGGGTCGGGCACCGGGTAGACCAGGCCCTTGACCAGACCGGGCCGGGCCAGCTCGTAGTACTCGCCGCGGAACGGCACGATCCGCACCCCGGGATCGTCGCCCGCGAGCCGTGCCACCCGGTCGCAGTGCAGCCCCGCGCAGTTGACCAGGGCGCGGGCGCGCAGCACCGTGCCGTCGGCCGTGCGCACGGCGGCGCCCAGCTCCGGGCGCCGGGAGACGTGGACGACCTCCGCGCCGTAGCGCACGTCCGCACCGGACAGCTCGGCGAGGCGGGCCGCCACCGCCCCGTAGTCGCACACCCCCGTCGTGCCGACGTGGATCGCGGCCAGCCCGCGCACCTCCGGCTCGTACGCCGCTATCTGCGCCGGGCCCAGCTCGCGCACCGGGATGCCGTTCTCCCGGCCGCGCTGGACCAGCGCGTGCAGCCGCGGCAGCTCGGCGCGCTCGGTGGCCACGATCAGCTTGCCGGTCACCTCGTGGGCGATGCCGTGCCGTGCGCAGAACTCGACCATCTCGGCCGCGCCCCGCACCGCGAAGCGCGCCTTGAGGGAGCCGGGCTTGTAGTAGATGCCGCTGTGGATGACCCCGCTGTTGCGCCCGGTCTGGTGCCGGGCGGGGCCGCTCTCCTTCTCCAGGACCGTCACGCGCGTCCCGGGCGATGCCTGCGTGAGGGCGTACGCCGTCGACAGACCGACGATCCCGCCGCCGATCACCAGCACGTCGCAGTCGTACGTCGTCACCCACACACCTCCCACCCCGGCCGTGTTCCTTCCCGGAGGACGGCCCCGGACCCCCTCACCACATACTGCACTGACCCACTGACAATCCCGGTAAACGTCCGGTCGAGGCCCTAGGCCGGGGTCACGAGCAGTGGCCTGGCCCGTTCGCGCAGCTCGGCGACGCGCGGCTCGTCCCCGTAGGGCTCCAGGCGGTGCAGCAGATCGCGCACGTACTCGGTCGTGCGGGCCGAGGAGATGCGGCCCGCGACCTCGACGGCGCGGGTGCCCGCAGCGCACGCCGCGTCCAGGTTCCCCGACTCCAGCTCGGCCACCGCGCTCACCACGAGCCGCAGCCCGTGCGAGCGGACGAACTCCTCGGTGGGCCGCGACAGGGCCTGCTCGGTGAAGCGGCGCACCTGCCGGGGCGCCTTCAGGTCGCGGTAGCACTCCGCCGCGTCCGCCGCGAAGCGGTCGTAGGAGTAGAAGCCGAGCCAGGAGGGGTCGCAGTCGCCGTCGCGCGAGCGCTCGAGCCAGGACTCGGCGGCCTTGAGCGCGGCCTCGGCCGGGTGCCCGTCGCCCGCCTTGGCGTGGGCGCGCGCCTCCACGAGGCGGAAGAAGGACATGGTGCGGGCGGTGGCGAGCCCGCGGTTGCGCTCGACGGCGGCCTGCGCGAGGTCGACGCCCTCGTCGGCGAAGCCGCGGTAGGTGGCCTGGAGCGACATCGAGGCCAGGACGTAGCCGCCGAGCGGCACGTCGGCCGCCGCGCGGGCGAGCCGTAGGGCCTGGATGTAGTAGCGCTGGGCGGCCTCCTGCTGGCCGGTGTCGAAGGCCATCCAGCCGGCGAGTCTGGTCAGTTCGGCGGTCGCGCCGAACAGCGCGCGCCCCACTTCGTCGCTGTACGAGCCGAGCAGCAGCGGGGCCGCGTCGACCCGTAAGCACTCCGGCACCATGGACGAACGCCAGTCTCCGCCGCCGTACTTGGAGTCCCACCGGCGGGCGTCCTCGGCCGCCTCGCGGAGCTTGGCCACGTCGCTGTGGCCGACCTTCAGCGGGGGCAGGTCGGTCAGGTCGACGCTGCGGGCCACCGAGGAGTCGGCGGGTGTGATGAGCCAGCGGGAGGCGGGCGTGGCGTACGCGCTGACCGCGAACGAGCCCGCGAGCGACTGCCAGATGCCGCCGCCCGCCCGCCTCCCGGCCAGATCCAGCCGGTACAGATCGGTCGCCGAGCGCACCGCCTCCGACACGTCGCGCGGGAAGGCGAGCCCGACCTCGGGGGCCGGGTCCGCGTCCGCGAGGCCGATTTCGTGCAGCGGCACGGGGCGGCCCAGCTTGGCGCCGATGGCCGCGGCTATGAGATGGGGCGCGGCGCCCTGGGGCACCATGCCCTTGGAGACCCACCGGGCCACGGAGGTCTTGTCGTAGCGAAGGGTCAGGCCCCGTTGCGCGCCGAGGTCGTTGACCCGTCGCGCCAGGCCGGCATTGCTGATTCCCGCGAGGGCGAGAACGGTGCCGAGCTTCTCGTTCGGCCCGCGTTGCTCCCTGGACATGCGCCACCCCTCGACACAGACGGCGTTCCCCCGGGCGGTGTGGTGTCCGGATCGTCGGCCGCAAAAGCATGTGGCCGAGCCCTCGGGAATATGCCACCCGTGGGGAACAGCAGTAAACACAGCGTAGTTCGCCGCATCCCGACCGTTAAGAGGCGGTCTTCCGTATGGCGAGATTGTTTTCCGTACGAACAGTTGCTGACACCCCGGGGCGCGCCGTGATCGCGGGGCCGTTGCGCCGGGGGTGAGGCGGGAGTGGCCGCCGCCGCGCTCCCGACGTGTGGCCGTGCGCCCGGCCGTGCGCTCTCGCAGGTCCCCCGGGGGAGCGCTTCCATGTGTGGTGCGTGGGTCGGCCCGCTGCATGGATCCAGTGGGCTGGGGGACACCGCCGCCTCAATCCCCGCGGGCGGCGGACCGGTCCGGGAGGCGAACAGCGCCTCCCGGACTGTGTGTTGAGGGCCCCGGGAGGCTGGTGTGGCGGCCCCTCCACGGCCCGAGAATGGCTGGATATCGACCCTCGCCCGATGACCCCGGAACGCTTTCCCGATCACCCGGGCCCCGACCCGTACGTCCCGGGGACGACGCCAATCGGCCAGCGGCCGGGGCGCGTTCACTTTTTGCGCCCGCTACCCGTAGCCCCTCCGGGGCGCCGTTGTCGTGGCAGCATGGGGTCCCGGACTCCTTCGGCCCTGCCCGGTCCCGTGCCGGGGGCCGTCACCGGCACGTCCGACGGCCGCCCCGGGCCGTCCGGGCGGACGGGGTTGTCCACGAGTTGTCCACAGCCTGTGGAGGCGCGATGCGATGGTTGGTGGGGTGGAGCAGCGTCGCCGCAAGCTTCCGCGCGGGCGGCTACGGCACGGGCGGCTACGGCACCGCCGGGGCCGTGGGTGAGCCCGAGGAGGGGCGCACCGTTCACCCCGTCGGGGCCCAACTCCTGTGGGGCGACCCGGATCCGCTGTGGGCGGTGGGCGACTGGCGGCCCGACGAGATCCGCATCGTCAGCGTGGGCGCCGACACCCGCCTCGCCGTCCTGGGCTGCTGCGCCGCCACCGACGAGGAGCTCCGGGTCGGCCTGTTCGCCGCGCGCGGGGGCGCGCTGCGCCACCTCACCGCCTGGCCCGGCAGCTACACGGCCGTCGCCCAGGTCGCCCGCCGCGTCACGGTCGTCGGCGACCTGGCCGGCGCGCGGCCCGTCTTCTACACCCCTTGGGCGGGCGGAACGGCCTACGGCACGGCGGCACTTCCGCTCGCCGACCTCATCGAGGCCCAGCTCGACATCGGGCACCTCGCCGCCCTCCTCGCCTGCCCCGACGTGCCCGAGGCGCTCGGCGACTCGACGCCCTACGCGGGCGTCCGGCGCATCCCGCCCGGCCACGCGCTCGTGCTGCGCGAGGGCTCGCGGGAGATCACCGGGTACGAACCGGTCGCCTCCCTCGCGGTCGCCGCGCCCCAACGCGAGCCCGTCGCCGCGGTGGAGGGCGTGCGCGACGCGCTGGTCTCGGCGGTACGGGCCAGACTCACCGCGCCCCGGCACGCCCCCGAGACCCTGCCGCCGGACCCCGGCCCGGTCCCGGGCATGGGCCCGGCCGAGCGGCGCGCCGCCCGCGGGGGCCCGGCCCCCGGCATAGGGGCCGACCTGTCCGGCGGCCCCGCGTCCGCCACCCTCGCCCTGCTCGCGGCCGGGCTGCCCGGAGTGCCGGGCACGGTCCTCGGCCACGGCACCGGGGCGGGCGAGCGCCTGCTCGCGGTCACCTTCAACGACCTGACCGTGCCGGGCGCGGGCCGTCAGGCCGAACTGGAGCGGGCCGGCGCGATGGCCGCCAACCCCCGCCTGCACCACGTGGTGGTGACGGGCTCCGAGGAGTCGCTGCCGTACGCCGACCTCGAAGGCCCGCTCACCGACGAGCCGGGCCCCTCCCTCATCGCGGCCCCGCGCCACCGCCGCCGCCTCCTCGCCGGCAGCGCCGACCACTTCACCGGGAGCGGCGCCCGCCAGGTCCTGGACGCCCATCCGGCGCGCCTGGCCGATCTGTTGATGGACCGTCAGCGCCGCCATCTGCTCCGCCCGGCCACGGCCCTGGCCAAGGCGGGCGGCCCGAGCGCCAACTCCCTCTTCGTCCCGCTGACCGTCTACCGGGCGGCCCGCCGCCTGGCCCGTACGCCCTACCGCACCGGCATCGAGTCGGCGGCGGACGCCCTGCGCACACCCCGCTTCGACGACGCGGCGAGCCCCCTGTCGATCTCCCTGGCCGCCCTGTCGTGGACCCGCCCCGGCCCGGCGGCCCGCTGGCTGACCGGGGAGGCACTCGCCGAAGTATCGGTTCGTCTGATGGCATCGGCGACCCGCCCCGCCCCCTCCCAGCGCCCCGGCGAGGCCCGTGCGTCCGCGGCCCTCGCCCGGTACGCCGCCGACCACCGCATCCTGGAACAGGCCGCCGAGGTGCGCAGCCAGCGCCTGCACGCCCCGTTCCTCGACAACCAGGTCGTCCGCGCCTGCCGGGCCCTGCCGGAATCCCTGCGCGTCCAGCCCGGCGCCCGCGCCACCATCCTGCGTACGGTCCTGTCGGCGTCCGGCGTGCGCGATCTGCCTCCCGGCTGGGGCGCCCCCTCCCACGCGCCCTCGACCGCCGCGTCCCGGGCGGGACTGCGCCAGTCGGCCGACCCGCTGATCTCGCTCTTCGAGGCGCCGTTGCTCGCCGACGCGGGACTGATCGAGGCCCGTACCGTACGCAAGGCGGTCCGCGCGGCCGCCGCGGGCGAGCCGCTGCCGCTGGACGGGCTCGCCGACCTGATCTCCACCGAGCTGTGGCTGCGCCGCCTGCTGGCCCGCCGCGGCACGTGCTGGACGGGCACCGCCGCACCCCGGCAGCGGGCGGTGGCGGGCGGGGTGACCCCGCCGCGCCGCCCCACCCTGCGCTCCTGACGGGGCCCGCGCCACCGCGGGTCGCCGTTGGCGCCGAGGCGGGCGTTCATCTGCGTGTGCGCCCGCTCGGAGTGGGCGTCGGCCGGGTCGTGGATGAGCCGGAGGCAGTCGTGGAGGACCTGCACGCACTCGTCCCGGGAGTGGCGGGACGCGTCCGAGGCCAGGTCGAATCCCTTGGCGACCTCCGTAAACCGTCCGTCGGCCGCGGTGTGCGCCCCGCCCGGCCCTCCCGGTCCCGGTCCGCCCTCGACGGGCGAGGTCACGGCGCGAACGCGAGCCCGGGGAGGGCCCGAAGGGCGGACCAGAGGGCAGAGAAGCGGCGAGGGAGCGGGAGGCGGCCCGCGGGCCCCGGCGCTTATTGATTCCCCCTGCACGCGCCGTCCCCGTCACAATGGCTGCCGTGCGGTATCTGATCCTGGGCGCCACCGAGGCGCATGACACCACCGGCACCGCCGTCCCCCTCGGCGGGCCGAGGCTGCGAACCCTGCTGACCGCGCTCGCGCTGCGCGCCCCCCGGCCGGTGTCCGTGGCGACGCTGATCGACGACGTATGGGCGGACGACCCGCCGCAGGACGCGCCCGCAGCCCTCCAGGCGCTCGTCGGCCGGCTGCGCCGCGCGCTCGGCCGGGAGGCCGTGGAGTCGGGGCCCGCGGGATACCGGCTCGCCGCCGAGCCGCACGACATCGACCTGTACGCGTTCGAGGAGGGCGCGGCCCAGGGCGCCGCCCAGCTGGCGGCGGGCGATCCCGAGGCCGCGGCCCGGACGCTGCGCGCGGCCCTCGCCCTGTGGCGCGGCCCCGCCCTCGCCGACCTTCCCGAACGCGACGCCGCCGTACGCCCCGAGGCGCAGCGCCTGGCCGCACGCCGCAACCGCATCGAGGCGGACCTGCGGCGCGGCGCCACGGGCGGGCTGCTGCCCGAGCTGACGGAGCTGCTCGCCTCGTACCCGTACGACGAGACGCTGCACGCCCAGCTGATCCGCACGCTGCGGGCCGAGGGCCGCCGGGCCGACGCGCTCGCCGCGTACGAGACGGCCCGCCGCACCCTGGCCGACTCCCTCGGCACGGACCCGGGCCCCGAACTGGCCGCCCTGTACGCCGAGTTGCTGGAGGATCCGGCGCCCCCGGCCCCCCAGGCCGCGGGCGCGTCGCAGGCGGACGGCCTCCCGCGCTCCCCTGTGGACCACCGGCCCCCCGCCGAAGGCAACATCCGCCCCCGTCTCACCTCCTTCGTGGGGCGCGAGCCCGAACTCGCCGCGATCCGGGCCGACTTGGCGGGCTCCCGCCTCGTCACCCTCACCGGGCCCGGCGGCACCGGCAAGACCAGGCTCGCGGAGCGGGCGGCGGCCGGGGCGGAGACCGCGGCCTGGCTCGTGGAGCTCGCCCCGCTGGACCAGCCCGAGGCCGTCCCCGGCGCCGTGGTCTCCGCGCTCGGTCTGCGCGAGACGTCGCTGCTGGTGCGCGAGGGCCAGCCGCCCGGCCCCGTCGACCCCACCGAGCTGCTCGTCGACGACCTCGCCCGGCGCCCGGACACCCTGCTCGTCCTCGACAACTGCGAGCACGTCATCGACGCGGCCGCCCGGCTCGCCGAGACGCTCCTCACCCGCTGCCCCCGGCTCCGTATCCTCGCCACCAGCCGCGAGGCGCTGGGCGTGCCCGGCGAGGCGATCCGCCCGGTCGAGCCGCTGCCCCCGGTCCCGGCGCACCGCCTGTTCGCCGAGCGCGCCCGTGCCGTGCGCCCCGGCTTCGACCCCGAGGCCGACGCCGAAGCCGTCGCCGAGATCTGCCGCCGCCTGGACGGGTTGCCGCTCGCCATCGAACTGGCCGCCGCCCGGCTGCGGTTGCTCACCCCGCGCCAGATCGCCGACCGCCTCGACGACCGGTTCCGGCTGCTGACCAGCGGGAGCCGCACCGTGCTGCCGCGCCAGCAGACCCTGCGGGCCGTCGTCGACTGGTCCTGGGACCTCCTGGACGAGGACGAACGCACCGTCCTGCGCCGCGCCTCCGTCTTCGCGGGCGGCTGGGACCTCGCCGCCGCCCAGGCGGTCTGCGGCGGCACCGCCGCCCTCGACGCCCTCGCCGGCCTCGTCGAAAAGTCCCTGGTCGGCGCGGTCCCCGCGGCCGACGGCACCGGCATGCGCTACCGCATGCTGGAGACCATCCACGAGTACGCCACCGAGCGGGCCGCCGAGACGCCCGGGACGCTGCGCGCGGCCGCCGACGCCCACACCGCGTACTACCGCGAGCTGGCCCGCCGGGCCGAGCCCCGCATCCGCTCGGGCGACCAGCTCCCCTGGATCCGGCGCCTGGAGACGGAGCTCGACAACATCCGGGCCGTCCTGCGCCGCACCACGGCCCCGGCCACCGCCGACGAGACGGCCGCCACCGAACTCGCCCTGTCGGTGGGCTGGTTCTGGTGGGTGCGCAACTACCGCATCGAGGGGGCCGCCTGGGGCGAGGCCATCGCGATGCTCTCCCCGCCGCCCGACGACCCGGCCGACCCGCGCCGCTGGCCGCGGCTCCACCTCGACCTGCTCCGCTTCTTCCTGCTCTCCGACACCAACCCCCGCCAGGGGCTCGACAGCCCCGGCGTGCGCGACCGCCTGCTCCAGCTCCGGCAGGCCTTCGAGGCGGGCGGGCCGGAGGCGGCCCGCTTCCCGGGGCTGCTGTGGCCGTTCACGACGTTCCACGTCGGCACCCAGACCATCATGCGCGAGTCGATCGACTCGGTGGTCGTCAACTGCCGCCGGTACGGCGGGGGTTGGGAGATCGGCGTCTCCCTGATGTTCCGCGCGCACATGGCCATCGACACCCCTGGCGGCTTCGAGGGCATCGACGAGGACCTCGCCGAACTGCGCCGGCTCAGCCGCCGCGTGGGCGACCGCTGGATGCGCGCCCAGGTGGCCAGCGCCACCGCCGAGGCCGCGATGATGCGCGGCCTGCCCGACAAGGCCCGGCCCGCCTACGAGGAGGCGCTGGAGCTGGCGCGCGAGGTGGGCGCCCTCCACGAGACGCCGTTCCTCATCGCCCGGATCGGCGAACTCGCCTACCGCGGCGGGGACCTGGAGGCCGCGGAGAAGGCCCTGAGGCAGGCGTCCGTGGAGGCCGAGCACTACCGGGTCGGCGACACGACGCCGTACGTGAACTCCCTCCTGGCCGCCATCGCCCTGGACCGCGCGGACACCGCCACCGCGCGCGCCCTGTACGAGGAGGCCGTCGAGTTCGCCCAGCTGGGCCCGCTGCCCCCGCATTTCGTCGCGCTGCTCGACGCTCTGAAGGCCCGGGTCACCGCCGCCGAGTCGGGCCCGTCGGCGGCCCTGCGCGTCATGGCGGGCACCCTGCGCTCGGCGGAGGCCGCCAACTGCAGCGAGGTCGTCCTGGCCGGCCTCGCCGAACGCGCCGCCCAATGGCTCGGCGAACTGGACGAGCCCGCCCTCGCGGTACGGGTCCTGGGCGCGGCGTCCGCCTGGCGGGCCGGAATCCCGCGTTCCGTGCCGGAGGCGGAGATCGAGGAGTCCGTCACCACCCGGGCGGGCCGGTCGCTCCCGCCCGAACGGTACGAGGCCGAGCACGCCGCCGGGGCGGCCCTGACCCCGGCCGGGATCCCGCCGCTCCTGGACGCCGTGCTCGGCGCCCGCGGCGAGGAGCCCGCTAGCGGCAGCTGATCCGCGACTGCGCCCAGTCCGCGAGCGCCGCCCCGCCGAACGGGCCCGCGGGCTCGACGACCAGCCGGATGGTCCTGCGGCCCGAGATGTCGGCGTGCACCGGCACCGCCGGGTCCCCGCCGCGCATCACCGGCGACTGCCACAGCCGGGCCCCGTCCCCGTACAGCGAGAACCGCACCGCGCCGAGCCCCATCGTGAGGTCGTCCACGCCCGCGTAGGCGTCGTAGGTGCGGCACTGGCGGTTGAGGTCGATGGTCACCGAGGACCGTCCGTGCACGGTCACGCCGTACGGATAGCGCTGCTCGCCGACCCGCATGCCCGAGCGCTGCCACAGCCAGCTCGACCCGCCGAGCCGCACCTCGGGCTTGGTGCCGTCGCCGAGCAGGCCGTACTGCAGGCGGTTCACCTGGTAGACGGCGGGCGCGGGCGGCGGCGGGGGCGGTGTCGGCGTGGGCCTGGGGGGTGTCGGCTTGGGCGGCGGCACCGGCCGGGGCGGCGTGGGCCGGGGGTGCGTCGGCTTCGGCGGAGTGGGCCTCGCCGACGGCTTCTTCGGCGCCGGGGGAGGCGGGGGAGGCGGGAGCTGCGCCGCGGGCGCCGCGGGCGGCTCGGGCGAGGGCGGCGGCTGCTTCTGCGGGACGACGGGCGCCACCGCGGGCGGCTTCGCGTCGGGCTTCGGCGGTGGCGCGTCGTTGCCGGTCAGTGCGAACACGACCCCCGCCGCCACCGCGACGGCCACCGCCGCCGCGATGCCCGCCTTGGCCGGGGCGCCCAGCCCCTCCGAGGCCGCGGCACCCCCCGCCGCGCCGCCGGACGAACCGCCGCCCGTCGCCGCGGCCGCCGCACCGGCGCCCGCGGCCCCGGCGGCGCCACCCGCCACCACACCGGCCGCCTTGAGCGAGAACCCGGCGGCGAACCAGCCGATGACCGCGACCGGAAGCAGCGCGGGAATCCCGGCGTTGACGTCTTTGAGCTCGACGACCGCGACCCGGCACCTGGCGCACTCCTCCAGGTGCTTGCTGAGCCCGCGCTCGGCCCGCATCCGCAGCCCGCCGCGCGCGTACGCGCCGAGCCGGTCGGCATAGCGGGCGCAGTCCCCGCCCGCGGTCAGCGCGCTGGAGACGTGCGCCTGGAGGTAGGCCTGCTTGAGGCCCTCCCTGGCCCGGCTGGCGAGCACCGCCGTGGCGTTGGCGGTGAGCCCGAACAGCGGCGCGATGTCGCTGGGCGACTCCTCCTCGACGGTGGTGTGCCAGAGCACCGCCTGCCAGCGCTCCGGCAGCGAGCGGAACGCCTGCATCGCCAGCGTCTGCTCGGCCTCGTGCATGGCCCGCACCTCGGCGCCCAGGTCGACGGTGTCGTCGTCGGACACCTCCGCCGAGCGCGCGGACTGCTGGGCGAAGACCGCGAAGTCGTCGACCAGCTGCTCCCGCTTGGCGGTCCGCGTCCAGGAGGCCGCGACCCGCCGCACGGTGGTCATCAGGTAGGCGCGTACGGCCTGTTCGGGCCCGGCACCGCCGCGCACCGCCTGGAGGGTGCGCGCGAAGACCTCCGCCGTCAGGTCGTCGGCGGTGTGCGCGTCGCGGCAGCAGCTGCGGGCGTAGCGCCGCACGGCGTGCGAGTGACGCCGGAACAGCTCCTCGTACGCGCTGTCGTCGCCGGTCCGCATCGCGTGGATGAGGTCGGCGTCGGACTGGCCGACCTCGGCGATCTCCAGCGTCATGCCCTCGCGGAGACCGCCCTCGCGCTGCGGCGGCACGCTCGCCCCGGGGTCCCCGACTCCGTCCATGGGGCCCCAGGGGCCTGGCAGTACCGTTCCGCCCAGATCGGGAGCGGCCGCGGACTCGGAAACGGAATCCCGGTCGGGCTGTCCCGGAAGGGCCGCGTGACCGCCCGGCGCACCGCCGCCGGGACCACCCTGGCTCGGCACCTGCCGCGGCGGAAGGCCGCCGTCAGGACCGCCGGATTCCGGCCCGCCGCCGCCCGAGCGCGACTCGTCCCGCTCTTCAACGCCCATCGCGGAAGCTCCCGTAAGCACGCTCAGACCCGACCACCGGGCAAGCGTGCCACAGAGCACAAGCGGAGCCGAGCCTCAGGACCGGCAACCACTCATCCGGGGAGACTTCCCGCACCCGAGCACTAGCCGTCACCCGTTCGGGGAAGGCTCGTAGGCTCGGGAGCGGGCAACGTCAGCCCCAACAGGCGCTCTGGGTACGGGAGTTGAGCGCGGAAAGGGAGTGCGGACCCGTCCGGGAACGGAGCCGCGCCACCTTTACGCCGGCCGCGAGCGGAGCCCTTCGAGGAGGATGTCGAGCAGCCGTGCCGAGGCCGCGGCCTGCTGCGCGGGGTCCGGCAGCGAGGGCGCCGCGGTGGCTATCACGAGCAGCACGTCGGCCACGGTCACATCGCCGCGCAGCTCACCGGCCGAGCGCGCCCGGTCCACCAACTGGCCCACCACGTCGAGCAGCTCGGCCGCCCCCGCGTCGTCCAGCTCCAGCTCCTGCTCGGGCGCGGTCCGCTGCTCGATCACCCGTCCCCAGCCGGGGCCCTGCTCGGCCAGGCCCACCTGACGCTGCTGCGGCACCCGCGCCTCGTCGAGCCCGTCGCGCAGCAGGTCGGGCCGCGGGCCGTCGGTCTCCTCGGCGTCCACGCCCACCCGCAGCACCTGCGGCGGAAGCAGCCGGCCCGCACCCGAGGCCACCGAGGTGCGCAGGAACCGCGAGAGCGCCGACCAGGGCTCCTCCTCCTGGCCGAGCGCCGAGCGCGCCTGGTCGGTCAGCCGCGAGGTCTCCTCCTCGGCTATCCGGCGCACCAGCACGTCCTTGCTCGGGAATCGCCGGTAGACGGTGCCCACCCCCACCCTGGCCCGGCGCGCCACGTCCTCCATCGGCGCCCCGTAACCGAGCTCGCCGAACACCTCGCGCGCCGCGCGCAGCACGTGCTCAAGATTGCGCTGGGCATCCACCCGCAGCGGCGCGGAACGCGATCCGCCCGCGCCCGGACCCGTACCCACGCGACCGTTTCCGTCGGACGCTGCGACGGCAGTCTGCCAATGAGAGTCCTGAATGTGCATTTATCCCCCGGTATTAACGTCTCCCCCCGGAGACTCCCCGCCCTGACAGCCGGGGACCGGTCCCTGACCCGACACCCCGACGGGATACGAACATAGTTGAGCCGGAGTCAATTCAGAAGAGGTTCTTCCGCACGGTGTGCCCCCCGATCGGACCAAGGACCGAAACCTGACCGAATCGGACCCGCGCCATCACGTGTCACTCACCGCCTGACCTGCGCATCTCTCACCGCGCCGCGAAGAATGAGCCACCCGCCCCAGCAGTGCCCTCCAGTCACACAATTTGACGGGCCTGTGGACAAAGCCCGGGGCCCGTTGCGTCATGGGGTGGTGACAGAACCTGTGCGCATTCTCGTGGTCGGCGGCGGATACGTCGGGATGTACACGGCGCTGCGCCTGCAACGGAAGCTCAAGTCCGAGCTGAGCAGCGGCGCCGTGGAGCTCACCGTGGTCACCCCCGACCCGTACATGACGTACCAGCCGTTCCTGCCCGAGGCGGCGGCCGGGAACATCTCGCCGCGCCATGTCGTGGTCCCGCTGCGCCGGGTCCTGGACCGGTGCCGGATCGTCATCGGCGAGGCCGACCGCATCGACCACGCGCGCCGCACCGCCACCGTCACCACCCTCGCCTCGCCCGAGGACGGCACCGGCGCCATCCGGCTGGCGTACGACGAGCTCGTCATCGCGCCCGGCTCGATCTCGCGCACCCTCCCCGTCCCCGGCCTCGCCGACTACGCCATCGGCTTCAAGACCGTCGAGGAGGCCATCGGCCTGCGCAACCACGTCATCGAGCAGATGGACATCGCCTCCTCCACGCGCGACCCGGCGATCCGCGACGCCGCCCTCACCTTCGTCTTCGTCGGCGGGGGCTACGCGGGCGTCGAGGCGCTCGCCGAGCTGGAGGACATGGCCCGCTACACCGCGCGGTACTACCACAACATCAAGCCCGGGGACCTGAAGTGGATCCTCGTCGAGGCCAGCGACCGGATCCTGCCCGAAGTCGGCGAGGAGATGGGCCGCTACGCGATCCGCGAGCTGCGCGCCCGCAACATCGACGTACGCCTGGAGACCCGGCTCGACACCTGCGAGAACCGGGTCGCCGTCCTCAGCGACGGCGCCCGCTTCCCCACCCGGACCGTCGTGTGGACCGCCGGGGTCAAGCCCGCCCCGCTCCTCGCCGCCACCGACCTGCCCCTGAACGAGCGCGGCCGCCTCCGGTGCACCGCCGAACTGCGCGTGGCGGACACCGAGCACGCCTGGGCGGCGGGAGACGCGGCCGCCGTGCCCGACCTGACCTCCCAGGAGAAGGACAAGGAGTGCGCGCCCAACGCGCAGCACGCCGTGCGCCAGGCCAAGGTCCTCGCCGAGAACGTCGCCGCGACCGTGCGCGGCGCCCGGCTCAAGGAGTACCGGCACAAGTACGCCGGCTCGGTCGCCTCGCTCGGCCTGCACAAGGGCGTGGCCCACGTCTACGGCCGCAAGCTCAAGGGCTACCCGGCCTGGTTCATGCACCGCGCCTACCACCTGAGCCGCGTCCCCACCTTCAACCGCAAGGCCCGGGTACTCGCCGAATGGACCCTCGCCGGTCTCTTCAAACGCGAGATCGTCTCGCTCGGCTCGCTGGAACACCCGCGCGCCGAGTTCGAGATCGCGGCCGGCGGCGGCCCGCCCGCCAAGGGCCCGGCCCCGCAGGAGAACTGACGGTTGTCAGTGCGGTCCGTCACACTGAGCGTGTGACCATAGGTGGGCCCACACCTGCACAGAGTGATCCAGCGACCCAGCACCGCACAAGGACCGGCAGCACAGCACCCGCAGCAACACACGAGGCTTGGAACACCGTGAACTTCACGCGTTGGAGCGCCCGGCTCCCCGGTACGCAACGCCGCGCCGCAGCACGGACCGACCGCGCCGGCCAGGGCTCCGTGCCCGCGGCCCGCGGTGAATCCGGGCCGCAGCCGCAGCCCTGGCCGGACGAAGCGGCCGAGGCACCGGCCCTGGACGACCTCTCCGTGCGCGACATCCTCGGCCAGCTCCCCGCCCTGGTCGCGCTCCTGCACGGCCCCGAGCACCGCGTGGCGTACGTCAACGACGCCTACGCGGCGGCCTTCGGCACCCGCCCGCTCGGCGCCCCGGCCGCCAAGGCGCTGCCCGAGCTCGACGAGCTCGGCCTGCTCCCGCTGATGGACCAGGTGCTGCGCAGCCGCAAGCCCCGTACGGTCAAGTCCCGCAAGACCCAGGGCGCCGGTTCGTACACGGTGACCTGCACCCCGGTGGAGATCCCCGGCCAGGACGAAGGCGGCGTGCTGGTCTTCGCCGCCGACGTCACCGACCACGCGGAGGCCGCCGAGCGGCTGCGCGCCAGCGAGCGCCGCCACCGCGAGACCGCCGTCACGCTCCAGCGCTCCCTGCTCCCGCAGGAGCTGGAACAGCCCGACGACCTGCGCGTGGCCGCCACCTACCAGCCCGGCGGCACGGACGCGGCGGTCGGCGGCGACTGGTACGACGTGATCACCCTGGGCGCCGGTCGCACCGCGCTCGTCATCGGCGACGTGATGGGCCGCGGCGTGCGCGCCGCCGCCGTCATGGGCCAACTGCGCACGGCGGTGCGGGCGTACGCGCGCCTGGACCTCCCGCCCCACGAGGTGCTCCAGCTCCTGGACGGCCTGGCCGCCGAGATCGACGCCAGCCAGATCGCCACCTGCGTCTACGCGGTGCACGACCCCAACGAGGGCCGCCTGGTGTACGCGTCGGCGGGCCACCTGCCCGTTCTCGTACGCCATGAGGACGGCACCGTCCACCGCGCCGAGGACCCGACGGGCCCGCCGCTCGGCACCGGCGGCTGGTTGCACACCTCCGGCACGATCGCCCTGCCGCCCGGCGCCACCGCCGTCCTCTACACGGACGGCCTGGTCGAGCGCAGGCGCGAGGACATCGACGAGGGCGTGGCCGCCCTGGAGCGCGCGCTGTCCGGCGCGGTCGGCACCCCGCAGGTGGTGTGCGACCGGCTGCTGCGCGCGCTCGGCGTCACCGCCGAACACGACGACGACGTCGCGGTCCTGGTCTGCCAGCACCCCGCGCGCACCGGCCCGACGGCCGAGCTGTTCCACAACGCGGCCCTCGACCTGCTGGGCGGCATCGAAGCGGCGCCCCGCGCCCGCGCGTTCGCCTCCGGCGTCCTGGCCTCCTGGCGCTTCCCGGTGGAGCTGCGCGACCTCGGCGTCCTCGCCGCGAGCGAGCTGGTGGCCAACTCGCTCCAGCACGGCACCCCGCCGATGCGCCTCAGGCTCCGCCGCACCGACCGCCGCCTGATCATCGAGGTGACGGACGGCGACGACCACCTGCCGCGCCGCCGCCGCGCCGACCCCGCGGACGAAGCAGGACGAGGCATCTCGATCGTCGCGACGATCGCCTCGTCCTGGGGTTCGCGCCGCACACCGGGCGGCGGCAAAGCGGTGTGGTGCGAGTTCGCGCTGCCCGGTTAGGCGTTGGCGGGCGCCTGCTCCGGCAGGTGCACCGCCACCACGCGCGACTTCGCGGCGAGCATCGGATGGTCCTGCGCGAGCGTCAGCCTCTTGCCGAGCCGCAGCGCGAGGACGGTGATGCCCAGCGAGAAGAGCACGAACGTCACGATGTACGGGCCGTGCAGCGCGGCCCCCATGGGCCCGCCCACCGCCGGACCGACCGCCAGCGCGAGCTGCTTGACCAGTGCGAACGCCGAGTTGTACTGCCCGACCATCGACTCCGGAGCGAGGTCGGCGACCAGCGGTGCCACGGTCGGCGACAGCATCGCCTCGCCGAGCCCGAAGAGCGCGTACGTCGAGACGAAGGCCGCGGTCGCCATCGCCTGGCTGCCGTGCCCGAGCCCGGCGTAACCGGCCGCGATCCACGCCACGGCCCAGATGAGACCGACCGACGCGATGACCCGGCTGCGGCGCCGACGCTCCACGAACTTCAGCACCAGGAACTGCGCGACCACGATGACGGCCGTGTTCGCGGCGAGGGCGATCCCGAGGGTGGCGGGCTGGATCCCGGCGGCCTCGGTGCCGTACGCCGCGAGACCCGACTCGAACTGCCCGTAGCAGGCGAAGAACAGCACGAACCCGAGCACGCACAGCTGGACCATCGCCCGGTGCCCGAGGATCGCCCGGATCCCGCCGCCGGGCTGCTGCTCACCCTTGGGACGCGCGTCCGGGACGACCGCCGAGCGCGGCATCCGCACGGAGCCCGCGATCCCGGCGAGCACCAGGAACATCACCGCCTCGATGGAGAAGAGGAGCGTGAAGCTGGAGGGGTGGCTCTCGTCGACGATCTGGCCGCCGATGAGCCCGCCGATGCCGAGGCCGAGGTTCTGGAGGAAGAACTGCATGGCGAAGGCGCGGGTGCGGGTCGCGGGGCCGGAGCACCAGACGATCATCGTCGCGAGCGCGGGCTGCATGACGGCGGTGCCCGCGCCGAGCAGCGCGGCCGAGGCGACGGCGGCGGGCACGCTGGAGGCGAAGCCCATGCTCAGCGCGCCGAGGGAGGCGAGCAGCGCGGCACCGACCAGCACCGGCAGCGGCCCGCGCCGGTCGATGACGCGGCCGGTGAACGGCAGCACCACGAGCGCGGCCATGGCGAAGACGGCGAGCACGACACCGGCCGTGGTCGCACCCAGATCCCGCACCTGAGCCACGTACACGTAGAGATACGGAACGGTGAACCCGAGTCCGAACGCGCTCAGCGCGTTACCTGCCTGGATCCGGCGCATCGCTGCACCCATCGCCTTGGTCACACTCACCACCTTGGAGGTCTGGAAGCTCGAAGAACCCGGCCCCGGAACGGTGAGCCGGACGGCTCGAACCTGAAGGGCTCAGGACTGAAGACTTCAACACTAAAATTAGAGTCTTAACAATACACACTCAAGGACTTAGACGCCAACGACCCCCGTGCCATACTCGCGACATGGCTGAGACCACCGAGCCCGCCGAGCCCGACGGCCCCCAGGAGCCGACCCTCGACGAGCAGATCGCCGCGTACCAGCGGGAGTACCGCGACCTCGACCCCCAGGTGGAAAAGGTCGTCTCGGCACTGGGCCGCCTGAACCGCCGGATGAACGTGGCGTACGGTCGCCAGGTCGCCGCCCTGGGCATCAGCAACGCCGAGTGGGAGGTCCTCAAGACCCTGCTCCTGGCGGGCGAGCCCTACCGCCTGGGCCCCGGCGAACTCGCCAAGCGCCTCGGCCTGACCCCGGCCGCCATGACGCACCGCATCGACCGCATGGCGGGCGAGGGCCTGGTCACGCGCGACCGCGACGAGAACAACCGGGTCCGCGTCATCGTCGAGCTGACGGACGAGGGCCGTACGAAGTGGCTGGAGGCCATGCGGATGGCCAGCGACTTCGAGGAGGACCTGCTCCAGGACCTCTCCTCCGACGAGCGCGGCGTCCTCGGCGAGATGCTGATCCGCCTGCTCCGCCGGGTGGAGCACGCCCAGCCGGACGCGGGCGGCCGGCTCACCGACCTCGACTGAGAAAACCAGTGGACAGGAGCGAGGGCCGGGGTTGACACGGCCCTCCTCGGTCCGTAAGGTTCTTCGAGTTGTCGCGGAGCCGATACGGTTCTGCAACAACCGTCCGCCGCAGGATCTGCGGCAACCCAACTCAGCACGATCTCCCGGCCGGGAGTGTTTTCGGCATGCCGAATTCATTTCGATCGGGCCCGGAAGACCCGATTACGGGTCGCCGGGAAAATCCGCTAGAGTTCGGGAGTCCGAACGGCCCAACAGCCGGGAAGACAAACCGACTTGGCCCCGGGAGACCGGGAATCGGGCCCGAAAGGATCTGATAGAGTCGGAACCGCCGGAAAGGGAAACCCGAGAGGGAGAACCGGAAAGGCACCGAGGAAATCGGACACGAAAGAGTCTGATAGAGTCGGAACACGAAATACCGAAGGGAAGCGCCCGGAGGAAAGCCCGAGAGGGTGAGTACGAAG
>NZ_JBWKKJ010000020.1:63453-100037 GCF_056431605.1 Streptomyces sp. NPDC045846 | reverse complement strand
CCCTAAACGCCTTCCAGATCGCCTTCGAAGGCCGGCTCACCCCGGCCAACAACTGAACCTCAACAACCAAGATCAGCCGTTGATTGGACAGACCCGCACGACCCGCTGGGGCGAGCGTCGAGAGTCCCCTGGAGCACGGTGTGAGCCGGGGCGCCGTCCGCACCGTCGTCGCCGACCTCGTGAGCAGGCGCACCGCGGCCGGGCGGCCCTTGCGCTGTGCCGGGACCGCCGAGGTCCCCAGGGTGCCGTCCAAGGCCGGCAGTCATCACGCCGACGTGAGACAGGGCTCCGGCGTTGAGTGCCTTGGTGAGGAAGCCGGTTTGCCTGGTAGATGGCGGCCTTGGCGCGGGTGCGTCGGCTGTTACGAGGGGCGGTCTTGTGGCCCGGGCGGCGGACCGCCGCGGCTCGTCCCGGCTGGAGCGATCAGCCCTCGCATGTAAGCGAGCGCCGACTCACGCGGCTCTTCCCGGTTGAACCGGTGAACGAACCGCCTGTGCACCGCGCCCAGTTCACCACCGTTGTTCGGCAGGAGGGCCCCTGACCAGACCGCTCGGCAAGCGCGCGGGTTCCCGCCTGCCCGTACGGGCTGGGAACAGTGAGGCGGAAGAGCTGACGTACGGTTGGAGGGCCGATGCGCCAGGATCCCCCGGGTCCCGGTTGCACGTAGAGGGCCCGGAAGTCTCCTCCGGGCCCTCTACGCTTGCGCCTCGGGCCGACGGCCAGCGATCGCCCAGCAACCTACAGGGCTGCTGGCCATGCGGAGGCTAGACCCAGTACTGCCATGTTTCCGGGGCGAGTTCTCCACCTTGCTCCCCCACACCCGCACCGGGGACCCCGGAGGGCCGATCAGCCGGTTTTGGGGGCGCAGCGCATGCCGATGTAGACGCAGCGGGTGCCGTCGGGCAGGGCTGAGAAGATCACCGGCGTGTAGTCCGTGCTGAAGGCTGAACCCACACCGGTGCCGGCGAAGGCGGTCTCGGTGACCGGCAGCAGGTCGATCTGCAGAGGCTTGGAGAGGTCTTTCATGCCGTCCACGAACTCGTAGAGTGCATGTCCGGCGCCATTCGTCTCGGTCACTGTGATGACCACGCCCTCGCGCCGGTACGTGCCGACGAGCGGTGCCCAGTCCACCACGGGGGGCGTGACAGCGGGGGCAAAGGGCTTCGGCATGGCCACCCCTGCCAGATCGGCGAGCAGTTCACGGTAGAGCGCGGTGTACACCTCGCGCGCACCACCGCCGTTGGTGAGCAGCGCCACGGCGACACCGGCCGAGGGCACCACGCGCAGGTAGCCGTACTGGCCGATGGAGGCACCGTCGTGGCCGTAGCCCTCGACGCCGTCCCAGTCGTACAGGGTCCATCCCAGACCCCAACCGTCCGAGCTGACCGTCCACTTGTCGGGACACTCCGCCACCTGGCGTTGCATCAGGGCCACCGTCTCCTGGGAAAGCAGGCGGGTGCCGTCCTCGGCCACGCCGCCGGCGAGGTGCATCCGTGCGAGGCGGGCGAGGTCGCCTGCGGTGGCGATGACTCTGCCGTAGGGGCCCGCCGATCGCGGCATCATGTCCCATTCCGGTGCCGGTTCCGGATCCTGGCCCGGCTCGCCCAGGTGCCCCATGGCCGCGCGGAAGCGGAGCGCCTCTTCGGGCAAGGTCATGGTGTGGGTGAGGCCGAGCGGGGTCAGCAGCAGGTCCTTGAGGGCTTCGTCCCAGGTCTTGCCGGTCACCACCTCGACGATCCGGCCGAGCACGTTGTAGCCGACGCTGCTGTACGAGATCGCGCTGCCGGGCGGGCAGTCGAGTGCAACGTCTTTCGCGGCCTCGACGTACTTGGCGAGGCAGTCGTCGCCTCGCCCGCTGTCGTGATTGAAGTCGCAGGTGAGCCCACTTGTGTGGCTGAGCAACCGCCGGATGGTGATCAGCCTGGTGGTGTCGGGGTCACCGATCAGGAACTCCGGCAGCACGTCCGTGACCGGTGCATCCAGTTCGAGCCGGCCGGACTCAACGAGCTGCATCACCAGGGTGGCCGTGTAGATCTTCGCTATGGAGCCCATCTGGAAGACCGAATCGGTCGTCGTCTCCACGCCCGTCCCACGGTGCAGGATGCCGCTCGCCCACTGATGGACGGTCCCGTCGACCAGGACAGCCAAGGACGCCCCCGGTACGTGGTGCTCGGCGCAGAGCTGGTCGAGGCGAGCCTGCCACGCCGCGACTTCCACCTTCCGCCCCGACGAGGTCCCTGTCCCCCGCGCCCCTTCGACGCCCTCAATGCCCTGTTCATCAAATGCCATACGGTCCGACACAGTTGACTCCCCCTCATGAGCGTACGCCGCTCTCTCGATGCGAACACTGTACGCATCTAGGTTCACTGTTCGCAAGGTGCGTACAGTGTCGGCTAAGGTGGGAAGCAACAAGAAGCGAATGGGAGTGAGCGCATATGGCCGCCGAGCCCAAACCGATCACGTCCGTGTGGACACGTCCGCACCGCCCGCAGCGAGAGCATCTGACGCGGGAGCAGATCGTGGCCGCAGCAATCGAGCTGCTGGACGCGGACGGGGTCGAGGCACTCAGCATGCGCAAGCTCGGCACACACCTGAAGGCAGGGGCCACGTCCCTCTACCGGCATGTGGCCAATCGGGACGAGCTGATCCAGCTGGCCGTGGACGACGTGTTCGGCGAGATGACCCCGCCGACCGCAGCCGACTGCAGGACATGGCGCACGGCCGTCACTCACATTGCCACCGCCCTGCGGGCGATGGTCCTGCGCCACCCGTGGGTGGGTCCCGAACTCGGCCAGGTCGGGCTGCTCCACGTCGGACCCAACGCCGTCCGCGTGACATCGGATCTCCTCACGCAGTTCCAGGCGGCCGGCTTTCCCGCGGATGAGGAGGACCAGGCCGCGGGGGCGCTCATGTCCTACGTCGTCGGAATCTCCACCAGCGAAGCCGCGTATCTCTCCCTGGTCGCCCGCAGCGGTGTCCCCGAGCGCGAATGGCTGTCGTCTCACAGCCCGGACTACAGCGAGGAGACAGACCCACGGCAGGTGCGTGAGGACCGCTTCGCCTACGGACTTGACCGGATCCTCGACGGCCTCGCCAGCCGACTCGCGCCAGGCGATGCCCGCGGCTCTCGCCCGCCGACGCGTAACTCGTCCAACGAACAGTAGGGCCTGGTCAGGTGCGGTATGTCTGCGGTCCCTCGCTCGCGGCGGCTGCCAGATGAGGGAACTGGCGGGGCCGATAAGGCCAGAGCCGGGGGGGGGCTCCCTCCTGTTGCCAGTCACCAAGAGGGAAGAGTGCCCGCACATCATGGCCTCACGGAAATGGGAGCGCCGGAAAATCAGCGCAGTCAACCCCTCCCGACTGACTTGCAAGCCGTTGTCCTACCGCGTGCATTGAACGCCTGTGCGGTCGGTGCGACCTGGTCGGATGGCCTCGGGGCTCGGCCCGCAAGAAGGAAGGTCTCCGCAGCAGTGCGGAGTTGACGGAGCCTCCGTGCGCCAAGGAGGTGTCGGCGAGAGGCCGCCCAGAGCGCACAAAGCGGCAAGCCCACCAGGTTCGGCCGACGGGCCACCCCAGGCCGGTCGGCAGCCATATCCGGACCCGGGACTTCGTGGTCATCGAGGACCGTGTGACGTCAGCGCTTCGGGCGGGAACGGCGCGACGCGGAAGAAATAGTAGCCATGTACATAGTGTCCATGTACTCTATCTGTCATGAGCAAGGGTTCCCCGGGCCCCACGCCCGGTTTTCTGGTGTGGCGGCTCGCCAATAAGTGGCGCGTCGCAGTCGATCGCGCAGTGGCTCCGCTGGGCCTCACCCACGCGCAGTACTCACTGGTCGCGTCGCTGCACGGCATGCAGCGCGCCGGCGAGCGGCCCAGTCAGCGCCTGCTCGCCGACCACACCGGCCTGGAGGCGCTGTACGTCTCAAAGTTGGCGCGCGCCCTGGAGTCGGCCGGCCTGATCGAGCGCACCCGCGATCCCCGCGACCCGCGCGCCATGCAGCTCGCCCTCTCCGAGCAGGGCCAGGCCGTCGCGCGGCAGGCCATCGCGGTGGTCCAGGAACTGCATCAGCAGTTGCTGGAGCCGCTCGGCGGCCTCGACGCCCCGCAGACAACCGCGCTCACCGAAGCGCTGACCACACTGCTCGATGTACCTCTCGCTCCATCCCTGCCGATCAATGAGAGCACTCAGGAGGCAACACCATGACCACCACTGCGCCCGCCGCCGACGCCCGCGTCCTCGGCCTGGCCCACTACGCCGCCCGCGGCCTCCTGGAACACGTCCTGGCCCTTCACGGCCTCACCTTCCAGCAGCAGGTCATTCTGCGTACCGCCGTCACCGCCGACGCCCCGCGGACGCGGGATGATCTCGTCACCCAGGTCCGGGACTCCCTCAAGGCCGATCCGGCCGACATCCGCGTCACCCTCGACGAACTGCTCGCCAAGCAGCTACTGGTCGCGGACGGCGCGCACCTTCGCCCCACGGATACGGGGCGCGAACTGCTCGCCGCCGTCGGTGCGGAGACCGCTCCCATCACCGCCCGCGTCTGGGGCGGGATCCCCGCCGAGGACCTGGCTGCCGCCGGCCGCGTCCTCGCCCTGGTCACGGAGCGCGCGAACACGGAGCTTGCGAGGCTGACCGCCTGAGCGGCCGCATCACCATTGATCACGAGGACGGATTCGATCGAACGGGATCCCCGGGTGAGTGATCTCGGTTGGCGGGGCACATGAAGCCAGGGCTTCCGGTGCAGCACAAGGGTTGCTGTCCACCTCATGTGCGCGGAAGGTCCTGCTGAGACAGTTCTATGCGGTCTCGTTACCGTCGTCCAACTCCCGCGCGTCGTCGTGCGATTGCCCCGCGCACTGGTTCGGGAACGCCGCCGACCGGCCGGGCCGGGGGCGGCGGAATCCGTCGGACATGGCGGATGCGGAGTGGGCGGTGGTCAGGGATACGCTGCCGGTGCCGACCTGGCTGGAGGGCCGTGGCGGGCAACCCGAGGGCCACTGCTACCGCCAAACACTCGACGCGGTCTTCTCCGTCACTGACAATGCATTAAGTTGCGCGCGATGCCATGCGATTTCCCCGCCTGGAACCGGGTGTATCCATTTTTCGCAGGTGACGGGCGCATGGCCTGGTAAAAGAGCTGCACGACGGGCTGCGGGGGCGCCTTCGCGAGGCCGAGGTCAGACCGCGCTGGTCCATCCCCTCGACGCTGCGCGCGTGCAGGCCGAGCGAGCGGACGATCCTGGTCGGCTCCGCCTCCTTCTCCAGCACGAGCGCGTGCACGCCGTGCAGCCGCAACTCGCCGGCCAGCATCAAACCGGTCGGCCCGCCGCCAGCAACGATCACATCAATCATGAACCCCCATTCAACAAGGTTGCATTTCGGCCACCTGCTCTACGCAGTCCGGCGGCGCACACGCCCGGGCCTCCGCTGGTATGTCTCGCGTGCAGCCCCGCCAGCACCATGGCGTGATGTGCACCATGCAGCTCGTCGGCCTTGTCGGCAACAGATCGTCTACTCCGCCCCCACCCTGCGCCAGGCTCTTGACGTTTGATGCTTCTCAGCGCGCGGCGCCCATCCAACTGGCCAGGGGGCACTGGGCCGAGTCATGGTCGCATTGAGTGGACCGGGCCGGGTTGAGGCGGTTGGGTGGACATCCTGATTTTGATGTCGTTCTCGCCGTGCCGGGCGACGTCGTGCAGGCCCAGCCGATGATAGAGGGCCTGGGCCCGCTCGTTGACGACGAGAACGTCGAGAGTGAGGTCCCGGCCCTGCTGGCGGGCCTGGTGCAGCAGGCTGCGGATGAGCCGACCGCCGATACCGCGTCCCTGGTGGTCGGGGTGGATCTCGATCCGCGCCAGGTAGATCTCCGTCGGCCGGTGCTCGACGTGGAGCATGCCGACCTCCCTCCCGCCAGCAGTGATCATCTGCCATCGCCCCGGAGCGAACGAGCGAGCATGGAAGTCTCGTTGGACCTGCTCGTCCCAGCCCCACACGGCCGTAACGTAGGGGCCCATGGCGGCTTTGTGCAGCCGGAAGCAGTACTCGCTGTCCGCAGAGACGGCCAGCCGCAGGCCAACACGGGTCGTCATCCCGCACCCTCCGCGGACCCAACGAGAACGATGGGGCATGGTGTGCTCACGACCCGCCCCCCTTGTCGAACCGGCTCGACGAGCTTGAAGACCACGGCCAGGGCGACGGCCCGGGAGCCGGAACCGCGGGTTGCCTTCGCCGACAGCCGGACGGCGGAGAAGGCCGACGCGCTGAGGGAGCGCGCTGTGCGGTGAGCACGGGCTGGTAGTACCCGCTGGATTCCGGACTGTGCCAGGCGATGTTGGTGAAGCCGGCTTCAGTTGCGAACCCTGTCAGCTGCTGTGGCGTCAGCGCCCAGTAGGTGCTCCGGCGAACTCGGACGTGCCAGGTGTTGTCCGCGGGGATGAGCTGGAAGTACTCCAAGTCGTAGCGCTCGCCGTCTTCATGCCAGTGCCACAGCTGGAAGGTGATCACTCGGCCGTCGCGTGTTTCCGAGACCTGGGGAGGTGTCGCCGTGGGTCTGGTCTGGTGCGCCTCGGTATAGGCCCGCACGGTGATCATCAACAGTCCGTCGTCTCGGAGAACCCGTCTCATGCCGAATAGTGCCGCCCGGACATCTTGCGCGCAGAGCAAGTGCGGGAGGGAGTTGTCCGCGCAGAGCACGACATCGAATGACCTGTCTTTGAACGGCAGTTGGCGCATATCAGCCGCGACCGCGGGGAGCCGGGCGCCCCGGGCTGCCGCCTCGGTGACGGCGCGCGCGGCGGCGACTGTGCTCACGTCACTGCCGACAACCTGCTGCCCGGCCGGGGCCAGCCCGATGGCCTGGGTGCCAATGCCGCACGAGCAGTCCAGGACGGTGTGCGGTCCAGCACCGAGAGACTGGCGGACGAGCCTGCCCAATACCTCGGCCTGGTAGGCCATGCTTGCGTCCCAGTCCCGGAACATCAGGTGGTAGTCGTGGGCCAAATCGTCGTAGAAATCCCGCACGGAGGGCTCGGACATGTATCCCACCGTAGTGCGTGACCACCAGCGGGCGCGGGCAGTTGCGATCCCCTGAGCGCCGCCGACCGGCTCACCCGGCCGACGTCACGGAGGGAGGGTCTGGCCCCTGGGAGCCCCTCCTCTATCCCGCCAGGCCGGCAAGTCGACGGTTCGCCCGAGCCAGGCCCCGCCGCGCGGGCCTCCGTTCCCGGGGCCCTCGCCGCCAGTCACGCCAGCCATGGCGATCTCCCGGGCGTGCCCTGGCCCGATCACTTTGTCACCGAGCACATAGAACCCAGCGGCGCCTTCGTCTCTCCGTCGTCGTAATGCCCGCTTTTGAAGGCGGGGGCCCGTTGACTGACTGCGTCCCCTTGCAAGCGAAGGTCCGGCGCAGGTGTGCCGACAGGCGGTCGGGGGTGGCCGGGTGGAACCGGCCCGAGAGGTGACCGGCCGAGGTTGGCAGCTACGTGAAGTCGTCGAGATAGCTGCGTGCCGCCTCGGTGAAGTCGTCGACGGCCGTCTTCAGCTCGGCTCGGGCCGCGTACGAGCGGTACTGGTCGATGACCAGGCGGCCGTCCTCGTCGCGTGTGCAATCGTCCCAACGGTACTCGTCGAGCCTGCGCACGACATCGGCTTGGGAGGTGATGCCTTCCCATGAGGTGTAGGGAGATCCGGCGCTGCGCAGAAGGCCGGTCAGCTCGATGGCCTGCCGCACGATGGCCCCGGCGAGCTCACTGAGGTGCCGCGGCCCGGCGAGCTGGACGACCGAAGCAGTGCGCAGTACTTCGTCGAAGTCCAGGAGCGGCCTGATGACCGCGCGCAGTTCCTCGATCCTGCGCTGGTCGTAGCGGTCGCCGAGGTGGCCCGGGCCGGTGCGTCGGCTGTTCTTGTCGAGCAGCGCACACGCTTCGCACGCAGGGCCCACACGTATGACAAACGTGCGGCACGCAGCGGTGAACTCGGCGTACGCGGTGCCCTGTGCCGTTCGGCGAGCCAGGTCGATCGCGGTCCGTCGCGACGAGCGCACGCTGTAGAGGCTGACGCCGGCCGCCACAGCTGCGACAACGGACGTCACGGACGACGTGACGAGCGCGGCAACGACGGGCGGTTCCATACAGCGATCATCCAGCACGGCGTAATCTCGCCCAACGCTTTTGCTCTATATGATCTGTTACGACTGAGAGATGGTCACACTGCTCATTTCCCATGAAATAAAGGGATTTAATTGTTTTCATGGGAAATGAGGGCGGCCTGGAGCTGGTTCCCTACAGCGCGGAGCGGCCGGTGGTGCGGCTCGTAGGGCGCCTGACGGTGGACAAGCTCCACGCCTGCGAGGCGCTGCGCATGGCAGGCTCCCCGTTCACGAACTCCGGTAGATTCCGCATGCCCACCCAGTTCCGGGCCCACGGCCCCGGCGTACACGGCTACTGGGGGTGCGTTAACGAGCAGCGAACCAGGTGCCAAGTAACCCGCCAGTAGCCTTCGGATCGAAGGGGGCGTTCTCACCGCACGGTCTCGGGCTCGGCACGTGGGCCCGGGAACTCGCTGGCCTGGAGGGCGGCGAAGTCGGCGTGCGCCTGCTCGATGGCTTCGGGATTCGCCTCGCGTTTGGCGTGCTCGGCCAGGGCCCGGTAGACGCTGGCCCCGGACGGGTTCTGTCCCTCGCGCTTGCCGGTGGGGATGATCAGGTCGGGCTGGATCTGCTCGACGGACTCGCCGAGCGCGCGGCGGCGGAGCACGGTGTGGAGCATGTCGTCGGTGATGACGGGCGGCCGTCCGCCGTACTTGCCCTTGCGGGCTGCGGTGTCGAGCCCTTCCAGCGTCGATTCCCGGATGTTCTCCCGCCTCGGTCTCCGCCATGGCGGCGAAGAACGCGAACAGTAGCTTGCCGGGGCCGCTGGGGTCGTACATCCCCGGCAACGGTCCGGCGAGCATCTCCAGGACCCGGCCGTGCGCGGTCAGATGGGCCGCGAGGGCAGTCAGCTCTGCCGCGTCCCGCCCCAGCCTCTTCATCTCGTACACCGTGAAGATCACGCGGCAGTGAGGGGCGTGTGCCTTGATCTCTCGCGCGGTCTTGAGGGCCTTCTCGAAGGCGGGGCGTACGCGGATGCGGGTGCTGATCTTCTCGCTGAAGATCTTGTCCCGGGGGATGCCGTGAGCGCGTCGAGCTGGGAGTCGAGTTCCTGGCTTCGGTGTGAGCATCTCGCGTACCCGATGCGGATGTCCGCGCTCGGCAGGTCCGGGTTGATGGGGGCCGGGGGCGGGGTGCCGGGCCGCCACGGCTGTCCGGGTGCGCGGTCGGCCGGGGTGGGCACCCGCAGTTTCTTCGCGAGCCGGGGCACCTTGGTGAAGCGGCCGGTGTGGTAGGCGGAAGTGACCGCGCCGCCGCGCGAGCGGCACGGCGATCCGGGCTTTGCGTCACACTTCGGACAGGTGTGCCTTTCGACGTCGTCCGCGTCCGACCGGTCGGCCGGGGAAGGCGTTTGAGGGCCCGTCATGGGACCGGATTTTCGCACAATGCAAGTCGCAGAAGGAGGTCACCCCTTCTTTTGAGTGCGAACGCGTTGTGAGAACCGATCGGGGCTCGGCGGGGGTCCGGTGGCCCGTATTCGATCTTGCTCGGGCAAAGGGTCGTTTGTGAGAACGTCGCGTCATCTTCGGGCGTGAGTAGTTGCGGTACAGGAAATCCCGACGAGATTGATCTTGCCCTGGATACCCTCGCGCGTGTCCTCCGGGTCGATGGCAGTGAGCGTGCCTACATGTTCGAACTGTCCGGTCGGGACGCCGCCCGGCCGCGTCGGCGCACCACGCAGGAGGCCCAGCCGCAACTGCTGCGCCTCCTGGATGACCTCTCCACCACGCCGGCCGTCGTCCTGGGCCGCCGCACAGACATCCTCGCCTGGAACGTCATGGCGGCCGCCCTGTTCACCGACTTCGCGCGGATACCGGAGAAGAAACGCAACTTCGTACGGCTGGTCTTCTGCGAACTGGCCATCAGAGCGCTGTACCCGGACTGGGAGTGGGTAGCGCAGATGACCCTGGCGCAGCTGCGCATGGAAGCCGCCCGCGATCCGAAAGATCCGCGGCTGGCCGAACTGGTGGGCGAGCTGTCGCTTCAGGACCCCGACTTCCGGCGCTGGTGGGGCGCCCACCGCGTCGCCACCCAAGGATCGGGCACGAAAACGCTGAACCATCCCGTTGTCGGCCCGCTCACCCTCGACTGGTCCTTCCTCACCTCCACCGACGACCCCGACCAGCAGCTCATCACCCTGACCGCCGAGCCCGGCACACCCGCCACGACCGTCTGCGCATCCTCGCCCCACGGGCCGCGCAAGCCGCCGACCACCCGATTGCGGACCGTTACAGGTAGAGGCTCGGAGCAGGTTCATGCGTTCTCCATGGCGGATCGGGCGGCCTCGCTCGCCGCGGCCCAGAACCCCGGAACGGCCGCCGCGGCGAGGTTGAGGCGGGTGTCCATGTCGAGGTTCATGTCGCCGTAGATCTCCGTATGGCGAAGTGCGGCTGAATATGGGCAGCCGCCTCCAGCTCGCCACCCCCGTCCCCCAGGACCCTGAACCCGAGCCGGAGCACGCCGCAGCCTGATGCGATGTCAGCTCCCCACGCCACACCGACCCCTCGCCGACCAGCAGAGAGCCAGCGGGGCGTTCAGGGCCGTGCACGCCGAGCGGGGACCGTCTTCCGGTGTGCGCTTCCTCACTTTCGGATTGTTCAATCCGAAATAACTTGACGCCCGTGCGCGGCCGTGGCCAGGATTACGGCATGAACGATCCAGAATTCGAGCGGAGTGGCGCGATGCGCCCTCGCACAGCTCCCGAGGAGGCCGCGGACGAGCCCGGCGTCGGCCCTCCGGCCCTGAGCCGGGCGATGGTGCTGCTACTGGCCGCGGTGTGTGGCGCGGCGGTGGCGAACATCTACTACGCTCAGCCGTTGCTGTCCGTGATATCGAAGGCACTCGGAGTGTCCCAGGGATCCAGCGGCCTGGTGGTCACCGTCTCGCAGGTTGGCTACGCGTTGTCGCTGGCCCTGCTGGTTCCCCTGGGCGATGTGCTGGAACGGCGCCGCCTGGTGACTGCGTTGCTGGGCCTGAGTGCCCTCGCTGTCCTCGGCGCGGCGGCGTCCCCGTCGCTGGGGCTGCTGCTTGTCGCGATCGCAGTGGTCGGGGTGACCTCCGCGGTGGCGCAGATCGTGGTGCCCATGGCCGCGTCACTGGCCCCGGACCACCAGCGCGGGTCGGCGGTGGGCACGGTGACGAGCGGACTGCTGATCGGGATCATGATCGCGCGTACCGTCGCCGGTCTGCTCGCCCAGATCGGTGACTGGCAACTGGTGTTCGTCTTCGCCGCGGTCCTGATGGCGGCCCTGGCGATCGTCCTGCGCCTGGTCCTGCGACCCGTCCCGCCGTCGGAGAACACCACCTATCCGCAACTGCTGCGCTCGGTGCTGGCGCTGGTGCGCACCGAGTCGTTGCTGCGCAGGCGCATGGCTCTGGCAGCGGTCGGCATGGGCTGTTTCACCGTCCTGTGGACTGCGTCGTCGTTCCTGCTGGCCGACCGGCCGTACGGGTTCGGCCCCGCCGTCATCGGCCTGTTCGGTCTGCCCGGAGTCATCGGAGCCGTAGCCTCGTCGGTGGCCGGGCGGCTCACCGACCGCGGACGCGGCCGTCAGGTGACCACAGGCGGACTGATCCTGCTTGCGGTCAGCTGGCCCGTGCTCGCCGTCGCCGGCATGGGCGGACCAGTCGGCCTGATCACGCTGAGCGTCGGCATCATCGCGCTCAACCTTGCCCAGCAGTCCCTGTTGATCAGCCACCAAAGTGCGATCTACCGCCGGGCCCCGCACGCCCGGAGCAGGGTGACGACGGCCCTTATGGTGTCCGCGTTCGCCGGGGCCACCGTCGCATCGGCGCTGACCGCAGCACTGTATCCGCTCGTGGGGTGGCTGGGCGTGTCCGGGCTCGGCCTTGTCATCGCGCTGGCCGGGGCCGGGATCTGGATTCTGGAGCTGGTCCACCCCAGCCCCGCCGAACCGCTTCCTGCTCTGTCAACGGCCGTGGACACCGGTGCGGCCCACAGGCGCCCGGCAGCCGCGGGCCGCGTGGGCTCATGCCGTGAGGAGGTCGGCTGTGCCTGAGATTCGCCGTGTGGCGGTCCTCGACGACTACCAGGGAGTCGCACGCCAGTACGCCGACTGGAGCGCCCTGCCGGACAACGCGCACCTCACGGTCTTCCCCGAGCCCCTGGGCGGTACCGAAAACGTGATCGCCGCGCTGGAACCGTTCGACGTCATCGTGGCCATGCGCGAGCGCACCGCGTTCCCGGTCACGGTCATCGACAGGCTGCCGAACCTGCGCCTGCTGGTGACGACGGGCCCGGCCAACGCCGCCATTGATGTGGCCGCTGCCCGGCAGCGCGGAATCGTAGTGTCGGGCACCCGCGGGGCAGGGCTGACCTCGACAGCTGAACTCACCTGGGGCCTGATCCACGCCCTGGCCCGCTCCATCCCTGCCGAGGACCGCGGCGTCCGCGAGGGCGCCTGGCAGCGGACCGTCGGGCGCGACCTGCACGGTGCCCGCCTCGGCGTCATCGGGCTCGGCGGCGTGGGCACTCGAGTGGCCCGCGTGGGGCTCGCCTTCGGCATGGACGTCGTCGGCTGGAGCACCCACCTCGACACCGAGCACGCCCGTGCCATCGGCGTCACCCCGGTCTCCAAGCAGGAACTGCTGGCCACCTGCGAGGTGGTAACGATCCACCTCAAGCTCTCCGCACGCACCACCGGACTTCTGGGCCGCGACGACCTCGCACTCATGCGACCGGGCTCCCTTCTGATCAACACCTCACGCGGACCCATCCTCGACGAGGAAGCGCTGCTCGCGGCCCTGCACGCGGGGACCATCGGCGGTGCCGGCCTGGATGTCTACTCCACCGAGCCCCTCCCGGCCGACTCGCCGTGGCGCACCGCCCCGCGCACGGTCCTCACCTCACATCTGGGCTACGTCACCGCGGGCGCCTACGACGTCTTCTACTCCGACGCGCTAGAAGACATCCTCGCCTATGCCGCCGGTGGACCGATCCGCGTGATCACCCCTGAGCAGACCACCCACCACCCCTGACAGCACACACCCATTTGAAATGGCACCACTCATGACCACGCATGACCAGCACACCGCGACAAACAACGCCGAGAACGACGATGACTCGGGATTCCGGCTCCCCGTCATCTGGACGCGCACCCTGGGTGAACTCACCTTGAGCTACGTCCCCGACGCGGGCGTCGACATGATTCCGACCCGGGTCTACCCCTCCTCCGTCGAGGAGGACTGGAGCGAGCACCGCGCACACATGACCCAGGCAGGCCACCTGCCCATGGGATGCGGAGCACTGCTCGTCGAAGCGGGCGGCACCCGCTTGCTCATCGACGCCGGCCACGGCCGCATATCCGGCAAGGACCTGGAACACTTCCAGCACGCCTTTGGTCATGTGCGGGACCTGCCCGAGTCACTGGCGACCCTCGGCGTGGACCCGGCCGAACTGGAGATGGTCGCCTTCACCCACTTCCACGCCGACCACACCGGATGGGCCCGGCCCGACGCGGTCGAAGATCCGCGGAGCCTGTTCACGAAAGCGCAGTGGATGGTCGGAAAGGGCGAGCTGGAGAGCATCCCGCCCGGGACCGGCCCGATACTGGCTGGCCAGGACGAACGCGCAGTGGTCGTGACCGACGGGACCGAGATCGCCGACGGTGTCCGCGCGTGGTCCCTTCCCGGGCACACCCCCGGTCACACCGCCTGGATCCTCGACACCGGCGACGGCCGAGAGGTCGTCGCCTTCGGCGACGCCATGCACTCACCGGTCCAGATCCAGCACCCGGACTGGGATGTGGTTCTCGACACCGACCGGGAGGAGGCCGAACGATCCCGGCGTCGGCTCGTGGACTACCTCTCGCGGGACGGGGTCTACGGCTTCGGTGTCCACTTCGCCGACCAGCAGCTGGGAACCGTCGACGGCTCCGGCCTCTGGCGCCCCTGGAACGACGCAGCAGATGATTCTTGACGTCGGCTGCGGCGGCTGCGGCGGCTGCGGCAACACGTACGCTCACAATGGTGTCAGGCGCATCCAGCCATGAACGTAGTCAAGGACATCCGCAGCGAACTCGGACCAGCAGCTCTCCCTGCCTCGGCTTCGGCTCGATGCAACTGACCGGCCCGGGTACCCGGGGGAGATCCGAAGGATCCGGACGAGGCCGTACGGGTGCTGCGCCGGGGCGGTGGACCTCGATGTCAACTTCATCGACACGGCCCACCCCTACGGTCTTATGGTCGCCGAACCACTCATCAAGAAGGCCCTGCATCCCTATCGGACGGTCTGGTCGTCGCGGCCCAGGCCGGGCTCACCCGCCCGGGTCCTGATCAGTGGCTTCCGGTCGGCAGGCCCGTGATACCTGCGTCAGCAGGCCGAGATGAGCCTGCGCAACCTCGGCCTGGGCCGCATCGGCCTGTTCCAGCAGCACAGTGCGACCCCGTCGCAACTCGCCCTGGCCTGGCTCCTCAAGCGTTCCCCTCCGATGCTGGCCGTACCCAAAGCCTCGTCCGTGGCACATCTGGAGGAGCACCTGCGAGCCGCCGAGACCGAGCTGTCCGATGCCGAGTTCGACGCCCTCTCCCAGGCCGTACAGCGCATGGTCCTCGAGGACCGCCGGCCTGTTGTTCCGAGCCGGGTGACGCACTACGGGTACGTGCGGACAGCGCAACCACCGGCGGGACGGAACACGCCGCCAGCCGAATGGGCCACGACGTCCCCGCCCGCCCGTTACGGAAGCCCCCGCGACGCACATGAACACCGGCGACGGCCGAGCGGATCATGGCTGACGATCGCGGGACGGAGGGCGCGACCCGTCAGCCCCGCGCCAGCTCGCGACCGCCCCCGGCAGAGGCACGGCCTTTGGCCTGCAGGGCCAACTGGTGTCTCTGCCGCATTCACGCCCTGCAGTAGACCGGTGAGCATCCGGCATGTGACGTCCGTAGCCGCACCCGTTAAACTGGAGCAATCATTCCGTTATACAGGAGGTGTTCCGTGTCCCCCGCCGGCCGTCCCCGCGCCTTCAACATGGAGGGGGTCCTGGACGCCGCCATGCGGTTGTTCTGGGAGCAGGGCTATGAAGCGACATCAATGGTTCAGCTCCGGGAGGCCACTGGCCTGTCCTCGGCGAGCCTGTACGGCGCGTTCGGTTCGAAGCAGGGGCTGTTCGAGCGGACGTTGGAGCACTACATCGCCGGGCCGGGCAGCGTCACCGACATCCTCGGTGACGAGAGCCTGAGCCCGCGCGAGGCCGTCGCCCAGATGCTGCACGGATCCATCGACATGCAGACCGATACCTCCCATCCCCGCGGCTGCCTCGTCGCCCTGTCGGGTACCGTCCGGGCTCCCGGGGACGGCGACGCCGCAGTGCGCCGCGCGGTGTCGGCACGCCGTGCGGCGGACCGGACGCACATCAAAGCGTGCGTCGTCCGCGGCATTGCCGCAGGAGACCTCGCTGAGGAAACCGACGTGGACGGCATCACGTCCATGATCCACGGCTTCCTGCTCGGCGTCTCCACACAGGTGTGTGACGGCACGCCCGCCAGGGACCTGCACGCCGCAGCGGACGCCGTCCTCGCTGCCTGGCGCGCACCGGGACGCAGAGCCTGACCGGCATACCCTGCGGGGCCGCCGACTCCTTCACCGTCTCGACTATGCCCGAGGGCGACGCGCTCAAGGACACCATCACCAAGTACGACCTGCCCGGCGAGATGACCGGCACCGGCGAGATCCGCAACGGCTTCGTCCACCTCCACGTCGTCATGGGCGTCGAAGGCGACCGCGCCATCGCCGGACGCCTCCACGAGGCCCACATCGGCACCCACTTCGCCCGCGCCTACGTCATCCCCGCAGGCTGACAAGCCCCCCGCTGCCCGGCGCTCCAGGCGCCCCGGGTGGGGAGCGTGACGGCCCCCGCCCGGGCGCCTGGCTCCATCCGGCCGTGTTTCTTACCAGGCCCGCCCGGCGCGCCGGGGCACTTCGCCGATACCCGCGCCCGCTGTACACCGGCGCCTCTACCGTCCAGCCCGACAAATGATCACGGGGGCGTGCGGAAGGGGCTGAACAGTGGGGCGGAATCTGGGTCTGGACGGGGTCGTGGACCACTTCACCCTGTCCCGCGACGAGGCGGGCTGGTTACGGAACAAGACCGGCGCCACCAGGCTGGGCTTCGCCGTTCAGCTCAAGTATTTGACCTGGCGCGGCCGGTTTCCCCGGATGCGCCTGGAGCTGCCGCCCGACGCGGTCGAGCACGTCGCCAAGCAGGTCGGCGTCGCCTCCTCCGAGCTGGGGTTCTACGACTTCACCTCCCGCGCAGCCAAGCGGCACCGCAGCGAGCTGCGGGATCTGACCGGCTGGCACGAGTGCACCAAGACCGATCTGGTCAAGCTCGTCTCGCACCTGGTGGACGTGATCTGGCACGACGAACCCCGCGAGGAACAGGTACGGGCCGAGTTGCTACGGCAGATGCGCGCGGAGCTGATCGAACCGCCGACCGCAGCCCAGGTCAATACGATCATCCGCTCCGCGCTCCACCAGGCCGACGAGCGCGCCGTCGCCGAGGTCGCCGCCCGGCTCGCGCGGGCCGAGGACTGCACCCGCCGCCTGGACGCGCTGGTCTTCACCGACCTGACCGGCACCGGGCAGGCCGAGGCGACCGCGGAGGACGGCGACACCTCGCAGGACGAAGACGAGGTGGAGTCGGTGCTGTCGGACGTCAAGGCCCACCCGGGCAACGTCAGCCTCAACTCGCTGCTGGACGAGATATCCAAACTGGGGCAGGTCCGCGCCGTCGGCGTCCCGGAGAAGGCCTTCACCGGCATCGGCGTGCAGGTGATCAACGCCTGGCGGGCAAGAGCGTCGGCATCCTCCCCGAGCCATCTGCGGCGCTTCGCCCCCGAGGTGCGACATGTCCTGCTGGCCGCGCTGCTGTTCCAGCGGCAGAGAGATCACCGACACTCTGGTGGAGCTGCTGAACTCCACCGTGCACCACATCAACGCACGCGCGGAGAAGAAGGTGACCGAGGCGTTCGTCGCCGAGTTCACCGAAGTCCGTGGCAAGGCCGGACTGCTCGGGAAGATCGCCGACGCCTCCCTCGGCGCCCCCGAAGGGTCAGTGCGCGAGGTGATCTACCCGGCCGCCGGCGGCGAGAAGACGCTGAAAGGCCTGGTCGCCGAGATGAAGGCGACCAACGCCGCCTTCGCCCGCTCCAAACGGGAGGTTGACCTGGCCATGGGTGAGGTGCGGAACGACGACGGCGTCTGTCCTGGTCGACCGCCGCGACCTCGACAACATTTACGGCCGGCGGTCGGCCTTGGAGCAGAGCCTGTTGGCGTCCCGCAGTGTCAGATGCTGCGCCGTGGGCCGGGCGACGATCAGCCGGTCCCGTCGACTTCCAGGTAGCACCAGCTGACGTATCCGGTGACGTGGGTGCGGCGATTCGTTCCGTACTGCCACTGGTTGGTCGAGTTTGTCCCACAGTTCACGCTCGCGCCGGTGGTCTGAAAGCCCCCGGTGAAGCAGTCGTGGTGATTCCCGTAGCCCCTGGTGGAGGAGCCCAGGTCCGGGGCTGACCGGATGCGGATCCTCGTACCGGTGAAGTCGGCGTCGTTCGGACAATAGATGGTGCTTGCGGAAGCCGGACGGGCAGTCGCGACGGGCACGGGTGCCGCTGACACTGGCACGGCCGCGGCGGTGACGGTGAAGCCGACGGTCAGGAACGCTACCGTGGTGACGGCAGTGTTGATCCGGCGAGGCATGATGTTCCCCTTTGCTGGCAGCCTGTGCGCGGTTCTGGCGGTCGGAGGTGGTGTCTGATGCCCGCGAGGGCGAGCGCGCCGATGGCCGGTCGGCAAGCCCGCTGCCCCTGTCATTTTCTACTCCGGTCGTGGCATGCGGGAAGGCCCCGGCCAGGCGGTCAACGACGCGACGCGAGCATGCTGATGTGTCTTGGCATCGGCCCGACTTCCCTCGGTGAGATGGCGCCGCGGAGCTGCCGTGGACAACGCAAGCCTTCCGCAAGTTCAGAGCGGCGCTGTGTGCTCCATGCTGACCGCGCTCACTGGTGCGGGTAAAGAGAAACTCGATGCCGACCGAGGGCCTATTGATACCGTGATGGGCATGGACGGCTCTGCACGGGATGGACAGGCCGGAGGTCAGAGTGCCTCGACAAGTGGCTCCGCCCGCGAACCGAGCGTGCATCAGTTGCGCCTGTTCGTGGTGCTGGCCGAGGAGTTGCACTTCGGGAATGCAGCGCAGCGCATGTTCATCAGTCAGCCTGCGTTCAGTCGCCAGATCCGTGCTCTTGAACGGCGTCTCGGTGTGCAGTTGTTGGCGCGTTCGAGTCGTCGGGTGGAGCTCACCCCGGCAGGCCAGGCACTGCTGCCAAAAGCGCGGACGGCGGTCGACTCGGTGGATCGTGTTCGTCACGTCGCGCAGACCCAGGTCCGGCAGATTCAGGGCCGGCTGGCGATCGGCTCCATCGGAGCGGAGGCGCAGCAGCCCTATACGCGAGCTATTCTGGCGGAACTCCGCGCCCGGCACCCTGATCTCGAGCTTGATGTGTGCAGTCTCGACATTGCACGTCATGTCCTGGCGCTGACCCAGGGCGAAGTCGACGTCGCCTTCCTCGTCTCGCCCATGCCTCCGGGCATCGAGACGTTGACGCTTGCCACCGAGCCACGTGTGGCCTGTCTGTCTGCCGATGACCCGCTCGCCGGCCGGACCAGCGTCACCCTCGCCGAACTGGCGGGGCGCCCCGTAGTCGACGTCCCACCCGAATGCCCGCGTACATGGTGGCACTTCTGGGCCGTCGACCCGCGACCGGACGGCACCCCGGTGCGCTACGGTCCTGTGGTTCATGATGTGGAGGGACTGTTCCTGGCCGTGGCCCACGGCGAAGCCATGGCCTTCCTGCCCGCCGCCGCACAGACCTTCTATCCCCGCCCCGGTGTGCACTATGTAGAGGTATCAGACTTATCGCCGAGCACCGCTGCCCTGGCCTGGATGGCCAAGAACAGCGCCATGCCCACGATCAACGCCATACGCCAGGCTGCTCGCGCCACTCTGCACAGGTAGGGCTATTCCATCTCGGTCGGCATGGCCGGCGGTGCCGATGCGGCAGGTGGACCACCATCTCGCCGCATCAATGAGCGGTACTTCAATAGCGCGAAAGCGCGCGCCCCGGAGCTCCCAGACGCGCACGGTCTCAATTGAACTGCTGGTTGTACTCGGGTGTTCGCGAGGATTTCACCAGGTAGGGCAACGAAGGGGCACCGCACGCGTGAGCCACCGAGCCGGTCGAACTCCCGCTGGACAGCGGGTGGGCCCGTCCGCCCCACCACTTGCGGCCAGCAGCGCACCGACAGACAGAGCAGTGAAGAGGCTGCGCAAACAGGCATGCATCCGTGGTCCCCGAAGGCTTGAGGGTTGATAGCTGCCGATCTGTGCACGGGATGCATCCGCCGGAAGTACCTGCCGAAGACTTAGCCACACAGGGGCCGGCTACGCCGGGGGTGGCCAGGGCAGACACGTACTGGACGCAGTTGTTCGGCCTCGCCCCCGTAGAGCACCTCCCGAGACCGCCCTTCCACGTCGGCCGCCCTGACGAACTCTGCTGCCCGGCAGACAGAAGAGCCGCAGGACGCCTTACGGTCCGGGGGCCGTTGTCATGGGTGTCTCAGACGACGCAAGCCCAAGGCTGCTGTGCCCCCGAGACCGCAACAGACGACGGCGCGAGGAGGCGCTCCGCCAGCGCTCCCAGGATCAGCCCGAAGGGGCCCTCACGGCTCGACACAGCACACTGGTCCGGCGGGCCTCAGTCCTGATCGCGCGTGACCACGGGCGCGGGAGCCAGTGCCGTCACAGTGGAGCGGCGCCGTGCGGCCAGGGACTCTCGGGCGGCCTCACGGGCATGGCGACGCCTCCAATAGGGGTTGTCGTGCGGCAGTTTGCTCGACACCCGCCCATACATCCCGAAGGATGCGATGAGCAGCCCCATGACGAAGCTGAACATCACGTTGGTGATGCCGAAGTCCAGGATGTTGGCGGGTCGGTCCAGGACGAAGATGTGGAAGAAGCCGCTCAGCACGAACAGCGTCCCGACCGTCATATTGAGCGTGGAGGCGAAGTTGCCGCCGACCACGGCCCCGCCGACCAGGACCAGGCCCACGACGACCGAAACCAGGCTGAGGACGCCGTTGGTCGACATGCCCGCGATCCGGGTTCCCTCCGTGTCAAAGGGGCTGAGCCGGTCCGCGAAGCCCAGGCAGCCGAACACCAGCAGGATGACACCGCACAGGCCGGCCCCGTACCGGTACACCCGGGCCAGGCGGTGGTCGACGGGAAATTCATCGCGAAGCCTCATCACGTGTCCTCATCTCCATGCTCCGGAGCACCGGTCGTTGACATGACCGGCGCCTCGTCCGTCATCACCTTCTTTCTGCCGAAATAGGGCAATTGGTTGCAGCTTCTTTGGACGCATCCAGAACAGCTCCCCGAGGCGAAGAACATCGCCTACCCGAGTCGGCCGTAACCGGGCCCCAGCAAGAGAGGAGCACTACCATGCCGGTCCCCCACTGGCTGTTCGGCGATCAGCTCGGACCGCATTTCCTGACCGCCGCAACCGACGTGCCCGTGGTGATGATCGAGGCCCGCTCGGTGCTCCGCCGCCGCCGCTTCCACCGCGCCAAGGCGCATCTGGTGCTGTCCGCGATGCGCCATCGCGCGGCCGAGCTCGGCGACCAGGTTCGGTACATCCGCTCCGAGACCTACCGGGAGGGGCTGCGCGAGGCGATCGGCGACACCCCGGTGACGATGCACCATCCGACGTCGTACGCGGCGCTGCGGCTGGTGAGGTCCCTGAGCTCCGTGACCGTGCTGCCACCGCGCGGATTCCTCGTGGCGCACGACGAATTCCGCGCCTGGGCCGACGGGCACGACGAACAACGGCTGCGCCAGGAGGACTTCTACCGATGGGTACGTCGCTCGCACGACCTGCTCATGGACGGCGATCGCCCGGCCGGCGGCCGGTGGAACCACGACCACGACAACCGCGAGCCCCCGCCGAAAGGGGTGCACACCCTCGATGCCCCGCCGCCCTACCGGCCGCGGGAGGACGAGATCGACCAGGAGGTGCGCCACGACCTCGACCGCTGGGAGCGCGAGGGCTCGGTCTCCTTCGTCGGCCGGGACGGCCCCCGCCTGTTCCCCGCCTCCCGGCGCGAGGCCTTGGCCGCGCTCCGCCGTTTCGTCGAGCACCGGCTCGCCGGATTCGGACCGCACGAGGACGCCGTGCTGGCGGCGGATCCGGTAATGAGCCACAGCCTGCTGTCGTCCTCACTCAACCTCGGCCTGCTGGACCCGGTCGAGTGCGTCGAGCGCGCCGAGGACGCCTGGCGGGCGGGCCTGGCCCCGGTCAACAGCGCGGAGGGGTTCGTCCGGCAGATCGCCGGGTGGCGGGAGTACGTCTGGCAGCTCTACTGGTACTTCGGCGAGGGATACCGTCACCGCAACGCTCTGCGGCATCACGCGCCACTGCCAACGTGGTTCCTGGAACTTGACGCGGAGGCGGTTCAGGCACGCTGTCTGGCCACAACGCTGGCCCAGGTGAGGGACACCGGATGGACGCACCACATTCCCCGGCTCATGCTTCTGGGCAGCTACGCGCTGCAGCGGGGCTGGGATCCGCAGGCGGTGACGGACTGGTTCCACCGCTGTTTCATCGACGGTTACGACTGGGTGATGGTTCCCAATGTCGTCGGCATGTCGCAGTTCGCCGACGGTGGGCGCATGACAACCAAGCCGTACACGTCCGGCGGTTCCTATGTGAACCGGATGAGCGATCTGTGCGGCGAATGCGTCTACCGGCCCACCGACCGGACCGGCGACCGTGCCTGTCCCTATACCGCCGGGTACTGGGCGTTTTTGCACCGCCACCGGGCTCGCCTGGAACGCAACCCACGGATGGCCCAGCCGGTGAGCGGCCTGGACCGTCTGATGGACCTGACGGAGGTCCTGGGCCAGGAACGCCGACGGGGCGACGGGCCGCCCTGACCGGAGCGCGGCCGTGCGCCACCGGGCCCGTGGCGCACGGCCGTGCTCCGGACCATGCGGCATGGGGTGCCGGTGGGCCCGGCGATCGCTCAAAGCCGTCAGCACACGCCCGTGCGCCGCAGATCGCGCAGCACTTCGCGTGCGGCACGGGCACCAGAGGCCAGCGCGCCCTGGACGGAACCGCTGGCGCGGTGGTCGCCGCACACATACCGGCCGGGGGCCACCCATGTCGTACGGGTCAGCGGCTGCGGCGGTGGCATGGCGGGCAGCGCGTCCTCGATGGTCCGGACGGTCAGCAGGTCCCAGCCGTCGGTCCCGCTTTCGTACGCCTCGCCGAGCGCCGCCCTGACCTCGCGCTCACGGCCCTGTCCGTCCCGGCCCAGGACCGAGGTGGCGATGAGCGCGTGGCCGGGCGGGGCGTAGGCCGGCACCACGTCGCTGAGGACACACGTGTTGAGGAAGCGGCGGTCGGTGTCCACGACCAGCGTCGGCTCGCCGAGCGGGGAACGCGGTGCGACGTGGTAGTACGTGGTCACGGTCCGGTAGCCGGGAAGTGCGACCGTGGGGAGCAGTGCCGGGATCGGCCCAGGTCCAGTGGCCACCACGACGGCGCGCGCGGAAATCTCCTGGCCCGCGCTGGTCAGCGCGCCGTCGTCCGTAAGGGCCGCCACGGCGCTTTCCAGCACGACGGTGCCCTCGGGCAGCGCGGCCGCGAGAGCCCGCGGGACCGCCCCGATGCCGGCCGTGGGCAGGCACAGGGTGCCGCGGAGCATGCTCCGCCACACCAGGTGGAACACCCGGGCGGACGTCTCCAGTTCGTCCTCCAGGAAGACCCCTGACAGGAAGGGGCGGAAGAACCCCTCGACGAACGCGGTGGAGATCCCCGCGTTCGCGAGCGCCGTGCGGGTCGTGGTGTCCGTCGGCCTTTTGAGCCGTTCGACGGGCGCCAGCATGTCGCGGGCCGACAGCAGGCCGAGGGCGGCCAGGTCGCGGGTACCGGCGAGCCGCCCCGGCAGTAGGTCCGGCATCGTGCGCGGGCGGCGGACGGGATCGCTGAAGCGGACCAGCCCGGAGGGCCGGCGGATCAGGACGCCCGGGGTGAAGGGCCGCAGCCCGAGTTCCTTCAGCACGAGGCGGCGCCGGACCTGCGGGTAGGAGGTGTTGAACACCTGGAACCCGCGATCCACCACGAAGCCACCGACCCGGTCGGACCGCATCCGCCCGCCGACCGCGTCGCCGGCCTCCACCACCCGCACGCCGACACCGGCCGCCAGCAGGTCCCTGGCGCACGCGAGCCCGGCCACACCGGCACCGACGACCAGCACGTCCGTCGCCTTCGGGGCTGCTGACATGCGACCACCTCTTCCCCAATGCGTCGGTGCGGCCCACGCCGCTCGTTCCTTGTGTTCCGTACGTCACCGGTCAACGGATGCGCCGACGCCACCCCGCCCTGGACCGTCTCCCGCCGGGTGCACGCCGGTCCGGTGCCCGTGGTCCGGAGCATTTGCTCTCTCAGTTCCCCGCCCAAGCAGCCACCTTCCGCAGGACGGCGACCCGACCACGGTCCGGCACCGTCCACAGGCTCTGCCCGCGGACGCCCCAACGCTCCAGCAGGGCGTTCGCGGCCAGAAAGCCCGTGGTGGCCGCGCGTTCCATCAGTGCGACGGGCAGGTTGGTGCGGACGATGTCCCCAGCCACCACCAGACCGGGATCGGAGGTGCGGACGGCGGGCCGGTCGGCATATCCGCCCACGGGGAACAGCGGACAGTCCTGGCGCCACTCGTGGCGGACGTCGACGACGCGGACGGCACGGGTCTCCGGGTACACACGGTGGAGTTGCTCGATGAGGTGCCGCTCCTGGGATGCGCGCGGTGTGCGCGGGTCGACGGCGTAGGCGTGGAGCTCCACGACGGATCCGCTGGTGCGTGCCGCCCAGCGGGCCGCCTCGTCTTCCCAGCGGTTCAGCACGCTGATGTTGTCGAGGCCGCCGAACCCGCTGGTGCCCAGGAACCCCGGACGGTCCGGGGCGACCGGCCGGTCGAGCCAGAGCCTGGTGACGAGGAAGGGCGGCGCGGGACGCAGCCGTGCCATGCCCTGCCGCCAGATGGGGTCGCCCAGCCGCTCCGAGCGGGTGAGCAGGGACCGCAGGCCGCCGGCATCCAGGGCGAGGACGACGGCGTCGTAGCGTCGTTCGTCGCGGACCCCGGCCACCTCGAATCCACCGCCCCTGGCCGGTGCGACGTGCTCGACGGGACTGCCTGTATGCACCTGGGCGCCATGCCGCGCCAGGTATCCGGCCAGTGGCTCCCACAGCGCCGCCGGGAAGGGCGAGCGGGGCACGTCGAACAGCAGACCCTCGGCGGACCCGAGGAAGTAGATGTGGAACATCAGCGCCATCTCGGCCGCCGAGAGCTGCCGTGGATCGGCGAAGAAGCTCCGGGAAAACACCTCGAAGGCCAGGTGACGAGCTTGCTCCGGGAAGCGGATGGCTTCCAGGAAGTCGCAGGCGCTGATGTCGTCGAGGCGGTGGTACACCTCGGGGACGCTGACGTCGAGCAGCGGAAGAGCCGCGACCGGGTTCATGGCGCGCAGGTCCCGCAGCCGGAAGGAGGAACTCAGCGCGGCGAAACCCAGCGCGCTCCACGGCGGGGTGCGCGGTACGTGCCGGAAGCTGTCGTGCAGCCCGTCCGCGTGCAACAGCGGATAGTCGGGCAGGGCGGCCAGTCGCTCCAGGGCAGGGTCGGTACGGCGCAGCAGCCCGCGCAGGTTGTAGTACTGCCGGAAGAAGGCGTGGAAGCCACGGCTCATCGTCACGGTGCTGCCGTCGCGCAGCCGGGTCGACCAGCCGCCCACCCGCCCGCCGAGGTGAGGCTCGCGCTCGTACAACGTCACCGCCACACCGCGTTCGGCCAGCGCGGTGGCAGCGGCGAGTCCGGCGATGCCACCGCCGATCACGGCGGCCGTCGGCCGACCTGCGGCAAGCCGGGTGCCGGGTCGGGCCGGCAGGACGCGGGCCCGCCGGTCCCGGCCGCGGCGGGCGGCTGGACGGCGCTGCCCGGGGGCGGTCATCGGGGACCTCCAGCGCCGACGGTCGCGGCGACGAGGTGGGCGACGGCCGCCCGCCGACCCGGCGGGGACACGGCGCGGGCCCGCGCATGGTCGGCCAAGATGGTGCGGCGCGTGGGCCGCACGCGCCAGGGGGTATCGGCGACCGCCGCCGCATCGCCCCGGCGGGACGGGCGGTCGTACGCGTCAGCGAGGTCCGCGTCGCGCAACGGGTGCATACGTTCTCCAGGCACTGGTGAGATACCGCAACCAAGGGGGTCAGGCGGAGGGACGACGGGGAAGCCCGGGTAGTTCGACAGCGGTGCGCAGCATGGGCCCGACCGGGGTGTGCCGACCGACCGACACATCCTCGATCCAATTGGTCCGCCCGTCGAGGAAGCGCAGCAGCCGGACCGCGGGCACCCGGGCGAAGAGCCGGCAGAACAGTTCGGGACCGTCCACCCGGCCGCTGTCCAGCGCGCGCAGGAGCACCGCGTCCATGGTGCGAGCCCGCCGGGAATGAGCGGCCGGGGGCATCGGGTCACGCCCGTGGCGCAGTGCGGCGGCAACGGCACGTGCCTGGCGCTGCAGTCCGGCGAAGGTGTACCCGGTGGACGGACGGGTCGCACCGCCGGCGGCACCGATCCGGAACACCGAGGCGCCGACCCGTCGCGGCATGGGGGCGTCCGTCATGGGGATGGCACCCGACTCGGTCGCGACAATCTCCAGGTCACCGAGGGCCAATACCTCCGAGGTGTAGTGCCGCAGGGCCGCCTCGTAGCCCTCGGCCGTCAGGGCACTCGGAGAGAACTCGGTGTATTCCACGAGAGCTTCGCACGGCCCGGTGGGCAGCACGTACCCGAAGGCGAGCCCGTGAGCGGGCTGCGGCGTCCTGAAGTCCATCAGTTCGGCGGTCCCGCCGTCGAAGGCGGGGCGGTCCGTCCGCACGAACCAGCCGTGGAAGTGCTGCAGCACCGTGGTACGGGCAGCCGGAAGACTGCCCAGGGGACGCGAGTCGAACACCCAGCGAGCCTCCAGGGTCCGGTGGCCGCCGTCGGACCCCTTCATCAGCACGTGGGCCCCCGTGGGGGTCTCCTCGACGGCGCCCACGGTCGCTTCCAGGCGCCGGACATTGGGAGCGCGATCGAGATCCGGGACCACCAAGGACTCGAAGTCGTCGGAGCGGATCATTTTGTACCGCAGCGGCGTGATGTCCGCTTCGATCACGGGGCCGACGGGCGGGCGCACCCGCAAATGGCGCCATTGCGCCCGGACCGCGGCGTCGAAACGGCCGCGGCCGGACTCCCAGAAGCACCAGGTGCGCGGGGCAGGGCGCAGTGGGCCGGGCGGAGCGCCCACGAGGGCCACCGACAGTGAGCGGGTACCGGCCAGCACTCCGCTCAACCGATGAGCCAGGGACAGTCCGGCCGCACCCGCCCCGATGACCGCCACGTCCACCTTCAGCACGGCTGCTCCTTCCATCCCCACTCCCGGTACACGCGACTCTCAGGGTTTCCCGCCGCGGCACACATTCGGATGCGGTCATCCGCCGGGGACATCCGATCAGGCGCCTCCCTGTGACGGCCTGCTTGCCGGGCGGGGTCATTCATGCCGGGACGCATCCGAATCACGGCACGGGGCCGAAGACCGGTGTTGTGCGAGCGATACCACGACGAGAGGAACGGCCATGCGCCCGACTCAGGCGAAGGACCACCCCGCGGCAGCGCCGTCGCCACTCCCCCTCCTGGTGACCCCCACCGGGTCTCCACCCGGGTGGGTGGCCGACGGCACGCCCCACGCCCCGACCGCCGACGACGACGTCACCTTCGGCTCGGCCGGGTCCGCAGCGGTCGACGCGGACGTACCCGCTGCGGTCGGGCGCATGCTGGAGCGGGTGCTGGCCGACCGTCTCACCCGAGCAAGCGTCCTTGACGTCATGTTCGGCCGGGACCTGGCCGGGCGCGTGGCGCAGTTCACCCTCGAGGGCGGCAAGCGCACCCGGTCACAGCTCGTCTGGTGGGCGATGCGCGCCTGTGGCGGGGGCGACGAGTCGGCCGCTGCGGCCCTGCGCATCGGCGCGGCGCTCGAATTGCTCCAGACGTGCGCCCTGGTCCACGACGACGTCATGGACGGAGCGGACCTGCGGCGCGGCAGGCCGACTCTGCACACCGCCGTGCGGGACCGGCACGGCAGTGCCGCATCACCGGAGCGCGCGGCCCGTTTCGGCGAAGCGACCGCGATCCTGGCCGGGGACCTGGCACTCGCGTGGGCGGACGACGTGATGGCCGAGATGGTGCTCTCCCCGGCGAAGGCGATGGTGGTGCGCGGGCTGTGGAGCGATATGCGTACGGAGATGGTGGCAGGTCAGTTCCTCGACCTGCAGGGCCAGTTGACCAGGTCTCGCTCCCTGGCGCAGGCGTTGCGTGCCGCTCGTCTCAAGAGCGCGCTGTACTCGGTGGAGCGGCCACTCGCGCTGGGGGCGGCCGTGGCCGGTGCGGACGACCGCACCACGCGGGCGCTGTGCGAGGCCGGGCGCTGCGTGGGCGTGGCCTTCCAACTGCGTGACGACTTGGACGACGTGTTCGGCGACCCCCGGCGCACCGGCAAGAGCTGCGGCGGGGACATCCGCGGCGGAAAGCCGACCTGTCTGGCCGCCCTGGCGGTGGCTCGCGCCTGCGGCACAGGCGACCAGCGGACCCTGGCAGTGCTCGAACGGGCACTGGGCGATGAGGATCTGACGCCTGCCGGGCTCGACGACGTGCGCGACATCCTGGAGCGCACGGGCGCCCGACTGGCGGTCGAGGCGAAGATCGACCAGCTGCTGGCCCAGGGACTGCGGCACTTCGAAGGCGCCCGCCTCGACACGGACGCCAAGGCTCGACTGCGCGGGCTGCTGACCGCGGCGACGACCTCGCGCACCGAGCACGGCCCGCCCCTCCCCTCACCTCCTCCCGCACCCGATCCGGCCCACGGGGGCTCCGCCAAGCCGGGGTTGCGCCGATGACCCGGACCGTGAGCGGCCGGACGGACCATGTGGTGGTCGTCGGGGCGGGCCTGGCCGGCTTGTCGGCGGCACTGCACCTGCTGGGCGCGGGCCGCCGGATCACCGTCGTGGAACGGGACGACCTGCCCGGGGGACGCGCTGGGCGCCTCCATCTGGGCGGCTACAGGATCGACACCGGCCCGACGGTGCTGACCATGCCCGACTTCGCCGACGAAGCCTTCGCGGCGGTCGGCGACAGTCTGCACCGTCGGGTGGATCTGATCCCGCTGCGCCCCGCCTACCGGGCGTCGTTCGCCGACGGCAGCACCCTGGACGTCCACACGGACGAGGAGGTGATGGCCGCGGAGGTGGAGCGGTTCGCCGGAGCCGGGGAGGCTGCGGGCTACCGGCGGCTGCGCAGCTGGCTGGGGCGGATCTACCGGGCCCAGCTGCGCCGTTTCATCGACGCGAACTTCGACTCTCCGCTCGACCTGCTGACCGGGGACCTCGCCCGGCTGGCGGCGCTCGGCGGCTTCGGGCGGCTGGACCGGCGCATCGGGCACTTCCTCAAGGACGAGCGGTTGCAGCGGGTGTTCTCCTTCCAGGCCCTGTACGCGGGGGTGCCACCGGCCCGGGCACTCGCCGCCTACGCGGTCATCGCCTACATGGACACGGTGGCGGGCGTCTACTTTCCGCGTGGCGGTATGCACGCCCTGCCCAGGGCGATGGCTGACGCCGCCGCCGACGCGGGCGCCACATTCCGCTACGGCGAGGCGGTGACCACCCTGGAGCGCTCCGGGGAACGCGTCACCGCCGTCGTCACGGCGCATGACCGCATCCCCTGCGACGCGGTCGTCCTGACACCGGACCTGCCCGTCGCCTACGGGCTCCTGGGCCGCCGGCCCCGCAGGCCGCTGCGGCTGCGGCACTCCCCGTCCGCTGTCGTGCTGCACGCGGGCACGGACCGCACCTGGCCCCAACTGGCTCATCACACCCTCTCCTTCGGCGCCGCGTGGCGGTCCACCTTCGACGAACTCACCCGGCAGGGAAGCCTGATGAGCGATCCGTCCCTGCTCATCACGCGGCCCACGGCGACCGACCCCTCCCTCGCTCCTCCCGGCCACCATCTCCACTACATCCTCGCGCCCTGCCCGAACACCGCCATCGGGCCCGGTGCCGCGGCGTGGGGCGAACTCGGTCCGCGCTACCGGGCCGACCTCCTCCGGGAGTTGGAGCGGCGCGGGCTCGATGGCATCGAGGCAGCCATCGAGGACGAGTCTCTGGTCACCCCGGCGGACTGGCTGGGTCAAGGACATGCCGCGGGCACCCCCTTCTCGGCGTCGCACACGTTCTCGCAGACGGGACCCTTCCGGCCCCGCAACGTGGTCCGCGGAACGCGGAACGCCGTCCTGGCCGGCTGCGGCACCACGCCCGGAGTGGGTGTGCCGACAGTCCTGGTGTCGGGAAAGCTGGCCGCGGCCCGGATCACAGGCGGCGCCCGACGCCCTTCCGCCCGCACCCAAGGAGCCGCACCGTGACCGGACGCGAACTCGATGCCGCGGGCATCAGCGACCCGACGCTACGGGCGGCCTACCACCGATGCCGTGAGCTCAACGCGCTGCACGGCAAGACCTACTTCCTGGCCACCCGGCTGCTGCCGATCGAGCACCGGCCCGCCGTCCACGCGCTGTATGGATTCGCCCGGTGGGCCGACGACATCGTCGACGCGGCCGATCCCGGTGGAGACGGTCCGCGCGACGCGCGCCTGGCGGTGCTCCAGCAGCGTCTGGACAGGGGGCTGCGGCAGGGTGACAGCGACGAACCGGTGGTCTTGGCACTCGCCGACACCGCCCGCCGTTATGCCATCGAACACCGCCACTTCCAGGACTTCATGACGGCAATGCGGTCCGACCTGCGGGTAACCCACTACCCCACCTACGCCGACCTGCGCGGGTACATGCACGGCTCGGCCGCCGTGATCGGCCTGCAGATGCTGCCAGTGCTGGGCACGGTCGTTTCACGCGAGGAGGCCGAGCCGCACGCGGCGGCACTCGGTGTGGCCTTTCAGCTCACCAACTTCCTGCGCGACGTCGGCGAGGACCTGGACCGGGGACGCGTGTACCTGCCGGCGGACCTGCTGGCCGGGCACGGGGTCGATCGGGCGCTGCTGCGCCACTGCCGCGACACGGGCCGCGGCGACCACCGTGTGGTGGCGGCGCTGCGCGAGTTCGAGTCACTCACGCGCCGCGTCTACCGGGAGGCGCGGCCGGGCCTGGCCATGCTCGATCCGCTGTCCCGGCCCTGCATCCGCACCGCGTACATCCTGTACGGCAGCATCGTCGACGCCGTCGCCCGGGACGGCTATGCCGTCCTGCACCGCCGTGCGGTGGTGCCGCGTCGGCAGCGCGCCAGTGTGGCGGCGGCCGGGCTGGCCCGGGTGGCGGCGGCCAGGCTGCGCCACCGACGACGTTCCACGACGCTGAGCTCACCGCCACACCCCGCCGACGCGGCTCGCCGTTCCTCCGACCCCGAAGGGGCCTCTGGCGGTTGCTCATGATTTCCCCCTCGTCCTCATCGCCGCGGGACCGCCCCTACGCAGGGGCGGCATACCCGCAACCACCCTGGCCGCAGCTGTGCCCTGCTCGCCCTGCCACGCAGGAGTTCCATTCCTCCCCGGCCTCAGAACCGGGGCACCCTCGGAGGCATCCCGGTGAACCCCCGACCGTCCACGCCGCGCGCCCGCCTGCCCCTCTCGATCCGCCGCCGCCCCGTCCCCTGGGACCGTCAGCAGCCCACGTGGCGCGAGGCCAGGCCGGGGCTCATCAGGGAATCGCTGAAGCGGGCGCAGGCCCTGCCGACCGGGAACTGGTACGTCGTGGGGGCGTCCGCGGCCCTGAGCGGCGACCGTCCCCTGGCCCGCACCGTCGGGAACCAGGAGGTGGTGATCTGGCGCGGCATTGACGGGCGTCCGCACGCAGGACCGGGCATCTGCCCGCACCTCGGGGCGTCCCTGGCGGACAGCCCCGTCCGGTGCGGGAGGCTCGTGTGCCATTGGCACGGACTCGCGCTCGACGGGACCTCGTATGCCGGCTGGGAGCCGTTGCCCGCTTACGACGACGGCGCTCTCCTCTGGGTGCGGCTCGACGCAGTCGGCGGTGAGCAACCCCTGGACGCCCCCGCCGTACCGGTTCGCCCGGCCCTCGCTCGCGCGGTGACGGCAGTCTACGAAGGCGTCGGCATTTGCGAACCCGAGGATGTCGTGGCCAATCGTCTCGACCCCTGGCACGGGGCTTGGTTCCACCCGTACTCGTTCGTCGACCTGAAGGTCGTCGGCTCGCCCGGCGGGGACGACGGCACCGACCAGTTCACGGTCGATGTCTCCTTCAAAGTGGCCGGGCGGCTGGTGGTACCGGTGCGGGCCGTTTTCACCGCTCCCGGGCCCCGCACCGTCGTCATGCGCATCACCGAGGGCGAAGGCCTGGGCTCGGTGGTGGAGACCCACGCGACCCCGCTCGGTCCGGATGAGCGCGGCCGTCCGCGCACGGCGGTGACCGAGGCCGTGGTGGCCGCATCCGATCGCCCGGGCTTCGCGTTCGTGCGCCGCGCCGCCCCGCTGCTGCGACCGGCCATGCGCAGCGCGGCGGCCCGGTTGTGGCGGGACGACCTGGCTTACGCCGAACGCCGCTGGCAGCTCCGCTCGACGGGCAGGTTCCCGGGGTGACGCAACCTTTCCGGTCACTGGAGGACCCGGCCGGTCAGGGCGTCGCCGCGGTCCGCCCGATCTGCCCCCCACTCACACTCGGCAACGAACTGAGGGGCCCTGGTCGAACGGACCACCCACGCCTGGTGGGCCGCGGGCCCTGAGGGCGGCCGGGGCGAGGCACAGGCCGCCTGCCCCGCATCCGTTTCCGGCCGCCCCTCGGAAGTATTTGCGGTACGGGTCGTGCGCAGAGGAACGGCCGGGAGCACGTTCGGGAGCCACTCATGGAAAACATGCCGACAGCGGGGCTCACTTGTCTGGTGACGGGAGCCACCGGATACATCGGGGGCCGGCTGGTTCCGGAGCTCCTCGCAGCCGGGCACCGGGTCCGTTGTCTGGCTCGGACGCCGGAGAAGCTGCGTGACTACCCCTGGGCCGGGGACGTCGAAGTGGTACGGGGCGACGTGAAGGACGGGGCGTCCGTCGCCGAGGCCCTGCGTGATGTCGACGTGGCCTACTACCTGGTGCACGGCCTGGGTGGCGGACGCGATTTCGAGGAGACCGACCGCCACTGTGCGCAGACGTTCGCAGACGCGGCCGGGAGTTCGGGGACGCGGCGGATCGTCTACCTGGGTGGTCTGGCACCGGCCGGTGTCCGGCCGGAGGACCTGTCACCACATCTGCGGTCACGGGCCGAGGTGGGAGAGATCTTCCTCAGGTCACCGGTACCCGCGGCCGTGCTGCGAGCAGCCGTCGTCATCGGCTCGGGTTCGGCCTCCTTCGAGATGCTGCGCTATCTGACCGAGCGGTTGCCGGTCATGGTCACCCCGAGCTGGGTCGGCACCCGTATCCAGCCCATCGCCATCCGCGACGTCCTGCGCTACCTCACGGGCAGCGCCACCCTGCCCGGGGGACTGAACCGGGCCTTCGACATCGGCGGCCCCGACGTGATGACGTACGAGCAGATGATGCGGCGCTACGCCGAGGTCGCGGGGCTGCCGCGACGGCTGATCCTGCGCGTCCCCATGCTCACGCCCCGCCTGTCCAGCCACTGGATCGGCCTGATCACCCCAGTGCCGCGCGCTTTGGCCCGGCCGCTGGCCGAATCCCTGCGGCACGAGGTCGTCTGCGACGAGCACGACATCGCGCGGTACGTTCCCGATCCGCCCAGCACCCCGCTCCCTTTCCATCGCGCTCTGGAACTGGCCCTGCGGCGGGTGCGCGACGCCGAGGTCACCACCCGGTGGTCGTCGGCCTCGCTGCCCGGGGCGCCGAGCGATCCGCTGCCCACTGACCCGGACTGGGCGGGAGGCAGCCTGTACACCGACCGGCGGCAGTTGAGTGTCAGAGCGTCCCCCGCGGCGCTGTGGCGGGTCATCGAGGGGGTCGGAGGCGAGAACGGCTGGTACTCCTTCCCGCTGGCCTGGGCCGTGCGCGGCTGGCTCGACCGCCTGGTCGGCGGTGCGGGCCTGCGCCGCGGACGCCGGGACGCCGAACGGCTGCGGGTGGGCGACTCGCTGGACTTCTGGCGCGTGGAGGAGATCGAGCCCGGGCGACTGCTGCGGCTGCGCGCCGAGATGCGGCTCCCCGGCCTGGCCTGGCTTGAACTGCGCGCCGACCCGGAGCCCGGCGGCCACGCCCGGTACCGTCAACGCGCCCTGTTCCACCCGCGCGGCCTGCTGGGCCACTTGTACTGGTGGAGCGTCTCCCCCTTTCACGCCTTCGTCTTCGGCGGCATGGCCCGCAACATCGCCCGCGCGGCCATGGGCGCCCGGCCCCCGGGACGCCGACGGCGCGGCATCAGCTGAACGGGTACCGGCGCCCGCATCGGCGCCGTCGCGGAGTGCTGCATCCGCACGGTCACTCCGCGCGGAAGTCACCCATATGCACCCGTCGTTGGCAGGCGGGAAGTCCCGTTCGCACCTTTTCACCGCACTCAAGGGGCCGGTATGAGCGTCTCCGTCGTCCTGTTCACCTCCGACCTGCGTCTGCACGACCATCCGCCACTGCGGGCCGCACTGGCCTCGGCCGACGAAGTGGTTCCGCTCTTCGTCCTCGACGACACCATCAGCGCCGCGGGTTTCGCGGTGCCCAACCGTCGTGCCTTCCTCGCGGACTGCCTCGCCGACCTGGACGCGGCGCTCCGTGAGCGCGGCGGTCGCCTCGTGGTGCGCACCGGCGAGGTGTGCGCGACGGTGCGCGACGTGGTGCTGGAGTCCGATGCCGACGAGGTGCACACGGCGGCCGGCGTCAGCGGTTACGCCGCCCGCCGCGAGGACGCGTTGCGGCGGATGCTGGAGGCCGAGGGGCGTCGCCTGTACGCGCATGACGGCGTGATCACCGCGGTCGCCCCGGGGTCGGTCACACCGGCCGGCTCCGACCACTTCGCCGTGTTCACGCCGTATTGGCGCCGCTGGCAGGAGAAGCGGCCGCGTACACCGCTGGCCGCGCCCCGTGCGGTGCGCGTTCCCGAGAAACTGCGCTCCGAGGAGATCCCCAGGGGACAGGACATTGCCGGCACCTCCCCCGGGCTCGCGGCGGGCGGCGAGGGCCAAGCCCGCAGCCTTCTCGCGTCCTGGCTGCGCAGCGGTGTCGCAGACTACGAGGAGCGCCACGACGACCTGGCGGGCGATGCCACCTCGCGCCTCTCGCCGCATCTGCACTTCGGCACACTCTCACCCGTGGAGGCGGTCCACCGCGCGCGTCTCGCCGGTGGGGCGGGCGCTCAGGCCTTCGTCCGTCAGCTGTGCTGGCGCGACTTCCACCACCAGGTGCTGGCGGCTCGTCCAGGCGCGTGCCGGCTCGACTACCGCCCGCGCGACGACCACTGGCGTACGGAGATTTCCGCACACGAGGAGGTGACGGCGTGGCGGGAGGGCCGGACCGGCTATCCCGTGGTCGACGCGGCCATGCGTCAGCTCGCCCAGGAAGGCTGGATGCACAACCGTGGCCGACTTCTGACCGCGAGCTTCCTCACCAAGACGCTGTACCTCGACTGGCGCGTCGGCGCCCGTCACTTCCTGGACCTCCTCGTCGACGGCGACGTAGCCAACAACCAGCTGAACTGGCAGTGGGTGGCGGGCACCGGCACCGACACCCGCCCGAACCGGGTACTGAACCCCGTGATCCAAGCCAAGCGGTACGACCCCCACGGCGCCTATGTTCGCCGCTGGGTCCCCGAACTCGCGGACCTGCCCGGCGCCACCATCCATGAGCCGTGGAAGCTTCAGGGCCTGGAGCGAGCCCGCTACGACTACCCCGAGCCCGTCGTCGACCTCGCGGACGCGCGCACCCGGTTCCAGAAGGCGCGCGCCTGCGGATAGCGGAGGAGGCTAGGAGAGCAGGTGCGACTCGATCGTCTGGAGTGCTGGACGCAGACCCGTCAGCCGCCCCCAGCCCGACGCGGGCACCGTACCCGCCCAGCCGGGCCCGGCCAGCAGCAGGAGGGGACGGCGGCGTGCGCCCTTGACGCCCCACCCGATCCCGGCGACCTGACGGGCCAGCTCCGGCTGCGCCGTCGTCCGGCTCTGCGACCACAGGACGACCAGGGCCGGGCCGAGCCGGCGCACTGCGTCGCACAAGGCACCGGCCGGCAGGGCGGGCCCGAACATCCGCACGGGCAGGCCGCGTTGGGCCAGTCCGGCCGCCAGAGCCTCCAGCGGCAGACTGTGTTGCTCCTGCGGAGTGCACGCCAGCAGCGCGGATGGCAGCCCCGGCCGCTCCGGCGGCAATCCGGTCAGGCCGCGCAGCGCGCAGGACACCTGCCAGGACAGCAAGTGCTCGACCTCGACGTACCGTTCCCCGGCGGTCGCCCACTTGCGTCCGACCGCGTGCAGGGTGGGCATGATGACCTCTTCCCAGGCACTGACCAGGCCGTAATCGTCCAGCGCGGCGGCAAGACGTTCGGCGACGGCGGGCGCGTCCAGACGGACCGCTGCACGGGCCAGCCCCCGGCATTCCTGGCGCACATCACCGAGCGGCAAAGCGTCGCGTCCGCCGGGAGTGCGCCCGGCGGCCGGTGCATCTGAGGCAGTGGGTGCGGCGGCCGGTTCGCCGGTCGGTACGTCGCGGCCACCGGTCCGCGCGTCGAGTGCCACACGCGCGGCTTCGGCGGGTGGAACACCCAGGGCGGCCAGGCGGCACATCCCCTGGATCGTAGCGACGTCGTCCGGCGTCCAACGCCGGTGCCGTCCGTCCTCCCGCCGAGCCGGACCGATGCCGTAGCGGCGTTCCCAGGACCGGATCGTGGCCGGCGACACCCCCAGGGTGCGGGCCACGTCGCCGGTGGTCCAAGCGGCGCCGGTGCCCGGCCCGTCCGGTGCGACACCGCGAGCGGGGGGCCTGTTCATGGATCCACTCTAGGTCCGATGCCCCCAAGAGAACGTTGCAAGTCGGCAAAGGTCAGCATCCAGGGCCGCAGCATGCTCACAGCAGCGCTGGCAAGACCAGGCGATCGTCCGCAGCCTGCAGCCTCAATCGATGCAAGTGAGGGAAAACGCTGCATAAACGATGCGTATTGGCGACGTCGCGGAACGGCTACAACCATGCAGATGTCCGGGACTCGGCCGACTGGCGGCCGGGGCGGGGGGGGGGGGGGGGGGGGGGGGGGGGGGGGGGGGGGGGGGGGGGGGGGAGGGGGGGGGGGGTGGGGGGGGGTTTTCCCGTCTTCCCCCCATCTTCATGCCCGGG
>NZ_JBWKKJ010000020.1:0-63443 GCF_056431605.1 Streptomyces sp. NPDC045846 | reverse complement strand
ACAAGGACCCCCCCACCCGCGTTCGCTCTGGTGACTATCCCCCCCCCCCCTCCCTTCCCCCCCCCCCCCCCCCCCCCCCCCCGACACAGGGAGACGCGCATGAACACCACAGGCATTCGGCCGTGTGCCCCGTACGCCGCGACCGGTGACGAGGAACTGAGCGACGCCGAGGTAGGCGCCGGCCTTCGCCACGGCGATCTGCGATGCTTCGCCACCCTCTACCGCCGCACCGCGGGCCTCGTCTACTCCGTGGCAGCCCGGAAGCTGGGCGACCGCGAGGAGGCCGAGGACGTCACTCAGCAGGTGTTCATGGCGGCCTGGCGCGGGAGGAGCGGCTACGACCCGGCGCGCGGGCCCCTCTCAGCGTGGCTCGTCGGCATCACCCGAAAGAAGACCGCCGACGCGCTCACCGCCCGCGCCCGGCGCACCCTCATCACGACGACCCTGGCCGCACGGCACGACCCCATGCACATCGACGTCCAGGAGGAGCGGTCCGTCCACCGGCTCATGCTCGCTTCCAGCCTTCGAGCCCTGCCCACCACCCAGGGCCGTCTGGTGGCCCTGGCCTACTACAGGGACCTGACGCACACACAGATTGCCGAGCTGACGGGGCTGCCCCTGGGCACCGTCAAGAGCCACATCCGGCGGGGCCTCCTCACCCTGCGACGCAGGCTCACCGAGTCCTCAGCCATCGCCAGTACGTGAGGAGGCGGCCCGTAGGTCGGCCTCCGCGGCCAACCGGCGGCCGACCTCCGCTCTCCAGTCGCGCCTCGGCCCTTACGCGCCGTGTACAAACTGGACGCCCCGTCGGCCAGGCGTAACGCGCAGACTGCCCTGCCGGACACCCCGCGGAAGACCGGGAGTGCCCCGCTGCAGAGGCTGCACCATAGAGCAACCGACCGCTCCCAGCGCCCAAAACCGGTACGGGCCCTCTGCTCCAGTCATCGCTTTGATCACCGGCGTCGTGTGAGGTGTCCCTGGCCGATCGAACACAGTCCCGACCCGAGCTGACTGGCTGGCTGCTCCTCACGCCGATCCTGGTGCTGCTCGTCCGGGCCAACCTCACCGACCACCGCCTGCCCGAGACGTCCTGGCCCTCCCCCTGACGGCCGCAACGCCCGCTGGTGGACACCCGACGACCTCCGCACCTGCGCGGTCGTCTTCGAAGCCCGCGAAGGTGGGCGGATCATCCAGGGGTGCTGGGGTGTTGCGGCGGCCACTTGAACGGAAGCCGGGAGGCCGGCGTGCGTGCGGCCCGCCCTCACGGGGTGGGGGCTGTCAAACGCCGGTCAGGGCGTAGGTACCCGTGTGCCACCCCCAGGTGCCGACCCCGCCCTCGCGGGAGCTTGTGCCCCCCGTGGGAGGGCGTCGGTGGGCAGCATGGCGAGCTGGTTGTCGGTCGGGGCGGGGCTGCGCGAGGCGTGTCTGGCGCAAGCGGCCTCTGGGGCTGGGATTCCTCGAGATCGCGGTCTGTGCCTACGATTCTGTAATCCGGTCGTGCAGCCAGGATTCGAGACCGCTGAGCGCCGTCCTGGCGATTGCCGTCGGGTGGGCCGTGAAGCCGTGGGGTGACTCGGGGTAGACCCGGAGCTCAACATCATTGCCGGCCGCTGACAACCGGCCTGCCATTGTCAGGTTGTCTTCAAGCAGCACGTCTGTGCTTCCGACGATCAGCAGCGTTGGGGCAAGCCCGCGAAGGACACCGTAGAGGGGAGAGATGTCAGGAACGGTGCGGTCTTCCACGTGGCCGACGTACGCCTGGATGAAGTATTCGTCCGCGATGCCGCGACCAGCCGGGGTTCGTGCGCTCAAGTCGTAGGTCCCGAATTGGAGTGCGGCGCCGGTGAATCGGTCGGCAGCACTTCTGTCTCTCAGGCGGAGCAAGGTCGCCAGGGCGAGTGTGGCTCCCGCGGAGCTCCCCCCGATCGCAAGGCGGGACGTTCCGAAGCGGGCATCGGCTTCTTCGACGAGCCAGAGCGCCGCCGCTTCACAGTCGTCTGGTGCCGCTGGCCAGGGGTGCTCGGGTGCCAGCCGGTAGTCGACGCTGACAACGGCGAGGTGCAGGGCGTCTGCGAGCTCGCGGTTGCGTCGGTCTCCTCGCGCTGCGGAGTCCATGTAGAAGCCGCCGCCGTGTATGTCCAGGTAGACGCCGCGCGGCGGACCGTCGACAGGCGTGAAGATCCTGACAGGGACGCTCGCTCCCGCGGCTTCGATCGTTTCTTCGATGGCAGGCGGATCAGCGGCGGGAGGAGCAGACCGTTTCGCCCGGGCCTCTTTCAGCTCCTCCAGTGAGCTGGGGCCGCGGCCTGCCGCCCTCGACTTGTAGAAGTCGCGAGCTTCATCGACCTGCTCGGCGGGTACGTCGGCCAACAGTGCGTCCAGCGCGAATCGCACGCGGCCTCCTCATCAATCGGGTCTCAACTCCACACTATCGCTGGCCTGCGGCGCCAGGCGGTGGCCGTGGCAGCAGTCGGGCTCCGCTTGGATGCGTAGCCCGATGGGGCAGTCTTGATGTCGGTCCGGCCCGGCCTCGGGTCGGGATCCCGGCGGGGTGAGCACAGCACCGCGTCTTCGATGTGCTGTCGTGAAGCCGCCTCCATCCGAATCCGATTGCCCTCTCGCGACCAGTTGCGCATCCTGCTGGGATGCGCTTCTCCATCAACATCCCCAACTTCGGTGACTTCGCCGACCCCCGCAACGTCGCGGCTGTGGCGGTTGCAGCCGAACAGGCGGGCTGGGACGGGCTCTTCGTCTGGGACCACGTCCTGCACCGACAGCACCAAGGTCGCCCCTTCGGAGACCCCTGGATGCTGCTGACCGCTGCCGCGCTGGCGACCTCGCGGATCCGGTTGGGCACCTTGCTGACGCCGGTTCCCCGTTATCGCCCGCAGCAACTTGCCCGCCAGGTGGCGACTCTGGACCATCTCAGCGGCGGCCGGGTGATCTTCGCAGCAGGTCTGGGCGGACCGGTCGAGGACGAGTATCACAGCTTCGGCGACACTGCTGAGCCACGGCTCCTTGCCGAGCGGCTGGACGAGGGGCTCGAGTTGTTGAGGCGCTGGTGGTCCGGCGAGCCGGTGGACCACCGCGGCCGGCACTACGAGGTGCGGGACGTGACACTGCTGCCCGCAACCGTGCAGCAGCCTGGTCCGCCGGTGTGGATCGGCGGGTTCTGGCCGCGTCGCCCGCCGATGCGGCGGGCAGCGCGGTGGGACGGGGCGGTGCCTCTCTTCGAGACGGCCCGGCATGGCCAGGTGCCTGAGGTGACAGAAGTTCGGGATCTTGTTGGTTATGTGCGCAAGCACCGTGTGGGCAGGGCCGAGCGGCCTTTCGAGCTCGTGCTCGGCGGTGCCACGTCCTCGAATGCTGGGAAAGCCAGGGACGTGATCGGCCCGCTGCGTGACGCCGGCGCCACTTGGTGGGACGAGCGGCAGGTCCAGACCGGCCCTGATCTGGACCGTCTCCCCCCGGTCATGCGCCGGATCGAGGCCGGTCCGCCAGTGGTCTGATCAGCGTTTCGACAATGTGCCGGGTTCGTCGGTGGAATTCTCCGGTTGCTTGTCGGGCCAGTAGCTGGGGCTGTGCATGATGACCTGGTGGCGGGCGTTGATCGCTCAGCCCAGCGGCGACCCGGCAACGAGGTGGAGAAGAGGGCATACCGGTCGCCGGGATGCGGCTGACCTCGGCGACGCTGACGCCTGCGTCGTGGCACGCCCACCGTCCACCCGCAGCAAACAGCGCCCCGGACCAGGTCCGGGGCGCTGCCACCGCTGATCAGTCCCGTGAACAGTGCTGTCCGAGCAGTCCGAGGGCGGTCAATACGAAGACGCACAGCGACATCCAGCCGACGAACGCACCGCCGCCGTCCAGTACGGCCCCAGGAACCGGAGCCCCTGCCGCATGGGAGAGCACTCCTGCCACGACCGCTTCCAGCAACGCAGACACGAACGACAAGAGCGCGAGGAGTACCTGCGTGGGAAATGTCAGCCCCACCAGTCGATCCCTTCACGAAGGTGGTCGAACCGTCGGCGGGCAGCCTCAGCTCGACCACCGAACTCGATGGCCTGCTGAGGCTCTGAGACGATTAGAGACTCACATGGCCCACTCCCATCGGCTTCGTGCGCTGTCCCCCATCGGACACGTCGCCAGCGCACGAAGCTTGCGAATGAGCAACACGCAGCCTGGCGAACCGTGTTGTGGGATACCAGGGCCTTCGTTTGAGCAGGACCACGCTTGAAGGCGTGCTGAAGAGATACAGGCTGGTGGCGTCAATGGCGATACCGGCGTAGGCCGAACGCCTGCTATGCCCCGCTGCTGGCCTGGGGTCCTCTGGTCGCAGTCCTCACCCCCTGTTTCATCAGCGCCGATCGATCCACCTCAGGCCGCCGCTCAGCCTGTACCTGGGTACCGGTTGCAAGCCCTGACCTCACCCCAAGACGCTGACACACAGCCCTCAGTGGGGGGGCGGGACTGTCCCTGTCCGCACGTGAGTGCCCCCATCCGTCGCGGCTGGCACAAGGGCGAGCGGGCCCAGCGCGGCCCGACTCCCTTGTTCGGTCGCGGAATTGGACCGACGCGTACTCGCTGCCACCCCGGACGATCGGCCGCGACTTCCACGCCGAGCGCCCCGGGCGCGGTCTGGCCGTCGCCAATTCAGGATCCGATCGTCTGCTGCCGATCACGGCTCTGCCCTGCGCGGGCGTGGCAGCTCCTCGCCGACTTCGACGTCCGGCCAGTGATCGGACACTCCCCGCCCATCGGCCGCAGGCCGGCTTCTTGCGCCTGTGCGACCTGCGGCTTGGCCGAGTTCAGCTTTGGCTGGCAGGCTTGCTGGGCAGCTCAGTGCGATTGCCCTGGCAGGAATAGACGATCTCCACGGAACCACCAGGGAGGGCGCGTTCGCGTAGGAAGGTCAGCCTGGTGTCGGCGCTGAGCGTGGGCGTCAGTTGGGTCCCACCGCCGAACAGCATCGGCAGGACGACCAGTTCGAGGGTGTCGAGCGCGCCGAGAGCGTGGAACGTCCCGATCGTCTTCGGGCCCCCGATGAGGTGGACATCGCCACCTCGGTTGGCCGCGCGGAGCTTCTCAAGCAGCCGCACCGGGTCGCTGTCGGTGGTGACGTGGTCGGGGGTGCCCTTCGGGCGGTGCGATCCGAGTACGTAGACGTCGAGGCTCGGCCATGGCCAGCGGTTGTTGTTCAGCGCCGGCTCGAAGGTGGTGCGGCCCATCAGCGCCGCCTCGCAGCCTTCCAGGAACTCCTGGATGCCGTGACTCTGGCCGGAGACGAACGCGGGGTCGGCAGTCAGAGCGGGCCACCCGCTCGGTGTGGTCACGAAGCCATCGGCACTCATACTCATCCGGGCTCGGATCTTCATGACGTCTCCTCAAGGCCGCCAGGCGGCCGGCTATGTCGTCGGCACCCCGAAGCGGCGGTCGACGAGCGGACCATACGTGTTGATCATCGGGGGCGCGACCTGTCTGGATCCCGCTTCGCGGGGTCACAGAACGCGCCTCCACCCAAGCGTCGAACGGGACACCCGCCGATCGACACGCTGCCGAAATCCTTTCCCACTGATGCTGCCCTCGCGCGCAAGCGACTCGGCGCGCTCGGCATCAGGGCGGCCCCCGCCCCGGTCCGCAGGACGACGGACAAGGCGGGCCAGGCGGGCCAGGCGGGCCCTCGTAAGATGCGCGGTGCCCGCGCCGGCCAGCGGCCGCGGTTCGACGCCGAGGACCACAGAGCTCGGCACGCAGTCGCATGTGGGATCAATAACCTCAAAGGACACCGCGCCGCGGCGATCCGCTCCGAGGCAACCTTCCTCGTCGTGGTCGTCGACGAGCGGCTATGACCAGCAGCAATCAGGCTTCCGGCCCCGCGCCCCTACCTCAAGGCGCCCCTCAGGAATACTTCGCGACGCAATCCGACTCGCTGCGAAGAACACAGAATTCATTACCCTCTGGGTCCGCGAGGACGGCCCATCCCGCGCCACCGGGTTCTCGGCGGTCGGCAACGAAGGTGGCACCGAGGCTCAGCAACCGCTCGACCTCCTCCTCGCGCGAGGTCTTCGGGCGCAGGCACAGGTGGATCCGATTCTTGATCGTCTTCGGTTCCGGCACCTGATTGAAGTGCAGCAGCGGGCCCTCCGGGAGCATCACGTCGACCTCGGGGTCGCCCGGACTGTCCTCTGGATGCAGCGGGTAACCAGTCACCTCGCTCCAGAACCGAGCCAGCTCATAAGCATCCGCACAGTCGATCGCCACGTTCTGCAACACCGAAACCATGCGGGTCAGCCTGCCTTAGCGCTGGCACAGCGTTCAAGCGCCGTCTCGCAGTACGCGCCCTGGCACTCCAGCCGCAGGTCACGACGTGACGTGGCGTCATCTACGTTCAACCGGCTGCCTCGGATGATGGCCGGATGCATCGGCATGTCTGAATTTGCTTCTTGTTCAGCGGATGCCCCAGTCGGATCGGCTTCACGGCTGGGGTGTGTTGCTCGGCGGCGCCGAAGGCGCTCGCGATCCGGGCCGGCGCCGAGCGGAACTGGTCGAACAGGGAGCCGGTGGGCACGACAAGCCCTCCGCCGCCCAGGCTCCCGGCGCCCTTTGCCCGCCCCCGGCGCCGACGACAACTCTGGCTCGGCTCTCTACACCGGCACCGAGCGCGAGGACCTGCCCGCCGAGGCCGTCGCCGCCTCCCCCGGCTGCGGAAACCCCACCGCGGTCGCCGACCTGAACGAGGGCGACCGCGTACTGGACCTCGGCTCCGCAGGCGGTATCGACGTCCTGCTCACCGCCCGCCGGGTCGGCCCCACCGGCAGGGCGTACGAGCTGGACATGACCGAAGAGATGTTGGCCCTGGCTGTGGCCAACCGGAAAAAGCCCGGTGCCACCAACACCGAGTTCCTCAAGGGCACCATCGAGGCCATCCCGCTGCCCGCAGTCACCATCGACGTGGTGATCTCCCACTGCGTGACCAACCTGTCCACCGACAAAGCAGCCGTCTGCGCCGATACGTTCCGCGTCCTGACCCCCGGCGGCCGGATCGGGATCTCCGACGTCGTCGCCGACGACGCTCTCACCCCGCTCAGCGAGCCGAACGCGGCGACTACGTCGGTCGCATCGGGGGCGCCCTGTCCTTCAGCGAGTACCGCGCGGGACTGGAAACCGCCGGGTTCACCAACATCGCGATCACCCCGACTCCACGGTCGCCGACGGCATGCGCTCCGCCGCCCGCCTCAGGAGAGGGATGACCCCGCCGGGGAAGGTAGGGGCGGGGCGCCGAGAATGCGGCGCCCCCGCCTTCCGGGCGGCCTTGTGTCACGCCTGCGGCGTGTGGACCGATGTGTAGTGCGAGGCGTCGCCCGCTATCGAGTAGCTCTCCTTGCCCTCGATGCCGACCGGCACGTCACCGGCGACGGTCACGCGGTGCAGGCGGCGAGGCAGGCCGTTGTAGTTGTCGATGGCGTAGTGCTGGGTGATCCGGTTGTCGAACAGGACCAGCTGGTTCGGGGACCAGCGCCAGCGCAGGACGTTCTCCGGCCGGGTCACGTAGGCCTGGAGCAGGTCGAGGACCTTGCGGGACTCTGCCACCGACAGGCCGACGATCCGCTGGGCGAACCCGCCGATGAACAGCCCGCGTTCGCCGGTCAGGGGATGCACGCGAACGACCGGGTGGGCGGTCCGGAAAGTGATGGATGTGAACTGGGCGCGCTGCTCCGCCCTGTCCTCGTCGACCTCCTCGTCCGGCACCGCGTAGTCGTAGTCGTTGGTGTGCTCCGCCCAGAGCGTGTCGGCGAGTTGCCGCAGCGGCTCTGGCAGGCTCCGGTAGGCGGAGGCCGAGTTGGCGATCAGCGTCTCGCCTCCGTACGGCGGGACGGTGATGCTGCGCAGGGTGCTGGCCTGCGGCGGGTTGAGGACGAAGGTGACGTCGGTGTGCCAGTGGTTGGCGCGTCCGCGTTCGCTGTCCACGGGCAGCACGTTGGGCGCGTCGTCCACGGCGGGCACGGTGGGGTGGGCGGTGGTGAGGTCGCCGAAGTGGCGGGCGAAGGCCTGCTGTCCCTCGTCGTCGAGGTCGACGTCGTCGAAGACCAGCGCCTTGTGCTCGTTGAGGGCGGCGCGCAGGGCGGCGACGGTCTCCGTGTCGAGGGGGCTGGAGATGTCGACGCCGGACACCTGGGCGCCGATGTGTGCGGTGACCTTGTGGATCTGTATGCCGGACATGGGAGGGACCTTTCAGACGTGGGCGAGTGCCGGGGAGGGGGTGTGCTGGTTGACGGGGCGCGGTAGGCCGTAGCGGTCGCGCAGGGTGCCTCGCGGGCCGTACTCCGTGCGGAACAGGCCGCGGGCGCGCAGGATCGGCACGACGTGGTCGACGAAGAGGCCGAGGCCGGAGGGCAGGACGGCGGGCATGATGTTGAAGCCGTCGGCGGCGCCCTGGCCGAACCAGTTCTCGATCGCGTCGGCCACCTGCTCGGGCGTGCCGGTGAAGGTCAGGTGGCCGCGTCCGCCGCCGAGGCGGCCGATGAGTTCGCGGACGGTGAGGCGCTCGCGCCGGGCGAGTTCCACGACGAGGGTGTAACGGCTCTTGGCCCCCTCGATGTCATTCTCCGGCGGCAGCTCGGCGGGCAGCCGGGCATCGAGTTCGAGGGTGCCCCGCTCCAGGTTCAGCAAGCGTTCGAGCCGGTGGAGGCCGTGCTCGTGGACGATGTGGTCCTCGAGGACCTGCTCGTGCGCTCGTGCCTCGGCCTCGGTGGAGCCGATGACCGGCACGATGCCGGGCAGGACCTTGAGGTGGTCGGGGTTCCGTCCGGCCGCGCGCGCCCGGGCCTTGAGGTCGGCGTAGAAAGCCTGCGCGTCCCCCAGTGTCTGCTGCGCGGTGAAGACGGCCTCCGCGTATCGGGCCGCGAGGTGCTTTCCGTCCTGCGAGGAGCCCGCCTGTACGAGGAGGGGGTAGCCCTGGGGGCTGCGGGGGACGTTGAGAGCGCCTTCGACGCTGAAGTACGTGCCCTTGTGGCGCGGCGGGTGGACCTTGCGGTCGTCGCCCCAGACCCCTTGTGCCTTGTCCGCGACGATCAGGTCGTCCTCCCAGCTGTCCCAGAGCTTGAGCGCCACGTCCAGGAACTCGGCGGCACGCTCGTACCGGGTGGCGTGGGTGGGTTCGTCGTCGAGTCCGAAGTTGCGGGCGGCTTCGGCGCCGGCGGTGGTGACAATGTTCCAGCCCGCCCGGCCGCCGCTGATGTGGTCGAGGGAGGCGAAGCGGCGGGCCAGGTTGTAGGGAGAGTTGTACGAGGTGGAGGCGGTGGCGATGAGCCCGATGTGCTCGGTGGCCACCGCCAGCGCGGTGAGCAGGGTGAGGGGTTCGAGCACGCCGGCGGGGCGCTGGCCGACGTTGCTGAACAGGACCGGGCCGTCGGCGAGGAACAGCGAGTCGAAGGTGCCGCGTTCGGCGATGCAGGCGAGCTCGCGGTAGTGGTCGAGGTCGACACTCGCGTACGGGTCGCTCTCGGGCAGCCGCCAGGAGGCCTCGTGATGTCCGGTGCTCATGAGGAAGGCGTTGAGGTGCAGTTGGCGCCCGGTCACTGGTGGTCCTCCTGCTGGTGGGCGTGTCCTTCGTGTGCAGTGACGCCGAGGGCGGTGAGCAGGCGTTCTCGGTGGTGGCCGAGGAGTGGGTCGCGGTACGAGCGCGGGTGCGGGCGCTCGATGGCCAGGTCGAGGCCGATGCGACCCTGGTCGAGCACCAGGACCCGGTCGGCGAGGACGATCGCCTCGTCCACGTCGTGGGTGACGAGCAGGATCGAGGGCCGGTGGCGCTGCCACAGCTCGCGCAGGAGTACGTGCATGCGGATCCGGGTCAGCGCGTCCAAGGCGCCGAACGGCTCGTCGGCAAGGAGGAGTTCGGGCTTCCGCACGAGGGAGCGGGCCAGTGCGGCGCGCTGAGCCTCGCCGCCGGACAGTTCGTTGGGCCAGGCTCTTTCGCGCCCCGCGAGCCCCACTTCGGCGAGGGCGGCGCGCCCGCGTTCGGCGGCCTCCTTGCCGTCCGTCCCGAGCAGCACGTTGTCGAGGACGCGGCGCCAGGGCAGCAGCCGGGAGTCCTGGAAGACTACGGACACCCGTTCCGGGGCGGTCAGTTGGCCTTCTCCCGCGACGCGGTGGTCGAGCCCGGCGATGGCGCGAAGCAGGGTGCTCTTGCCGGAGCCGCTGTGCCCGAGCAGGGCCGTGAACTGTCCGGCGGGTATGTCGAGGTCGATGCCGTCGAGGACCGTACGGCCGCCGAAGGAGCGGGTCAGTCCGGCCAGGCGGACCGCCGGGGCATTCTCGACCGTGGTCAGTTGCTCAGCGTGCGTCGCCACGACAGCACCCTCCGTTCGACGAGGCGGACCGCGCTGTCGGAGACGAGGCCGAAGACGCCGTAAATCAGCAGGCCGACGAGAATGATGTCGGTGCGTCCGTAGTTCTGGGCCTGGAACATCAGGTAGCCGAGGCCGCTGGTGGCGTTGATCTGCTCGAGGACGACCAGGGAGAGCCACGAGCCGGTGACTCCGAGACGCAGGCCCACGAAGAAGCCGGGCAGCGCGCCGGGAATGACGATCTGCCGGACGAAGCGGATCCTGGACAGCCCCTGGACTTCGGCGAGTTCGACGTAGCGGTGGTCGATGCCGGACAGCGCGGCGTGCAGGTTCAGGTAGATCGGGATGTAGACGACGATGGCGATGATCGCGATCTTGAAGGTCTCGCCGATGCCGAGCCAGAGGATGAACAGCGGGATCAGACCGAGCGTGGGAATGGCCCGGTTGAGCTGGACGGTTCCGTCGATCAGTGCCTCGCCGACCCGGCTGAGCCCGGCCACGAGTGCGAGGACCACACCGGCGGTCAGTCCGAGGGCGAACCCGTAGCCGGCGCGTTCGAGCGAGGTGAGCACGTCGGTGGACAAGGTGCCCTCGCTCCACAGTTGGCCGGCGGTGCGCAGCACCGTCCACGGCGCCGGGATCGCGGCGGGGTCCAGCTGCCCGGCGCCGGACGCGGCCGCCCACAGGGCGAGCACGAGCCCCGGGCCGATGAGCCGGGAGGCGGGCAGCCGCTTGCCGGGGGCGAGGGCGCGGCGTCGGGTGCGAAGCGCAGGACGGGCGTGCTCGGCGGATGGCGACACCAGCGGTGTGGTCGCGGTGGTGGTCATGGCTGTCACCTCTGGTATTCGGCCGGGACAGCCTCGGCGGCGAGGCTCTCGAAGCGCCGGTCGAAGAGCGAGTCGACCTTGAACCGTTTCACGAAGCCGCCCTCGGCGAGCAGGTCCGCGGTCTCCTGCTCCCACGTCACCGCCTCGTCCCAACGGGGCGGAAACAAAGGCTTGTTGGCGAGGGAAGTGATCGACCGGGCCTGTGTGAGGGTGAGGTTCTGGGTCTTGACGTAGAACTCCTCGTTCCAGGCGTCCGGGTGCTCGTACGCCCACACCTGCCCCTTCGCCCAGCGGGGGATGTACGCGGCGACGGCGGCGGCCTTGGCGGGGTCGGCGAGGACGGAGGTGGGCGCCCACAGCAGGTTGAGGAGGTCCACGACATCGGTCGGGATGGTGTGTGCGCCCTTGGGCCCGTACTGCTTGAGGTAGGCGGGGGCCTGGCTGTTGGCGAGCGGGGCGATGTCGACCTGGCCGGCCTGGAGCGCGGTGAGGAACTGATTGCTCGTCAGCGGTACGAGGTGTACGTCGCCATCCTGCAATCCGGCCTGCTTCAGGGCGCGCAGCAGGACGACGCCCTGCGCCTGCCCCTGCGAGAAGGCCAGCTTCTTCCCCTTGAAGCCCTGGACGTCCCGGATGTCGCTGCCGGGCTTCGTGGCGAACACGTAGCTCGGCTTGCGGGTGATGTCGATCGCCACGATCTTCGCGTCGTACCCCTGGAAGTGCGCCTGGATGGGCGGGATGCCCGCGTTGTTGGCGAGGTCCAGGGACTTGGCGCGGAAGGCGTTGATGACATCGGGGCCGGCGCCGGTGTTCACCCAGTCCGACACGGTGAAGGGCAGGTCGGTCAGGCCCGCCAGCTTGAACTGGAGCTGCTGGATGCCCTGGTACGAGGCGATCTTCAGGCTCGTCCCGGAGGGGACGGTGGTGGCCAGCGGGGCGGACAGGGACCCTTTGACCCGGGAGTCGGCGGCATTGGCACCCGCGCAGCCGGTGAGGGAGGCAGCGGCGGCGACGCCGAGCAAGGAGGACAGGAACAGCCGCCGGTCGACACCGGGCACGGCTGGGGACGCTGGTGGCATGGAGGAACTCCGTCAGGTCAAGGGAAACTCATGAGGGGGGAATTCGTGCGCCATTTCCGGTACCCGGGCACGGAGAAGTACCAGAAAGAGGGAAGGGCGCGCAGAAATTGGGCGCACACTGAAGGCGCGCCAGAAGCATGAAAGTGCGCGAGTGCGTCCGCACGTCAACATGGCTGCAACAATGCGTCACTTCATCGACACATCAACCCGTCGAGCACACGCGCCACATCAGCGACAAAGGGCGCGGCCGATCCGCATCAGGTCGATGAAACGGCACTTGGTCAGCGGAACCTGCCATGTGGGCGCCGGCGCGACACCGGTGATCCGGTCGCGGGCCTGCCGCGACCGGATCACCGGGGAGAATTCCTGCGCGCTGCTCATGACCAGAATGTTCTCGGCCAGGCAGAGCCCCTGTCAACATTCGGAGTTTCTGAATTAATTCAATCCCGCACGCACGCCTGATACCGCCGCCACGCCCAGCGGATCGCGGTAGAGCACGTCGAGCGCAACGGAACCGCCCGCCACAGCGAGGACGGAATCCGGGAAACTGCTCGGCACGACCACCGCGGCACGTCCCTCCCCCACAGCCTCGCGCACCGCGCCGAGGCAGTCGTCCCGGTACAGCACCCCGGCCTCGGTGATGACGACCGTCTCCGGGTTGAGCACGTCGAGCAGCAGCCCGGCCGCCCGCCCGACCATCCTGGCCCGCTCCACGAGGAGCCCTACCGCGACCGCACTCCCCTCGGCCGCGGCCCGCACGACGTGCATCGGGTTCGCCGTGCTGATGACCCCCCGCTCACGCGCCCGGCGGCACAGCGTCCGTTCACTCAACTCGACTTGGAGGCATCCCGTCCGGCCGCAGGCGCACGGCTCCGTGCCGCCTTCCAGCGGCAGATGGGCGATCGCCCCCGCCTGCGAGCGGGGGCCGTGGTGCACCTGGTCGTGGGTGGCGAACGCGGCGTCGACCACATTGCCGACGAAGAGGTGCAGGACGCTCCGGCTCCCCCGCGCCCGACCGAACAGCCGCTCGCCCTCGACCAACGCCCTTGCGTGGCCGTCCACGTGGACCGGCAGGCCGGTGTACGCGCCGATCACCTCGCGTACGGCCACGTCACGCCAGCCGAGGAGCCCGTGCTCGACGATGGTCCCGGCATCGCGGTCCACCCAGCCCCCGGCAGCCACACCAATGCCCAGCGGTGTCCGGTCGGCGGCCTCCGCGAGGAGCACGCCGAGCCCGTCGGCGGCGTTCGCGAGGACCCGGCCCGGATCGGTGCCTTCGCCATGGACCAGGCGCCGCTCGGCGACCACCCGCCCGCGCAGGTCGAGCAGCGCGACGGTGGTGTAGTGAACGGCCACGTGCACCCCGCCGACCACGAACCGGGAGGCGTCCAGATCGACGGGGATGTGCGGGCGCCCGGCGCCCTTCGGCTGCCGGGGCACAGCGGCCTCCCCGATCAGGCCGAGGCCACCCAACTGGGCACAGTGCTCCGTCACCGAGGCCGGGGAGAGGCCGGTCAGCCGGGCGATGGTGCTCCGGGCGACCGGCCCGTGCTCAAGGACGGACCGCAGGACGACGCTGGCGCTCGTCCTGCGCCGCGCGCTGTCCGCGGCCCGCCGTGCCGCTGGGGGTGCCGTTGCCATGGGTTTCCTCGGGAGCTGGTCCGACACTGCGCCGTCTCGTCGTCGGCGATCGGGACTCGCTCCCGCCGCCTCAGCTCGGGCGACAGGTGGCCGTACCTTGGCGACGCAGGTCGACATAGCGACGCGACGCGAAGTTCTCAGCCTGGGCGACCATGGCCCGACGCTAGCAAACCGGCAGGCGGCTGCCCAGATGCCGACCACCGTATGGACGGTCCCCTTCCAGGCGCGCATCCTCGTGAGGAAAGCCAGTCACTCCTGCGGGCGTGTCGCCGGCACGTCGCCCACCGCTCTGGTCCTCGGGGGCCGAGCCTGAACAGCAACCTCATGCGGCCCTGCTGCGGCGCCACTCCCCGGCCGAACCGGACCGCGCAGTACGGCTGTTGAGGCCAGTGCGTGCAGCAGCACGGCAGTGAGCGTGCCCGCGACCACCCCGCTGCCCATAACTGTGCGCAGCCAGGCGGGAAGGCCGGCGTAGAGGCCAGGAGAGAGAACCGGCAAGAGGCCCGCCGTCAGGGCGAGGGCGGCGACCATCGCCCCGGAGCCTTCGCTCAGCTCGGCTCGGCCGAGCATCTCCACGCCCATCACCGCGATCACCGCGTACACGACGAGCGCCGAACCGCCGACCACCGGAGCGGGCAGCCCTGCCACCAGACGCGAGAGCGGAGAGCAGAGCCCCGCGAGGACCAGCAGGGCTCCCGCAGCCGCCGTCACATACCGGCTGCGCACCCCCGTGAGCCGGCCGATGCCGATGTTCTCCGCGCTGGTCACCATCAATGACGTCCCGAACAGGCCACCGACAAGGGAGACCAGCGCGTCGGCGCGCGCCACGCGCGGAACGTCGCGGCCTGGGCGGGGAGCTCGGCCCGTGATCTCGCTGTTCAGCACGGTCTGGCCGGTGATCTCGGCCAGTGTGGTGAGGCTGAACACCAGCATCGGCAGCGCGGCCAGGACGTCGAAGTGCGGCGCTCCGTAGGGCAGGAATGCGGGCAGCGCGAAGCCGGAGCCCGGCGCCGGCGTGAATGCGCCGAGTCCGGTGGCCAGCGCGATCAAGGCGCCCGTCATCATGCCGACGAGCACTGCCGCCTGCCGCCACACCCCGGGCAGCACGAGGTGGGCGACAACCGTGGCCAGCACGGTGAGCGCGGCGAGGGTGAGTGCCCGCGCCCCTGTCGTGGCGCCGGGGCCGGCGACGAGCTGGGCGGCGACACGGATCATGGAGATGCCGATCAGCAGCACCGTCACCCCCATCACCAACGGCGGGAACAGGCGCACCACCCGCGCGTACAGCGGCACGACGGCCAGGAGCAGGCCGGCTGCCAGCAGCACCGAACCGCTTGCCACGGCGGGCCCGTGGTCATGGGCTATCTGAAGGAACAGCGCGGCCGCCGCCCCGCCGGGGAGCATCACGAACGGCAGCCGGGCCCCGAATGTCCACACCCCGAGCGACTGGAGCAGCGACCCGCCGCCGCACAGGACCAGCACGGTGCTCATGAGGGATGCCGTGGCCGAGGGCGACAGGCGCAGGGCGGCCGAGGTCAGGAAGACAGTGGAGACGGGGGCCGCGACCATGGCGAGGACGTGCTGCGCGGCCAGGGGTAGGAGCCGGGTGGCCGGCACGCGTTCGTTGCCGACGGACGTCACGGCCGTGCCGCCAGCCAGGGCAGCTCGGCGGGCGTGTAGCGGTAGGCGCGGAAGACGGCGTTCGGCTCGGCCGGGAAGAGCCGCCGTACCTCCGACTCCTCGTAGCCGCCGAACTGCGGCACGACGAACTCCCAGCACAGATAGCCCTCCCGGGTCACCTCGAAGAGCCGGCCGGCCGGTGAGTCGGTGACCAGGGTGTTTCCGTTGGGCAGCCGTTGGGCGGCGCCCATGAACGGTGCGAAGAACGACTCGCGGGCCGGATCGTGGTACTCCCACACCACTGCACCACTCGCGCGGTCGAGTTCGACCACGCGCGAGTACGGCACGTCGTGCCCCGGGCGGTAGACCCCGTTGTCGAAGACCAGAATGTTGCCGTTGGGCAGTTCGCTCGGATGGTGCTGCTGGGAGACCGCGCCGGGATCGGTGCGCCACAGGATCTCGCCGGTGTCCCGGCCGATCACCACCACCGCGGACACGCTGCGCAGACTTGCCAGGACATTGCCGTCGGCGAGCGGCGTCACGCTGTTGATCAGTGGCCAGTGCTCGCGCCCGTAGTCCGGGTGGAGCGGGTAGTCGGCGCGGTCCAGGTGCTCGGCGGCGCTCCACGACCACAGCTCGGTGCCGTCGGGCGCGACCTCCTTGATGGTGTCCGCCCACACCGTGGTTCCGTCCGCCTCCGAACCGGCCACCCCGCCCAGGACCCCGGCCGCCTCGGCGCCGCGCAGCGGTTCGAGAGCCGTGTACAGGATCCGCCCGTCGCCGACGTGATGGGCGTCGTGATGCTGGTAGGGGTCGCGGTGCTCGCGCAGCACCGTGCCGTCGGGGGCCGCTTCGAGCATCACTCCTCCCCGGTACTTGTGCCACATCGCGAACAGCGCCTTCTCTCCCGGCAGCACCCCGTTGTAGGCGAGGTTCCCGTTGGCGAGGATGCGGGCGTGGCGCCCAGGCCGGTACGGCATCCGCCAGGTGTGCACGGCTTCCCCGTGCAGATCCACCAGGTACACCTCGCCGCCGCCGGTCAGCGGCGCGTACAGCGTGAAGCCCGGGCAGACCGCCTGGGGATCCAGCGCGATGAGGCCGGTCCCACGCCGGCGGCGCTGGTTCTGGTCCACGACGGGCACGTTTGTGGTCACAACACCCTCCTTCAAAGTTTTTTTGATGTCTCCAAACGTGTTTGACAGTAGAGGTGGACTGTGTCAGCGATGTGACAGGAATACGAAGTCATCCGCGATGCGTAAAGTGATCCCTGGGGAGGGCTACACGATGAACGACACAGACGGCACGGGCCAGGGGCCCCGCCTCGGCGGCGCGGTACGCCGCCGACGCCGGGCGCTCGACCTGACACTCGCGGCCGTCGCGGAACGCAGCGACCTGTCCGTGCCTTTCCTCAGCCAGATCGAGAATGAGCGGGCCCGCCCCAGCATGCGCTCCCTCCAACGCCTGGCCGACGCCCTGGGCACCACCGCCGTGGCACTGCTCGCGGCCGCCGACGCCACCGACCGAGTGGTCGACGTCGTACGCGCCGGGGACGACGCGGGCCTCTCGTCCGGGGCCGGGGTGCGTCCGCTGGTGCGGGGCCACCATCAGATGCACGCCCTGGAGTTCACCGGCCAACGCGACTCCGAACGCGAATTCCTGCACCCCAACGACGAATTGATGTACGTGGCCGACGGCACGGCCGAAGTCGAGGCCGACGGCCACACCTACCACCTCGGCCCGGGCGACACCCTCTACCTCGCCGGCGGAGTGCGCCACCGCTGGCGCGCCACCGCGCCCGGCACCCGCGTCCTGGTCGTGGCCGTCTCGGACCACGTCGGCGGCGCCTGACAACCGGCCCAACCTCCGCTGCCGATCACCGATACCAGCTGCGCATTCTCAAGACCTGGTGCGGGCTCACCCGAACCCCGTCGGCCTGCGCAACGGCGAAGAGAAAGCAAACCCCGAGCCGTTCGGCCCGACGGGCACCGAACGGCCCTTGATCGGGGCAGGTTGAAAAACGAGAGACGACTGGACGCCCGGGACGCGCTCGCTCGTTGAGGCGCCCGCTGGACAGCAGCACATTCACCGCCCCGATGGGCTGGTCATGTACGCGCAGCGACCTGGCCTACGCGCCGGTCTGCCCGGCCGCCTGAGCGGCCGCGACGGAGTGCGGCCAGCTCTCCTCGCGCTCGGCCACGTCGGCAGCTTTACTGGCCCGAGGGCTGCGGAAGGTGTCAGAGGGCGGCGCCCCCGACCATGTCCGGCGAGCGGCGCCGCTCCGGGCTGACCGTCTTCACGCGGCCGCCGGCCTCCTGCCGCGGTGGATCGGCGTGCGCGCACCGGTCAACGGGGCGCCCGTGCCTCCCTCCCGCGTCGCGATGATCTCGGCCGCGATGGACAGGGCGGTCTCCTCGGGCGTACGGGCGCCGAGGTCGAGGCCGATCGGCGAGCGCAGCCGCGCCAACTCCCCCTCTGTGACGCCGACTTCACGCAGCCTGCGCTCACGGTCGTCGTGGGTGCGCCGAGACCCCATCGCTCCGACGTACGCGACCGGCAGCCGCAGAGCCTCCTTCAGGAGGGGCACGTCGAACTTGGCGTCGTGGGTGAGCACGCACAGCACGGTGCGCTCGTCCGTCCTGGTGCACCGCAGGTAGCGGTGCGGCCAGTCCACCACCACCTCGTCGGCCTCGGGAAAGCGGGCACGGGTGGCGAAGACGGGCCGCGCGTCGCACAAGGTCACGTGGTAGCCGAGGAACTTGCCGGTGCGCACCAGCGCCGAGGCGAAGTCGACCGCACCGAAAACGATCATGCGGGGCGGGGGCACGAGTGATTCGACGAAGAAGGTCAGCGGGCCTTCGCCGGCGTCCTTGTCCGCACACTCCAGGGTGAAGGTGCCGGTGCGGCCCGCCTCCAGGAGGGCGTGGGCCAGGTCCGCCGCTGTGCGGGCCGACTGCGGGCGCCCGCCGAGCGTGCCCTCGTAGGAGGCGTCGGAGCGGACGAAGAGCGCCCTGCCCAGCAGGTCGGCCGGGCCGTCCACGACCCGGGCGAGCGCGCCCGTCCCGCTCTCGGCCGCGGCGGACAGCGCCGCGCGCAGCACCTCCCGGTCCGGCGCGGCGGCGGTTACCGGTGTCACCAGGACCTCGATCACTCCGCCACAGGTCAGCCCGACTGCGAAGGCGTCCTCGTCGCTGTAGCCGAACCGCTCGCGCACGGAGCGGCCGTTCTGCAAGGCCTGCCCGCACAGCTCGTACACCGCACCCTCGACGCACCCGCCGGACACCGATCCGATGGCCGTGCCCGCGCTGTCGACGGCGAGGGCCGCGCCGGGCCGACGGGGCGCGCTGCCGCCGACGGCCACCACGGTGGCCACGGCGAAGTCCCGCCGCTCCTCGACCCAGCGCCGCAACTCCCCCGCCAGGTCAAGCAAGGGAGCCGCCCTCGGGCGCTGCTTGTCCGGCAGGGTGTGTGGCGCTCGCGGCCCGCAGGACACGGTCGGGGCGGATCGGCAGATCGCGGTGGCGTACGCCGGTGGCGTGCCAGACCGCGTTGGCGATGGCCGCCGCGACACCCACGATCCCGATCTCGCCGATGCCTTTGATCCCGCCGACCGGGTCGTCGGGCACCGGGTCGTCCACCCAGTCCGCCTCGATGAGGGGTACGTCGGCGTTGGCCGCGAAGTGGTAGCCCGCGAGGTCGGCACCGACGTGTCCTCCGGACGCCTGGTCCCTGATCGCCTCTTCGTGCAGGGCCATGGACAGGCCCCAGGTCATGCCGCCCACCAGCTGGCTGCGTGCGGTCAGGGGGTTGACGATCCGGCCCGCCGCGAAGATCCCGAGGAGTCGGCGGACGCGGACCTCGCCACTGGTGACGTCCACGGCGACCTCGGCGAACTGTGCCCCGAAGGAGTGCCGTTCCTTCGGCGGGAGCGAGCCGACGAGCTCGGCCGTGTTGGAGCGGGCGGTGATTCCCTGCGGTGGAATGTCTCCACCCAGGGCCAGTTGCTCCCGCAGCTCGCCGGCGGCGGCCATGACGGCCCAGGCCCAGGAGCGCGTGCCGGTCGAACCGCCGGCGACCATCGCCGGCCCGAAGTCGCTGTCCGCGATGCGGACGCGAACGCGCTCCGGGGCCACCGAGAGCGCGTCGGCGGCGATCTGGGTCAGTGCGGTCCTGGCCCCGGTACCGACGTCCGCCGCGGTGATGCGCACGGTGAAGGTGCCGTCGGCCTCAGCCGTCACGGCTGCCGTGGAGGGCGCGACGCCCGAGGGGTAGGTGGCCGCCGCCGTGCCGGTGCCGAGCAGCCAGCGCCCTTCGCTGCGCAGGCCGGGACGCGGGTCGCGGTCGGCCCAGCCGAAGCGGCGCGCGCCCTCCTGGAAGCACGCGGTCAGGTTGCGGCTGCTGAAGGGCAGTCCGGAGACCGGCCCCGCGCCCGGCTCGTTGCGCGCCCGCAGCACGATCGGGTCGATACCGCACTTCTCGGCGAGCTCGTCCAGGGCCGACTCCAGCGCGAAGGATCCGGGCGCCTCGCCGGGCGCCCGCATCCAGGTGGGCGTGGGGACGTCGACCGGCACGACGCGGTTGACGGTGTGGTGCGCGTCGGCGTCGTACATGATCCGCGCGATGGAGGCGCTCTGCTCGACGAACTCGAAGACGGTCGAGGTGAGGCTCTGCGCCTGGTGGTCGAGGCCGCGCAGCCGGCCGTCCGCGTCGGCGCCGAGCCGCACGCGCTGCGCGGTGGGGCTGCGGTAGCCGACGACGGAGAACATCTGGTGACGGGTCAGGACGACGCGGACCGGGCGGGCCAGGACGGTCGCTGCCATCACGGCGAGCACCTGGTGGGGGCGGACCCCCTTGGAGCCGAAGGCGCCGCCGACGTGCTCGGAGCGCACGCGGACCGAGGCCGGGTCGAGCGAGAATAGCGCGGCGAGTTCATCCGCCACCCACTTGCTGCCCTGATTGGAGTCGTGAACCTCCAGGCGGCCGCCCTCCCACCGGGCGGTGGCCGCGTGCGGCTCCATCGAGCTGTGGTGCTCCTCCGGCGTGGTGTAGTGGGCGTCCACGACGACTGCGGACGCGGCGAGTTCGGCTTCCACATCGCCTTTCGTGGTCTCGGCCTGCAGCATCGGAGAGTTCTCCGGCGTGTACGTGCCGGGGCGGCCCCCGTAGAAGGAGACGTCGTGCGGCTCGGTGTCGTAGCGCACCACCAGCGCTTCGGCCGCCTCCCTGGCCTGTTCCGAGGTCTCGGCGACGACCAGGGCGACCGGCCAGCCGACAAAGGGCACGCGGTCGTGCTGAAACACTGCCATGACCGGGTCGGGGCGCCCGAGGAGACCGATGAACTCCCCATTCACGCGCGGGGCGTTGCCGTGGTGCAGGACGGCCAGGACACCCGGCATGGCCAGGACGGGGGCATCCTCCACCTCCAGGATCCGGCCCCGGGCGACGGTGGAGGCGACCATCCAGCCGTGAGCGAGGCCGGCGAAGGGGATTTCCCCGGCGTAGCGAGCCGCTCCGGTGACCTTGTCCCGGCCCTCGACCCGGCTGTGCGCGGCCCCGACCGCGCCTGTGGTGACGGGGGTTCCGGTCGTGGTGGTCATCGCACGCTCTCCTCGGCGGGGTCCGCCTGCTCGGCGAGTTCGGTCAGCACCGCCACGACGAGGTTGCGTATCAGGGCCACCTTGTAGCGGTTGTGCGGCAAGGGCTCGGCGGCGGCCAGTTCGGTGGTGGCGGCGGCCGCGAACGCCTCGGCGCTCGCCGGTCCGCCGATCAGCGCCCGCTCGGCGGCACGCGCCCGCCACGGCCGGGACGCGACGGCCCCCAGAGCCAGGCGCGCGTCGCACACCACGCCGTCCCGTACGTCCAGGGCAGCGGCGACCGAGCCGATCGCGAACGCGAACGATGCACGCTCGCGGACCTTGCGGTAGCGGGAGTTGGCCGCGACCGCGGCGGGCGGCAGGGTGATCCCGGTGATCAGCGCTCCGCTCGGCAGCGCGGTCTCCAGGTGCGGAGTGTCCCCCACCGGAAGGTAGAAGTCCGTGATCGCCAGCTCGCCCGGTCCTGCGGCCGTCTCGTACGACACGACCGCATCAAGGGCGGCGAGTGCGACTCCCATGTCGGAGGGATGCACCGCGACGCAGTGCTCGCTGGCGCCGAGGATGGCGTGATTGTGGTGCTCGCCCGTCACGGCGGGGCAACCGCTGCCCGGAGAACGCTTGTTGCACGGCAGAGCGGTGTCGGTGAAGTATCCGCAGCGGGTGCGCTGGAGCAGGTTCCCGCCCACGGTCGCCATGTTGCGCAGCTGGCCGGAGGCGCCGGCGAGCACGGCCTGCGCCAGCGCCGGGTAGCCGCGTCGCACCTGCGGGTGGGCGGCGAGGTCACTGTTGGTGACAGTCGCGCCGATGCGAAGGCCGCCGTCCGCCGTCGCCTCGATCCGGCCGAGCGGCAGTTCCCGTACGTCGATCAGCAGCGCGGGCCGCTCCACGCCGGCCTTCATCAGGTCGACGAGGTTGGTGCCGCCGCCCAGGTAGCGCGCCTCGGGCTCCGCCCCGAGCAGAGCGACCGCGCCGGGGACGTCGTGTACCCGCTGGTAGCCGAATTCCCTCATACCGCTGCCTCCTTGGCGGTGCCCGTCGTGACCTCCGCGGCCCGGGCGACCGCCGCCACGATCCCCACGTAGGCCCCGCAGCGGCAGAGGTTGCCGCTCATCCGTTCCCGGATCTCCTCGGCGCTGAGCGGTGGTGCTTGCGCCTCTGGGCTGACGTCGGCGCTGACGGCGCTGGGCCAGCCGGCCGCGTGCTCCTCGATCACCGCGAGGGCCGAACAGATCTGCCCCGGCGTGCAGTAGCCGCATTGGAAGCCGTCGAGGTCGAGGAATGCCTGCTGCACCGGGTGCAGTTGGTCGCCGTCCGCGACCCCCTCGATGGTGGTGATGACGCGGCCCTCGGCGGCGACCGCGAGTTGGAGGCAGGAGACCGCGCGGCGCCCGTCGACCAGGACCGTGCACGCCCCGCACTGGCCCTGGTCGCAACCCTTCTTGGTGCCGGTCAGATCGAGCCGCTCGCGCAGGGCGTCGAGCAGCGTGGTGCGGTGGTCGACGGACAGCGTGTGCTTCTCGCCGTTGATGTTGAGGGTGATGACGCTGGACGTCAACGGGGCCATGAACAGCCTTCTTTCACGTGCGGGCTAGGGACGGCGGGCAGGCCGGGGGCCGGAAGGCCCCTGTCACGTGCGCCTGAGGCGTGTGCGCGAAGCGAAGGGGTACGGAGGAGACGAAGGGCGTGCCTGAGACGGGTGGCGTGTGCGGCGGAACGCGGGCCGGATCGTGCGGGCCATCCGGCCAGTTGCACCAACTCCGCGTGCCGCTATGGTGCAGTCAAGCGGACAATTGTCCGTTAGCCTCGAACTTAACGGACAGCTGTCCGCTTAGCAAGAGTGCTTCGGGCACGGGTCCCGGCGGCGCCGGAGCGCCGGGCGTCAGGAGGAGCACGTATGCGGCACGAGAAGGACGCTCCCCTGCGTTCGGACGCCCTGCGCAACCGCGAGCGCATCCTGGAAGTGGCCCTGGAGGAGCTGACCTGCTCGGCCGACACGCCACTGAGTGCGATCGCCAAGAAGGCCGGTGTCGGGCAGGGCACGTTCTACCGCAACTTCCCCAACCGCGAGGCGCTCGTCCTGGAGGTCTACCGCTACGAGGTCCAGCAGCTCTCGGACGCGGCGGCGCACCTCGTCCAAACCCGGCCGCCCGAGCGGGCGTTGCGGGAATGGATGGATCGCCTGGCGCAGTACGTGATGGCGAAGGTCGGTCTGGCGGCGGCGCTGCGCGGTGGCAGCACGGCCTACCGCACCCTGGGCGCCCTGGGCCACGGCCCGATGGTCGCGGCGGTATCGATGCTGCTGCGGGCGAACGAGGAGGCGGGCACGATCCGTCCCGGAGTGACGCCCGACGACTTCCTGCTCGCCATCGCCGGGCTGCTCCAGATCGACCCGCACAGCGACTGGCAGACACGCTCGACCCGTCTCCTCGACCTCGTCATGGACGGGCTGCGAACGGGCGCACCCGGTTCATGAAGGTCGCGCCGGTGCAGGCAACCTGGTGGGCTCCGAACTCCAACGAAGCCTGGCAGACAACGGGTTGATGAGTTCCGCGACGAGCGCGGCCGGGCTGTCGGCCGGCCAGCCGGTCGCCCTCAAGCCTCACGACTTGGAGGTCATTGCCTTGGCTCGGCCACCTCATGGGCCATGTGGGGCTTGGGTATAGGGACGGCCTCAAGGCGCGCCGAGACCGGTAGTTGGCGCTCGCTACCGGCTTGCCCGTGCGATCGGCAGGACGGGACGCGTGCGGCGGGAAGAACACCGGAAGCCGGGAAAGGACCTTCTAAGCCGCGACAGCGAAGGCTCCGCTCGTGACCATATGCGGCCTGCCCCCGGTGCACTCCCGCCATGACGTCCCCGGAGCGTCAGGCCTGTCACCCCAAGGGGGGAGCCGCGCGGATGGTCAGGCTGCTGGTGCGGGAGGCGTCGAGCCCCGCGAAGGTCGCCTTGCCGGACAGCTTGGCGCCGTTCCACCCGGGGCGCATCCGCATCCAGACCTTGGTGGAGAGAACGACCTCTTCGCCCCGGGCGAAGTCCTTGACCGCCCGGCCCACGATCTCCTCACTGCTTCCGGCGCTGTACCCATTGGCCGAGACTTCCAGCCCGGTCGTTCTCGGGTTGATGTATCGCATGCGTCCGAATTTAGGAGTTGGAGTGCGCTCCCACGCAAGACCTCTCGGTTCGCAATTCGAGGGCGAGGAGCGTGTGCGGCCCGTCAGATTTCGACCGTGTCGGCCGGACATGCGGTTTGCCAGGACCAGCTGCGCATGGCCACGGCGGTCCCCCAGTCCACGTTGGTGCGCCGAAGATCCGGCAGATCGTCATGGGCCGAGGGTAGGTGAATCGGCATAGGCTCGCCCGCATGGCTGATGACATAGCTGAACTCGTGCGGGATCTGCCGGGCCTGAAGAGTGTGACGGGGGTGTGGCGGCTCGCCAAGCAGTGGTTGGCGGCCGGGGACAGCGAGCGGGTCGCCGAGCTGGGTGTCCGGATCGTTGGGGAGTACCGCGGCCGAGAGCAGGAGTTGTGGCAGTACGTGACGATGCGGGACGGGCTGCTGCATCTGCTCGCCCGCACGCCCGGCCCCGGCCAGGTCCTCGCCACGGGGCGGCTGGTCCAGGCTCTTGACGGCAGTCACTTCCCGAGCCTGGCCGCCTCCCTGCTGGTCTCGGCGCAGCAACCGGCGGACCTGGCAGTCCTGTTCAGTGACGAGGCGGATGGACCGGACGAGTTGCGGGCCTGCCTGATACAGGAGTTGGTGGTCCGAGGAGTCGACCTCGCCGGGCTGCCGCAGGTGGCCAACTGGGCGGGCGCTTCGCGTCAAAGACACGGTCGGTTCGCCTGGCTGCCGCTCAGTCGTGCCGAGTTCGAGCTCGGCTACCCCGTGCCGGCCCGCTTCCCGGACGGGGAGAGCCGTACCCGGCAAGAGGCGCTCACGTGGCACTCCGGCAGCGCCCCGGTGCCGCTGCCCGGCGTGAGGGAGACCACCGCGGCAGCGACCGGCGAGCTGATCGCTGCCGCCGCGCGGAACTGGGCCGAGGACTCGAACGGCTGGCTTGAGGCCCGGGAGTTCGAGTTCGCCGAGCCACTGACGGCGGCCAGCCTGCCTGCCGCCCTGGGGACGATCGGTCTGAAGTGCACGGCCGTGGCGTCCCGGGTGAGCCTCAGCCGCTGCTTTCCGGTGGAGGTCTGGGAGGCCCTGTTCGACGCCGCGGCCGAGGGAGGAGCGTATGAATCGGCGGAGTACGGCGCCTATGGCCGCCTTGCGGCCTGGCGTTCCCTGGCCGGACTGACGGGAGTGGAAGAGGGCACCCCGGTGGCCGAGGTCGAGGCGTTGGCAGCGGCCTACCGGTGGTACGACTTCGACACCGACAGCGGGTGGTTCTGCCCCCAGCAATGGGTCCTCGCCATCGCGGCCCTCTCACCGAACGGCCGCCGACTGGCCGTGCTGGCAGCCTCGGACACCTACTGAGCGCCAGCGCATCCGAGGCAGACGATCAACCCCACCCTCACCTGGCCGCCCGCCACGACGGTCCCGCCGACGGGGGCCTCGACGGGACCACCGGCGGACTGTCTGACGTACTGGTCGTCGCCGTTCTTCGATGCGACCCAGTGCGCCGCGAGGCGGCGTCGACGCCGACGTCCACGGAGCCATGACGGGCGTCACTCACGCCGACTCGCCGAACGAGCGCTCCAGTGATCCTGCCTAAGGATCAGGCCCGGCGCGTCACGTGATCCATGATCAGCTCACCTGCGGCATTCCAGCACTTTCTCGACATCTCCCGACCGTTCTCATCCAAAACGACCACTTCCGACGGCTGGCCGTTGGCGTGCCAGTACCGCCACTCACCTACCGCGGCACCCATGATCGTCACGCCCTCGGCCCGCTTGGTCCCGTCCGGCCACCACTCCTGCTGCCGCCCGTGCTCGATCCCCGACCAGTAGGTGCCGAGCAGCTCGGTGTGCCCGTTGTCCGCGACTTCCTCGACCTCACCGGTGAACAGTTCCCCTGCGTGACAGGTGCGTCCGTACTCGTCCAAGTAGGTCTGATCGCCTCTGATGCGCATCGCCCGTACTGAAGTCGGCGTCGCCGCGAGCGGTTTCGCCGGCGACTCGGCACCACCACGAGCCTCGGCGGCCCTGGCCCCTGAGTCGCGCTCGGCGGCGCGCTCCTCGCGGGCTTCGAACTTGCGCATGAGCTCTGCATGCCAGCGCGCGGCATTGCTGCCGTCCAGTTGTCCGGCGAAGGCGGCACGGGCGGCATCGACGAGTTCGGCAGGGGCTTCCGGCCCGTACTTGGCGATCTCCCACAGCGCTTCATCCGTTGCCATGTCGAGCCCGGTGCAGGTCCGCAAACCCTGGCCGCTCAGCGCCTCTTCCAGCACAGCGGCGAAAACCCTCTTCAACTGATCCTCGGTCGGCCGATCACCGCGCATGGACCCACCCCTCCCTGAAGCGAACGAACTGTCCCGCCCCTGTACGACGCCCGGCGCGACCGGGCAGGTTCCCGCCGCCGTCACCGCTCGCATCCTGCCGAACGATCCACCCTGCGACAACAACGCCGCCGAGCCGAAGCTCGGTAGTCGTCACATGTTGATCTGAACGGTTTGGGTTCTGGGTCGTTGGTGGGGTGTGGGCGATCTGGTGGGGGACGCGCGGCATCTGTCGCCGTCGGCGCAGGAGGCCCTGCGCCTGCGGCGGCGGCTGCGTTGGTGGCGGGGCGGGACCGTGAGGACGTGGCAGCGCTTCGGGGTGTCGCTGAAGGCGGTCGACACGTGGTGGGCGAAGTGGCAGGCGAGCGGCAGGGAGGCGCTGTCCATGCGGCCGCGGGGCAGGCCCGTCGGGGTGCACCAGGTGCTCGGGGAGGCCGAGCAGGCCGCGGTGCGGCAGGCCATCCTCGACCGCCGGCCCTGTGATGTGGGACGTTCCGGGCAGTTGTGGACGCGGCGCTGATCGGTGACCTGATCGCGAGGCTGTACCGGGTACAGCTGACCGAACCGGGGGTGGGCAAGCACCTGAGGCGTTGGGGGCTGGCCTTCCAGCGTCCAGACAAGCGGGCCGTCGAGCAGCACCCGGAGGCCGTGCGCCGCTGGCACAAGGAGACCTGACCGGCGATCCGGGCGAAGGTGAAGAGGGGGAAGGCGGCGGGATTCTGTTCGCCGACCAGGTCGGCATCCGCTCCGACCAGGTCACCGGCCGCACCTGGGGCGAGAAGGGCAACGCACCCGTCGTGCAGCGGAGCGGGAACCGGTTCTCGGTGACCGCGATGTCGGCAATCAGCACCAAGGGCCGGATGCACTTCATGGCCTTCACCGAGAGCTTCCCCGCCGAGGTGATGTGCCGATTCCTGGACCGGCTCCCCGGCCACTGCGACCACAAGGTCCACCTCGTCGTCGACGGGCACTGCGCCCACCGGTCCAAGAAGGTCCGCGACTGGCTCGCCGCCCACCCCGCCGACGTCGAGCTGCACTTCCGGCCGCCCTACGCACCCGAGCTGAACCCCGCCGACCTCAGCGGCCGCCAACCACGGCCTGGCCGAGCTCCCCCTCCCGCTCGAACTGCCGTCGGCACCGCTATACCTGTCATGGCATCAGCGCTACGACAACGACCCCGCCCACACCTGGCTGCGCGGGCTGGCACGAACCGCACTGGCCACGTGCGGAACGCCGTAGAAGGCGGTTGCGCGCAGCGGCCCCCCGTGCGGCATCAACGTGGTCGCGTGGACGCAGGGGTGCAGTGGGCGGACGGCGCCGACTACGCGAATCTTGGTGCCCTGCTCACCCAGTCGGTCAGCGACAGTCGGTTCAGGAGACCATCGCGGGAACAAGATGATCCAGTCCCTTCGCACTGGCCGTCGCGGCCTCGATCGAGCGCGGGAGCATGACACTCTCGTAGGCGCGGACGGCGTCGCCGAGCCCGGATTCGGCGACGAGGGCGTGGGCGAGGTCGCAGCCGTCGAGCATGGCCAGGTTGGCGCCCAGCCCGACCGGAGGCATCAGGTGTGCGGCATCGCCGAGCAGCGTGACGCCGGGAACGTGCTCCCACGCGTGCGAGGCGGGCAGGACGAACAGGGCACGGTGTATGAACTCATGGTCGCTGTTGCGCAAGATGTAGCGCAGGCTCTCGTCCCACTCGTCGAACATCCCCAACAGGTGTGTCCGCACGGCCCGTTGGTCACGGAGGTCGATACCGGCGGCCTCGTGCCAGTCCTCGCGCTCGCGGAGCGCGATGTAGGCGCGGATGTGGCCGTTGCTGTTGCGCTGGGCGACCAACGTCCTGCCGGCGCCCTTCGCCAGCATCGATCCCTTGCCGACCAGTCGCGCGAGGTCTTGATGGCGGGTGTCGCAGTCGTCGAATCCGGCCTCGACGAAGGTGACACCGGTGTAATGGGGTGCGGCGTGCGAGAGGGCCGGGCGCACGCGGGACCGGGCTCCGTCGGCGCCGACCACCAAATCGAAGTCCTCGGCGGTGCCGTCACCGAAGAGCAGTCGACAGGTACCGTCCGCCTGCGGGGCGACCCCGGTGACCGCGCGGTCCCATCGCACTGTGCCCTCGGTGAGTGAGTCCAGGAGCAGACGGCGCAGTTGTCCGCGGTCGATCTCCGGTCGGCCGCCGTCGGCGGACGGCCCCTGCTGCGCCAGGAGCGCGGCGGTGGCGAAGTCGAGTACGCGCCACTCGTCTCCCTCGGGGCGGGCCAGGGCGTGGAAGTGGTCGAGGAGCCCCGCCGCTCCGAGGGCGGCCTGGCCGGTGCCGGGATGCATGTCGAGGGTGCCGCCCTGCGGGCGGGCGTCGGCGGATGCCTCGCGTTCGAAGACGGTGGCGGAACGGCCGTGTTGCTGCAGGACGCGAGCGCAGGTAAGGCCGCCGAGACCGGCGCCGACAATCGCGATGCGGGGATCACGAGCAGAGTTCATGGGAGTGTCCCTCGGGAGGTGGGTCAGCCGCCGGAAGCCCCGGCATTACCAAGAAAGCACAGTCACTAAATAAGTGCAACGACTAAACTTTCACAGTGACTGCACGTCGGGGTACGGTGTGCGTGTGACCGAACCGACCGGGCGCCGCGAGCGCAAGAAGGCCCAGACCCGACAGTCCCTGGCCGATGCCGCACTTGAGCTCTTCCTCGATCGCGGCTACGACCACGTCGGCGTCAAGGACGTCGCCGACGCTGCCGACGTCTCCGTGACCACTCTGTTCAAGCACTTCGCCGGCAAGGAGGCCCTGGTCTTCGACCAGGACGACGATCTGGAGGCATCACTCGTGGCCGCCGTGCGCGAGCGAGCCCCGGGCCAGTCGATCCCTCAGGCCCTGCGCGAGCATCTCCTGCTGAAGCAGACCCAGCTCGCCATCCATGCCGCGGACCCGCGGTTCGCCGACTTCACCCGCCTGGTACAGGAGACCCCCGCGCTGCGCGACTACGCCCACCGCATGTGGACGCGCCACGAAGAGGCCCTGGCCAGGGCCATCGCCGAAGCTGTAGGCGCTCCCGAGGACGACGTCAGCTGCGCCGCCCTGGCCCGCTTCGCCCTTGAGGCCCGCAGGCTCATCCTGCGGCACGCCGACCCGAGCCGAGCAGCGGACGAGGCCTTCGCGCTGCTCGAACACGGCTGGGCAGCCTCCCATCCGGGCAGCTGACCCCTCAACAACCAAGATCAGGCGCTGATTCAGACACTCCCGGACCTGGAGGGGGCCGCTGGACTCACACTCCCGTGCAGCAACGGCCCCACCAAAGCCGTCAACGCCAAGAACCGAGCGCTTCGCGCGCCCGGTACGCGGACGCGCAGGCTTCACCTCGGTCCGGTCGACGCGGAATCCGGCGGGCAAACCCGCGACGAACGCGTCCACGCCCGTCCGGGCGGGCGGGACGCAGACCTCCCGGACCGTGTCGTACAGCGGAGACCAAGCGAGACGTGACCTTGCGCAGCGTCACGCCGCCTTCGTGGCCGTCCACGGTCTCCCGGCCCCGGCGAACGACGGTCGACCGCCGGATCCGGCGGAGCTGTGAGCGTGCGACCTGGTCGCGGTAGGCGTGGAACGTGGCCACCGTTCGAGGGCCAACCACCAACGGTGGCGCCTCCACCCCAGGGTCTGGCAGCGACTGCAACAGCCCTGGCTGGTCATGTTGTTCGCTGCGTGGACGTCCATTGACGTTCCGGTCGGTGCGCGGCTACGTTCTGCCCTATGCAGCGGCCCAAGATCCTCACGACTCGCGGTCACATCGACCACATGCGGGTGTGTTCTGCTGCGTGTCGCCCCTGTTGAGAGCCGTTCGGCCTCCGGTGGCATCCGTCCGTGCCTGACATCCTCACTAGCTGCGCGCGGTAGCACCGTCCTGTAGTCGCCATCTCTCATCGCGCATGCCCGGTCGGGTGTGCGCCTTCTCCGTAATGCCCATGACCGGGCCGACCGGTTCCGGCCGCGGGCTGCCAGAAATGGACACCCTGATGCGTCACAACTCCCTACCCGTTCATGTCCTGATCGCTGCATCCACCACTGTCGTCACGAGCCTGCTGCCCCTGGCAGGAACCGCATCCGCGGCCCCGGACAACAAGCCGCTGCCGCCGGTAACCGTCCTTGCCGACAAGGGCACAGCGGGCCGTGGAAACATCTTCGTCTCGCCGAGCTCGGCGAACAGCGCCTACTCCAGCGGCGTGGAGATCCTGAGCGCCGACGGCAAGCATGTCGTGTGGTCGCACAAGACGCCGACCGGGCAGCAGGCAGCGGACTTCCGTGCCCAGACCTACCGAGGCAAGCCCGTTCTGACGTGGTGGCAGGGCACCGGGCTCGGCTCCCTCGCGAGCGGGGTGAACTACATCTACGACAACCGGTACCAGAAGGTCGCCGAGGTCCACGCCGGGAACGGGTACACCGCTGACGGGCACGAGTTCCTGATCACCGCTCGTGGCACGGCACTCATCCTGGCCTACAAGCAGGAGACCGCCGACCTGACGGGCATCGGCGGCTCCGCCCACCAGGCGGTCATCGACGGCGTGGTGCAGGAGATAGACATCCGCACGGGCCGAGTCCTGTTCCAGTGGAAAGCCGCCGATCACGTGCCGTACGCACAGAGCGAGCAGCCGCTGCCTTCGTCGCCGGACAAGCCCTGGGACTGGTTCCACATCAACGCGGTGAAGCCCGACACCGACGGCGGCCTACTCATCGATGCCCGGAACACGTGGACCACCTACAAGGTCGACGCACACAGCGGCAGCGTGCTGTGGCAACTCGGCGGCAAGGCCAGCACGTTCAAGGAGCAGGCCGCGCCCGGCCAGTACCTGAACACGGCCGGAACGATCTTCTCGTGGCAGCACGATCCCGAACCACTCGGCGGCGGCCTGTACAGCTGGTTCGACAACGAGTCTGCAGGGGCCGCGAACACGGGGTCGGGGGCGGTGGAGGAGCTTCCGTTCAGTCGCGTCGTCACGGTCCGCGTGGACGAGAAGGCGCGTACGGCGACGCTGGTGAAGTCTGTGAACCAGCCGGACTACCTCAGCGCGTCCTCGCAGGGCAACGCCCAGCCGCTCCCCCGGCGAGGGACGTTCGTCGGATGGGGCTCGCTTCCGTACATCTCCGAGTTCGACGCCTCGGGGAAGCCCGTGTTCAAGGCCCAGTTCCCGGCGGGAGTGAACAGCTATCGCGCGTACCGCTTCCCCTGGAAGTAGGCCGAGCAGTCTGCTCAAGTCGTCCGCGACCATCGGCGGTCTGCGCACGGCAGCGTGGCCCGAGGTCGCCGGGCACGGCCCGATCGGTGAGGTTCGGAGATCATCATCCGGCCTCAGTGGCCGATTCACCGATGGCATCGTGCATCGGTTGTGCACCGTGAACTGATCCGCAGGGCGTGACGGCACCGGGCCCGTTTCCCACTTTGACAGGGATACGGGCCCGGTCCGATGCGGCGGCTCGTCCGGACCAGGAGGTCGAGGTCACGGCCCAGGTGCGGGCACCACCACCACACTCGAACAGAAGTGCGTTTGGTGTGGTTTCTCCGCAGGCAGCCGGGGCACTTCGCAAATCGAAACACAGGCATCGAGCCGTCGAGAGGCCCCGCGTGCGCTGCCGGCGCGGGAGATCACGATCCGCTGCATGCGGCTCTTCAGCGGTATGCCCCAGAATCAGGTCGCCACGGAGCTCAGCCTGTCCCAGATACACGGCCCCCGCCTGCCCCGCACCAGCACCCACGTACGTCAACACGCTCCACCGAACACCACGTGTCCTCGGGTCGGGTGCGCGTCACCTCCGCCGCCGTGCGAGCTCGGTACGGCCGGGAGTTGAGTGTCGCGGAGCCTCGCGTGGGCCTTGCTCAACGACCGCTGCTGAACGGTGAGTTCTTGACGTGGACGTCGGCGGTGCGCGACTGCGAAGGTCCCCCGCACGCCGAGATGGTCCAGGTCTGCCAGGACCGGGATGCCCAGCCGCCGGCACGTGTTGATGATCCGGTGAGGTCGTGCGTGCGACCAGGCAGGACCCGGGAGATCCATGGGCCAGGGCCTGCTGGCCCGCCAGGAGGCTCCGCCACCGCGTGCCGATCTCCTGCCTACGGACGCGGAGTTGCTGCGTCAGGTACCGCAAGGTCCGGCTGGAGATCGATCGACGAGGGATAGACAAGCACCATGAGGCTCCTGGAAGTACGGGCGATCTTGGTCGTGAACCCGTCTACCAGGAGCTTCTTCATGAAGTACAGCAGCCCAACTCACCCTCCCGGTCGCCGACTTGAAAAGGGTTCACTCCTCTCCGGTGTACAGCACCGCCGTTCGGTGCGCACGCGGACCACCCGACTCGCAACTGGAACGGTGATTACGGCGCTACAGGGTGAGGCGCGCAGTGACTCGTTTTCCCGCCGCCTCGCGCTGTACCTCGAAACTCTCGGCCAGTGCCCTGACGATTTCCAGGCCGTGTCGCCCGACCCGGGCGGGGTCCCGCGGCCACACGACTGGCATCACATTGCTGGAGTCCCACAACGAGACGGTCAATGTCCCGCTCGTTGCGGTCACTTCGAGGCTGATCGGGCCGGGCGCGTACTTGCCTGCGTTGGTCACGAGTTCGCTGATCACCAGTTGCATCCGCTCGTGGGACTGCGGCGATATGTCCACGCCGTCGTGCTTGCTATGCACGAGAGCCAGCAAGCCTGATACGACGTGGCACGTTGCGGTTATGCATGCACCATCTCCTTCGAGTGTCACCTTCGACATTCCTGTCGAGGAATTCTGTACATCGATCCGCCCAAGAGGCCGGTTGTCACTGTTCATCCTGTTCTCCGTGAATGGCGGCCTGTGGACCCTTGCTCGCGTCGATCACCGAAAGGGCCCGCGTCTACCGAATTATGTTTCCCCCCCTGCCGCAACACCATCCAGACTCTCCCTATGCACTCATCGGGGCCATCTATTGCTGAGGGCGTCGTAGGAGCGGGTTGCTCACAGATCCGCTTCACGCAGTACTCAGGGCGCCTGTCCGTGGCTCGACCCCGGTGGGACGGGATACCGAAGCCAGCAGGCCGTCGGTCCGGGCTGCCGCAGGATAGCGCCTGGCCTCCAAGGGCGGTGCTCACCGAGCCGGCTCCGCTGCGCCGGCGGGCCCCACTTCACGTAGAACGGTTGTGGTGATTCCCCGAGCAATGGATGCGGGAACGCCGCCGTCATCCGGTCGTACGTAGATGTGGGTGGGGGCAGCTCCAGTCGAGGACGGGCCGGAAGAAGTGCCAAGCTTCGAAGTCGCCGTTGGCCAACTCCTGCCGGACCCATGTCCCTTCATTGGCGACTGACTCGATCAGTGCAGACGGTGGAACCGTGCCCTGGCGTGCAGGTTGCTCTAGGGCTGTGCGCTGCAGAACGGGAGTACCGAAGAGCCGCTCCAGGTGGCGCAGACGAGAACTGGCAGAGGGCTGGCTGATGCCGTGAGCTTGGGCGGCCCGGCCAATGCTGCCGAGTTCGATGACGCTGAGCAGCAGGTCCAGAGGAGCCAGGTCGGGAACGTCGGCGGAAATACGCATGTCTACCTAGGTGGATGGGGGCCGCGCGCTTCGGGACCGCTGATTTCGCGAGCGTCCTTTGAGCTGCCACGGTCCCGCTGCGCGAAGCCTCCCACGGCGGTGGCACCGCAAGGAGTCGCCGAACGCACAGCCCGTACGAATCCACCAACACACGTCAAGGCTGGACAGGTCAAACTCAATCGACGTTGCAATCGTTCTCGGGAGGGGCCAACCACGGAGGATCAGGTAACTCTCCGAGAGTGCTTCGAATCGGACGCCTGCTCGCGCAAAACAGCGCCGCGCGCGATCTCTCGCGGAACTTCGAGGGGGGACGCCCGCTGTTCGTTCAGCATCCGAGCTATGGCGCCATAGACCAGAAGGCTCTACTGCTCCGGGAACGGACACGGAACTGTGTCAGGGTCGCAGCCTTCGGACCCCAGGAACAGCCCATGAATATCCCATCCCCCGTGCGGCGACTTGCCGTCGCCGGCGGGTTCGGTGCACTCGCTCTGCTCTGCAGTACGGCAGCTCTGGGTTTCTCCCCCTGGTGGATGGCCCCCGGCTGGGCCAGCCTCGCACTTGCGGCAGCCTGCGCGTACGACCTTTGTCAGCGCCGCCACTCGCTCTTGCGAAACTCTCCACTCATCGGCCACATGCGTTTCATGCTGGACAAAGCAAGGCCCGCCGTCCGGCAGTACTTCATGGAATCCAATGTGGACGGCGCGGCTTTTCCGCGCGATGTACGCGCCCGCGTCTATCAGCGCGCCAAGGGGCAACCGGCGCAGAAATCATTCGGGACGGAGCAGGACCTTGACGCAGCCGCGCCACTCCACGACAGCTCTTCGGGTTCATCGCTGAACTGCGCGTCCTCTCCGACTGCAAGCCTATCGGCATCAAGCTGTGCGTCGGCTCGCGGCATCAGGTGCTCGCGCTGTGCAAGGCCGCGCTGGACGAAGACTGTGCCCCGGATTTCATCGTGGTCGACGGCGCCGAAGGAGGGACTGGATCTGCACCGCTCGAGTTCACCGACCCTCTGGAATGCCCCTCACCGACGGTCTGATCACCATGCACAACGCCCTGGTCGGCACGGGCCTGCGCGCGCAGATCAAAATCGGTGCCAGCGGCAAGGCCACCACGGGCAGCGACATCGTCACCCGCCTCATCCAAGGTGCCGACTTCACCAACTCCGCCCGGGCGATGCTCTTCGCACTCGGATGCATCCAAGCGCAGCAGTGCCACACCAACGCCTGCCCCACCGGCATCTCGACGCGGGACCCCCACCGCGCCCGCGCCCTGAACGTCCGGGACAAAGCCCAACGTGTGTACCGCTGCCAGCAGACGACCGTCCCCAGCGCCCAGCAGATCATGGCGTCCCTCGGGGCGCAGCACCCTGGAGAGCTCCATCCCTCCATGCTTCATCGCAGGGTCGAGAACGGCCTTACACGCTCCTACCAGGAACTTGATACCTGGCTGGAGGAAGGCCAACTGATCAAGTCTCCCCCCTCTTCATGGGAAACGGACCGGCATCGAGCGTGTCCTGCTTCCTTCGTCGGCAGCGACAAGGGCGCCGAGCGCGTGACGCGTCAACAGGAACTGAGCAACCGGCGGGTCTACAGCATTGATTACCCGGGCGGGGATCCTTACCCCTTGCCCTGGCGGACCTACGCCACGCTGGTCGACGGCGCCTCTGGACGGCCTTCTCCTGGACATAACAGGCTGGACGCAAAGGCATATTGATGTCGGCGCGACTCTGCCCGCCCATACCGGCTCCGGCAGATCCTATTCCTTGTACTGCCCGACCGACCAGCCCAGCAGAACAGGAACCGGCGCGATACGCCAGTTCCATTACGCGGACGAAGCTCTCTGGAACTGAGAGTCTCTGATACGCGGTCAGCTCTGTGTAGATATGCGAAGCTCCCACTCACGAAAGGATGTCGCCATGGCAGTCGATATATCGACCAGCCAATCAGAACACGGCCACACGGAATCGCCACGGAACGGTGCCGAACAGGACAAGCAGCCCGGGCGTGCAGTGGTCCGGTGGCTCACATCGACTGATCACAAGACCATCGGCACGCTGTACCTCACCACATCATTCCTTTTCTTCCTCCTGGGAGGACTTCTCGCCCTCTGCATGCGCGCCGAGCTCGCCCGCCCCGGCACCCAGATCATGTCGAACGAACAGTTCAACCAAGCGTTTACCATGCACGGCACCATCATGCTCCTGCTGGTTTCGACACCACTGCTCACAGGATTCGCCAACTGGCTCGTGCCCCTGCAAATCGGCGCGCCCGACATGGCTTTTCCCCGCCTGAACATGTTTGCCTTCTGGCTGTTCTTCTTCGGGTCATTGACTGCCATGGGCGCATTTTTCACCCCACAAGGAGCAGCGGACTTCGGCTGGTTCGCCTACGTTCCCCTCTCGGATTCGGTACATTCGCCCGGAGTCGGGGCGGACCTGTGGATCATGGGTCTGTCGCTCTCGGGATTCGGCACGATCCTGGCAGCGGTCAACCTCCTCACCACCATCGTCGGCATGCGCGCGCCCGGTATGACGATGTTCCGTATGCCGATCTTCACGTGGAACGTGCTGCTGACCGGCGTACTCATACTGCTTGCCTTCCCCGTCCTGGCTGCCGCCCTCCTCGCCCTCGAAACGGATCGCAAATTCGGCGGCCACATCTTCGACGCGGCGAACGGGGGAGCCCTGTTGTGGCAGCATCTTTTCTGGTTCTTCGGGCACCCAGAGGTGTACATCGTCGCTCTCCCCTTCTTCGGCATCGTCTCCGAAATCATCCCCGTCTTCAGCCGTAAACCGATGTTCGGATACATCGGCTTGATCGGGGCGACCATCGCGATCGCCGGTCTCTCCATCACGGTGTGGGCCCATCACATGTACGCGACGGCCAGTGTGCTTCTGCCCTTCTTCGCGTTCACGTCCTACCTCATCGCGGTACCGACCGGTGTGAAGTTCTTCAACTGGATCGGCACGATGTGGAAGGGATCGCTTTCGTTCGAAACACCCATGCTCTGGTCGATGGGCTTCCTGGTCACCTTCGTCTTCGGCGGCGTGACGGGTGTCCTTCTGGCGTCCCCTACCCTCAACTTCCATGTCACGGACTCGTACTTCGTCGTCGCACATTTCCACTACACCCTGTTTGGCACGATGGTGTTCGCGATGTTCGCCGGATTCTACTTCTGGTGGCCCAAATTCACCGGAAAGATGCTCGACGAAAGACTCGGCAAGATCTCATTCTGGACGATGTTCGTCGGGTTCAACGGTACGTTTCTGGTGCAGCACTGGCTGGGCATCGAGGGAATGCCTCGACGCTACGCCGACTACCTCGCAGCGGACGGCTTCACCACACTGAATACGATCTCGACCATCAGCTCCTTCCTCTTGGGCCTGTCCATGCTGCCTTTCATCTACAACGTCTGGAAGACGGCCAAGTACGGAAAGCCCGTCGAGTCCGACGACCCGTGGGGGTACGGCCGCTCGCTGGAGTGGGCCACCTCATGCCCGCCGCCACGCCACAACTTCCAGTCCATGCCCCGCATCACGTCAGAGTCCCCGGCATTCGACCTCCACTACCCAGAGATCGCACAGCTGGAAAAGGAGAAGGACGATGCCTGACGGAGATAAGTGAGGGTGCGGAAATGGCGGATTTCTCTCTGTCCCGCGAGACGGTGCGCGGCTTGCGTCAGATGGAAGGGTTCCTGTACTGGGAAGCCGAGAAGGAGAGCGCGCGCAGAGAAGCGAGAACCTTTTGTGACGCCTTGTGCTGGCTGAGCTCCACGGAGCGGGAGGAAGTGGCACAGCACTACTTCCGACTGCGGATGGACCTGGCAGAACAAACGACCCGCCAGGTCGCCGAACGGCAGCGTGAGACGAGGGCGGAGTACGAGGCGCGGTATCGGCTGCTGCGGCGGCGCGACGCTCTGCGCTGGTCGATTGTGCTGAGCCTGCTGTGCGTCGGAGCTATCGGAGCGGGCAGCGTGCTCTTGCTGATGTGACGAGGCTGAGGCGATGAGCCTGCGCACGTCGCCTCAGTGCCTGCCTTGTGGTTGCCGGGGGCCGGGACGCGGCTCGCGGTGTCCCGCACGTCGAGCCCGGCCACGGTCCGGACGATGCCCGGCTCGTGTTCCGCGCCCGGGGTGAAGTCCACGTCACCGGAGCCGAAGCCGGGCGTGCGCGGGCTCCTGCTCGGCCTGCTACGGGGACGTCAGCTTGGTCACCACGTCCACTACCCCCGCGTGTGGGACGCGGGAGTCCTGGCCTTCACAGCCCACTGGGCCACCCGTTCACCGACTCTGCCCGTCATCGTCGTCGGCCTGACCGTCACGGGCCACCTGCCGTCCCCACGCCGCTGACCACAGCCTGGTTGACGATGGCGGCGATGGATCAGTCCAAGTCCGTGCGGCCCGGGTCCACGCGATCCTTCTTTAGCCAATCCGTACGCTTGAGGGATTTCTTGACGTTCTTGCTGGAGTCGATGATTTCCACACGGTCGATGTACTCCGGGCGAATCCCCTTCCAGAAGGTCACTTCCTGCTGGTCGAGGAACGCGGTGCTTCCCAACGTCGCCACGAGGTCGATGCCGCCCGGCGCCGCGAGCACGTACCGGTAGGAGTCGCCGTTGGACCGCTTTGCCCAGTCCGGTATGCGGCCGGCGGCGGACAGCGAACCGACTCCACCCATGTGATCAGTGCGGTGCGTGACCTCAACCGCCTGGAACTGGCCGGTGAGAGCGTGCGCGCCGCGCTGGAAGCCCTCGCGGCGGCCGCTCCCGCGTGGCTGGCGGCCGCGGTGAACGTGCCCGAACTCGCCCACCGGAGAATGGAGTCAGGGTCTCGCCGCCGTTCAAAGCAGTCTTCCGGCTCACGGCTGCTCGCCATACCGTGGGCTCGACTGCCTGTGGAGGAAGGGGTTTTTCATGGTGAGGGGCGATGCCTGCTCGGTCGGCACGTTTACCCTCGATCTGGGCGGCGGCCAGGTCGAGACGATCCAGCCCGTTTCCGGCCTGCAACCGCAGCAGGCAGTGGTGGAGATACGACCGGTCTCTACCGGGACCGGGGAACCGCTGGTCCAAGAGCAGCCCGGTCCTGCCCGGCCCGGTGAGATCACCGTCACGCGTGGCGTGGACCTCAGCCGAGCTGTCACCGACTGGATCAACACCAGCGTGGCCGACCACGACATTGATGGGGCCCGGCGGAACGTCACCGTCGTCCAGTACGACGTGGACGAGAACCCCGTCAGGCGCTACCGCCTCAGCAACGCCCGGGCCACCGGCCTGCAGCTGGCCATGGACGCCACAGGCATCCCCACCAACACCGAACAGGTCACCATCGCCTACGAGGAACTCACCATCGAGACCTGCTGAGAAGCCGCGCCGCAGGCCCCGGACCGCATCGGTCGCTTGGGGCCCGGGCGCGCTGTACAGGGGGTGGCCGGCTGGGGCGGCGCGGCCTGCCGAAATCCCGTCTCCAGCACGCCTTTCCTCCGCGGGCTTGAGCGTCATCCGCCTGGATTCCTGGTGGCCCGACCCCATCGCCACCAGGCCACGGACCAGCAGCCGGGAGCGACTCGCCTACACACTCGCGACCTGACGGAACAACGGAGCCCACGAAGGCTGCAAACGACGGCTGACACACCGTTCGCGCCTCGCGGGGCGACCGATCCCGACCAGCGCCGTCGCCGTCCTGTCGCCTGTGGCTTGGTGTGATGATGTCAGTTCCCACGCCCAGGGATACACAACCCACTCCTCGGTTCGACTTCACCCCCACCGCCTCACTACGAAGGTCTCTCCACATGTGCGATCTTCCACAAGGGTGCCGGTGCGCGAAGCTGCCAAGTTGGGTGCAGGAGGTCGGCGGGTGCGGTGGCGGCTGCGGGTGAGGAGCCGTGCCGGATCAATGCCTGTCCTCCGGTCCCTCCTGCTGCTCGCGGCCGGCATCGTACTGCTCGCCACGGGCTGCTACACCGTCCCCTCGGAAACGGCGCAGCACGGCGGGGAGTTGGGTGCCCCAGGGCGGCCGCTTCACCACCGTGGTCCCCGGCCCGTTCCGGCCCGGGCCCGTCCAGGCGCCCGCGCCGGACACACTTGTCACGCAGCCCGAGTGGGTCATGTCCGGCCGGGAAATGCACCCTGTCCGAACACGACCTGAAGTTCGGTCAGAGCTAGCGTGCCTGCGCCCAGTTGTAGAGGCGATGTGCGCTATCGCCCAACCGCGTGGCGTAGAGCATGGGGCCCTCGCCGCCGGCCAGTTCGGTGCCGGTGGTGGTGATGCCGACGACGGTGCCGGTGCCGGTCCGGGTATCGAACTGTGCGAAATGGGGGCCGCCACTTGCCCCGTGTGTCATGTCGCAGGTCTCGCCCCACAGGAGTGGCGCCTTGGGGCCCGGCCGGGCCGGGCCAGCACAGTGGATCATGCGTGACCCGGCGTATTTGGCGTCGGGGTCGTTCAGTTGACCTTTCGGGTATCCGAAGACGTGGACGAACTCGTCCTTCACCGCCTTGGTGAACGCAATCTTCTGGCTTCCCGTGACATCCGCGATCCTTTGTCCAGCGCCTGAGGGGTTGGCTACGAGGAGGCCCGTGTCATAGCCGGCGACGGCGATGTCCTCCGACGTCGTCTTGCCCGGGTCGGTGTTCCATCGGGAGGAAGTGGCCATGCTCTTGATGCTGAAGCCGCCGCGGGGTTTCGTACCGTTGCGGTAGCCGGGCACGAAGTAGAGGTTGTGGTTCCAGGTACGGTCGGCTGCGGGAGCTCCGACTCCCCTCAGACAGTGCGCAGCTGTGATGACGGTGCTGCGGTTCGCACTGTTGACGACGGTCGCGGTGCAACTGCCGTCGTAGCCGTCGGAGAAGGTGAAGAAGAGCCGTCCGACGCTCTTGTCCACCGCGCCCGCGTGCGTCCAAGTAGCTCCCGGGTCAGGGGTGTCGGCGGGCAGCGGATACGGATCATCGGGCGTGTCGTCGTCTGCGGGCACGGGGGTGCGCTCGGGGATCAACGCACCTGCCAGCTTCATACGCATGGGGGTCCAGTACGCATCGACCTGGCGGCGCTCTTGTTCCGTCGTGGCACCGGAATGCGTCGTGGTGGACTCCGGCGCCACGGCGAAGGCTGTGGTCGGCAGCAGTAGTCCCGCCGTGGCCGTAGTGAGCATGAGCGCTGCCGTCGCTGCGATCTTCTGCGGAAGCGCGCGGAACATGGCTGGCATCCTTGCCTTTCCTGATGCTGTCGGGGCTGAGGTGAACACCCTTTGTTCTGTAGGACGTGCGTCCAGGCGCCAGGTTGTCGACCGGTCCGGAGCAGTTTCCGCCCCGAGCTTCACGACTCCTTGAGCGCCGTGCTCTGCATCCGGGTCCAGCACCTCCGTAGCGGAACGGACGTTCCAGGAGTGCTCCCAAGGTGCCAGGCGTCAGGCCAAGGGACTGCTGCACGGCGGTGCTGGGCCTGGCCTGGTCAGCAGTCACTGCCGTGTACGAGGCCGCCGGGCAGCGGCATGCAGACAGCCGTGCAATCGCACGCGACAAACCCGGCGACGTCGACGGTCATCCGGGTTATTGGTCGCCATGGAGGACGTGAAGGTCGTGGGCACCCACTCGGGGGGGCTGCTACCCTGCGCGTCGGCGCCGTGTTCCTGAAAGTGGACGCCGATCAGGCGCGGGTGACAGAAAGCTCGAAAGGTCGGCGTACTTCAGGCCGAGCGTCACGACACCGAACGGGACCGGATCAACCGAGACGACGCCGACCATCCACACTCCCGCGCCCAGTGGGTAAAGTGGCCGGCGCCCCGCCGACGCTCAGTGATTCCCTAATACGGTCTGTCGGGCTGCCAGCCGTGCCGGGTGGCACGAGTTCGTAGGTCCCCGTCCATCACGGAGGAGGGCCAAAGGACGTTGACGCGGCGGCGGACCAGTACGAGGACAGCCTGGACGTGGCGCATGCCCTCGGCGCGTGTGCGTTCGTAGAACCGGCGGGACTCATCGCTGTGGCGGATGCTGAACAACGCGGAGATGCAGAAGACGCGTTGAAGGCGTCGGTTGTAGCACTGCGGTCGGCGGAGGTTGCCACTGATCTTGCCGGAGTCGCGGGGCGCGGGTGCGACGCCGCTGAAGCCGGCGAGTCGGTCTGCGGTCCCGAAGGCGGTCATGTCGCCGCCGGTCGCGGCCAGGAACTCGGCGCCAAGATGATGCCAAGGCCCGGCATGCTGGTGATCAATTCGAAGTCCCGGTGCTCGCGAAACCGTGCCTCGATCGCCTTGTCGAGTTGGGCGACCTGCTGGTTGAGGTTCATCACCTCCCGCGCCAGTGTCTGCACCATCTGAGCGGTCAACTTCTCGCCTGCCAGGCTGGAGTGCTGCGGCTCTGCCGCCTCCAGAGCTGTCCGCGCAAGCCGGTCAGGTCCAGAGGACATGCCGGTTGCGCAGCCAGGTTTCCAGTCGCCTGGCGCCGATCCGACGGACGGCGGTGGGTGTCTGGTCATCGGTCAGCAGGACGAGGGGACGCGCGTACGTCAAGGCGAGGGCCCGTTCCAGCCCAGGGAAGATACTGGTCAGTTGGGCCCGCAGCCGGTTGACGGCGCGGGTCCGGTGGGCGGCCAGGTCCATGCGGCGACCGGTGGGGATCTTGGGATCAGTGACGGTGGCGTCGTCGGCGTGTAAGACCTGCAGATCCTGGCGGACGCCGGCCTGATCCGCGAACGCCGCCGGTGGAGATCCGACGTTCCTGTGATCTCGGCGGCGACCGCGGTGATGTCGGCCCGGCCGAAGTCCGGGAGCAGGTCGCAAGCCCAGGTAGCGTGCCGGTCGGCACGACGGCGCGGGTGATGGCTGCGGTCCTCGTCTGCATCCTCTTGACGAACTCTGCATCTATGCTCAAGCGATGGCCAATTTCTTGAGGATGAAGACCTTTTTTGCTGGCTGCATGGACAACGCGGCGAAGGTCGGCTTCAGCCTTGTCGATGGTCGCGACTTCCTCGGCTGGATCGCTGAGGTCGAGGACGATCGGGTATCGGTAGCTTGGGCACCCAGCCCGATCTTCATGCAAGCCACGGGCGGCGAGAAGTGGAATCCGGACGATGAGTGGATACCGCTCAGCGCGATACTGGCCGGGACACTCGCGTGGTACGACACGTCTGCCAGGCGGTGGGTAACGTACCCGCACTGACCTTCTGTCGGCCGACGTAGACAAGATCGCCTGTCGTGCCTCGATGATCACGGAGCGAGCGCTTCGCCTGCGCGTCCCCACGCAGACTGTCTTGGAGGTCTTTCAGCGTTGCCGCTCCAGGGTGCGGACGGCGCTGGCGACTGACGTCATTCGATTCTGCCTGCACCGGGCCTTGCGGAGGATCCGCCATGACCTCAGTCGTGCGATGCCACGCTCGACCGGTGCGCCTGTGCTGCGGACAGTGCGCGGTTGACGGCCTGTTGCGTGGGTGAAGTCACGGCCCGGAGGGCCACTGAGGCTCGTCGTCGCCTATGGGCCGGCTCGCATAGGGGCCCGATCCGCGAGAACCGGGACGCCCTGGCGCTCACAGATACGGATGATCCGGTGGGTACGGGCAGCAGTGCGGTCATGCGCACGGCCGGGCAGTGCGGGCGACATCCACAGCAGCCGCCCAACCGCGTCGGTCACCACCTGCACGGTCTCCCCATGCCCGCGGTGCTGGGGAGTAAATGAAGGCTGACGCGCTCATCCTGGCCGGTCCGGCGCGTCGGGGACTTGCGGGCGCTGGGCCAGCAGCACTGGATGGGCGGGACCAGTTCGCCGCCGGGGACAGCCGGTTGACGTCCGATCCCAAAACCGTGACCGCCCACAAGTGCCTCTGAGCAGGTACCGAGCGGCGGCGGGCTCCGGCCCCCCGCAGGGTCCGCTGCATGCCATAACGTCCTGGCCCGGCGAGTGGTTCACGGGCTCGCCGGGCCGACAGGGGGGATGTTCATGACCGACACGAGCCAGGTGCACTGGTACGCCGTCACTGCCGTCAAGGCCAGGAATCGACCGCTGCGGCCCTCACGGCGGGCCTAGCCAATGAGCGTCCTCTTCGGGCGGACTACGCAGAACTCGTTTCCCTCCGGGTCGGCCAGCACGGTCCACGACTCGTTGCCGCTCTGCCCGATGCCCGCCCTGCGCGCGCCGAGTGCGAGGATGCGTTCGATCTCAGCCTCCCGGTCCTCCGCGGCGGCCGTCAGGTCGAGGTGCAGGCGGTTCTTGACGACCTTGCGATCCGTCACCGGCATGAAACAGATGCCTACTGGTGCGGTTTCGTCCGGCCCGATCACAACCTCCCGCTCCCGCTCGGACAGAATCCGCCAACCCAGCACCTCGGCCCAGAACCGGGCCAGGGCGGGCAGATCGTGGGCATCGATGACGATGTGATGCAGTGAGACAGGCACGCCTGCCAGTGTGCCCGGTGATGGTCAGGAGTCCTAGTGTGAAAGTCCCGACTTCCTCTCGGCCGGGCGACGGGATCTTCGCATCAGGCGCTAGGCATACCGAAGGCGCTAGGCATACCGAGCAACCCGGCGGGACCTTTCAGATTGTGGGCGGCAGCGCGTTTTCCAGGAGGATCTCCGCCGCCGTCCGCGCGTGCCGACCGTAGTTCGCCTCGCCCAGCACCATGGCGCGGCTGGCGGCGCCGTCCGCGAGGGTCACGAGTTGCTCGGCGAGGACGGCGGGCTCGCGGCAGCCCAGTTCCGCTACCAGGTCGGTCACCAGCCGCACCATCAGCAGTTTCTGTTCGCGGGCGTAGGAGTGGACCGCGTTCTGCGGGTCGGGGAACTCCACGGCGGCGTCGATGAACGGGCATCCGCGCACGGGATCCGTGCCGGCCGGGGGCGGGTCGAACAGGGCGAGGATCCGCTCCTTGGCGGGGATGTCCTCGCGTGCCAGTACGCCCCCCAGGGTGCGCCCCGTCGAGGAGAGGTCCTTGAGGTGGGCGAGGACCAGTTCGTCTTTGGTCCTGAAGTGTGCGTAGAGGGTGCGTTTGGACACCGGCGCCCGCTCCGCGATCTGCTCCATGCCGGTCGCGTTGATCCCCTGGGCCGTGAACAGTTCGGCCGCGGCGGCCAAGATGCGCTCCCGCCCTCCGCGCCCCTGCCGTCGAGACGCCGTCGTCATCGTGGTCATGACGTAAGTATACGTTCTCGTTTACTTGGGAGAGGGTGGCTGGCTATAGTGCGACTTCAGGTAAACGATTCTGTTTACTTCAGCGATCCTGAGGAGAGTTCTATGAGCGGACCGGTCTTCACCCGGACACGCACGAGCGAGGCGCCCACCGGCGGGGCACAGACGAGCGGGACGCGAACCTCGCAGTACGCCGAGCAACTGATCCGCGGGCGCCGCGCGACCCGCGCATTCCGTCCCGACCCGGTACCCGAGGACACTCTGCGCGGGATCTTCTCTCTGGCCCGCGCGGCGCCGTCCAATTCCAACGCGCAGCCATGGCGGGTCGAGGTGGTCGGTGGCGCACCGCGAGACCGTCTGGCCGACGCCCTGCGAACAGCCCATGCCGAGCAGCGCGTCACGGCCGACTACCCGTACTCCGAGGACATGTACGCCCTCGTTCACCAGAAACGGCGGGCCGCCTTCGGCGCCGATCTGTACGGAGCGCTGGGCATCGGCCCCGACGACCACCCGGCTCGCGCGGCCTACGACGCAGAGAGCCTGGGCTTCTACGGGGCGCCCCATGCCGCGTTCCTGTTCGTCACCGGCGACGGCGGGCCGCGACTGGCCGCCGACGCCGGCGCCTACCTGCAGACGCTGCTGCTGGCCATGACCGGCTACGGCGTGGCCAGTTGCCCGCAGGGCCTGCTCAGCTTCTACGCTGACACCGTCCGCGACCAACTCGGAGTGGCAGAGGGAAAGCTGCTCGTGGGCGTCTCCTTCGGCTACGCCGACGAGGGCGCGCCGGTGAACCGGGTCGCGACCGGCCGGGCGGCCCTGGAGGCAACCACCACATTCCACACCTAGTGCCGTATCAGGCATGGTTCGCCCTGTCATGAATTGTCGCGCGGTTACTGCTCGTTGGTGCCGCAGAGCGGCCACAATGATCGCGTGGCTGAACGTGTGCGGGTCCGCGAGATCGATGACGATGAAGGCCGACGGCTGCTGCGGATCGTCCGCAGGGGTACCGGTTCGGTGGTGACATGGCGGCGTGCCCAGATGGCGTTGTTATCCGCTCAGGGCATGTCCGTCACGAAGATCGCCGAGGTGACGTTCACCAGCGCGGACCGGGTCCGGGACGTGATCCACAACTTCAACGACGACGGCTTCGACTCGCTCCACCCGAAGTACAAGGGTGGCCGGCCAAGGACGTTCACGCTCCCCGAGCGCCGGGAGATCAAGAAGATCGCGAAGTCCAGGCCGGCCGAGCACGGCCTGCCCTTTTCGACCTGGAGCCTGGTCAAGCTGGCCGACTTCCTGGTCGCCGAGGGGGTGGTCGACGACATCAGCCACGAGGGCCTTCGGGTCCTGCTCCGTGAGGAGGGCGTCTCGTTTCAACGCGTGAAGACCTGGAAGACCTCCCGCGACCCGGACTACGCGGTCAAGAAGGCCCGGGTCGAGCACCTCTACGCCATCGCCGACGGCGAAGTCACCCCCGAGGACGGCGAGCCCGAAGTGGTATTCTGCCTCGACGAGTTCGGGCCGCTCAACCTCCAGCCCCACCCCGGCCGGCAGTGGGCGGAGCGCGGCGGACGGCACAAGGACCCCGACCGCGATCCCCGGCCCCGCCGACGGGCCACCTACACCCGACCGCACGGGGTCCGGCACCTGTTCGCCGCCTACGACCTGGCCAAGGACCAGCTCTACGGCCACATCAAGAAGACCAAGAACAGATCGAAGTTCCTGGAGTTCTGCCGCTACCTGCCCTCGCTCCACCCGGCGGACGTACGCATCGCGATCGTCTGCGACAACTACTCACCCCACCTGACCACCAAGCGGTGCCAGAGGGTCGGCACCTGGGCCGCGACGAACAACGTCGAGATCGCCTACACCCCGACCAACAGTTCCTGGCTCAACCGGATCGAGGCCCAGTTCACCGCCCTGCGCTACTTCGCACTCGACGGCACCGACCACCCCAGCCACAAGGCCCAGGGCAGCATGATCCGCCGCTACATCATCTGGCGGAACAAGCACGCCACCGATCAACGCCTACGCGAAGTAGTCACCAGGGCAAACGTTGCCTGATGCGGCACTAGAGTAGGTCCCGAAAGCGCTGGTCACAGCCACTCGTTGAGGGCTGCTCGGCCACGAGGTGGATCTTCGTCGTCAGGCCACCACGGGAACGTCCGAGCCCGTGATCGTCCGGCTCGGGTCGACCCCACCGGGCGGCTCGCGCTGCAGATCCCCCTTTTGCACGCGCCGGCGGCGTGCTGATGGACACGGCAGACAGCCGAGTCCACACTCACGTCCCAGGTGATCAGGCCCTGCGCATCGGCTTGCGCCTGCATCTGTTCCAGGATCCGTTTCCATGCGCTGTCGCGCTGCCAGCGGCGCAGTAGTTCGTAGACCCGGCCCCATGGGCCATACCGCGCGGGGACGTCCCGCCAGGGCGTGCCAGCGCGGGTCCGCCACCGTATCCCGTCGATCAACTGCCGACGCGTCGACGTCCGTGGCCGCCCCGACTTCTTCCTCACTGGTAGCAGCGGCTCCAGCCGAGCCCACTGTCGGTCCGTCAGGTCCCCTCGCGCCCCACCATGATCATTACAACTCAAGATCCACTCTCGCAACAGACCCCAGTGCCCCAGCAGCATCTCGTGCCTTGGCCTGGGGAGACGTCGAGCGGTAGGAGGGTAACGGGCAGGGCGTCGTGACGGATGGCTTGTGCCCGCCTGCCCTTCGAAGGAGTGCCCACGACGGCGATAGTGGCAGTGCCGGGCCATCGCCGCGAAGGGAGTCAGCGCAAGACCCGCGTGCATTGCTCCTCGCACTCCGCGTGCATGGGGCCGGTTCGTCATCGGGGTTGCTTCTTTTCATTGGTCGATCAGAGCGATGCCGTGGTCGCTGTATCGGGCCCCCTGGGCCCCGGTGTCGGGCACGGCGGAGTCGATGTCGCCGAGATCGATCGCGGTCAGGTGCAGATCGAGGGCGGCCAGGTTGTCGCGCAGGTGCGGGCGGCGGGAGCTGCCGGGGATGGGGATGACGTCGTTGCCACGGGCCAGGAGCCAGGCGAGGGCGACTTGGGCGGAGGTGGCGCCCTTGGCCGCAGCGAGGCGGGCGATGGCGTCGGCGATGGCCAGGTTGGCCTTGAGGTCGTCGCCGTTGTAGCGGGGAGCGGTAGCGCGGAAGTCGCCGGGCTCGTAGCACGTGGTGGCGCGTACGGCACCGGTGAGCAGGCCGCGGCCGAGGGGGCTGTAGGCGACCAGGGTGGCGCCGAGGCTGCGGAGCATGGGCAGGACGTCGCTTTCGACGTGGCGTTCCCACAGCGAGTACTCGGTCTGGACGGCGCTGATCGGATGGACTGCGTGGGCGCGGCGAAGCGTGTCGGCCGAGACTTCGGACAGGCCGATGCGGCCCACCTTGCCCTGCACGACCAAGTCCGCCAGGGCGCCGACGGATTCCTCGACGGGGACGGCGGGGTCGATGCGGGCGAGGTAGTACAGGTCGATGTGATCGGTGCGCAGCCGGTGCAACGAGGCTTCGCAGGAGCGTCGCAGATCAGCGGGTGAACCGGCGGGAGCCAGGCCCTCGGCGGTACGGCGGACTCCGGTCTTGGTGGCCAGCACGACCCGGTCGCGGTACGGCGCGAGGGTCTGGCCGAGGAGTTCCTCGTTTGCTCCGTCGCCGTAGAAGTCGCCGGTGTCGAACATCGTGACACCCGAGTCGAGCGCCTCCAGCAGGGTTGCCGCTGCCTCGTGCGGGTCGGCGGTGCCGTAGCTGCCGGTCATGCTCATACAGCCGAGGCCGAGACGGCACACGTCTGGGCCATCGGGTCCGATGGTGGTGGAGTGCATCATTCCTCCGTCACCGCGCCAGGGCTGTGCGGAGGAACTGGAGGATCTCCCTCTGGGCTGCCTCGGCCTGAGGTTCGACGCCGGGCAGGGTGAGGAACGCGTGCTTTGCGCCTGGGTATTCGGAGAGCTGGACCGGGGTGCCGGCCGCACGCAGCCGATCGGCGAAGCGGCGGCCGTGGTCGGCGACCGCGTCCTGGGTGGGCACCACCACGAGCGCCGGGGCGAGCCCGCTCAGATCGTCGGCGTACAGCGGCGAGACGGTGCGGGCGTCGTATCCCGGTGGGACGGCGAGCTGCCGGAAGAACCGCAGCAGCGGCAGGGCCCGGGTCGGACTGTAGGCGTACTCGGTCATCGAGGTGTAGTCGGACATCGTCCTGGTCACGTCGGTCACGGGGTTGACCAGCACCTGTGCCGTGAGCCGCAGGCCGGCCTCTCGGGCCCGGATGGCCGTCAGGGCGCTGATCAGCGCGCCGCAGCTCTCGCCGAACACGGCCGTGCGTGCCGGGGCGACACCCCACCGAGCGGCGTGCCGCACCACGTGCTCGAGCACGGCCCAGCCGTCCTCGGCTGCGTTCGCGAGTGGGCTGCCGCAGGCGAGGAGGCGGTGCTCGACTGAGACGACGAGCGCGGGCAGCCGGGCGGCGAGGTGGCTGTTGGTCCAGTCGCACTGCGCCGCCGTGCCCACGAAACCACCTCCGTGGACATGGACGACGAGTGGCAGGTCGGTTCGGGCGGTGGCCTCGCCGTCTCCCGTCGGGGTCGGCCGGTACACCCGGACCGGCAGGTCGCGGCCGGGCAGCGCGATCTTGTGCCAGTGGATCGCGGCGCCGGGGTGGGGCTCTCCCAGGATGGCCCGCGCCGCGCCGGAGGCCCGGAAGCGGTTCTCTGCGTCGCGATAGGCGAGGAGTTCCTCGGTTGTTATGGCCGAGAAGTCCGGCTCCGGCGGCCGCGTGGCCGTCGTGGTCTCACCCATGTGTCCTTCTCCCCTCCCGGCCAAGTGCCGGGTAAGTCCTCGTGGTTGAAGTGCATCGCCCTCATTATGCACGCACTGCGTGCATCATCAAGTGCATAGGTTAGACTCCAGCTTGACGAGAGGGGCGAGATGACTGGCCGACGGCGATGGTCGACCGAGGAGATCCTGGACACGGCAGCGGAACTGCTGCGTACGGACGACGCCGAGTCGTTCAGCGTGCGCAAGCTCGCCGCGGCGCTCGGGACCGACTCCTCCAGCCTCTACCGGCACTTCCGCAACAAGACCGAGCTGCTGCGAGCGGTCGCCGACCGGATCCTGCTGGCCACCATGGACGGCTACCGCCCCGAGGGTGACTGGAAGCAGCGCGTCAACTCCCTGGCCCGGCGCCTGCGTGAGGCATTCGGTGAGCATCTCCAACTCGCCGCGGTGTGGGGGCGCTATGGGTCCGGCGGCACCGGTTCCCGTTTGGTCATGGAGGAGTTGCTGCAGGCCCTGCGCGCGTCAGGCCTGCCCGACGAGGAGGTCCCGGCGCGCTACCACCGCCTCGTGATCCTCCTCGCCGCGCTGATCTCCTCCGAGGCCGGGATCAGCACGCTCACCCCCAAGGAGTACGAACAGGGCATGGAGCAGTTCCGCGTCGCGGTGCTCGGCGCCGACCCCGAGCGCTTCCCCGCCTTGGCCCACTTCGCCCGCGACATCCGCCCCCTCGGAACAGACCGCCCCGCCGCGTTCGAGGAGATCCTCGCCGCCCACCTCGCCCATATCGAGGCCCAGATCCCCTGACGTGCCGGATCACGAGTGCGATGCGCTCGGAGCTGCTGCCGTCGGCACAGTGCGGGAGGCCGGGTTCAGGAGTGGTCGTACTGGAGCGGGGAGAGCCGGGCTCGTTCAGACGGAGTCCGCCCCGCCGCCCGCCGACGGGGCGTTGGGTACTCCGGGCTCGGGGCGGAACCCGGGGACAGTGGCCACGGCTGCGGCCCATTCGAGCTGGGAGTTCATGGAGAGCTCGAAGTGGCTGCAGGGGGTAGGGCCAGGGGCCGCCCTCCCCAACTACAAGAAACGAGCCCTCACCCCTGGGCCGTCTTCGGCGGCTCGGCTTCTGTTATTGGCTGGCGCCTGCGCACTGCTGGTTGTTACACCTGGTCCATGGGGATCTGAACCGACCTTTTTGTCGCTCCCGCCGAGCCGCGCTTGTTGTCCCGGGAGGACTTCGGGCGCCTGGTCGTCGATCTGGCGCGCGAGCGGGTGGTCCGCACGCCCTGGGCGCTGATCGCGGGCGAGCTCTGCGTCAACGCCAGCCTCAACTGGGGCAGTGTCAGCGGGCAGGCGCGCTGGGACGGCGCGCCGGTCGGCAATGTGCTGCTCTCGGACGAACTCCCGGGGCCTGACAGCGACCCACCGCCGTGGGGCCCCTCACACGAACGGGCCCGACTGATCGGCCGCGGTGAGCAGATCCTCGACGTACGGAGCGCTCTGCACAGCGCTCCGTACGGAGATGAGGATGTCGCGGTCGTCTTCGACCACCTCGACTTCGGCAACCGGGCCATCCGCGACCACTTCTCGTTCGAGGACCATCGCACCATGCTCGTCTGTTTCGCCCTGGCCCGGGCGCAGAACCGGCCCCTGTCCGCCGACACCCTCGGACCCGCCGGCGGTGCTGTCCGCCCGGTGCGCACCTGCATCGTCCACACGTTCAAACACGCGATGGAAGACGGCGTCACGCCGCCACTCGCCTCCATCGCCACCCGCTACTTCGGCCCGACTCCGATCAGCGGCAGCAGTTGGGGCTGACCGGAGCCCACCGCGTCCGGCAGGGACGCCACCGCACTGATCCTCCGCCAACTTGGAGCCGCAGGTCAAAGGTCTGGCGTGATCGGCTCTCGGGGATGCTCACACTGGTCGTGGGTGACTGTCTGCGCAGTAGATCGTGCGTCAACGGTTGACTTCGAGGTTTGTCAGGACGAGCAGGGCGCGTGGGTGGCGCAGTACCCATGGCGCCGACAGGGCCCGGCCGGCGGCATCGATCAGCCCAGCGATGCAGTTGCCGCACGCAGTTCTTCCAAGGCTGCCAGTGCATGTGGCGCGAGTCCTTCTCCGTCATCACGATGACTTTCGGACCACTGGGCATAGCCTCGTTTGAACGCGAGGACTCCCAGCTCGCCCGCGAGATGCGCGGTCGATTCAGGGACACCGCGGGCGATGAGCGCGGCTGTCATGGCGGCAGCGAGACCGATGCTCTTGAGGGCGTCGCGCTCCTGAAGTTCGGTGCTGGCTGCCACCGCAGCTTTGAGGCGGGGGCCGAGTTCGCGGTTCGTCGGTCCCATGGCGCTCGATGCGCGCTCGAGGCCGGCTGCCACCGCCTGAAGCGGGCTGGCGTCCGCCGGAGCCTCGGTGATGCCGTCGGCAAGCAGCCTGCTGAGCGTCTCCTGGCCAGCGACCAGTAGCTCGCGCTTGTCGGAAAAATGCCGGAAGAAGGTGCTCTTGGTGACGCCGGCGCGCTCGGCGATCTGCGCCACCGTGGTGGCGTCGTAACCCTGCTCGGTGAACAGGTCGACGGCCGCGACGACGAGTCGCTGGGTCGCACCTGGTTGCCATCTAGCCATGAGACCAGGATAGGTGATGGGACTGTTGTCCCATCACGTGTAAGGTCAGTGATGGGACAACAGTCCCATCACTTTCGAGGAGAACTCATGCACGTCTTTGTCACCGGCGGTACCGGAACCATCGGCTCCGCTGTCGTCACCGAACTGCTCGGCAACGGTCACACCGTTCTCGCGCTGGCTCGCTCGGACAGCTCCGCGCAGGTCCTCGAGAGCGCTGGTGCCACAGTGTTGCGAGGAGACCTGGCAGACCTCGACGTCCTGCGGTCCGGCGCTGCGCAGTCCGACGGCGTGATCAGTCTGGCGTTCGGACGCGACTACGGCAGTCCGGATGCACTCGCGCAGGCCATCGCCGAGGAGAGCGCCGCTCTCACCGCGCTGGGGCAGGAACTCATCGGAAGCGACCGCCCGATCGTCACGGTCTCGGGTACGCCCTGGGTGCCGGGACGCGCCTCCACCGAGGCCGATCCGCTGCCGACCGACGGACCGGTGGGCGGTCGAGGCCGTTCGGTCACAGCGCTGCTGGATCTCGCCTCGCGCGGTCTGCGCAGCATGGCTGTCCGCATGCCGCGCACGGTCCACAACGAGGGTCAGGGCGGATTCGCCGGCCTGTTGGCTGATGCAGCGCGCCGCACCGGGGTGGCGGGCTACCCGGCCGACGGCACCCAGCGCTGGCCGGCCGTGCACGCGCTCGACGCGGCGGTCCTGTTCCGTCTGGTCCTGGAGTCGGCGCCGGCCGGGACGGCCTGGCATGCTGTTGCCGACGAGGGCGACACCGTGCGGGACATCGCCGCAATCATCGGCCGGCGACTGGGCCTGCCGGTCGAGGAGGTTCCGCAGGAGAGGTTCGGCCCCTTCGGCCCGATTTTCGCCATGGACCAGCCGGCGTCCAGCGCCCGCACCCGCGATGCCCTCGGGTGGCAGCCGACCCACCCCAGCCTCCTCAAGGACCTGGAAAACATTCAGCCCTGACGCACCCTCACTCGAAGCGGGACCGTCTGGGGCTGGCTCAACGAGTTGCTGGCAAAGGGCTCCGTATACCCGGTTCACGGGGCACACCCATTGGTCGTGGGCGGCTGTCTGCTGAGTAGATCCGTCAGCGGTTGACTTCGAGGTTCGTCAGGACGAGCAGAGCAGGCAGGAGGCGGGTGGCGCGGGCCGGATCGGTGCGGAGTTTGGTGAGGATACGCCGGCTTTTGAGGTGGGTGTAGCCGTGCTCGACCGGCGCGTGTCCGACAGCGAGGATGCGGTTGGCACCCTTTGACCTGGGGTGAGCTTGTGGGCGCGGCTGGCGGTGAAGCCATTGATGATCACGGGCTCGAGTACGTCGTTGTCCAGGCCGCGGAAGCCGAGGTCCGCTAGCGCCTCGAGACCGGCGGCGCGCAAGTGAGCCAGGACGTGGTCGTGGCGGGCAGCGGTGATGCCGTGGGTGCGGCCGGGCCGGGCCGCGGATACCTAAACCAAGCGGCCCCTTTCGTCGGTCCGTTCCTGCCCACGGCCGAATCACCTTGTCCTCCGACGTCCGCGATGCCGTCGTGGATGCCGTCGTGGCCCTTGGAGTCATGCAGCGGCGGGGGCGGTGGCGTCGGGCAACTCCCGTGGGGCGGGGATGTATCGGCGCGGCGTGGGCTACCGCCCTCGGGCACTCGTGGTGAAACGGGATGGCGGCAAGCCGAAGGCGCGGGCGAAAGCGGCGGTGAAGGCGGCTGGGGAGGCGTAACCGAGGCGGCCGGAGACCTCGGTGACGGACGCGGCGCGCAGCAGTGGAACTGCCGCGAGCAGGCGGGCGCGGGATCGCCAGACGGCGGGACTGAGGCCGGTTTCCGCGCGGAAGCGCCGGGTGAAGGCCCGTTCGCTCTGGGCCGTTCGGCCCGCCCAGACCGCGTTGGTGGCGGCGAGATCCGGTGCGGCCAGGTACTCCCGGCACAGTTCCGCCAGGTCGGTGGAGGGCGGCAGCGCGACGTGGAAGGGGAGGGGGGTGCGCGCGGCGATCTCGTGCAGCAGGAGCGCGGCGATGCATCCCTCCCGCCCCGACAGGCTGTAGTCGGCCTCGAACTCGGTGGCACTCAGCAGGAGTTCACGCAGCAGTGGTGGCACGTCCACGACCGTGCAGGTGGCGGGCCACCAGGGAATGGTGTCCGGCTCGATGTAAAGGCTCCGGGTGCTCACCCCCAGCATCCGGACCCGGTGTCGGGTGGCGGCCGGAATCAGGACGGCACGCTCGGGCGGGACGGTCCAGGTGCCCGCAACGGTGTCGACGACCATGACCCCGGTGGCGCCGTAGAGGAACTGTGCGCGGCGGTGCTCGTGCCAGTCCAGCAGGTGGCCTGGCGGGTAGTCGGTGCCGATCGGCAGGACGGCCCGTTCCACGTGGTCGACTGCGTCCAAAGAAACGTTCCTCACCTCACCACCGTACTGGCCGAGACGCGAAGGAACGGTGCCGATCTTCGCACGCGAGAAGGGCTGCGGCTCTGGTCGGATGGCCCCATGGACGTTGTGATGTTGATCGTGATCGGACTCCTCACCGGGGTGACGACGGTGTTGTTCGGGTTCGGCGGCGGGTTCGCCGCGGTCCCGGCGGTGGTGTGGGCGGACGCCGCGCTCGGCGCGGACGCGATGCGGGTGGCGACGGCCACCTCGGCCCTGGTGATGGTGGTGAACGCGGCGTTCGCGACCGCCGTCACACCCCGGCAGGTGCTCGGCTCCCTCCGCGGCAGCACCGGGCTGCTTCTCCCGCTGGCGGCCGGCGCCTCGGCCGGTGCGCTCGCCACCCGCCTCGCCCCACCGGCGCTGGTGGCCTGGCTGTTCGTCGCGTACGTGGCCATCACCATCGTCGACCTGCTGCTGCGGCCCGGTTTCCTGCGCCCCCGCACGCGCATAGCGGAGCCGGCAGGCGGACCGCGTCCGCTGCCGGCCGTTCTCGGCGCACCCATCGGCGCGGTCGCAGCTTTCCTCGGCGTGGGAGGCAGCGTCATGACCGTCCCCGCGATGCGGCGCGCCGGGCACACGATGCATGTGGCGAGCGCGCTGGCCAACCCTCTCACCTTGGCCATTGCGCTCCCCGCCACCGCGGTCTCGCTCATCGGCGCCCAGCTTCCGTCCTCCGCCGGTGCACACGTCCCCCTGGTGGGCCTCGTCGACCCCCGTGCCGCCGCGGCCCTGCTTGCCGGCGCCCTGCCGGTCATCGGAGTGCTGCGTCGGCGCCCGCCGCGCATCCCCGACCAGATCTACGCCTGGGCATACATCGGGCTGCTCACCGTGGTGATGGCGGCGATGTTGCTATCGGACCTCTCACGGTGACGGCGTGAGAGGTACGGGACACGGGCCAGTCACAAGACAGTTGCCGGCGCGGCTCTGCCCTGGCGCCGCCAGTAAGTGACGGGAGAGTTGCATCCGCCTCAGCCGGAACTGCCGTCGGCCAGATGATGAAGGACGGGCTCTCATCCTGTGACCGGGCGCGCACCGAGGATGCATCGCGGACCGCAGCTGCACCCCGTGGCGAGTGGAGAATCAGCCCTTGTCGGGGTTCTTGATCGGCGACGTTCTTCCTGGATCACGTTCGCTACCACCCGCATGTCGGACGGCATCTTGATGAGGAGCGTTCGATGTTCACAAGTCACGACAGCACCCGTGTCAGTGCGTGTGGTTGCCGGAAGCCCGAGCTCAACAGCTCGGGCTGGGCGCGTCCGTCACATGACGCGGGATGATCGTCCCGGCGCCAGGGGACGCGACGCGACCGGATGTTCCGTGGTCAGCGGGCCGCGTCACCGATACGGCACTGTCGGCCGGCGACAGCAGACGCAGGGGGCGAATGGCGTGACCGCCCTGATCCTGGCCCTGATTGCAGGAGCCGTCGTCGGCCTGATGCTCGGCGCGCGCGCTCGGCGGCGGCAGTGTCTTGGCGGTGCCCGCCCTGATCCATCTGCTCGGCTTCACCCCCGCCTCAGCCGCCACCGCCAGCCTGATCATCGTCACTGCCACGTCTCTGACCGCCCTGTACGCGCACGCCCGGGCCGGGCGGGTGCGGTGGAAGGCGGGAGCGGCATTCGCAGCCACCTGGATTCTTCCGGCGGCTGTCGCTGGGGCCGCCTCCGGCCACCTGCCGCAAGCCGTCCTCACCCTCGCCTTCGCCGCCACAGCCACCCTCTCCGCCATCAAAATGCTCCGGCCCGTTGACACCGCCCGCCCCAAGGACGGCGGTGTACGGCCGGGCAAGGCAGCCGGAGCCGGTGCCGCACTCGGCACGCTGACCGGACTGATCGGTGTGGGCGGCGGCTTTCTCGCCGTCCCCGTCCTGGCCTTCGAAATGGATGCCGCAATCGGCACGAGTCTGCTGATCATCACGGCCAACTCACTGGCCTCCCTGGCCACTCGCTCCGGCACCGCTGCGTCGGTCGACTGGGCGCTGATCGGCCCGTTCATCGGAACCGCGCCCCTGGGCGCCTGGGACGGCAAGCGCATAGCCGCGAAGGTCTCCGCGCCCCACTTGCAGCGCATCTTCGCCGTGGTCCTGCTGGCCGTGGCCGCCTTCATGCTCGCCGACGCCGTGACGTGACAGCAGCCGAGACCGACGAAACCGTTCCAGGCGGCCCCGTATCCGCCCGGTATTCCCGGCCGCCAACGCGCCCTCCCCTCCGGTTTGCTGCTGGCGCGCTGAGAACCATGCCCGCGGCAAGAGTCCCGCTCCATCCGCCGGAGCGACGGGCAGGCATGAGGGACGTCAGCCAATGCCGTCGATGAAGTCGGTCATCGCGTCAGTGACGGCTTCGGGTTGCTCATCGGGGATGAAATGTCCGGCTCCTGCGATGGTGGCTCCGGTGATGTTGTCGGCCCATGGGCTGATGGAGGCTGCCATGTCCGGGATGGATCCGTGGCTGCTGGATATGCCGAGGATGGGCACGGTCAGGTGCTGCCGGTTGAGTGCCTGATGGTTCTTGCGGGCGGACTTGGCGGCGTCCCGGTAGTAGGCGAGGCAGGCGTGGAGGCCGCCGTCGGCCGCGAGGGCCGCTGCGTAGTGGTCGAAGTCAGCATCGTCGAAGGTGCCGGGGGCGAGGGCCTTCGTCTTCAGGAACCAGGCGACATAGTCCCGTTCGCGGCCGGCGAGCAACGTCTCGGGCAGATCGGGCACGAGGTGGAACGCGAAATGCCAGGTCTTCCATGCCTGGGCCGGGTCGGTGGGAATCGACTGCGGGAGGGTGATGCCGGGAATTCCGGCATCGAGCAAGGCGACCCCGCGCAGTTGGGACTCGTGGTTGAGGGCGAGGGAGAAGGCGACCCAGGCACCGATGTCATGAGCGGCCAGCCAGTACTGCGTTACTCCGAGCGCCTGCACGGTGGCGTGGACGCGGGCGGCAACCGTGTGGGTGTCGTAGCTGCCCTCCGGGCGCTCGGAGTGGCCCTGGCCCGGGAGGTCGATCGCGATGACGCGGAACCGGTTGGCGAGGCCGTGCATGACCTTTTGCCAGGCCCGCCAGGTTTGCGGGAATCCGGCGAGCAGGACGAGTGCCGGGCCGGTTGGCCGTCCACCTTCGACGGTGTGAAGGCGGACGCCGTCCGTGTCGACCCAGCGATGGGTGAATCCGGACCGATCGTGCAGGGGCAGGTCGCGGACGGGGTTGCTTTCGGAGATGGTCACGGGATTCTCCATCGGTTCTGTGGTGTGCTGGGCCGCCGGATCACCCGACGGCCAAGCCCGCGGGGCGGGGCAGATGACGGGGCAGCCTGCGAGGTGATCGAGGTCCAGATCGTTCGGGGAGCCGCGGAGAAGCGCACGGCTGGGGAGGGGCAGGCGTCGCTGTCTCACGGTGCGGGGGACGCCCGGTCATGATCACACCGGAAAGCTAACACATCTTGAACTGATTAGTTCAAGATAGAATGGGGGGCAGCAGGATCGAGGACACCAACACAGCGGCGAGGGAAGTGCCACGTGGCAGGCAAGAAGCAGTTCGACATGGACACCGCGCTCGACGCCGCGATGATCCAGTTCTGGCGCGCCGGCTACGCCGACACCTCGGTCGACGACCTGTCCCGGGCAACCGGCCTGAACCGCAGCTCGATCTACTCCTCGCTCGGGGACAAAGACACGCTGTTCCTGCGCTGCCTGGATCGCTACGCCGTGCGCTACGGCGACAAGTACGACGCCGCCCTGTCGTGCGCAGCCTCCGATCCCCTCGCGGCTGTCCGCGCATTCTTCGACGTCACCCTCGCGCGCATCGCCGATCCCGAGCTGCCCGATGGATGCCTCATCGCACAGTCCGCCATGGCGATTCCGATGCTCAGCCCAGCCGTCGCGGCGCACGCCAGGCAGGCGCTCGGCTTCCAGCGCCTGCGCCTGCGCACCGCGCTGAGCGCCGCCCGCATGACCGATCAGGCCGCCGATGCCTTCGCTCTCCACACCGCGGCCGTCAACCAGTCTCTCGCTGTCATGAGCAGAGCCGGGGCAAGCCCGGCCGAGCTCCGGACCGTAGCGGACGTGACCGTCCGCGCGCTCTCGCAGGCGTTGCACTCGTGCGACTCAGTTCAGGACTCAGCCGTTGGCCATCAGCAGCACGAGCTCCCGGCTGGTGTGAAGTCCCCGCGCAGCTGACTGCTGTCAGCGCCTCCGTCGCGGCGGCGCACCTTATTTCTTCCCAAGCTCCCTCGCGGGCAAGGGATTCGGCGGATAGAGGACGGGTCCCCCTACGCGATAGCCGTGAGAAAGGGGTGACCTGCGAGGACGGACGGTGCCTCGGTGCTGCCCGCTGTCGTGGAGGGGAGCGAGCATCACGGGCTGTGGTCACGCCCGTCCCGTGGGGCGAAGGCTGCGAGGGCGTCGGCGTCGGTCGCGCGAGCGTGCAGGAAGTAGTCGGCCCACTCCGTGATTTCAGGGTAGGACGAGTCCTGGCCGAGCTGGGTGGCTGCGGCTTGGAGGTCGAAGTGCGTGGTGCGGAGTTCGACGCCCGGGCCCAGGAGAGCCCAGTGTGCTCCGGTTCGCCCATAGGGCATGCCGATGCTGCCGGGGTTGATCACGAGCCGACCGTGGGCGAGGCGGACGAACGGCATATGGGTGTGGCCGCAAACGACGGTGCGGATGTCGGTATCGAGTCCGCTGAAGACTTCCTTCCAGCGGTCAAGACGGGAGTCGACCAGGACGACCTCCTCGTCGTCGCGAGGGGTGGCATGGCAGAACAGCACCTTTCCCAGGCCGTTCAAAAGCAGGGAGCGGGATCGTGGAAGCGAGGCGAGAAGGTCGAGATGGTCCTCGCGGAGCTGGTCGGCTGCCCAGGGGCCGATCGGATCGGGGATCGTGTCGCGCTGGCCCCGGCGGTATTCAAGAAGTTCACGGTCGGCGTTGCCACCGATCCAGATGACGCGATCGCCGAGGCTGGTCAACAGGTCAAGAACCTGGGCCGGTTGCGGGCCGGCGGTGATGTCGCCGGTGAGCACGATGTGATCGGCGGTGCTGACGTCTGGTTCGGCGAGCACTGCCTCCAGGGCCGGCAGGACTCCGTGAATGTCGGACAGGACGGCTACTCGGTTCAGCATGGTCACCACAGTGCGGGGGAAGGCAGCGGGGCGGCATGCTCTTTCGCCCGGCGCGTAGTTCTTCCTGGGGGCTCCGGCCTCGGTGGCGATGCGTGTCGTGCCCTTGTCGGCGATGAGCGGAATCCGGCCCGGTGACATCACTGACGAAATGATCCAGGCCCTGCACACGGCCAAGCGGCAAGGTCTCCAGAAGGACGTGCGCGCGCCCTCGCCGCCAACATCTGACAGCCACCAGTCGGAGTTCCCCAGTGGCGGACGGATAGTGGAGAGTTGCCCGGCCGCCATCGAACACCCTGCGTGAACGTCACCCAGAGGTGCCTTGGCCGGGTACGCGCTGATGTCGCTAGGGAGCCATGCGAGCTGCGGCGAAGCGACGCTTGACCATGCCAAGGCGTTCGTAAGCGGCGACGGCCGGCGCGTTGTCCGCGTTCACCATGAGCGCGGCACGTCCGAATCGGTTGACCAAGGCGTCCAGGACGAAACCGCAGACGGCCTGTGCCAGCCCACGGCCTCGAGCGTCGGGGCGGGTGACCACTCCGGCCATGAACCCACAGCCAGTTGCCGACCACGCGTCTGCTGCGATGGCCATCGGCACACGGTCCGCTGAACCGGCCACGCTGCCGAGAATTCCGGCCCAACGGTGCACCCCGCTGCGCCCCGGCTGGGCGTAGGAGTCCGGAAAGAAGCGCTCGAACAGCATCGCCCCACCCTTCTCCTGCCGGGCGTCCAGCCACTGCGCACCTGGTTCGATGCCGGTGGGACGATCTGCGCTGTCCATCCAGAAGAACTCATGAACCGGAACGAGGCCAGGCATATGCTGCACCAGAGCGGCCATCGACTTCGCTTCCCCGAAGGGGCGGTACGACGGGCCAACCTCATCCAGCACTCGCCGCGCCAGGCGGACCGCGTCGGCGTCATCACCCGTAATTGCGAGCCGGTCGCGCTGCGAGAGATCTGGGCTCGTCACTGCCAGAGCACGTCCAAGGCGCCACGCCCGCACGCCTGGACCCAGAGCGCCGTCACTCTGCCCTTGGGCAGCCCAGATCGCCTGTCCGTCATCGCCGGCGACCTGAATGATGTCGCTCAGTCGTACAAGTTCTTCCACACGGTGTATCTATCAGCCGACCTTCGACACCGCAGTGACGCATCACTCATCAACAACCGACTGCGACTTTCCACCTGTCCATACGTGGGCAATCCGAAGCAGCCGCCGACACCCGTTCACGCCGGGCTGGGCCGCGGCCACTCTCATCCTGACCCAGGCCGACGCCGTCGCTCACCCCGCGGACGCAGCCCAACGCGCGTTGGACCTCCTCCAGCACGTCCTCGCCGCACCCCTGCGCTGCACCGCGCGAGATCGCCCCACCCTCGACAGGCAACTCGCCAGCCACAGCTCGGCCCCAGGTGCTGAACTGCGCGAGAAGCTGTGCACCTTGCCGCCCTCCATCGATGCCGCCACAGCCTGGCGTTGAACCGGCGTACTGCCCCGTCCGTCTTGAGCTCATGGGCGCCTGTGCCTCGCCTGGCTCCAGGCGGAACGGCCGCCGCCTGGCACCGGACGACCCTCTCATATGCAGACGATGACGCCAGCGAGGGCTGCTTCGTACGGAGCGGTGAGTGCTCCCACCTGAGCAGCCCGGAAGACGCTGCCCAGTTCCTCCAGGGCGAGACCGGCGCAACTATCGGGCTCAGGTGGATAGGAGCCTGGTCCGTGAGGGTGCGCCGCCACCTGTAAGGACAGGATCTGCTGTCAAGGACAGTCCCTGCGGCTCCCCACCGCCCGCAGCTGTTGACCAGCAACGACACAGTTGGCCGGCAAGCAACGCCGGAGGCAGAGCTCGATGTCAGCGGGCGGCGTGCTACCCGCGAGGGCTGCCTCCGGTGAGCTCTTCGCCACGCGCTTGAGTCCGCCAACACAGCAGACCGCTCAGGCCGATCCTTCTGACGGAGCCTGACCGCTATGAGCCGAACCGCCCATCGGACTCTGCGCGGGCTTCGACATCCACAAGCTGTGCGGGAGGCGCTGGCTTCACACGCCGCCCTCACCGCGATCACCCGAACGCGACTCCCGTTCGATCAACAAGCTCCATGATCGAGACGATAACGGCTCTTTACAGACTCGCCGTTGCGCTATATGCCTCGCTGGTGAACTGCCCGTTCCCAGTGCTGTCGAAGTATCCAAGAATCGCGCCAGATTTCCATTGGCCGGCCTGGTAGGGCGCCGTAACGGTGACATAGCACGATGTGCAGTTGCGTTTGGTCGTGTTGTTCTGGCTGACGTTGGATCCGTAGAAGTACAGGGCCGTTCCGAACGACAGGGTGGCCGCGTTGCTGTTGCAGTAGGCCCAGACCGTGGATGTCACGCCGGCGGCGCCGTGGTACGGCTTGCCGGGGCTGACGGTGCAGGTGAGTACGGCCACGGAGGGCGCTGACCTGGTGACGGTCACTGTGCTTCCGCCCACCGTCATGGTCGCGCTGTTCTTGCCGGCCGGCACGCTGATGGTGGCCGCGTGGGCGGAGTGGGAGGCGGTAGACGGAGCGGCCTGCGCGCCGGGGGCGCCGATGAACGCGACAGCGGTCATCGAGGCCACGCCGAACAGGCAGCCCAATATTTTCGTGCGCATGCAACCTCGATCCAGAGAGGGGGGACTGGGCACCGTGGTCAACGGTCAACCGCCGCAGCTCAGCGCTTGATTGGCGTAGAACGGCCGAGCACAACATGCGCAAATGAAGGTGTTAGTTGTAGGGCAAGCGCCCCAGGAAAAAGTTCACGATCTTCACCGGCCGACCACGAGCAAGATTCTGCGGCATGGACTCAGGGGCGTCCATGCCGCGCCGTGATATTTCAGGCCATTCTGTTTCCGAAAATGCTCTCGCCTGAGCCGTGCGCGCCGCGGTATCGACGGCGACGGTCCGCCGCCCCTATCCGTGCGGGTCTGCTCGCCGACAGGGCGGACGGACTGTCCGGCGTACGGTCCCAGGCGTGCGGGCTACATCGTTCCTGCCGCACTCCTCCGCCTGGCCCAACACCGCGTCAGCGTCCTGTTCGCGATACCCCGCGACGGAACCATCTACGAACCCCGAACCCCCTCGCCTCGCTTGAGGAAGCACGTGGAAGCCCCGTTATGTTCTCCATGGCTCCGCAACGGAGCCGCTGGCCTCCGGGCCCGGCATGACTTGGTCCCCCTGTCCGAGATGACCTGGGGGGTGGTGTTCACCGGGCTCGGGGGTGTTCGTCGGAGACGCTGATCAGAGGTCCGGCCACCGTCCGGTCCGGCGCAACGCCGGACGGTTCGCGGGCGGCAGGTCTGCATAACGTGG
>NZ_JBWKKJ010000019.1:0-114445 GCF_056431605.1 Streptomyces sp. NPDC045846 | reverse complement strand
TCCACGACCTGACCGCCGCACGCAAGGCCATCGCCACCGCACTCGAAGCAGACCCCACCGCAGAGATCATCTACCGCGACTGGCTCCAGGTTGAACGAGCCGCCGGGAACCGGCCCGGCCTCATCACCGCCGCCACCCGCATCCAGCAGATCAGCCGCGACAACCAGTGCCCCCTCGACCCCGAGACCGAACACCTCATCGACAGCCTCCTCGGAACCGGACACCGTGCACACGGAACCTAGGACAGCCCGGAAGACCCGTCGGCCGCGGCCAGGCACACTGCCGACGGCCCCCGACCCTGCGCACCGCGTCCAGGGCTCGTGCGCAGCCCGACCGAGCCGTGCGCAGTCGCCGGTGCGCGGTGCGCGGCCGGCTGCCCTGGGCCTGCACACCGTGTCAACCAGCCTGGGTCCAGGCCCTGTTGGTGCGTGCGGCTCCGCGGCTCGCCCAGTCAGCGGCTGTCTCGCCAGCTCTCGGCGACAGCCCCGGCGGTGCGCATGCTCGTGACCCTTGCCGTCATCTACGGTGTTCTGGCCGGGCTGCTCCTGCCACGCGCCGTCTATCAACTGGCCGTCCCCGCAGGCGAGGACCGGCGGGCCCACTGCCCGGCCGGACACCCCGCTACGGCCTGGCTCGCCCTGCCCCGTTGCACGACCTGCACCACCCACATCCCGGCCGGGCCGCGCGCCCGCCGCTGGTATGGGCCCCCTGCCCCAGCCGTCGCCGTGGCCACCGCCCTGGCGTGCGGGCTCCTGGCCTGCCGGACAGGGCCCCGGCCCGAACTGGTGGTCTGGCTGCTCCTGACACCGGTCCTGGTACTGCTCGCCTGGATCGACGCCACCGTCCACCGACTCCCCGACCTCCTCACCCTCCCCCTCGCAGGCGCAACGCTGCTCCTCCTCGGCGCCGCAGCACTCCTCCCCCACGCGGGTGGATCCTGGCCGACCGCGGCGGGCGGCGCTCTCGCCCTCGGCGGTGGGTACTTCATGCTGTTCTTGATCAGCCCCAGGAGCCTGGGGTTCGGCGACGTCAAACTCGCCATCCCGCTCGGAGCCATGCTCGGCTGGCACGGCTGGCCCACCCTCACCCTCGGCACCCTCACCGGCCAACTCCTCGCCGCCACCTACGGACTCGGCCTCATAGCGCTCCGCAGAGCCCACCCGAAAACCGCACTCCCCTACGGCCCCTTCCTCATCTGCGGCACCCTCACCGCCCTCCTCACCCGATAACAGCCCGGTGGCGCAGGCACCCCAACCGCCCTACGGATCCTGCTTACAGCGTGAGCCTGACCGGGCCGCGGAAGAGGAGCAGGGCCTCGCGGATCGAGTCCAGGCCAAGCACCATAAGCACACGTCCCAGGCCCAGGCCCATGCCGAGCCGGTCATGCCGGGGGTGGGCGAACTGTGGGGCGTGGGGCGCGCCCGAAGAGTTTTCCCGAAGCACCCCGGGTGTTGGCCGCGCCTGGCTATCTTCGCCTCCCCGGATTTCGGAGACAGGAGAGGCAATTTCCATGAGTACCCCGGTTGTTCGCATCCCGACTGAGCAGTCTGCGGCCGTCCCTGCGTCGGCGGCCCGGCAGCGGCGGGAGGGGGGTCTGTCGGGGAACTCGCTGGAGCACGCCGTCCTGCGGATGCACTCCAGTGCCGGCAATCGGGCCACGACTGCGGCGGTGCAGCGCGCCCGGGGCACAGGCCAGGGGAAGGGCAAGGGGAAGGCGCCGGAGGGCGGCGGCGCGTCCGCCAGTGCGAAGAAGAACTATCGCGACGAGATCGCCGCGCTGCTGGACCGGTTCAAAAAGAGTCTCGAGCCCATCGACACCTTCATCAAGGGTGTCCTGGCTTTGTTCACGAGAACGGACAGCAGATGTTCGCCACTTTGGGAGGCGCCCTGGAGCGTCGCTGTTCGAATGCTTAGGTCGGTGGTCGGACGCTGATGAGGGGTATCTACTGGTAGGAGTCTGTGATCGAGTGATCTGAGTTTCCTGGCTCGCGGTTGATCGAGATCACTCTGTGTCGTCGGTGAGTCCGAAGTCCTCGGCGAATGTGTCCAAGAACTCCCGCCGCTCGTCCGACGGTTCGGCTTCCGCCAGCTGCTGGACAATCTTGGCGAGCGAGCCTCGCTGATCAGGGGTCAGCCGGTCGAAGGCGCCGGCTACGAGGTCGAGCTGCTTGGCGGCCGCGCGGGGTTCGCCGTCCTCGTCGATGGTGCTGTCGATGAACCGTGTGAGCTCGACGAGGAGCTTGGTCAGCGTCTGCGCGAGGGAATCGTTGCCGTTCATCGGTCTCCTGTTTCTTGGTGCGGTCGCCGTCCGTGGTCGCCGGGCGCGTACTTCTTCCAGGTGCTGCCGGCCTCGGCGGCGAGGGCTTCGGCGTGGACGGTGTGGTAGCCGAGCATGCCGGCGACCACGGATGGAGGTGCCTGCAGGACGAGTTGCCGCAGGGTGGCGGTGCGTCCGTGCAGGGTGGGGATGCCCGCAGAGGCAAGTCGCCTGCCGAGCGTCGCGGGGTCCATGGGTTGTCCGGCACGGCGTCCGGGGAAGAGCCAGTCGCTGACCGTCATGGTTCCGCCGGGCCGGTTCGGCCGTCCGGTGCGGACGTAGCCCTGCAAGAGACCGGCGAAGGGCTCGGGGACAGGCGTGGGCGGCTCGCCGAGTCGGCATACCCTCCGGAGTGACGCGCCCTCTTCGTGGTGAAGCAGATGGTCAGCTTGCCGCTGTAGCTGTCAGACACCCTTCTCCGGATGATCAAGCGGGGTCAACGTTCGATTCCGCGCAGGGTTCGAGCGCCTCCCAAACTCGTGCACAAACGCTGCTCAATCTCATGAACAAAGCCAGTGTCCAGACCCCCACCAACGCGGGTTTCACCCAGCAGGCCGCCGCCGCGGCCAACGAAGGTCTCAAGCACACGGCCGCCGCCTCGGGGACCTCCGCCGCGTCGGGAAACCTCCTCACGGAGGTCACCGGCACGGTGGTCAATGGCCTGGACGCGTACAAGAACATGAAGGACGCCAAGAAGCACGAGAGCGGGGCCGACCACCACACGGCGAAGAAGAAAGCCAAGGTCAAGGGGGCCGACACGGTCATCGGAGCCGCCGGTTCGGCCGGTTACAGCGCCGGAATCGCCAAGGAGGTCACCAAGCTCCACAAGGCGGCGGATGCCGCGGTGGCGTCCGAGGCGAGCGGTATCGCCAGCGCCTCCGTCGGCGCGATCAAGGCAATACGGGCCACCTTCCGCGTCGGCGGAGCGGCCAGCAAGTACAAGAAGGTGAAGGAGCTCGGAGATCCTCATCTCGTCCACGCGCAGTCACTGGCCCGGATCAACCAGTCACGGGAGCAGGCCGAGTGGGCCGCGGCGGAGGCCTACGTCGCGCTGGATGCCTACTGGGACCACGAGGGCCAGGAGCGGCTGGAGCTCGTTTCCCAGGCCATCGACGCCGCCTGGGAAGCAACGGGTGAAGCCCGTGACGCCGCCGAGAGCCTCCAGCGCGCGGAAAGAGACGTGGAAAAGCTGAACACGGTGCAGGAATACGCCAAGAAGAAACAGCTCACCAAGATCGGCAAGGAGACCATCGGTGGCGCCCTGGGCGAATCCACCAAGGCCGCCGCCGGCGTCGTCACAGCGGTCGCGGCGGGGACAGCCGGGCTGGCGAGCAACCCGGTCGGATGGGGCCTCGCCGGAGCCGGGGCCGGCCTCGTCCTCGGCGTCACCCTCTACAAAGCACTCCGCGCCGCCACCAAGCGCTACGAAGAAGCCCGCCACCCCGAGCACTGGGCGCCGGAGAACGAGACCCCGGCCGAGGCCTCATCCCGCACCGAATCACTGAAACATGCCCTCAAGTTCTGGCAGAAAGTGTCGAAGGGAGAACGCCAGGCCATGGCACGGGAGATCTACACCCTCGCGGCAGGCCCCGACATTAAAGGCGCCGGCACCACAACCGCCGAGATGAGAGACTCCGCAAGGGCCCTCCTCATCGCCCTCAAATCAGGCCCCACCCACCACAAACTCGAACCCGAAACCTGGGCAGACACCCTCAACGACCCAGCAAAAACCACCGCCTGGATCAAAGAAATAGCAGAACAACTCGCATCAGGCTGACACCCCGCGCTTGGTGCCAAGGGTCGATCCTATTTTCCATCCGGACAACTTCGGATACCGGCCGGCCCGCCCTGGATGCTGTGGAGAAGCGCCGGGAACGCAGGACGTGGTCACCAGTGCGGTAGAGCTGACCCGAATCGGGCTCGAACGGGTTGTCGACGAACCGCTCCCGCGTGAGTTCGGGGCGGTTCAGGTAGCCAAGTGCGGGGCAGGGCCCGCCCAGGTACAGCTCCCCGGAGTCGCCGGGAGTCACCGTCAGTGACGATGCCCGCGCCGTCGTCAACTGGCTCCGTCACGAGCGCACCAACTCCGACCAGGACCCCACCCTCGAACGGCATGGTGACGTCTGCACAGAAATCTCTGAGCGATTTCCCTGGCTGGCCGAGGAGCGCGCACGCCAGATCGCCAGGCGCAGGATAAAGAGGCGGCCGGTCTGGCGGATTATTTTCAGTTGCACGAAGAGCAGGGGCGGGAAGAGCGGCGTGAACTGGCCGCTGCACCGCGGGGGCCGCTGCGCGCCTGCGTATCGGGCAGCGAGTGCGGTTCACCCGCAAGGGCCGGGAGGACAAGGGTCTGCTGGAGAACGTCGGGCGGAGCAAGGTGACTGTTGCCCACCAGGTCGCGACAGGCCGGGATCGTGACCGCACCGCGCTGCTCCACGCCGCCTGCGTGGAACCCTGGACTCGAACGCCCTTGGCCGCGCCGCGCTCTGAGCCCACAACATCGTAGGGCTCCCGGGGATCAGCGAGAGCCCTACGGATGGTGCATCCCGCCTGGCGGGTGATGGTTCTGGTGATGCAACCCCGCAAAGCGGGAAGTTTGTCCCCCAACGAGCGCGAACGAGACTTACCTCGCCCGTTGTCGCAACCCAACTCCGGGCGACGCGCCGCAGAGCGTCCGTGGGAGGGACGGATCAGTGCCCGACGGCGGTTCGGGCGGCGACGGTGAAGTGTGCGCCGGTGAAAGCGACTTCCTCGACGTAGAGGCGTTCCCGTACGACGGTGCGCAGCCAGGCTTCGACTTCCTGGCCGTCGCGTACGGCGGCCGCGGCGATACGCCGCTGGTCGGTGTCGGTGAACAGGTCGTTCATGGCGGGGACGGTAGCAGGGGGCTCGGGGGGCAGGGCGCCGGGCTGAGGAGCATCCTGGCCGGACACTCCTCGCGTCACCAACCAACACCCTCCTCCGGTCCGTCCGGCCGGGGCGGTCAGCAGGTCTGGCCGACGCCGTCGATCCGTCCGCCGAAGTCGGAGCCGTAGTCGATCCGGTTGTCGCCGCTGTGCACCGCGCGGGTCTCCTTCGGATCCCAGTTGATGAAGCAGCCGTCGGCGCTCGCGACGAAGGAGCCGACGTTGTCGTGGAACGCGGCGGGCATGTCGTGGTACCCACCGCTGGCCACCCACTCCCAGCTCTGCCCGCCGAAGCGGGAGCCGGTGTAGAAGCAGATAGACCCCTTCGTGCAGGAAGGGGCCGCCGGGGCGGCGGGGGCCGCGACCGCGTGGGTCACCGGCATGAACACGGCGGTCAGGGACAGGGCACAGGCCAGGGACCAGGTACGCGGCTTCATGGAGCTCTCCTCACTTGCGGGACTAACTCGTTGGCACCGGGCCCGGCATCCGGCCGGCCCGGCGTGTGCCAGGAGTCTTGCCCCGGCCCGCCGCCGGGTCGACGGGTTTCCCGTCACCCCTCTGAACGGGAAACAGGGAAACCCCCCGCGAGCTCGCGCCGCACGGAGCGCACGATCATGCGCGTCTGCCGGAACCGGGCCGACTCACCACCCTCGTACGGCGTATCTCCTCCAACGCCCAACGAGGTCGGTCACCAGCTCCGGGAAGAGTCTTCCTCCTCGTGCATCCATTGCTCCCCTGCGTCGCGGCCCCCGGTTCCGGAGACATGAGCGTCGTTCAGCGGGTTCGCGGCCAGGGTGAGTTCCTCGCCGGTGAGCACCGACGTTTCGTTGCCGTGCTCACCGAGCACGAATTCCCACCCCTCCCCGCAGATCCGACAGCTCGCCGCTCCAGACCTGGAAGACTCCTCCGGAGTCCCGCACCTCGGTGCCGAGTTCTCCCCTGGCGTACCCAGGGTCGGTACTGGCGGGCTAGCGTATTCAACTGTCGCGAGTTGTCGATGCTGCTGTACGCAGTGGTGAATTTCAGTGATACCCAGTGGGATCCCGTCTGGGACCGGGGGTTTTCTGCGGCCCGGTCGGCGACGATGATGTAGGCCATGATCGTCGCAGCCACCCAGTTCGCCCCGGTCGCCGGGGACATCGACGCCAACGTCCTCGCCATCGCCGGGCTGATCCGCGCCGCCGGGGCCGACGGCGCCCGCGTGGTCGTCTTCGCCGAGCTCGCCGTGACCGGCTACGAGCCGACGCTGATCCGGGACGTGCCCGGCCTCGTCCTCACCGAGGACGACGCCCGCCTCGAACCCGTACGGGAGGCGTGCCGCGCCGTTTCGGCGGCGGCGGTCGTCAACGGTCCCGTGCACTCGGCGGAGGGCCGGCCCATGGTCACCTCGCTCGTCATCGGTCCGGATGGCGAACTCCTCGCCCGGTACGACAAGCAGCACCTGTACGGCATCGAGCAGGAGGTCTTCGCAGCAGGCGGGCGGGACGGCCGCTTCGAGCTGGAGGGCACCCGATTCGCGCTGGCCACGTGCTTCGACAACCGCTTCCCGGAGCTCGCCGAGCGGGCCGCCGCCGACGGCTGCACGGTCTATCTGGCGAGCTCGGTGCTCTCCGCCGACAACGACTCGTTCGAGAAGGTCTATCCGGTGCGGGCTCGGGAGTTCGGTCTCCACGTGGTGCTCGGCAACGTTCTCGGCAACAACGAGGACGGCGTGAGCTGCGGCGCCGCCGGCGTCTGGGACCCGGACGGCGAACGGACCGCCGACGCCGGCACCGAGGTACCGGGCCACGTGCTCGCCGAGGTCGGCTGAACCGGCGCCACCCGCATCCAGCAGAACAGCAGCGACAACCAGTGCCCCCTGGACCCCGAGACCGAACAGGTCACCGGCAGCCTCCTGGGAGCGGGCCGACACGTGCGCAGAGAATAGACGAACCTATGCGGCTCACTTGCCACAGGCGAGTGGGCAGCCAGGCATAAACGATGCGCGGAATGCTGTAGGCCGATGCGCGTTTCCCCCGGAAACTAACCCGCCGCCCCCGCATACGGACCGTTCGCATCGACAGAACTCAGTACTGCACCAACTGGTTCTGGACCGTGCTCTCTTGGGATGCTGAGGTCCACGCCTCGGCCAGTCCGACGCTGTGCCTCCGGTGCACTCCGCAGCCCGTGCGCGTGCGCGTGCTCGTAACCTGCGCCCTCCTCTACGGCACTCTGACCGGACTGCTCCTGCCCCGCGGCGTCTTCCAACTGGCCGTCCCCGCGGGCGAGGACCGGCGGCCCGTCTGCCCGGCCGGACACCCCGCCCCGGCCTGGCTCGCCCTGCCCGGCTGCACGACCTGCACCACCCTGAACCCGGCCGGTGCGCGCGGCCGCCGCTGATACGGGCCCCCCGGCCCCAGCCGTCTCCGCGGCTACCGCCCTGGCATGCGGTGTGCTGGCCTGGCGGACGGGGCCCCGGACCGAGCTGGTGGTCTGGCTGCTCCTGACGCGGATCCTGGTGCTGCTCGCCTGGATCGACGCAACCGCCCACCGCCTGCCCGACACCCTGACCCTCCGTCCATCGCACAGATTTACACCCGGCCCCGGGTGAGGCCGGGCACCGCTTCCCTGGAGGCAACCGCAGAATCATGGGGCTGGGAGCGGCGAGCCGAGGCTGAAGCCTCACCGGCCTGTCGAGGTTTTCACGGTTGCGGCGGGGCCGCCAGGACCCCATCGTGGCGGCGGGCTTGACCCGGCAGGGCGAGCCTTGTGCTGTGGGCGCGACCCAAGGAGATCTCTTGACTTACATGGACCATCAAAGCCGGGCGAATGCTGAGAGAAGCGGTATCCCCCATGCCCCGGAAGGAAGTCCTCGCCGCCTGGCATGCGCTGGCTCCCCGGTCAGCCCCTCGTCATGCTGGCTTCAGGCGAGTCGTTAAGCTACCTGGCAGGCATCGGTGTTGCGCCCGGTCGATGCTGAATCACGGGGAGGCGTAATCAAGAGGGGATGGCGCCGTGGCTTCGGGGGGCTCGGAAGAGCAGCGGCTGCAGTTGGCTCGGGTAGATACCGGCGGGCCGAGTGGTGGGGAAGAGACGTTCGCGAGTTCCGCGAACGACAAGGGGCGTGCCGCGACGTTCATGGAGCAGCATCTGCTGCCGGATACGCAGGCCGCTAGCCGCATGGGTGAAGGCGGTGGTCAGGTTCATCCGCCGCTAGTGGGTCCGGTAGCCCCGCCGTCAATCCTGCTGAAGCCGGACACCGGGTTGAAGGGACTGTCCGCTTGGGCTTCGGAGGCTGGACTGTCAGAGGCGATGACCGTCTGGCAAGGGCAGGCCAACCGGCTGCTGGGCCGACTGCACCAGGAGCTGAACGCTCTGCACGCCACGAAGACTCTCTTTCAGGGCCAGGACACCCGCATCGGGGCGCAGTTCGGCCCCCCAGGGGGCGCACAGCGTCCGCTCAGCAGCTTCGACCAGATGTGATCGGGGCTGGCTATGTCACTGACCTATCACGATGTAATGACTGCTGATCTTTCTCCACTGTCCAACGTGTCCGAGGCGTGGCAGAAGATGGGCGAGCGCTTTGGCGAACTGCAAGTCGACTATGGCAAGCACGTGCAGCGCGCCCTGGCCAACGGCAACTGGCAGGGGCAGGCTTTCGGTGCGCAGCAGAGCACTGCTGCGGCTACGGCGTTCGAGTTCGGGGCGGCCAAGAAGGAAGCGCTGGCCATTGCGAGCCTTCTGAAGGAGGCGCACGCCCAACTGAGCCGACTCCAGAAGTCGGTGAAGGACCTCGTGGCCGACGCCGAGACGAAGGACTACAAGGTCGACAGCTCGGGCAAGGCCACCTATGTCGGCTTCGACAAGCTCTCCGCACAGGAGCAATACGCCCTGCATCATGACCCGGACTACCCCACGCTGATGGCCGATGCCCAGCACAAGGCGAAGGGCTGGACCGAGGACATCGCCAAGGCGGTGCGGGCCGTGGATGAGGCCGACCAGAGCGTGAAGCGGGCGCTGAGCCGCGCGGCCAGCAACACAGCGCTGGACGGTAGCGGCTTCGGCGGGTTCAACGCGCACGCCGAGGGCGACTTGGCGAAGGCCGGAAAGCCTGACGCGACCGTGACCGCCACAAAGACTGACGGGTGGGTGCCTGTCGGCCAGGCCACGGTGACCGGACCCGATGCCGGTGTTTCCGCCAGCGGTCCCAAATACGGCAAGGAAGGCTCGGCCAAGGCGTATGCCGACCTCTTCCACGCGACCGCGAAGGGGTCGCTGACCGACGGGGAAATGAAACTGTCCGGGATCGCCGACGCCAATGCGGGAGCCAGAGTCTCCGCGAACGTCGGAATCACCGACAAGGGCGTGACCGGCAAGGCTGAAGCTTCTGCGGGAGTGCGGGCCTTGGAAGAGGGCCGTGCAGAGTACGGCGACTACGGCGGTGTCTACGAACGGGCAGACGGATTCGCCGGGGCCGAGGCGCAAGTCAGCACCGGAGTGGGCCTGGAAGGCGTCAATGCCGGCGCGAAGGCGTTCGCGGGGGCGAAGGGAACCGCCGCCGGGGGCGCGGAGATTGCAGGGATCGGCGCCGGCGGGACAGCCGAAGGGTGGGCGGGGGCGGGCGCGGAGGCCAAGGTGACCTTCGGCAAGGGGGACGACGGCAAGTTCCACATCGGCGGCAAAGTCGGCGTCGCCCTCGGTCTGGGCGGCTCTGTCGGCGCAGAGTTCACGATCGACCCGGGCAAGGTGACCCACTCCGTGAGCGATGCGGCCGACGCGGTGGGCGATTTCGCCAGCACCGTGGGCCACACCGTCGGCGGCTGGCTCGACTGATGTACGTTTCCAGAGAAGGAGGGACCGCAATGCCCAAGTCGTTGCCTGTGCCGATTGAATTCCGCCTGCCGGAGGACTGGCACCCCGCACCTCCGGACGAGGTCGGTGCTCTGGGCGTGGCCTTCGTCGCGCTGTACTCGACGCCGGATGCGGGATTTACCCCCAACATCACCATCGACGGGGAGTACCGGCCGGACGCGGTGCCGCTGGACGCCATCGCCGATAAGTCGGTGCAACGCCTGCGCGAGGCCGCCGAGTCCGTGGCCGTCGCCGCCCGCCGTGAGATCGGCTCTGCAGACGCGCCCGGCCTGACGCAGCGGGTGACCTTCACAGCCATCGTCGACGGCCTGCGCCGCGACCTGGTCCAGTCCCACGTCTACCTGTCCATGCTGGACGTCGAGGAGCCGCGCAAACGGGCAGTGATCCGGACAGTGCTGACCGCCACCGCCACGCAACACGACAGCGTCCTGGGAGACTTCCAGGAATTCCTGCGCACGGTCCGCCCGGACACTGGTGCGGGATCCTGATGCGTCACACCGACACGAGAGACCTTGCCTCCAGCAGCCGAACATCCATAGGTTGACTCGATGGGCCTCTTCGACAAACTCACCGGCACCAAGCGCCCTCCAAGCAGCGTCCCGCCACGTTCCGCCGAGGATGTCAGAGCGGCACTACTCGCGCTCAACGGGCCCGACGTGCCGTACACCGTTCGTACCGGCACCTCTGCGGAGACTGCTGACCTGGTGGCGGAGTGGCGTATCCGGGAACCGGCCTGGCACACCTTCTTCGCCCGGACCCAGACCAACCGAGTCCTGGAGATCCGAATGCGTTTGGTCCCAGCGCACCATGAGGTCCGTGCTCTCGACCGGCAGTGGGATGTCACATGGGTCGGAGGTACACCCCGACTGGCAGTATCGGCTGAGCACTCCCGCGGGCAGGTCCAGACGGTTTCCCGACGCTGGACGCTCGGCCGAGGACCACAGGGCGGTCTGGAGACCACAGAGACATTCCACCTCGACAGCTCGGACATGAAGAACCCCCTGCAAAACACGGTCCTCAAAGCGGGATGGACATGGCGCAGAGTAATCTCCGGCAAACTGTGACTGGCTAGTACAAGGCGCAGTCGGGCAGTAACTCCGGCATCCGCTGTCCTCCTGGGGCGACCGGCTCAGCTCGCTTTCACATGTGAGAAGGAGTCCGTCATGACAGGTGGCGAGAGCCCGGGCACCGAAGTCGCACTCGAGACGAGCCGCCTGCTACTCAGACCTTGGCGGGTTGCCGAGGCTGTCGTCCAACGTGAGCTGTGGAGTGAACGCGATCCACGAGTGCCGCCGCACCGCCGAATCGACGCGGACGGTCACCCCACGGTTGCGGAGCTCGAGGATTCGATCCGGACCAACCAGGTCTGGTCGACCGGGTTGCTCGCCATCGAGCGGAAGGCTTCTCACGACGTCATTGGCTACTGCGGGCTGGTTGATAGCGGGCGAGGACCGGAAGGGGAACCAGAACTGGCATTCGAGCTCCTGCGTCGCGTTTGGCGTCAGGGATACGCGACTGAAGCGTCGTCGGCAGTTCTGGACTGGGCGAGATCATCGGGGCACGAACGCCTGTGGGCCACGGTCTGGGACTGGAACACCGCTTCTCGCCGCGTGCTCGCCAAGCTCGGGTTCACCGAGACCGAGCGGAGAGAAGTCGACGCCGCGCACGGGACAACCCTGTTCACCACGAGACGGCTCTGACACACCCGAGGCGTGGCCCGGCGGACGGCTCCGATCGGTGACGGCCGCCGCCGAGACCCGCACGACATCGTGAGCATGAAACCGGCACCGTGTTCACCATGCCCCGGAGACCTGACGGGACCGCCGTCAGCCAGGGCATTTCACACTGCCTCGTCCACCGCGTTCATGCCGCCTTTGCGCACGCCTTCAAGGTCGCTCAACAGCCCTCAAGACCGACTGGCTACCGGGCTGCCCGGGAAGTTGCGGTATCCCCGGAGGCTTCGCGGGTGCGAGCGGAGAGCGAATGTCGACGGGGCCGGCTGTCCTTTGACAGCCGGCCCAGTCCGGCGCAGCGCCTTGAGCTGGGGCGACTAAGTTGGATGTCAAACGATCAAACGGGTTTCGTACCTCTGCGAAGTGATACCGGTCCTGGGTGACCGCCCAGGTCGTAAAGAGTGTCCGCTGGGACGCATGACTGGGGAGGCTTGCAGGGCACCCGGCCTCCGGCGCCAGACGGCTACTTCTGTGGCGGCTCCGGCCTGAGTACGGCGAACGGTGCCCCGAACGGATCAGCCAGCCAGCACATCCGTCCGACGTCGGGGACGTCGGACGCCGGCATCAAGACCGTGCCGCCGGTGCCCTGCGCCCTGGTGACGGTCGCGTCCACGTCGTCCACCGAGAAGTAGGGGATCCAGCGGGTCTCCTCCTCGTCGCTCTGCAGCCCGGCGAGGCCGCCGAAGGACGCGTCCTGCTGGTCGCCCTCGCCCGTGGAGAGCACCGTGTAGGTCATGCCCGGCATGTCCATCGCCTGCGAGCGCCAGCCGAACACCGCCGTGTAGGAGCCGAAGGCGCCCGCCGGGTCTTCGGTGTGGAGTTCTGCCCAGCACAGGGCATCGGCCTCCGATGCCTTCTCCAGGCTCTTGACCGCGGCCGGCTGCCACACGGCGAAGTCCGCGCCGGCCGGGTCGGTGAACTGAGCCATGCGCCCGGCCTCGAAGACGTCGAACGGCGCGCTGCGCACCCGCCCGCCGCTCTGCTCCACGGCCTTGGCCGTGGCGTCCGCGTCCGGTGTCTGGAAGTACAGCGTCCAGGCCGGACTCGCCCCCTCCTCCGTGAGGGGCCCCGAGCGCCGCGACGGTTCTGCCCTCCTTCTGGAAGAACCCGTAGCCCCCGGAGTCCGGACCCGCGGACTGGAACTCCCAGCCGAAGACCGCCGTGTAGAAGGCGGCGGCCGCATCAGCGTCGGGGCTGCCCAGGTCGAGCCAGTTCGGCGAGCCGGTGACAAAGTCTTTGGTGAGCATAGGGAGGTGCTCCTTCGATGAATCGCGCCGGGCTCCCGGCGCGAATCAGTACTGGCATCGGCACTTGACACTCGCACGGCACGCACGGAGCAGGCAGGGGACGGTCAGGCAGTTCACCCAAACGGTCTTGGTTGGGACGGGTGGGACGGTCTGACCGCGCCTTACAGGATCGATGACCCGGTCGGGTGCCGAGCCCGCGAAGCCCCAGGTCGATGGTGGGTTCCTGGGGCTTCGTTCAGACGGAAACCACATCCGTGTGTGGTGACGGTGCGGGGCGGTTTCTAGCCGGCGGCTATGCGGCTCCTATCGGTTGAGGACCGTTTTGATTGTGGCGGCCACACGCTCGGCCTGGATGTCACGGCCCTTCTCGTTGGGGTGTACGTACCAGGGGATCGGCTGACCGAGTTCGAGCTGGGAGTTCTCCAGGAGGCCGCCGATGCCCCGGTTGGCGCCGTCGCAGGCCGTGTTGCTGCCGGTGTGGTCGTAGAGGCCCACGAAGTCGGCACCGTCGTCCTCGGCGGCCTTCTTCATGACGTCGTCCAGCCGCTTCTGGACCTGGTCCAGGACGGGCAGGGCGTCCTGGGGGACGTCAGCGAAGGGCAATTCCGTCTGGCCGGGGGCCGCCTTCAGGCACTTGGCCGTGTCCTTGGGCACGAGCCTGGGGTAGCCGACCAAGACACGCTCGGCGGCCGGGGAGCGGTAGCCCGCGCGCTGGAGCATCTCCTCCAGCTCGTATCCGACCTGCTCGAACTTGTAGTCCAGCCATGCCTTTCCGTCACTGGAGGTGAAGAAGTCCCGGCACTCGCCAGCCGGTGAGTCCGCGTCCACCGGCGCTCCGGGCAGCAGGGCCTGGTCCCGGAGTTTGGCGGAGCACTGCTTGAGGATGCTGTTGAAGCCCAGCGTGTTGCCGCCGATGCTGCCCACGACCAGCCGCGTGTCGTCCTTGAGCGCGTCCTGCTGCGCCGGGACCCTCATGCCGCTACCGGGCAGCACCTCCTGCTGCTGCCAGAAGTGGTGGATGAGTGCGCCTGAGCAGGAGACGTCTGCCTGGACGTTGAGCGTGATGCCCTTGGCTGCCAGGCGCCGGGTGGCGACGGCGGGATAGTTCTGCTTCGCCTGGAAGCACCAGCCCCTCTCGCTGTCCTGGTGGTTCACGGGGGCGATGCCGAAGTTGGCGGTGTAGGAGTCGCCGAAGAAGACGGTCGGCACCGGGGCGGCGGGCGCGGCGTGGACGGTTGCCGCCGGGACGCCGAGTGCCAGGCAGATGCCCAGCGCGGCGGCCGCAGCGGCCAGCCGCCGTGCCCCTGGAGTGGTCGTCGTCTTACGCATGGCCGTAGGCATGGTTGTGCCCTTTCGTCGGAGGTCACGCGGACAAGCGAGCGGAAGCAAGCCTTCCGTAATCATTCAGGTGCGTGGCGTGTTGATCCAATGGGTGCGCATCGAAACCGGGCAATACTGGACAGCGCCTTCCCGCCAGCTCTTCTCGCCTGGTCAGTAGGGCTGTTGGGGAGGATGGGCCGGCGAGGCCGGGAGTGATGACGACCCAAACGGGGAGAGCCCGTCCGCCCGCCATGCGAGCGGACAGCAGGGCTGAGTACTCGCAAAGCGAAGAGCGCCGGCGAGCGGCCCCTCTCGCCGCACAGGCAAGCGACGGTCGCAGGTGTGTGCAGCGGACGACACGGGTTTCCATGCTCAAACCGGCCGGAAATCTCCGTGCGGCCGGCCACCGGCCAGTAACCCGCGAGTGAGGAATCACGGCGACCAGGTCTGCCTCAACCCGCAGCGCCGGATGAACAACCGTCCCCTACGACACCGAGACCGAGGCCGGCGTCACCAAGGACTTCCCGCTCGCCAACCTCCGCCGCACAGGCACCAAGAGCGGCCTCGGCAAATGCTGGACGCGCCGGAGGCCGGGATGGTGTGGGAGCCCGGCGAGGAAGCTTGGGAGGACAAGCTCGCCGTCGATGATGTCGTGGGGCTGTCGTGACAGCATGCGCGCATGCACTTCGAGCTCGTTCCGCCGATGGGTATCGGCCTCCTGCAGATCGGGATGTCACACGAGGCTGCGAGCAGCGCATTGGACTCGATGCGTGATGTGAGCGAGCTGTCTTCGGCCGACGAGCGGGGGCAGCACATCTTCCGGCCGAGCGGCCTGATGATCAGCATCGGGTGCCTGCACGACCGTCTGGAATCCGTGGAGGTGGGGCGGCCTTCGGATGAATCGCCCCGGGTTTGATGGAGATCATCAAGACCCGGAAGGATGCCGATCATGGCTGCGCCCCGTACGTACCCGACGAACTGCGTGAACGTACGACGCGTCTGGCCGTCGAGGCCCGTAAGGACCCGATCGGCCGGGTCGGCGCGATCAAGCGCATCGGTGACCAACTCGACGTGCACCCCGAGGCCCTGCGCGGCTGGGTCAAGCGGGCCGAGACCGACGAAGGCATCGTGCCCGGCACCACCAGCGCGGAGGTTGCCCGGATCGCCGAGTTGGAACGGGAGGTGAAGGAACTGCGGCGGGCGAACGCGATATGAAGTCCGCCTTGGCTTTCTTCGCGGCGGAGCTGGACCGTCCACTGCGGTGAAGGTCGCCTCCATCGACCAGTACAAGGAGACGTTCGGCGTCCAGCCGATCTGCGACGTCCTCGCCGAGACGGACGCCCCGATCGCGTCGAGCACCTACTACGCCGCCCACGCCCCCCGCCTTCGTTCCGCAGCCTGCGCGACGAGCACCTCACCGAGGAGATACACCGCATCCACGCCGACAACTGCGGCGTCTACGGCGCCCGCAAGATCCACGCGGCCCTGGTACGCGAAGGACGCGAGGTGGCCCGCTGCACCGTCGAACGCATCATGCGAGCGGCCGGGTTGCGCGGCGTGGTCCGGGCCAAGAGCCCACGCATCACTCGCCCGGTCCCGGAGACGGGCCGGCCCGCGGACCTGGTCGAGCGGCAGTTCACCGCCACTGCCCCCAACCAGCTGTGGGTTGCGGACATCACCTACATCCGTACCTTCTCCGGCTGGGTCTACACCGCCTTCGTCATCGACGTCTTTCCCGTATGGTCGTCGGCTGGCAGGTCGTCACCAGCCTCTACGCAGACGTCGCCCTGGACGCCCTGAGCCTTTTCAGAGTGGCCACGGGATGGGTGATGGGTTGCTGACGGAACGGGCGAAGCCCCTGGGCTGTTGAGAGAGCGTGATCTGGGGCAGACGCGCCGTCTGGCCGGTCAAGCTCCACGGTTACCGCGCTGTCGTGGTGCGCACCGACAGCGGTCTCCTGCTGCACTCCCGGCCGGGGTGGTGCTGGACGGGGAGACCTGTGCCGCGTCCGCGGACGGCCGGATGGAGTGCGGCTCAGCGTCGGCCTCGTCGGTCCTCGTAGTTGGCGAAGTAACTCACAACAACGAGCACGCCGAAGACCCCCAGGCCGAGGAGTGCCAGGACCGTCCCGATTCCCTTGCCGTCCATCACGGCGCGCACGCCGCCGGCGAGTCCGCCGACGGACATGAAGATGCCGAAGACGAGCGTCTGTGGACCTTGGGGTTTCAGCCAGTGCCGCAGGTCCGGGCGGCGTCGCCCGCGCGTGGGTGAGCCTGCGGAGTGTGTCATTGGTCCTTCACCTTTCCCGTTTTGGCCGGGGCTTCCACATGGGTGTCACCCGGGGGTCCTGGGCCGGGTCGTCGTACCTGAGGACCAGGTACGCACCACCAGGCGACGAACCCCCCGGATCCATGCTGGGCACACTGTCCAGCCGCACCTGGGCCTTCGCCTTGAGCCCCGCCCACTCCTGATCGAACGACATGCTCACACCCCGTCAAATGGCAGATCAGACGAGCCTACTCCGGGGTGATCTCAAGGATTCGTCAAGATGAGACGGCCCACAAGAGCGGTGCGTCACAAGGCTTCCCAGGGCGCCCGTTCAGCGACACCGTCGCGCCGCGCGCTCCCGTTCGAGTTCCCCGAGCCGTACGAACCAGCCGACGATGCCCAGGAGCCCGAAGGTCCCGACAGCGAGCGCGACCAGGCTCATCGCGATCCGCCACCAGTGCAGCAGTCCGCTGACTCCCATGCCGAGGCCGCCGGCTGTGAGCATGCAGAAGAACAACAGCGTGCGCGAGCCCTCCAACTGCCTGCAGAACTCTCCCCAGTACCGCACCATCAAGCGCCGCTCTCCCGCCCGTCCCACTGCCTACATCCCCCTGTCGTCCCGGCCTGCCACCACCGATTCTGCCCGACCCACACCTGTCCATGATCCGCCCCGTCACGCCCAGAACACCGCACGGCTGCGAGGACTGCCTGCGTCTGGGGGCTCCGTGGGTACATCTGCGCCTGTGCCTAACCTGCGGCCACGTCGGCTGCTGCGACTCCTCGCCGATGCGGCACGCCCGTGCTCACGCGGCGACCGAGGGGCACCCGATCGTACAGTAGTTCGAGCCGGGTGAGGACTGGCGGTGGTGTTTCGTGCACGAGGCGATGGTCTGAACCCGGAGAACTCGCCCGGCCGCGCTTCTCCCGCGCTGTTGCCTCTGCATCTGCTTAGCCGCCGCTTCTGCCGAGAGGAGTGAACCGTGACCACCGCCCATGCCCCGAACGTCGCCGACGCCTATGGCGCCTACCCGCGACTGACGGACGACCAGATCGCGATCCTGAGATCCTGCGGACAGGTACGGCCGGTCCGTGAAGGGGACGAGCTCTTCCGGGCGGGCGAACCCAGCGAAGAGTTCTTTGTCGTCCTCACGGGCACGGTGGCCGTGCTCGAAAGCCGCGGCGACCAGGAGCACGTCGTCCAGTTGCACGCTCCGGGCAGCTTCCTCGGCGAACTCGGCCTGCTGGAAGGCCAGACCGCCTTCCTCAGCGCAGTGGTGCGTACACCCGGCGAGGTGCTGGCAGTCGGTTCGGCCGCTCTCCGCGACCTGCTCAGCGGTGAGCCCGCGCTCGCCGACGTGATACTGCGGGCCTACCTGCTGCGCCGTACGATGCTGGCCGGCGCGGGCACAGGCTTCATCATCGGCTCCGCCTTCTCCCCCGACACCCGACGGCTGCTGGAGTTCGCCGCCCGCAACCGCCTCCCGCACCGCTGGGCTGATCTGGAAAAGGACACCGAGGCCGAAGCGCTGCTGATGCGTCTTGGTGTCGCTCCGGAGGAAACCCCGGTCGTCCTCTGGCACGACTACCCGGTACTGCGCGATCCTTCCAACGTCGAACTCGCCCAAACAATCGGGCTGCGGATCGAGATCTCCGCAAGGTCCGTGTGCGACCTGATGGTGGTCGGCGCGGGACCCGGTGGCCTGGCCGCCGCGGTGTACGGAGCCTCCGAGGGGCTCTCCACCGTCGTCCTGGACGCGGTGGCGACCGGCGGCCAGGCCGCTACATCCCCCCGGATAGAGAACTACCTCGGCTTCCCCGCCGGGATCTCCGGTGCGGAGCTCGCCGAACGCGCCGTCGTCCAGGCCACCCGGTTCGGCGCCCGGATCACCGTCCCCGCCGAGGGCAGCGGCCTCGAACAGCGCGACGGGACCAACATGGTGCGGCTCACCGACGGCAGCACACTCGCCGCCAACAACGTGGTGGTGGCCACCGGCGCCCGCTACCGGCGGCTGACCGCTCCCGGCGTCGAACGCTTCGAGGGATTCGGCGTCCACTATACCGCCACCCTCTGGGAGGCACGGAGCTGCCGTCTTGACCCGGTAGCTGTCGTCAGCGGCGGCAACTCCGCTGGTCAGGCAGCCCTGTTCCTGGCGCGCGAGTCGCCCGCCGTCCATCTGCTGGTCCGCGGCGGAAACCTCGGCCACCGCATGTCCCGCTACCTGATCGACCGGATCGAGCGGCACCCCCGGATCCATGTACAGCTGCATACCGAGGTCCGGGAGGTCACCGGCGAGGACCGGGTCGAATCCGACGTCATCGAGGACAACCGCACCCGCGAGCAGCAGGTGCTGGCGGCCGCTGCCCTGTTCGTCTTCATCGGCGCGCGCCCCGGAACATCCTGGCTCTCCGACGCCGTCGCCCTGGACCCGCACGGCTTCATTCCGACCGGGCAGGACGTGGTCCATCTGAGAGCGGACATCTGGAAGCCCCTCGCCCGCGCCCCGCTCGCTCTTGAGACCAATCTGCCAGGAGTCTTCGCCGTCGGCGACGTCCGCAGCGGCTCGGTCAAGCGGGTGGCTTCCGCAGTTGGCGAGGGAGCCATGGCCATCCGCCTGGCACACGAACACCTCGGGGAGGTGGGACCACCCACTGTCCGATGATCTCAGCCCATCCACCGCCGCGAAAGGGTGAACCGACATGCCCGTCATGGGAGTTCTCAAGTTCGAGCGCTTCTTCCGCGCAGCCGCTGGCCTTGACGTCAACAAGAACGACCTCAAGCGCTACAACGACTTCGTGGACGCCAAGCTCTACGACCTCTTCCTCATCGGCACGGCCAACGCCAAGGCCAACGGCCGGGACGTCATCGAGCCACAGGACCTCCCGGTCACCAAAGGCCTGCAGGAGAGCGTCCACGCCTTCAAAAAGCTGGAGGAGGGCATCGAACTGCGCCCGCTGCTCGACCAGCTCGCCACCCGCCCCGCCCTCGGCAGGGACGTCGCCCAGGAAACGCAGCAGCGTCTGCCCGACCTGGTCGGCGGCCTCAGCCTCACCCTCGCCCGCGCCCTCAAAACCATTGCCCGCGACACCCGCCGCCCCTCCACGGACCAGTGGGACGAGGCCTTCGAACTCTTCGATCTGTTGATCTGAGCGGCGTCAGAGGTTGGTCGGCGGAAGACCACTCAAGGGCCGGGCGGCTTGCGGGCGGCTGTAGCCGTCCGGGCTTGTTTCGGAGCATCTGCGGCGATCAGCCGATTGTTCGCTGCACTCCCCCAACGGGCTCGGCAGAGGCGACACACGCAATAAGCCCTTCACCTGAAGTGCTGCACGCTTTGTCATCCGGCAGAAGCCCACCTGCCCGTTCAAAGCCTGTTGGAGCTCTTCACCCGCCGTGCAGCAAGACTGAAGCCACGGCCCAACACCTTGCACAGGCTCTCAGCTTGACCCTGTCGGGGATCTTGGGGTTCGCCGGCGCGGGAGCATGATCAACGGGGATGCTCGGGCTGTTCCATTGGCCCGTGCAGTCGTTGAGGTGCCCGTTGTCCCTCCGTGCCCGTGCCGGTGAGCAAGTCCCGCTTCTGACCGTGCAGATCACTCGGGCGAGCAACCCGGGTGGCACCACGGCGGTGTCGGTGAGAGACCGCCTGGACGGACTGTGGCGCGACGAGGACTTCGCCGACTGGTACCCGCGTGACGGACGTCCGTGTCTCTCGCCCGCTCAACTGGCCACTGTCTTTGTGCTGCAGTTCGTTCTCGGTCTGTCGGACCGGCAGGCAGCCGAGGCGGTCCGCTGCCGCATTGACTTCACGTACGCGAGGGCCATGGAGCTGGACGACCCCGGCTTCCACCACCGTGTGCTGGCAGATTTCCGCGATCGTCTCGCCGAAGGAGACCGTGTTGACCGGCTCCTCGACCTCGCACTGGCCCGCCTCAAGGAGACCGGCCTGGTGCACGAGCGTACCACCCAGCGCACCGATTCCACCCATGTCCTGGCCGCGGTGCGGGACCTGACCCGCCTGCAGCTGATCACCGAGGCGGTCCGCGCCGCTCTCGAAGAAGTCGCCGGTATCCCCCCTCACCTCCTGGACGGGCTCGTTGATGAGGACTGGGGGCTCCGCTACGGCCGGCCGGTCCGCCTGGGGGGAAGAACTCCACCCAGCCCGAGACCCGGATCCTCAACACCGGCAACGACGTCCTGCGGCTCCTGGAACACCTCTACCGGCACGGAACAGACCGCACGTCCGGCCCCCGCATCCAGGCGCTGCGGCAGATCATGGTGCAGAACTACGACCGTGGCACCGCGGGCCGCCTGCGCCGGCGCACCGCCGAGAAGGAAGGCGGGCCCGTGCTGCCGCCCTCGTTGCGCGCTGTCGTCTCTCCCTACGCCACCTCGGCCCGCTACGCACGCCACGGGCACGTCATCCCCGACGGCCCCAACGTGATCACGGACGTGGTCACCACCGCGGCCACCATCCCCGGCAGCCAGGTATTGCCCGGCATTCACACTCGTCTGGCCCGTCGCGGACTGCCGCCTGCCGAGCACCTGGTCGACGCCGGCTACACCTGCCTGCCCCACCTGGAACGGGCCGCCCGCGAGCACCAGGTCACCGTTGCGGGGCCGCTGAAGAGCAACCCCGCCCGCCAGCACCGCCAGAACGAGGGGTTCGCGCGGGACGACTTCCACATCGACTACACCAAGCAGCAGGTCACCTGCCCCCAGGGCCAGGTCAGCGCGGGCTGGCACGGCCCTTACCCGACCTCCTCACCCACCGCGGCCGCTGATCGTGGCCAGGTTCACCAAGGGCCAGTGCAGCCCCTGCCCGGTCCGCGCGCAGTGCACCAGCACCGCCGACAACGTCCGCACCGTGGGCTTTCCTCCGCGAGAGCTCCGCGAGCTGCAGCTTCGCGTCCGCGCTGAACAACAGACGCCCGAGTGGAAGGCCCGATATGCGGTCCGCTCCGGAGTCGAGGGCACGGTCAACGAGTTCGCCCACGGACACGGCATGCGGCGCTGCCGCTACCGAGGTCAGGGAAAGGCCCACATCCAGCACGTCCTGACGGCCATCACCGTGAACATCGAGCGCCTCAGCGGACTGCCACCAACCGACGAAGCCTCCCTCCCTCACCGACCAACCGCCTTCCAGAACCACCTCGACCAACGCCAGCTGCCCCGGCCGAAGACCTGGCGAACACTGGGCACCTGACCTCGGCAACTCCAAGATCCCCGACAGACTCAAGCTCAGTGCAGCTCGTCCCATGGGACGGCCTGGTACATCTTCTGCAGCGTACCCACAAGTGCCGTGTCCGGCGGATACCGGATGTCATCGATCCGGGTCACCGCGGCGATGCCCTGGGAGTTGCAGACGATGGCTGCATCGAAGTGGTCTATGTCCGCCAACGGCACCGGTTCCTCACACCAGGCGGTTCCCGCCTGGTCCAGTTCCCGCCGCAGCAACAGCATCGTGATGCCGTCCAGGGAAGGCCCTTGGGGCCATACCACCGTGCCGCCCTTCAGGAAGCCCACGTTCGTGACGGCCCCCTCGACCACCATGCCGTCCGGCCCCACCAGCAGCGCCTCGTCGAATCCTTCAGCGGCCACCCGCTTCAAGTGGTAGGCCTGGCCAAACACCCCCACGTGCTTGAGGTGGGCCAAGGGACGAAGGTAGGACACACTCCGCAGACGCTGTCCAGCGAGCTCGGGCGCGGGAGGACGGACAACGACCACCGTCACCGGGAGCGGTCCGGCCTGTGGTGGGTAGACGTAGATGCGCGCTGATGCGTCGGTGACTGCTGCTTCCTCCAGGGCTTGGCGAAGCCGGCCGGTTACCAGGCCACCGTCCAGCCCTTGACCAAAGAGCTCCCGGGTGGCCATGTCCAGACGGGCCAGGTGGAGGTCGAGCCCACGCACCCGACCAGACCTGACCTGCATCGCGGTCATGTGACCGAATCCGCCCATCAACACCGTGGGCAGCGGATCCGGAGCAACGGCGCACCCGTCAACCTGGACGTACGGGAAACGATGATCATCCATGCCCGTCACCCTAAGCGCTCTTGCATATTGGAGCTGTGGCACATTCCCAGACGATCACCACACCCGCACGTCAGGGCAGCCCCGACTCCCCACCGCCAGCTCCGCGAGCATCAAGTCGATGATCCGGCGGGCTTGGAGGAGTCCAGGCCGTCCGCGGCTCTTTCGACCAGGCCCACGACGCGGTGACACGCCGCTGCGGGAACGTGCTCGGCAAGCGCAGGCTGGAAGAGCTCGTGGTCGCTGCCGCGGTCGACATCGACGGCTTCTACCGGACAGGATCCCGGTCCCGTGCAACCGCGAGATGCCGCTGGTGATCCAGGTGGACGGCAACGGCATGGTCATGCGCCCGGAGGCACCGCGGGAATCCACCCGCCGGGCCGCCGCCAAGACAGCTGGAGGCCACCACGGCCGGCTCGCGCCAGGCGAGAAGCCGAACCGCAAGCGCATGGCGACCGCGGCCTGTGTCTTCACACCCGTCCGGCGCCCAGGCGCCCACACGAACGCTTGATCTTTGACGGCCGGGGTCGCATGGCGCCATGAACTTCATTACTCGGTTCGGTAATCGGCATACGTCAGAGCGGCCTTCGTCTGAGCATGTGGGCACTTCCCCCTGAGGGGTGTCCTCGTCGTCACCAAAGCTGCTTGGTGACGGTCTCCACCGCGCCGTTGATGACGTACACCCATCCCTCGTCGTGGAACTTCTCGTCCCGCCACGATGTGAATGCGTGCGCGACTCGGTCCGCGCTCTTCTTCGTCTCCGTGTCCACGTTGGGTGCTTCGAGGTGGGGGTCGTAGTCCGTGAGGACGTTCGCCTCCCTGTCGCCGCCCGGGCAGTCGCGGAGCTTGGCGTCCTTGACGTGGTCGGTCAGCTCGGTAGCCCCCGAGGCCTTCAAGTGGTCGCGGAACTCCGTCAGTACGGTCTTCCAGGGGCCGGCCCCGCTCGGCTTCGTCTCGTCGCAGGTACCCGGCCCCCCGGAGGGCTGCGGCTGCGCTGTCGCCGAGCCGGATTGCGCAGGGTGACCGCCGTTGCCGCCGTCACAGGCGTCCAGCGCCACCAGACACACCAGGACGGCGCCCGGCAGAGTGAGCCTTCGGCTGTGCATGACTGTCCAATCAGAACATGGGCCACAGTGCCCGGGAGGTTTCGCCCGGGCGCCGTGTGCGCTACCTCTTGGGGGTGGCGAGCGGGTTGTCCTTGCCCAAACTCTTCTCATCGCCGTCGGTGTAGAGGGACAGCTCGCCGTCCGTCCAGCGGATGATGGTGTCATCCGCGTACGGGTTGTCGGAGAAGTCACCTCCGGTCACCAGGACCGCATGGGTCAACAGCTCATGTGGGGCGTACCACTTGTTCTCCCTCCATCGGCGGTTCGCCGAGTGGTCGAAGACCAGGGTGTGGGCGAAGTTGCACCGTCTGGTCCTCGATGAGCTCAGTGCCCGTGGGGAGTTGGACTGGTCGCGGTGTGCCATCGACTCGGCGAACAGGCGGGCGTTGAAAAGGGGGACCTGATGGGTCCGAATCCTGTGGACCGGGGCAAGCGCGCCTCGAAGATCCACTTGGTCACGGAGCGGACCGGATCCAATGACGAAGAGGAAGATCATTCCTGTGGCTATCGTCGATCACGCTCCGCAGATCACGGAGGACAATCAACGGATCCTGCTCCTCCACGGCATCGCATTCGCCATGGAGTTCGACCGGCTCGTCCGCGCGCGCAACCAGCCCAGCCTAGTCCGCTGCATCGTCGCCACGAACGAGACCAACGCAACGTGCAGGTTCCACCAGATCCGTCCCGGTGAGCTCTGGAACTATCCGGACCTTGAGAGCTACCAGCTGGAGCAGGTGGTCGTGGTCGACTTCGAGCCCGCCCACGCCTGAGGCACACGCCTGCCCGCGCTACCCACTGGTGCAGAGAAGGTCAAGCGCATAGGCCACAGTCTCGATATGCGCAGGGGGCTTACCGCCGACGGTGGTCGGATGGAGCGGATGCGCGCCGGTGCCGAAGTCGAACCAAGCGGTCTTGGCGAAGTTCGCTGCGGCCCCCTTCAGGTCCTCATCCGGCGGCCACCGTCTCGTCAGCCGCAAGTGAGTTGCCTTCGGCGATGCTGCCGCAGGAGGACGGGGCCTCCTTGCCGGCGAACCGGGCGCGCAGCCAGGCGAGCGCGGTGGGCACCGTGGCCGTGGGCGCCGTCAAGTGGCTGAGGACGTCGTACTGCTGGTACCAGACCGCGGCGTCGCCCTCGGCGCAGTACTTCCGCGCCAGCGCCCGTGTGTCCCCGGCGACGGTGATGCCGTCGCCCGAGCCGATGCCCGCGATGTTGCTCGTGGTTCCCTCCAGGAAGCCGGCGTTGCCCTGACCGATGTAGCCGGGGACGGTCGGGGCCGGTGCCAGGCCGAGGTTGGACTTGTTGACCGCCTCGACGAGCTCGGGTACGGAGTTCGGGTTCGCGTACTCCGGCTTCGCCATCTTCTTCCACGTCAGACCGGGGTAGTGGCCCAGCGCGTCGGCGATCGAGGAGTGCTGGTGCTCGTCGACCAGCTGCTTGCCGTAGTCGTTCAGGTACTTCTTGAGGTCGAAGTCGTACGAACGCGCTTGCCCGATGAGCAACTCCGGGATGAGCCCGGACCACACCTGGCTGCCTTCGATGTACCTGAGGATGTGCGAGGGCTTCACGAGCAGCCCGCCCTCGGCGTATCCCACCAGCCGCTGGTTGACGTCAGGGGCGTACGTGGGCGCGAGGGAAGCGGCCCAGTTGGTCGCGACGGCGCCGCCGGAGTAGCCCATGAGGCCGACGCGCGCATCGGGGCTGATGCCGGTCCTCGACGCCGCGCTGGAAGCGGCACGCAGGGAGTCCAGCGTGTTGTACCCGTACTCGCGGGAAGCCGCGAGGTGGGCGGCCTGCCCCTCGGTGTCAGGGAGGACAACGTCGTAGCCGGACAGCAGGAGCGGCGCCACGAGCGTGGACTCGCCGTTCGCGATCAAACCGCCGGGCAGCTTGACGTCGCCCGCGACCGCCCGGGACGGACCGTCTTCGGGGTCGAGCGAGTCGTAGAACGACTGGTACGACACGACCTTGCGGCCGTCGCCACCAGGGCTGCGCAGCACGGAAGTCACGCCTGCGGACGGGTGGCCCTGCGCGTCAGTGGTGCGGTAGAGCAGCTGCGTCGCCTGGAGAGGAATCGAGATACCCAGGACGTGGTACGGCAGCGTCCGGACCTTGAGCACGTCCCCGGGACTGTACGAAGACAACGGCTTGCTGCCGTCGTACGCGTAGAACGCGTCGCTCCCGGCAGTCGCCGACGAGGGCCGCTCCTGAACGCCGGACGCGACAGTCGGCACGGCGGCGACAGCGAAGGCGACGACGCCCGTGATCGCAGCGTGCCACACTCTGAATTTGCGCATGACTCCCCCAAACGATGAAAGCGGATCACAGAGATGACCGCTACGCCCGAAGGGGGGAGTGGCCGAAGGTCGGTTCCGCCGCAACCTAACAAAGGCACACGGCAGTTGGCCAGGGGGCGCCAGAGTTGCACGGGACGAACGGGGGCTGAGTCAGCGGCTCCGCTCCGCCAATTCCCTTGTGCCGCCGACCGGTCGGAACGGTGCAGTGCCGGGGCCCTGGCTACCGACCGAGCGCGTCATGCCACGAGCGCGAGCCCTCGATACTCGCGCAGTGCTCCACGGCCATGCGGATCGCGACGCGCACAACGTCCTCGCGCGTTTCCGCGAGTTGCAGAGGCGGGATACCTGCGCGGAATGCCAGCTCTTGGGCCACTGTCGCGAGGAGTTGCTGTGCGAGCCACAGCCAACTGCCCGGCGACCGGGGCCAAGCATAGGCCGGTCGGGCATTCCCAGCCTCTGTGCCCGTGTCCGGCCTCACTACATGCCTTTCTTGCCTGTACTTGGCAGTGTCTTCCTTCCTGCGAAGACGCTTCTCAGCACTAAGCGGTCCCTGGGTATTTGAGTTGCGTGCGGGGGTCATCGTGGCTGCTCGCCGCGTCAGGGCGGTGTCGATGGCGGAGTGCAGTTCGGGGGCTGGTATAGGCGCGGATGAGCGTGTCCTGGTACTTGACCGAGCGCCACACGCATTCGATGCGGTTCAACTCCGGTGATCTCGGAGGGAGGTAGAACAGATGGGTCCCGATGCCCGCGAGTTCCTCGCGGTGCCCCTTGAAGAGCTGGGCGTGGTGGATGAAAGCGTTGTCCAGCACGATGGTGCAGGGGCGGTGCCGCTGGAAGCCGGACAGTGCGCCGAGGCTGTCGGCGCCGGCAGCCAAGCGATGTGAGTGCAGACGAAGTCGAGGACCATCTCCGCGTCGATCTTCCCCTGGACAGTGGTCCACACGAGCTCGGGCCGGGGGCCGGTGTCGTTTAACGCGCCGAGCACGTTGACCCGGAGGTTCTTCGTGTCCTCCCGCTTCACCACCACCCGGCCCACCGGCTACACCTGAGCCCGCACCGGGACACACCCTGGACGAGTGCGGGTTCTCGCCGGCCCTGCCCACGATGCCGAGGCCGCGTCAGTGCTTCAAGGTGTCGTCGAGCCAGTCGAGGATGCGGCCCATGGCCAGGCGCTGGGCGCCGGTGTGGCAGTGGGCGCCGGCACCTTCCGCGACGGTGAAGCGCATGAGGGTCTTGGGGCAGGTGAGGTGGTCGTAGAGCTGCTGCGGCTGGCCGTCGAAGAACAGGTCGTCCTCGGCCTCGCAGACCAGCGTCGGGCAAGTGATCTTCTCGGCCACGCCGTCGGCGAGGGTGTAGTCGAGGTAGGAGGCCAGGAACTGGCGAGGGGTCGAGACGTCCATGACGTACGAGCCGTGCGTAATCGCCCAGCGCATCGTCGAGTTCGTCTTCATCAGGGCCTCGATCGAGGCGTCGATCTCGGGGGCGTGCTCGGCCCGCAGCAGAGCCTCGGCCTCGGCGCGTGGCATCGGCATGTTCCGCGTGGCAAGATCACCGAGGTCGTAGACGCCGTCGACCGCGATGACGGCGGCGAGGCGGTGCTCGAAGGCGGCGGCGCGGGGGGCGAGCAGGCCGCCCATGCTCAGGCCGAGCAGGCCGATCCGCTCTGGGTCGACCTCGGGGCGGGTTTCGATCAGCCAGTCGAGGACCGGGGTGATCACGCTCTCCCAGTTGGGGCGGAAGGGCAGCCCGTCGCGGAAGCGGGCGGCGGGCTGCCCGGGGCCGTCGAAGGTCAGGACGTGGTAGCCGCGCTCCGCACCGGCCGCGCCGCCGAAGAAGTGCATCTCCTCGGCCGAGCCGTCGAATCCGTTGTGTAGGACGATCGTCGGCGCGGGCCCCTCGCCCGGGGCCCGGTAGAAGTAGCCGCGCAGTACCGTGCCCTCGAACGGGATCTCCACTGGCTCGATCTTCGGCTCGAAGAGCCGGGCGGCGGCATGGAAGGCGCTGACGGCACGCTCATAGGAGGCGGCGATGCGCGGGTCGCCGGGGTTGCCGTGGAGGAAGAACTCGGCCGAGCGGAAGTAGTTGCTCGCCCGGAGGAACCCGTCCCGCGCCGAGATCTCGTGGCCTCCGTCGTACGCGGCCTGCGCCTCGGCCTCGGTGCGCTCGGCGGTGGCGGCCCACTGCTCGTACCAGCTGTCGTAGTCCCCTGCGGTGATCTTCTCGGCGGTCGCGACGACCTCGCCGAAGTCGGAGCCGCCATAGGCGGCGTGGCCCAGCGCGCGCAGGGTCTCGTACCAGAACTGCGGGTCGTCCTCGAACAGCATCGGCTTCATGACCGGTCTCCCTCATCCCTTAACGCAAGTTTTCCTTGCGTTAAGAACGTAGCGCGATCGAGAGATCTAACGCAAGTGCTCTTGCGTTAACCTTCTTGATGTGACCGGAAACCATGACGTGACCGAAAACGGCGACGCCAGCGACGCGCACGAGCCCGGCCGGGAGAACAGGGCGGAGCGGGAGAGTCGCCCGCGCCGACGCACCGGCGGCCGGAGTGCCCGCGTGCGGGAGGCCGTCCTCGGGGCGACGGCGGAACTCATCGCCGAACAGGGCCACGAGCGCATCCCGATCGCTGAGATCGCGGAACGCTCCGGCGTCCACCAGACGTCCATCTACCGGCGCTGGCGCACCACCAACGCCATCGTTCTCGACCTCTCGCAGGAGCGGCTGACGTCCCTGTGGGCCGTTCCCGACACCGGCAGCCTGCGCGGGGACCTCCTCGCGTACGCGCAACGGGCGGCCGAGTCGATGACCGGGCCGGACGCGGCCGTACTCCTACGCGCGCTCATCGCCTCGGTGCCCGACGGTGGCGGGGTGCCCACCGGCGGCGCCGGGAAGGCAGGGGCCGCGGAAGGGGCTGGGGGTACCGCAGGCGCTGAGGCGGGCGGCATCCCGCACCCCCTCCCCGCACGCGGTAAGGAAATCCAGAGCATGCTGGACCGTGCGGTGTCCCGCGGCGAGCCCCGCCTCGACCTCCTCGACGTCCTGGACGGCATCCTCGCGCCCATCTACCTGCGCACCCTCTTCCACATTCCGACCCTGGACGCGCACTATCTGGGCTCTCTCGTCGACAAGACCCTTGCGACGGCGGCCACGTGAGGGCGGCCACGCGCGGGCCTTCGGCCTTGTGAGGCCGGCAGCGTGAGGGCGGTGGCCACGTGAGGGCAGCCCCATATGAGAGTGCGCTCTCACATGTGGACGGGTCCCTCCGAGGTCCGACCGCCGGGCGCGGCGGGCTTTGCGGTACAGGATCACCGACACCAGGAGGCCGAGGGCGAAGAAGGCCGCCGACCACCAGTACGCCGTTGACTAGCTGGGGAGCTGGGCCTGGACCCGTGCCGCGGGGGTGAGCTGGCGGCCGACCAGGTAGCTCGTGGCGGCGCTCGCCGCGAGGGTGTTCAAAAGGAGGTGTCCCCCCGACGGCCCGCTGCTCTGCCGCCTGCTCGCTTCCTCGACGACCACTACGACCGCTACGACCGCTACGACCGCTACGACGAGCTGCGCACTCCAGCCGCCGCCATAGGGCCTCGAGGGCTTACTCCGACCGCCGCCGTCTCGCCGACGAGCAACGCGCGGCCGCGGACACCGCCTGCCGCTACGTGGCCAACAATGCCGACCACGTCCACTACGGCCGGGCGTTGGCAGCCGGCTGGCCGATCGCCGGCGGAATCGTCGAGGGAGCAGTCAGACGTCGCCTGAACAACCCCTGAGTCATCACCGAACAACCACGATGTCAGGAAGCGGCAGGTGCTCGTCGCCCTGCAGGCCGACGAGCGCGTCACGCGCGAGGGTCCGCACCTGGCACCATCCGCCGTCTGTCGCCAGTGCTTCCCTTGACCAATGCCCGGCGTTCTCCCTCCCGCTCATTTCGTCGAGGACCGAGTCGATCAGCCGCAGCTTGCCCATGGCGTCCTCATTCAGAGGCATTTCCTGCTGGAAGCCAGCCACCAGGCGAAGGGCGTCGTCGAATTCCAAGGCCAGTTCGTCGGTCACGACCTGGTACTTGTCGATCCAGGCCAGCTGATCGGTCGAGTCCGCACCAAGAAGGGCGAGCGCAGCGATCAGGCGCTGCCAGCGGTCGAAAGCGCTGAGGGTCCCCATGCGCGCATCCTCGCACGGCTCCGATTCGAGCCACCGAACTGGGGACGCTCATTCGTACCGTGCCAGGGCCCCATCCGTTCGTACGCCGACACCCGCTGAACCTCGGCGCGTTCGTCCTCGGTGAGCTGGTCGCTCTCCCCGGTGACGCGCTCGACCGCTTCACGCAGGCGTACTTCCTGAACTAAAGGTGGGGCATTCGCACAGTTTCAATACCCGACGTGGGTTACTCGCCGGTCTGACCGTCGATCAGTTCCCGGGCGACATCGAGCTGGCCGACGTGCCGCGCGTACTCCTGGAGCAGGTGAAACAGGATTCGCCCGAGGGTAGGTGCGTCTTCGGGCCGCTGGAAGCGGCCGCCAATGCGGGCTGAGTCCGTCAGGATGGCATCGGCTTCCAAGGCCCGTGATCGGTCCACCTCAGCACGGTATGTGTCCAGGACGTTGGTGGTCGACTGCTCCGCTGGCACGTTCCATTCGGCAGCGTCACCGGATATCGCCACCCCGCACGTAAAAGGGGCACGCCACAGTCCGGGGAACCGACCCCGCCGGCTGCCGCCCCGCCATGACGGGCGGCGGAGCAGGCCACGCGTCACGAAGTTGATGACGAGGCCGCGGGCGAGGCGAGCTCCTGCCCCTGGCCGAATCTCGGAACGTCCTGTGAGGGGCCGATTCCGGCTATGAAGCCGTCGAGGATGCCAGGCCGGTACTGGAAGGCCCGCTGTGTCCCATTAGCCTCGCTCTTTCGCTTGGGGCGGCTGGATGCTGCTGAACGTCAATTTGCGAGTGCCTCCGGCTGCTTCGTGGTGTGGGCAGGCTGAAGGTCCGACGCGCTGGCCGGTGTCTCCGAATCCTTGAGGTCGTGGGCGTCAGGGGCGCGGTGGTCAGTCAGCGGGTCGGGGCAGTGCTGCGAGCCGGTGGAAGGCCGTGACCAGTTGCTGTCTCCATGGCCAGGTCGCGGAGATGCGCAGGTGCAGGCGGCGGCCGCCTCGGGTGAGGCGGGCGGCGGTGTGCAGAAGCCGGTAGCGGAGCTTCTTCGGTTCGGCTGCGGCGAGTTCGCCGTCGAGTAGCAGAAGCCTGGTCCAGGCGAGCAGGTCGGTGGCGGCCAGGGAGAATTCGAGCCAGGCGGTGTTGATGTTGAACTGCCGGGAGGGGAAGCGGCCGATGCCGGTGTCCTTGCCGCAGCGGATTCGGTCTTCGACGGTCGCGTGGCCGCGGTGGCGTACTTCCAGGAACTGCGCGGTGCCGCCGTCGGCGATCGGGGTGTCGGTGAGGAAGATCTGGTGGCGCAGGCCCTCGACGGTATCGAACAACGAAAGCTGGGCGCCGGGGTGGGGGCGTTCACGGCGGACGATGATCCGGGTTCCGGCCGGGTAGCCCGGCAGGTCGAGCATGCCGGTCAGCTCGGCGACTTCGGCGCCGTCACGGAGGCTGCCGTCCTGGTCGAGGGCCGGATGCCACAACGGGCTGGGGACCGTGCGGATGGCCCGTCGGATCGGTTCGGTGACCGCGTGGCCGACCGAGAAGAACGTGCGGATGCCGCGCTCGCGCAGGTTGCGGATGTGTGCGAGGAAGGCTTTCGAGCAGCCGGCGCTGTCGGTGCGGATGAGGATGTCGGTGCCGTGGCGGTGGGTGTCGGGGAGTTGGGCGAGTGCGTCGTCGAGGACGGCGATGTGGTCGCTCGCGGTGTTCGCGCCAGCGTTGCCCGGCCGCAGCCGTCCGGCCAGGGCGCCGCCGGTGTTGGCCAGGAAGCACAGTAGCGGGTGGTAGCCGAAGCCGCCCTTGTAGGTGGGTGCGGCGTGCTGCTTCTGGGAGTGGCAGGTCACCAGGGTGGCGTCGAGGTCCAGCACCAGGCCCGGCAGTTCCCGTCCGCCGGCGGTCACCGCGGGTATGCCCTCGCCTTTGTCGGCGGCCTGCAGCCAGGCGATTTCCCTCGCCCTGGCGCGGGCTGAGCGCAGCCGGGCGAGCACCTTTTCGTCGATCTGGGCGAGCAGCCGCCAGGCGGTGGCCGTGGACGCCACCGGCCCGAACACCTCGCCTTGATCCCGCAGCCCCGCGAGATCAGTGATCGTCTCACCGCCGTCGGCGATCATCACCGCGAGATCCGCCGCGATCCGGCCCGGATCATGCCCCGTCCCACGCGGCCGCAGCGGCCCCAGCACGCTCGAGTACGCGGACGTCAGCCCCGTCGCATCGGCGAGATCCGCGAGCAGGCGGGCGCCGGCATGCCCGACCACCCCCGAACCGTCCGCCGTAACCAGGACCTTGGGACGCGAACCGATAGCCTGCACGTAGAAAGTGCCTTCCGCTTGGACCAACAGAACCCCTAGACAAGGTTCATCGTCCCTGCTCAGAAGGCACTTTCGCGTTCACAGCACGGGTGACCGTCCCCACCCAAGCGAAAAGCCGAGGTTAGGGGATGGACGAACGGTCCCGCGATCTCCTCAAATGCTTCGAGGGTGATCCTCGGTACGAAGACACACTCGCTGTCCATGCCGTCCGGGAGGTGCCCCCGCATCTCTTCCCGGCACAGGAACGTGCCGGGGGCAAAGATTGCTCCAGCGGCCTTGTCAGCCAGTTCAATGATGGTCTTCCACACTTCTCCCACCTGCGGCCGCTCGACGCAGATGACACCGCCGACGACATCCACTTCGGCTTCGCTGCCGTCAGCGGCACGGATCCAGAACCCCGTGTCCTCCCCGTCCGCCTTTTCGGGAGCGGCCAGGTACGGGGCGAGGATCGCGCGCACCGTGTCCATGTCCGGTTGGGCCAGATCGCCGTCGACGAACCTGTACAGACCCAGGCCGCAACTCATTTCAGGGACCTCCCTCACCACGAAGTACTCTTTAGGCGTTGTCAGTTCATGATGCCCGGATCGCGTGGGTGAGCTCCGGACCGGTTGAGACCACGACAACAGACCAGTCGTTGTTGAATTCCTCGGGCAGGTGGGCGCGGCCGGCTTCGCTGCTCAGGACGACGGTCCCGCCGGGAAGTACCAGAACAGCCTCCAGGCGCTGGAGCAACGCGTAGATAACGCTCATGATCTCGTCACCGCCAAAATGACTGATCATGACACTGTCCTCAGAACGGAGGTAGACGTCTGCCCCACCTCCACCCCCTGGAGTCGTCAACTGAAGAAAGTGGTGCGCCGGGTCACACGTCGTCACATAGGGTCCGAGAACATCAAGGATTGCTTCCTTCTCAAGACTCACTTGCTCGGCGTTGACGAACCGGAACACAAAGACGTCGTAACTCACTTGAGCCTCCGCAATGGGAACTGCCGGGCGGCGCAGGCCTACTCGCGTGGGCGCGCCTCCCCAGGCCAGTTGGGGCAAGCTCAGCGCGGGCCCGCCCAGCCTGCCGGTCAGAAACGCCATGGGCAAGATCGCGGACTCACCGTCGACTCCAGCAGCTGCATGGCCGCGGCGACCTCTTCGCCCGTCAGGTCGACGGGCTTGGACGCCAAAGCGTCGAGGCTGCCGACCTTGTCGTCCCGCCGCATGGCATGCAGCACGATCGCCCGGTCCAGGGCTTTCTGGGTGCCGCTGAGGCATGGATTGCCTGTTCAAAGCGGGTGCAGTCGGTTTACGCGACGTCACCCGCCCTGGGCGAGCATGACGCCTGGCTGTTGCGTTTGGTGCAATGCGCCGCCGTGTCAAGGGCTTGTCGCTGCGACTTCTGTCGTGGCATGCTCCCTGCCATGATCAAGAGAATCGAGTCCTCCGTCCGCCGATGAGCGAGACGACCGGGACAGGACTGCCCGGACCACCGACGACACTGTTCGACCACGCCCTCCGGCTGCATCAGCTGGCTCCCGGGAAGCCGCTTCATCGCGACGGGGAGCCGTACCCCGATGACGGCCTGCATCGTCATCGCAAAGGCCCGCGCACACCTGAGGACCGGCACTTGGCCGGCAAGGACGCGGCGCTCATCCTGGACGCGCATTTCGCGAGCGCCTCAGCCCATCCCAGCGAATTGGCTGATGCCTTCCACGACGTCCACATCCCGATTCATCCCAACGAGCACATCGCCGCCGCGGCTGAGCGGGCGGACACAGAACGCGTCCGCCGGACGGGCCGCTGGCTGGTCCGGCACGGCAGCGACCGATGCTCGGTCGCCGTTGGACTGGCCTTGGTCGCTGCTGTGGGAACGGCTGACGACATACCGTTGATCCAAACGATCGGGCTGCTGTCCAACCGCTTCGGGCCACTGGCGGCGCACGCTTTCGAGAGTCAGCCCGCAGGAGTGGAAGCCCTCCTCTGGCTCGCCGAGCGAGTCACCGGATGGGGCCGTGTCTATGTCGTCGAAGCTCTCTGCAGACTCGACGACCCAGCTGCCCGGCCTTGGCTCCTCCGCAGGGCCTGCGACGGCGACTTCCTCAACAGCTACTTCGCCGGCAAGGTCGCCAAAGTCACGAGACTCCATGAGGCACTTGCAGATCTCGACACCGACAGCGAAATGGTCGACCACCTCGGTCGGCTACTTCATCTCATGAGCGACTGCGGGGGAATGGGACTCACCCTCGCTCATTACCCCCACTCGGCAGTGGTCCTGGAAGCTCATGCGCGCCATGTGGGCTCGCTTAGCCCAACCATCGAGCGCTACTTCACGATCGCGGCGCTCACCCAGCACCTGACCACGAAACCTCCCGAGGCTGCGGGATGCACTGCGGCCCAGCAGGAAGCGCTCCGGGCCACGTACCTCGAAGTCCTCGACCGAGAGGAATGGACCCAGACCGCACGCACCGGGTTCAAGGCGGATGACAAGCGGATGCGGTGGCTCGCCAACCACAGAGCGCCACAGCTGAGGCTGCGTGCGTTCCCCGATCGAGAGCCGGATGCTGGGGAATAGCGCACACCAGGAACAAGTGGTCTCTGCCAGTGCTGAGCAGACCCAGCCGCTCGCGGTCACCGCCTCCGAAGCTGGGTCAGACAGCCACCCGCCTGGTCACCGAGGCTGGCGGAACCTGCAGCCGGTATGCCCCGGGTGACCACAGGCGCTGACCCGGCCGGACCTTGATCCTGAGAGCAGCAGGAAGGTTCAATCGCCGGATGGCTGAGACTGACATTGACCTGGAAGTCGTGACGGCGCCGTCGGGAGTCCTCGTGTTGGGGATGGCGTCGTGGATCGACTACTGGCCGCAGCTGGGCCGGCCGCTGTCCGAGCGCGCAAGTGCCGCGGCATCGATCGGTGGCGGACACGTCCACGACTGGATGTGTGAGATGGCCGCAGTTCGCGCCGCCGCTGACAGGCCGTTGATGGTGAGGGCCAGCACGGCGGCGTCGCCCTTCGACGGAGGACCGACCATCGCGGTCCTTGAGATCGATCTCGGTCTGCCATGGGCCGGCACGGCAGGGGACGAGCCCATCATCCTTGGCGAGCTACCGGTCGACCGTTGCGGCATGGTGCTCGGCGACGCGCTTGCCTTGGACTCCTGGACGGGAGATGGCCATCCGTCAACCGACGGCCTTGCCGATGTCGCCTACTGGGGAGCCTACGCCGAGGCCGCCCATCGTCAGTTCGGCGGAGACCTGATCTTGCGACACGCCGGTCAAGTGCGAGGGTGGCTCGATCTCCCGCTCGGTGACGCCAAGAAACTCGGCGAAGCCCTCACCAACTGGGAAGGCGATGAACAGGGCCGGGGCGTCATGGTTGCAGTCGATGAGCACACCGACTTCCACCGCTGCAAGCGCGCGAGTTGGACCCACCCACTTCGGATCGGCGCCGTCGAGGTCGCTGCCTGCCGCGTCCTGGGGATCAACTGGAGCAGCGGCGACCACTCGATGAGACATCGCGGCGAACGAACCTTCGGACAGGTCTATCCCGTGACTCTTCAGCCTGGTCCCACGGGCCAGACAACGATGCGCTGGACGATCCCGCCCTACGCGCCCACCACCGACCACTCAGGATGATCAACTGGAAACCGCCGGAGGATACGCGACACCTCAACATGCGGGCCTACCAGTGCCGAGACCGGATATGACGAAGCACGCCGGATGGTCCGAAGTGACAACTGGGATGCCCTGCACACGCAAGTGGCGTCGCGCGGGTTCAGCTGGGCGGTTCCTGTCCATACCTGTTCGCGGGCTTCGGCCCGGCGGGCCGGGGTGCTTGGGGGCAGGTGAGCGCGTCGAGTGCGGCTTGGGCCGCGGCGCGCACTGCGTGGTCGGGGGCGGTGGTCAGGGGGCGGACGAAGGTGTGGGCGGGTTGTGCGTCGAGTCCGAAGGTGGCCAGGGCGTTGAGGGCGTCGATGGCTACGGTCCACTTCTGGTGCCGGGCGGCCCGCCTGAGGGCGTCGGTGATCACGGGGATGGCGATGGGGTCCTGCAGCTCGGCCAGGCAGGACAGGTAGAGGCTCGCCGGGATGGGGGCGTGCGGACGGTCCCAGTCGATGCAGCGCAGACCGTTCGCGAGGAGGGGCACAAGTCGGTCGGCGGCCTGCGGGTAGCTGCCGACGCCGAGAGGACCCGCCAGTCGTCGACTCGAGTTTCGAGAGAGCGGATCAGGTCGGGCAGCGCGCGGGGGTCGCGATGGTCAGCCAGGGTCATGACCGCCTCTTGGTAGGCCTCGCGAACCACGGCGTTGTCGCTCGCCCACACATTGGGCCCGTGGGCGGCGCGCAGGACGGCCATGTGGCTGTGGAGGGTGTTGAGGAGGAGTTCGGTGTCTTCGGGGGCGGTGGTGAGGCGGCCGCCCAACCACGCGCTGAATCCGTCCTGGATGATGCGGGCCGCGGCCCAGTCGTCCGGAAGCAGGTCGAGGAGTGAGGTCAGCACGGGGCGGGGAAGGGGGCCGGGGAGGTCTTTTGCCATGGCGATGGCGTCGTACCGGGTGGCGGCATCGGGGCTGGTCAGTTGGGCGACGAGGAGCGTTGTGCGGTCCGTGAGCCGGTCGCCCAGGATGGTGTGGAGGGTACGCAGGACGCTGCTGATTGGGGAGTGCTCCTCCCACGGGTGGTCGGGATCGAACCGCTCGACAGCCAGGTGGACGGGGCGCTCCGTGGTGGTTGCTTCGTGTCCCTGGATGTGCATCGTTGCTGTGCATCTTCGGCATCCGGAACAGGGTTTTTCGGCGGTCGGGGTCGCGGTGATGTCCCGCAGGAGGGTGATCGCGCGGGGCACGAGATGGGCCGGGTGCCGGTCTGGATCGATCAGGGCCCGGTGCGTGAGCGCTGAGAGCTGGACGGGCGCGTCGGTGGGGGCGTGGTGAAGGCCGTCGATCAGCTCGTCCAGCCAGGTTGCCACGGTCGTCTTCGTCTCCGGTAGCCGCAGGGCCAGGCGCGCCATCGTTCGCACGACGAGCAGCCGCTCGAGGAGGCCGTCTTCGGCCGGCAGGCGCTCGGCCAGGACGCGTGCGGCGCGCCCGCCGTCGGCGAGGAAGAGACCGACGGCCTCGATGGCCGGGCGCCGCACCAACGGGTCTGGGTCCGCCGCGTAGCGGACGAAGGCATCCGCCCGCTCGGACATCACGGCGGTGATGCCGACGTGAGCCGTCGACTCGACTCCGTTCACCGTGAAATAGACGGTGTCAGGGTCACAGCCCAGGGCTTCGCGCCCGATGCTGAGGAGCAGCCTTACGACGCTGCCCCGGTCGGGGGTGGCGGGGTCGTCGGCCATGGCGAACAGGAACGGCAGGCTCATCGCGGTGCACGGGTCGACGGCTCCTTGGTCATGGGCCTCTGCGTAGAACTCCTCGAACGCCGTGGCCCGTACGGCGGGGTCCGGGCAGAGCATGTTCTCGAGATGGTCCGGGACCCCGCAGACCTGTCCGGGCAGGTGTCCGGTCATCCAGTCGACCTCATGTGCATTGATCATGGACGACAGTCTCGATGAGACCACTGACATCCAGGACACCGGCTGAAGGGGCTGGTCCTGCTGTCCGGGTTGGCAGACCGTACCAGCTCTGGGCGTTGACGCCTGTACTGCTGGTAGGCCTTGTAAACGGGATGAACATGAGGGAGTGCGCGGCAGAGCCTGTTATGCCAGCGCATACTTCTGGGCTCCTGACCCTGCGACAGGGACCTCGCTGTGCGAGCGTCTATACCTGGTGTCTATTCTGAACGCGTTCAGTCGGGGTGGGGCAGGATGTGGATAAGCACTTCAGTGAGCCGATGGACAGCTCTGGCCGCCGTGTTGGCGTGGGCCTGCGTTGCTTGCGCCGATGCAGGTGGAGACCTAGCGCGGGTTGACCGGTCGGCGCTTACGGGCGAGTGGAGCAGTCCGGGCGGCGCTCGTCTTCACCTGGGAAAGGACCTCGCCATGACAGGGGAACGCCTGCACAGTGCGATGTTGGGAGGCACGTCATGCCCGGACACCGCGACCGGACACTGGAGCTTCTACAGCTCGCCTGACAAGGCGGGTTCCATGTTCGCCGATGACAGGTTCACCACCGGCGACACTATCTCCGCGAGCATCGACGACCCGAAGGATTCCTGTCTCCTCTCCGTTCAGGTCCGGCGGGACGAGCACGGACTCAATCTGTGCCTGGTAGAAGACCTTGACTCTGGCTGTTCCGCCAAGGAGCTTCTGCGCCTTGCTGAGCGGCGTGGAGATAGCCCCGGATTGGGCACCGCGACGCTGCGGTGATGGCGCTCTACGATCACGTCAGGCCGAACCAGGGTAGGCACTCGGTCAGCCCTTCCATCTCTACGGAAATCAGCTGGTGTTGCTGCCACTGTTCCGCGGTCAGGCGGAGCCTGCGCAGCACGGCGGGCTCGGCGCGTACGGCATGACGCTCAATGCCGTCCTCGCGATAGCCCAGCTTGTGCGACACCTTCAGCGAGGCCGCATTGTCGGTGTATGCCGCCGAAACGGCATGCTGTGCACCGAGCCCGGCGAAGGCCAGGTGGAGGACAGCCGCACGCATCTCGGTCCCCAGCCCGTGGCCGTGATGGGCCATGCCCAGCCAGGACCCAGTGCCTACTTCACGGCGGACCGAAAAGTCCCGGCCACCGATGCCCTGCGTGCCCACGACGACGCCGTCGCGCACGGCCACCAGGTTCAGCTCCCAGTTCTCCGGCTGCCACTCGCCCCAGCAGCGCCAGTGATACTGCAGGACACTCCGGGCACGCTCCTCGGGCGTGACATCGGTCCACGCCACAGTGAACGGCTGCACCGCCGGGTCATGCACCCCATCGACGGCCAACGAAGCCAACGCTGCGAGATCATCGAGGTCCGGCAACCGCAGCTCCAGCCGCGGCGTGGTCAACCGCAAGCCCGCAAGCGGCCAATGAGAGAGCAAGGTCATGACCAGAGATTCTTCTCGCCCCAGGCCCCTCGGGGCCACCAGGTTTCCGAAGGGAGCGCCTCGCGGGTACCCGCGCCCAACCCCGGCGGAAGTCTTCTTCGGCATCGGCCTGCGCGATGAGCATGTGAAAACCCGCTCCCACGTACCGTCAACGGGCCCACATTCGCAGCCGGTTATAGACGCCTCGCCAGTTGCCGTACTTCTCCGGCAGGTGCACCCACTGCGAGCCGGTCTGAAACTTCCAGGCGATCGCGTCGATCACTTCACGGCGGTCTCTCCACCGGCCCCCGCGTTTCGGTGTCTGGTCCGGGAGCAACGGCTCGATCCGCGTCCACTGCGCATCAGTCAACGGCACGCCCGGACCAACGAGGGGGCAGCCCGGCCGTCATGCCTAGTCCCACCAGAACGACCAGCAAGTCCGTCCCACGAGGTCCATTGCGTACTCGGGGAACGGGGTGGGCGGATCATCGACGATGTTGTTCGCAGTCGAGAGCACGTGCTCCAAGGCGAGCAAGTTCGCGTGCTCTGCTTCAGCGGGCGGCCTCGCGACCGACACGTGCAGCTCGCTGCCGAACACCACCACGACCTGGGCACCGAAGCGGTCCTCCCAGCTCCGCAAGAGTGCACACAGCAGTGGCAACGGTGCCTCCGCAGACCAGCCGATCGACGCCAGAGCATCGCTACCGCGACGGGCAGGGACGAGCACGAGGCGACACTCGTCCAGCCCAAACACTTCCGTCTCGCTGAACCAGGTCAGCAGGCTTGCCGCCGCCTCCTCGGGCATCGGGCCTGCGGACGCAGCTGGCATCTGAGGTGCCAGGCCCGGCCACTGTTCGAAGGGCGGCCCGGGGTCGTGTGGCCATGGCTCGACTCCCTGCGGCGCCGGGGCCGGTGTCGGGTCCATCCAGAAGGGCAGCCTCCTGCGCCGGTACTCGGCAAAGTCCGTGGCCAGCGCCTCCTCCAGAAGGACGGCATCGACGTGGTCCAGGCCGAGCGGCCTCCCCATGGCGTCGGGCTGGCACAGGAGTGGAACCAGGCCGCAGGCTTTTTGCTCGCTCAGCAGGCGAGGCCACAGCTGATCGACGTCTTGAGGAAATTCGTCAGAGACCCATACGTGTGCAAGGCCGGAAGACAGGAAGCGGCCGGGAGGCAGACCATCGGGCAGGGCAAACGACATGGTCGCACCGTAGACCATGGTGCTGACAGCGCGGCTACCCGCAGGACTCAAGGACACCACCGCCATCAGTGATCCAAACGAAGCGCCCTAGCCCTTGCGGGCCGCCTCGCGATGTGTCTCGCCGGGTTCCAGGCTGCCGCCGGGGGTGGCTCAGAAGCCGCCGTTCTCGTCGTACCGCAGCAGCAGGACGCGCCGGTCAGTGTCGAGCACCACGGCGCTGGCCGCCTCCCGCAGGGGCAAAGCACTCTTGGGTTCAGTCTGGCGGAGATGTCAGTCCCGCTTGACCAGGTAGTCCTCGATACACAGGACGTTCAGGTCGCACGCATGGAAGGTGACCAGTGCGTGCGCGGGGGTCTTCCGGCGATCCGGTGGACGTGCTCGATCAGGCCGGCGAACCTCGGGCCAGTGATGGGCCCGAGGTGATGTGCTCCCGAGTTCTCGGGACGGGTTCTTGCTTGCTGCCCGGCAGTGACGAGGAGCCGCGGGCCGGAGCAGCGCGCGACGGTCAGGGGCGGGTGGCGATGATGGCTTCGGTGCGTACGACTTCGTCGAAGATTCCCTCGGGGTTGAGCTCGCTGAGCGCCTGCCGTAGGTCGCGTTCGAAGGCGTCCTTGTGGTCGCCGAGTTGGACGGTGCTGGAGCAGCTGTAGGAGAACTGCAGCCCGATGACTTCGTTCAGGGTGCGGGTCAGGGTGTGATCCCATCTCGCGGTGTCGATCTGGGAGAACGGGGAGCGCGCGAGGACGTCCTGGTGGCGCTCGGTGGGGTGGGAGTAGGTGCCGGAGCCGGCCCGGCGTTCGGGCCCGAGGTAGCGGGTGCGGACTTCGTCGACGATGTTGCGCCAGGGGGTGGGTTCGAGGTCGCCGGGGGCGCCGCCGGAGGCGAGGACGATCGCTCCGCCCGGCTCGATGATCTGGTCGAGGTCCCGGGCGACCTGGGCACGGTCCATCCAGTGGTAGGCCGCGCCCATGACGGTGAGCAGCACGGGGCCGGTGTTCATCGCCGGCAGGGTGGTGGAGTCGCCTTCGCGCCAGGTGATGTTGGTGATGTGGTGCTTGGCGGCCAGACAGCGGCCCTCGTCCAGCATGCCCTTCTCGGGGTCGACGGCGATGACTTCACCGACCAGCGGGGCGAGGTCGAGGGCGATGATGCCGGGGCCTGCGCCGAGGTCGAGAACGTGCTGGGTGCCGTCCAGGCCGAAGCGGTCGGTGAGCAGGGCATAGAACTCGGGTGCGTAGGGTTCTGTCCGGCCGATCTTGGATTGTGGGAAGATGCCGTCCATGACTTGCATACGAAGGGGCCGTGCCTCGTAGAACACCAGCTTCACTCCGGCCGCGGGAACGTGGCCGGAGTAGACCCTGGGTGCGGTATCGCGATGTCCCAGGTCTGTCGGGAGCGGCGAATGCCGCTGTCCGTGTGCTCGAACGGGAGCGATTGTCTCCGGGCACCGTGGCAGTGGCGCTGAGCGTGTGGTCCGTGCATGTCCACGGCAAGAGGCGCCGGTGGAGGCGGTGGGAGGCTGAGTTCACCTGCCCCTGCTGCGGCGAGGGTTGGGCCCGGGACAAGCTGCAGGATGCGCTGTTCATGCTTCCGCCCAGGGCCGCTGGCGAACTCCGGGTGCAGGTGGAGCGCCTGGACACGGTACTTCTCGGGCGAACGCATCACGAGCCGACAGAGGACCCGGAGTTGGCGTGGTGGTATCGCAGGTGCTGACCGTAGCCATGTCGCCCACTGGTTCGTTGAATCTTGCGTGACTGGTCGGGGGGATCTGACAGAGGCGGAGGGGCGACTTCTGGAGCCGCTCCTGCCCACGGGCAACAACCGCTGTGGGCGGTGGCGCGATCACCGTCAGGTAGTCAACGGCATCCTGCACCGGGTGCGAACCGGGGTGCAGTGGCGTGACCTGCCTGAACGCTATGGGCCCTGGAAGACCGTCTACGAGCGACACCGGCGCTGGTCGGCCGACGGAACCTGGGAACGACTACTCCAGCAGGCGCAGGCCCAGGCCGATGCCGAGGGCGGGACCGACTGGGACGTCTCGGTTGATTCCACCTCGATCCGTGCCCACCAGCATGCGGTCGGCGCGCGGAAAACTCCGCCGCCTGCCGCATCAAAAGGGGCGGTCGCGATGGCACACCAGAGCGAAAGACCGTGGGTGAGACTGTGCGCCCGCCTGGCGGAGATGGTGCAGGAGGCGAGGCGCTCGGTCGCTCCCGAGGAGGCTTCACCACCAAGATGCACCTGAGTGCCGACGGGCGTTGCCGCGTGCTTTCGTTGTTGCTGACGGCAGGCCAGCGGGCGGACTGCACTCAGTTCGAGCCAGTCATGGAACGCATTCGGGTGCCTCGACTCGGGCCGGGCCGCCCGCGCACTACACCAGACAGCGTGAGCGCCGATAAGGCATACAGCAATTGCCGGACCCGCCGCTACCTGCGGCAACGAGGCATCCGCCACGTCATCCCGGAGAAGAGCGATCAGGCCGTGAACCGCGTACGCCGGAGCCGGGCGGGAGGTCGCCCACCCGGCTTCGACAAGGAGCTGTACAAGAAGCGCAACACCGTGGAACGGGCGATCAACAAGCCCAAGAACTACCGAGCTGTGTCCACGAGGTACGACAAGCGCGCATACGTCTACCTGGGCACCGTCACCGTCGCAGCAACCCTCATCTGGCTCCGGACCGGCGCCAGATCCGTCCCACAGACGAATACCGGGACACCACCTCGGACGAGTGGACCGAGTTCGAGGGGCACGGCACTTCGACCGCCGCAAGGTCGAGCTCGGTTCCTGCGGCTGGCCCCACAGCACTCCCCGCTAGCACGAGCACGCCTGCTTATCCGAACTTCGCTTGGAAGCCAGGCAGTTCAGGCGACCTGATTGCTGGGGGCTGGTCAAGGCAGGAGCGGTCGGGTCGCGGCCCAGGCGACAAGTCGCTCACGGACCGGGCCGGGAGTCAGGTGGCCGACCAGGCTTTCCAGATGGGCTGTCAGGTTCTTGTGCCGCCTCAGCTCGCGGATCTGCTCGATGGGAAGGTCGCGCCAGCCCTCGGCGAGACCGGCGGCCTGTGTGGGCGTGAAGGTCAGTGTGTCGAGCGTGTCGGACGCCAGCGCCTCGGGACTCCAGTCGAGGTCCGTGTCGTCGGGGCCCAGTCGGTCGATCACCCACGTCCGGAGCATGAAGTCCTGCTGGGCCACCCGCGCAGAGCGCCCTTCGGCGTTGTCGAGCATGCGCCGGTTCGCGAGCAGCGACAGCTTCGTCCACTGGCGACGGGCTTCCAGGGGATGGCTGGAGTTGTAGGCCTGTCCCTGCGCGGCGAAGCGTGCCGTCTTGAGTTGCTGGCCGTGGGCGTCATGGATGAACGTTTGCAGCTGGTCGAGCGTCCACGTGCTCATATCGAGGGCCGGTTCGTCTCGATGCGCATCGCTACTCAGGGTCCCCACTCCTGGTCGTAGGCATGCCGAGGCTGATGGTGGCCTTCTGGGACTGCCTGTCGATCTGGGCGAGCTTATCTTCGGCGCCGGCGAGGTTGTGGTGTGCGTGCGCGCGGCCGGAGCGACGCGCCAGGTCGAGCGGGAACGGGTTGAGCAGCGGTCCGGATCCGGCATCACGGTGCAGGTCGTAGAACCTGCGCAGCACCGTTTCGCTGTGGGCGACGGTCGACGGCGCATAGCCGGGCTCCAGGGTGGTTTCCCCGGTCACCTCGTTCGGGGCGCCGACGGTGCGGGTCGGCCGCCGCTTGGCCGCGGTCGCGCGCGGCTTGACCGTCAGCTGGATCCAGCAGCTGAAATCCCGAGCGTCCACCCGCGTCGCTCGATCCCAGGGCACCTCGACCGCGTGCAGGAACCTTCTCTGCACCAAGTCAAGTGGTCTGCTCGTCGGAGCTTTACCGGTTCCTGGGCGAGAGCCAGTCGTCTGTGTCGCGGTGGCGGCCGAGTCCGACTGCGGCGAACTCGTCGACGTGATTGCCCTTGGCAGCACCGAGTCGCCGCAGCGCCTGAGAGATCGGAGTGCCGGTCGTCGGCAACGACTCCCCTTCGGCCAGGTGCAACGGTCCGAGAGCTATCTTCCCTCCATCCCAGACCTGTGCGGTTTGGGTCCCTGCCCCGCCGAAGTAGTCGGCCTCGATGTAGGCCACCGGTCCTGTCTCCGAGCACGCGGTCAGCAGGCGATCAAAGCCCGCTGGAGCCTTCCAGAACCCGTTGAGTTCAGATGCTCCGGCGGCCGTGACGGCATCGAACAGCGAGTCGGTCATCGGCAGGAGCCAGAGGTGTTGGCCGAGAGGAACGATGCACGCCTCTATGGTGGAGCCGGCCAGCTCGCGGAGCACGGATTCAGTAGCGATGACCGCCTGCACGCAATACATGCCCTCATTCTCGCCTGGGCGCTGATCGCGGTGCGATGCCGGGTATGCCGAGGTCAACCGGTGCGACCCTGGCGAGTAGACGAGTCTGGTCTCGCTTTTGGCGCAGGAAGGACAGTCGATCCCTTCGATCTCACCGAGCCACCCCTCTGCTTCGGCTCGGGCTCGGCGGGCCAGAAGGTCGACTTCGATCTCGTCGAGGCGGGGCAGCATCTTCGGACAACCGCGGCCGCACCGCGACGGCGGAGACTGCCATGTCTCCTTTGAGCGGTGGAGGTTCCACCAGCCTCTTGGACGGGGTCAGAGTCTTCGGCGGGTAGTCAAAACAGTATCCGCCCCCGGCACCCAGCGGCACTGCCACAACTGCGCCCCCACGAACGGGCGTTCCGGAGCCCGAAGGGGGCCCGTGGTGCTCAGCGTAGACCTCCCGCGGGCATCGGGAGGGCAAACGCCTGCGGGCATTCGGGGCGGCCCCGGCAGTCGGTGACGCCGGGGCCGACCGGCACGCGACGCACCCCCTATAGTGTTGAACGCGTTCAATTACGGGGAGAGAGGGCGGGAGGCTGCACGTGGTCATGGGCCTGGTCGTGGGGGCGACGCTGTTGACGATGCTCGCCGCGTGGACGGCGCTGGCGGTGCTGGGCATCCACGGGCTCCTGCTCGGCCGGATACCGGGACGCCGACTGCACCACCACGTCCGCCACCCCCGACTGTGGGGCACGGGACTCCTGGCCATCACGGCCAGCTGGACCACCGGTTCCCCCACCCTGTGCGTCATCGGCGTCGGCCTGACCGTCATCGGCCACCTGCCGTCCCCGTAAACCGGCACAACTCCGCCCATGACCAAGAACCCCCTGCCGCACGGGACTTCCCGACCCAGGACCGGTTGCCAGAACGGTCGCACGGCGCGTGCCCTGCGCGACCTCGACGACAGCGACGTCGACGGGCTGCTCGGACTGCTCCTGGGCGAGCAGCAGTTCAAGCGCTTCCTCGAACACGACGTGACGATGCAGGACATCGCCGCGATCCTGGAGGCGTACGGCAAGGAGACCGGGCTCGGCCTGGGGGAAGACTGAGCCTCGACGCGTTCGTCGAAGAACACGCCGAGGCTCTCGAAGCCGATCTGCTGCGCCACTACGCCGTCGACCTCCTCGACTGGCACCGCGGCACCCTGACGTCCCGCCGCCTCGCCGTCCTGGTCAAGCACCTGCCACGCGACAGCGCGGTCAACCGCGACCTGCACGGCGAGGCGGCGGAGTGGAACGCCTCCACCCGCCTCCTCGCCGCGACGGTGGACCACCTGGCGGTGGCCAACTGGATGACGGCGACGATCAATTCGGGCGAGGACGCGGAGTCTTTGGAATATCCGGAGGCTGTGCCCCGGCCGGGGCTTGCGCCGTCAACTCCGTCCGGTGAACCTGCACCGGAAGAAAACGCCGTACATGCCGTCGGCCTCCCCTCCGCGACGCAGCTGTTCGAGTTCTTTCGGTGACCGCGCCTCAGGCAACCTGGCTTATGAGCACGGCGAGGATCAGTAGCAGGCCGATAACTGCCGACCAGGCGACGGCAGAGATGTGCTCAAGGCGTGGATGCTCATCGGCAATGAACACCCTATGCGGCCTTTTCGGGTCGTACGAAATCTTTACGGGAGCCCCAGCGTCGACCCGCGCCCCCTTGGTTCGCAGAAGCACGAGGGGCTCCTCACCTCCGATCGGGCTCCGTTCCAACAGATGCCTCACCACGCCGCCCTCTTCCCCATTCAACGATGTACAGCGAGCTGGCACGACCACCCTCCTCTGCCAGGCAAACAGATCCGAAACGGCGAGTACAACCCCAAAGAACAGCCAGATCGACCCAACGGCCAGAACCACCCACCCGAGACCCACAAGAAACCCCCTCATTAGGTTAAAGACTCGGCAATTAGCGAACGCTCACACTAAGGCCGCAAGCCTCCGCCCGTCAAACCCTCCGACCGAAGGAGGACACCGTCAGTCATGACCACAAAAGAGCTCGAGGAGCGGCTCGACAAGGTCGAGAAGGAGCTGGCCAAGAAGGCCGCCAAACCGCCCGAGACACCGAACGAACCGTCGGTCAACTGGACCGACCGGAAGGTGAACTGGACCAAGTGGGTCGCGATCATCGCCGTCACCAAAGTGACCAGCATTCTCTCGTTCGGGCTGCCCAAGCTCTTCAACTTCGACAGCGTGCTAGAAAAACGATTCAATCTTGAGCGGAACAAATGGGGATTCCTGTGGAAGAAGGCAGCCAATCCTCTTGATGCCCAAATAATTCGGATCGACCGACTTGAGGACCTCCAGCGCCAGGGAAACAATCACTTTCTTAGCCTTTTCCGCATCGTGAACGACAGCGTCATCCCACGAGTGAGTCAACTCGAAAGGAATGAACAAGCGGTCCGCAATCAGGTCCGATCGGGCGAGGCAACGCGTCGCCCGGCCACTCTTGTGATGGGAAACGAGGCGGCACGCATCCGCGATTTGGAGACGCGGGTCACCAATCTCGCACGAGCATTGGGCTGAGATCGGTCAGATAAATACCGTCCACCGAGCCATACAAGGTGAACCATGTCACCAGTCCAATCCCTAACCAGAGCCTCAGGCTCGCTCAAGGGATTCAAAACAGGCATCGACGGCGCCGGCCGCTCCGCCGGCGCGCTTGGTAAGCAGGCCGGTACGGCCAACACCAATGTGGGGCGGATCAAGGGGGCCGCCCAGCAGTCCGCCAAGGAACTCAAGGGGATGAAGACCGCCGCCGACCAGGCGGCCAAGTCCATCGGGAAGGTCGGCAAGGACGCCGGGACCGGCGGGGTCTCCATGGGGAAGCTCCAGGGCGGGCTCAAGAAGGCCGACGGCGAGTTCAAGGGCCTCAACAAGGCCATGAAGGGCAACGTCATCGCGATGCTGCTCGAACTCTTCGCCCCACTCATCGAGAAGGTCGTCGCCATGGCGACCAAATCGAAGGCGATGCAGAAGACCATGAAGGTCGCCTTCGACGTCATCGGCCGGGTCGTCGACACCGTCATTGACGGTGCTGGTGCGGGCTTCCCTATTGGGGGCGTAGCCGCCAGTCGCAATCCGATCAGTCGCATCCAAGCCAGGCGGACTACCATCGACGGCCAGGACAGGCCAACTATCCTGTCGGGGCTGGTTCGGAGGGAGGGTGCTGTGGATCGCAAACCCCGTGACCGGGCGGCTGAACGCTCCGCCATCCAAGCCGCCGCCAAGCGGCTGCTGACCGGCACCGCACTGCACTCCGCACCCGGCAAGCTCACCGTGACCAGACTCATCACCGAGAGCCGGCTGCGCCGCGACATCGTCTACCAACACCGCGACCTCATCGAAGACTTCAAGACCCGGGCCGCGGCAGCAACCTCCCCGACAGCGCCAACCTCCACCAGCCCGCCACACACGAAGCCGAGTTGAAGGACGCCCAGGCCGACCACGCACGCGGATGCGAGACCGGCACCGCACACCGGCCCCTGCGGACCGTTGTCCTGGACGAGCCTCCAGCCGGGCTGTGACGCGCTACGGGGACAGGCGCAGGTTCCAGCCGCCGTTGATGTGCCCTGGTCGTGCGGCAGGCCGCTACCCCGGGAGCGAGGTGGTGAGCGGAGCATCGTGCGGCGCGGGCGTACAGCACTGCCTCCGCGAGTCCGGAGTTCCGGTAAGAAGGCCGAGCGCATCCGCATTCACTGGTCGCGCCCTTCGCGCGTGGTTGATCTCGGGGAATCACCGCCCGCCAGGGGCCCCTCGTCGGTGTGGTTCACGGGTCATCGGTGTCGGTCGCGGCCGGGCGGGGGCGCGGCGCTGATGCCAAGACTCCCCCAGGGCGCGCAGACGTCGCATATCTCCAGGTCGCGGTACCTCTCCCTGGCGGACGCGACGCCGTCGCGTCCAGCACCCAACCCCAGCGCCGGCGCCCGGGGAGCAGTGCAGGAGTAGCTACTGGTCCAGGTGGACCGCCTGGACCCCGGTGCCTTCATAGGCGTCCGGGTGAGGGTTAACCAGGAAGCGCCACGCAGGGGCGGGCGGCGTGGATGGGGAGGTTCTTGCGGGCCCGACCCCGCTATGACAGGGCTTCTTGTCGCCGCCTTCGGCTCGCCGCGGCGCAGAGTGCGGGAGCCCGACCATCAGCAGAGATCATTACATGGTGTAACTACAACTCACGCTGTGTGCCTCGCCGGGTGTAGGCTGCTGCACGGCTTCACGCAGCTACCGAATTCCAAGCGTCATGGCCTGTGAACATGGCGCGCATGCAGGAATTCCCCAAGGTGCCTCGCATCAGCGTGTCTTGACCTTTGCCGCATCGTGCCGACAGCAGATGGCCGCGCGGATTCACAGGATCGCGTACTGCCCTTCTGTCCTGGAGACGTTGCGATGACTGCCAACCACGCCCGGAAAAGCCATGCCCGCGCCCATGCCCTGGAGAGCGGCCAGCGGTACCGGGGAGCGAATACCGTCACCCGCCGCGACACGCTGCCGACGCCCGCGGCCGGCCCCTCTCAGTTTGTCCTGTCCAGCTTTGGGGGCGGTTACTACCCGGGAGTGCGGCGGGATTCCGGGTGGCTGGTGAACGTGTTCGGGGACAAGCACGGGCGCGGCCTGCCCCGCGGCCTCGCACCGTACGCGGCACCGCCCTATTCCTGGGAGGCCTTCGTCCAGGACGAGCTCAACGGGATGGTTTCTCCTTCCCGCGTCGTGCGGCCTGTTCCCCTACGGGACTATCAACGCGAGCTTGTCCGCGGTCCGGTGGAGGCGCGGCGGGTCGGTGCGCCGGGATACATCTGGGTCCTGCCTACGGGGTCGGGTAAGACTCCGCTGGCCATCCGGGGCGCCGAGGCAATGCTGACGCGCAGCGCGCGGCGCATCCTGGTGGTCACGAAATTGTCGGTGATCCCCGCCTGGCGCGCCGCCATTGGCCGATTCGCCACCAGTACTCCTCGGTGGGTAGTGACCAACCCGGAGCGTCTGTGGCGGCTGCTGGATCATCCCCGCGTGAACCTGGATGCGATGCCCGTCGAGGACGCCGCCCGCCTGGCCGCGGCGGAAGGTCACTCCCGGGTGGAGTGGGACGTGATCATCGTGGATGAGTGCCACATGCTCGTGAACGCCGATGCCCGGCGCTCGCGCATCGTGCGCCGCCTGCAGCAACGCCCTGATGGCGGGCGCACGTTCACGCTGTGGGCCTCGGCCACCCCGTTCTCCGCCCCGCTGGAGAGCGCCTATGCGGCAGACCTGATCGCCTACGCCGCCAAGGTCGATCCACCGCCGGAAGGTGCGGACTACCGGTTGTGGCTCATGGACCTGGGCCTCAAGCTCAATGCGGACCGTTCGGGCCGCTGGTACCAGCGCCTCAACCGCCTCGATGTCACCACCCTGCGCTCCCTGCTGTACGAGGGGGGCGTGGGAGCCGCAGCCACCGTGTCCGAGCTCAACCTGCCGGTCCAGCAGCGTGACGTGCTGCCCCTGGAGCTGTCCGCGCAGGACCGTGCCTCCTACGACCTGAGCTGGCAGGAGTTCCGGCGCAGCGAGGGCTTGACGGTCTTTGAAGGGAGCGAGCCGGGCTCCTACCGGGTCGCGGCGCTGCGGCGGGTACAGAAGGCATCGCTGGTAAAGGCGCCGTACGTGGCGCGGCTCGTGGTCGAGCAGGTGCGCCAGGGCCGGCAGGTGGTGGTGCCGATGTGGTTCAGGGAGTCGATCGACAAGGTCGCCGTCCACATCGCCCGCGCCCTGAAAGCCGCAGGTCTCAACCAGCAGGTCGTGGCGATCACCGGGCGCGAGCCGCACCTGCGGGAACACAAACGCATCGCGTTCCAGACGGGTCAGGCGCTGGTGATGGTCCTCAACGCGCTGGAAGGGATCAACGCCCAGGCCGGTGAGGAGAACGTCGACGGCCAGGGCACCTCGGCCACGCTCACGCCCCGGGTGTGCGTCATCGCCGATGTCCTCACCGGCGGGAAGCGTGCCCTGCAGGCGGAGGGGCGGACGCAGCGCGACGGCCAGATCGCTCCCGTGATCTATGCGTACGCGGCAGGGACCGGTGAGGAGGAGTGGACGGCGGCGACGTTCCGGTCGCTGTCCAACACCGCGAGCCTGAACACGAACGACCGTGACGCGGCGATGTTCGACTACCTCGCCCAGAAGATCACCGGGGATGCCTCGTGAACGACCTGTCCTTCTCCCTTGGCCGCGACCCGTGGCTGCCGGTGCGTGATCTGGCGGGTATCCGTGAACTCGTCAGCGGCCCAGAGGCGTTGGGCCGTGCTGAGCAGCTGGTGCTCGACATCGCCGACCCGCTGCAGTCCGCGGCCGTACTCCGTTTCCTGACCGCCGTCGCGTACGCAGCGGGCTTGGCTCCCGCCGATCCTGGCGAGTACGCGTGGCGATGCGTCGAGGCTGCCTCCACCAACTGGTCGAAGGCCGGAGTCTGGCTGGAGGAGCACGCCGAGGGCGCCGCGCTGTTCCATCCCGAACGTCCGCTGTTCCAGGACGCTTCGCTGCACCAGGTGAACGTGCAGTGCACGGTGCCGGTGCACTATCTGGACCTCACGGCTGCGGCCGCGCTGGGCCGGCCGCTGCTCGCCGACCACCGCCACCTCCATGTTCGCCTGCCCGCGCTGCCGCCCGACCGGGCCGCCCGGCTGCTGCTCACCCAGCAGATGTGGGTGGTCGGCGGCCGGCTGCGCGCATCGGGTGCCGACTACGGGCCGGGCTCGAACTACGGCAGCCAGGCGCCGGCCTGCGGCGGGCTGGTTTGGCAGCCGCACGGCACACTCGCCACACAGCTCGCCTGGCGCACCATCCCGGTCACCGAGCTCGGCGAGGCGAACTGGACCCACCGCCCGCGCGGCACCGCGACTCGACCCCCTGCGCCACGGGGCGAGTTGGATGCGCTGACCTGGTTGCCGCGCCGGATCCTGCTCCTGCCCACCCCGGACGGCCTGGTCGAGCGCGCCCACTGCGTACAGGGATGGAAGCGGACCGCCGAGGAGCCGGGGCAGCCCGGCACCGCCGACCGCATCTTCACCGCAACGGGCAAGAAACTGCCCGCCACCGCCCCGCTCACCCCCCTCGACACCGTCTCGATGGTGGAGCGCTGGTGGCATGCCGGGCCGGGCACCCTGCCGCACCTCATCCGCGACGCCTGCGCCCCGACGGGATGCGCGCCGCCGGCCATGCGCGCCGTGGGCCTGGCCACCGACAAGAAGAAGGTCCTGGTCCTGCGGGACGTCCCGCTTCCCTCCGAGGTCCTCGCTGTACCGGCAGCGGGCGAGGCCGCCGCGTGGATCTCGGCACTGCGCTGGAAGACCCGAGGCAGCGCCGGTACGTGGGAGGACGGGTGCGGCGCGGCCTTGCTGACCGATCCCGCCTTCCTGGAGGGCGACCAGGCTGAGCGCGCCCGCCTCGCCGCGCGCGCCTTCCGCATCGATGCCGCCATCCCGCAGCAGCGTGCCGCAGCGCGCGCCGACTTCCACCGTGCCCTCATCCCCAAGGGAAGCCCGCCCATGTCGTTGTTCGTCACCGCCGATTCCCTCGACCCGACCGAGGCCACTCCCGGCCAGCTCCTGGAGCGGCGCCTGCACGGCATCCGGGCCGGCGAACACGGGCGCGGCCTGATGAACAGCCTGCGCCTGTGGGCGGCTTCACCCACCCCTGCCAACCAGGCCGTCGACACCATCACCCGCAGCCTCACGGCCGAGCAGCGCGACCCGGCGATGATCACCGCCGCGCTGTATGCGGTCCACGCCCAGCACCACGCCCCGCCCTACGGCAACGCCCCGCTGCCGCGCCTGATGCGCGCCTTCGGCAGCGGTACCTCCTACGGACCCCGCCACCCGCAGACCGAAACCCTCATGCAGCACATGCTCGCCGCAACCCGCCCCCGCCTGCTGCTCCCGGCCCTGACCACGCTGGTCCGCTACGCCGCAGCCCACGACATGACGCCCGCCTGGGCCGCGCTCGCCGACGACCTCACCGCCTGGAGCCCCGCCACCCGCGAGCGGTGGGCGGCCCTCTTCTACACCAGCCAGCCCCTCACCGAGATCGGACACCACGCCTGATGGCCCTCACCGACATCACCACCGACTCCCGGCTCATCGACATCACCGACCAGCCCGGCAACTTCGCCGTCCTGCACACCCAGACCACCTTCGCCGGCGTCAGCCTCAACCGCGACTTCTCCAACCTGCCCAAGACCCTGCAGTACGGGAACGCGCTGCGTATGCGGGTCTCCGCCCAGTCCAAGGTCCGCGCCGCCCGCGACTTCTTCCGCACCTACACCGAAGAAACCGCCCAACACGCCGCCCGCTCCCGCCTCCTGCCCCAGGAGATCGCCCGCCGCCTCACCCAGCTCGGCTACGACGAAGTCGAGGCCGCAGCCCAGGCCGCGCTCATGGTCACCGCCTCCGGCATGCTCGTCGACGACACCGCCCCCAACCGCACCCGGGCCATCGCCTACGTTCCCGCACAGGCCCCCGCTCGCCTCGGCGAGCTGGGCGCCGAAACCTGGGACGACACCACCGACCTGCGCGGCCTCATGCAAAAAGCCATCGACAAGGCCCGCGCCAAGAGCGCCAGGAACGGCAGCAACGCGGACACCGAAGCGGAGGAGGAGGGCTCCAGCGGCGGCAGGCGATCCACCGACAAGGGCCTCAAGGCCCCCGACGGCACCCCCGCAACCCTGCGCAAGCGGGCCCAGGCCGCCCTCGCCCCTGGCATCACCGTCGAACTCGCCATCTTCGGCCGCATGCTCGCCGAACTCCCCGACGGCGCCCTCTACTCCGCCGCCCAGGTCGCCCACGCCCTCAGCATCGACCCGATCGCCATGGTCAGCGACGACTGGACCGCCAAGGACGACTGGCAGGACCTCGGCGTATTCGGAGCCGCCGGCAAGGGCACCACCTTCCTCGCCTCCGGAACCCTCTACCAGTACGCAGCCCTCGACCGCCGTGCCCTGCGCCGGCAACTCGCCCAGAGCGCCCCGGCAGAAGAAGCCGAACACCTGGCCCGGCTCGGCGAACAGCTCTTCCTGACCGCCCTCGCCTACGCCATCCCCTCCTCCGCCCGCTCCCGCACCGGGTCAGCCGTACCGCCCGGCCTGGTCATCGCCGCCACCACCGACCACCCGCTCACCGCCGCCGCCTACTTCGAGCAGTCCATCCAGCCCCCTGCCGCCGTCGCCGGAGCCGAACGCCTGGCCGGATACCTCCGCCGAGCCCAGCGCCACACCCCGCTCCTGGGCGGCACGGCCCGCTGGCTCTCCCCCGCCGGCGAATCCTGCCCGGAGCTCCCGCCCACCCTCGCCCCCGAGGACGACTGAGCCCATGCCGACCGTCCTGCTCCGCTTGTCCGGCCCCATGCAGGCTTGGGCCGCCCACACCCCCTTCGAGTCCCACCACGACACCTTGACCCGCCCCACCAAATCCGGCGTTATCGGCCTCGTCGCCAACGCCCTGGGCCACGACCGCACCGACGACACCAGCCACCTGGCCGCACTGCACTTCACCGTGCGCGCCGACCGGCCCGGCCACCTCGAACACGACGACTACACCGCCGGCGCCGGCACCTTCCCCCTCGACACCCTCACCCTCCACACCCACCCCGAACTGGCCCAGCAACCCGACCGGTTCATCTACGCAGCCCCCCGCGAAGCCACCCCCGGAACACCCCCCAAAGCCTCATGGGCCCCCGCAACACGCAAAACCACCAAAGGCCACAAGACCTACATCGTGGACGGCGCGTTCCTCGCCGGCCTCACCGGCCCGCAACAGCTCACCGACACCGTCCACGAAGCCCTCCTGCGGCCCGCCCGGCTCCTGCACCTGGGACGGCGCTGCTGCCCACCCGCCCGCCTCATCCCCCACGGCACCACCACCTGGGACACCGAGTGGCCCCACCACATCCCCCTGCTCCACGAAGCCACCACCCACCACCCCCAGTACTGGCAGGAGACCCTCGACCCCACCGCCCCGGCCCTGCCCGAACAGCCCCCCACCCGCTACGCCGACCGCGGCCACCGCACCCTCGCCATGACCAGCCACACCACCACCCCACCCCCCGCACCCCAGGAGAACTGGTGACCCTCACCGCCCACGACCTGCTCGACTTCGGCATGCCCCACCCCGAACGAGCCCAACTCCACGTCTATCGCAGCGCCCTCACCCTCACCGACACCGCCTCCGACGCCGGCCGCGACGCCCACCGCCTCCACCAACTCGTCGAACGCGGCCTCGGCACCGTCACCACCACCGGCAACCGCCACGGCCGCACCCTCTACGCCGCAGCCCGCCAACCCGCCACCACCGACCGCAGGCGCCCCGGCCGCCTCACCGCCCAACGCCCCTACGCCCTCCTCGTCCAAACCCTCTCACCCCCCAACTGGACCCCCCTCCAACACCACGGCGACATCACCACCGCTCGAACCCAACTCGTCGAACAAACCTGGACCACCGGCGACACCGCCCAGATCCGCACCATCGCCAGCCCCCAGATCACCCGCAACGGCCAGGGAAAACACCGCAGCCACCTCACCACCCCCGAAGACTCCGCCCGCTGGCTCCACCAACGCCTCACCAAAGCCGGCTGCACCCTCCAACCCCACGACATCACCCTGCACGTCGGCGAATGGACCTACCACAGCCACACCCGCAACAACACCCCCACACACCACTACGAACCCGTCCAACTTCGCCAATTCCACGCCACCGTAACCATCACCAACCCCCACGCGTTCACCACCATGCTCGCCACCGGCCTCGGCCACAACCGAGCCTGGGGAGCGGGATTCGTCCTCGCCCGCCACACCAACAAAGAGCAAAGCCCCCACAACACCGCAGGCCAGAAAGAGTGCAGCCCGGGCGCCCGGGGATGAGCCGATCATGCCCGATGCCACGATCGCCAGAATGATGTGCTGCCCGGGCGCCCGGGGATGAGCCGCCGGTGGCGTCGCCGCCACTGCCCTTCGTCCAGTGCAGACCGGGCGCCCGGGGATGAGCCATTCTGGTTGCGCGGCGACTGCTCCATGCGCTCGTGCAGACCGGGCGCCCGGGTATGAACCGGATGGCATCGAGCTGTGGCGGCCCGCTGAGACGTCCAGCCCGGGCGACCGGGGATGAACCCTACGAAGAGCTCAACAAGAAGCTCACTGCGTGGTCGAGCCCGGGCGACCGGGGATGAACCGATCCACGTCTTCAGGTCTGCGCCAGCGGTTAGGGCAAGCCCCGGTGTCCGGGGATGAACCGTACGCGTACGTGCCCGCCGACCAGCTACTCCTGTGCAGCTCGGGCGTCCGGGAAGAACCCTGTCGAAGGGCGCGGCCGCCATGCTGGCAGCGTCCAGCCCCCGGCCGTCCGGGAATGAACCAACTTTCATCGCTGCGACTGCGGCTCATCGGCTATCCGCCCGGGCGTCCGGGGATGAACCGGAGGCGATCCTCCATGGGTCATATCGACATGCGTCAGCCCGGATGGCCGGGGATGAACCGACATGCACCTCAGGAATAGCGATGACCTTCGGGTGCAACCCCGGGTGTCCGGGAATGACCCGATCGGTCCGGCTGGTGCGATATCGTTCGAAATGTGATGCCCGGTTTCTCCGGGGATGAGCTCGCGACTATGTTCACGCCGTGGACCGCAGGCCACTACAGCTCGGAGTAGCCCGGGGATCGCCGTTGGCAACGCGCCATGGTGCGGCAACATATAGGTCTGGCCCCGGGTGCTCCGGAGATGGATCGGCACCGTATCTGGCACTCATGCAGGTGGGCTTGTACACCCCGGGTCCCAAGGATGACCGTACGCGTATGTGTCCGCCGTCCAGATGCTCGTGTCAAGTCCAGGCATCCTGGGATGCACCGGCCCACTCTCCAGAGACAGTCAAAGCGACCACGTCCAGCCCGGAGGTCCGGGAATGAACCGCCTTCCACCATCAGGGCCTTGGGTACTTCGTGGTCCAGCCCGGGCGCCCGGGGATGAGCCGCCGAGCTTGTCTTTGATGACCATCAGACAACCGTGCAGCCCGGGCGCCCGGGGATGAACCGAGGCCGCGGACGACGAAGGCGACGACGGTGACGTCCAGCCCGGGCGACCGGGGATGAGCCCTCCGAACGGCTTGCGAACACGCCGGTGAGGTCGTGCAGCCCGGGACCCGGGGATGAGCCGCAGCCTCAGCAGATGCTCGTGGCGCGGTGGACGTGTAGCCCGGGTACCCGGGGATGAGCCGTCCCAGACACGCAGCTCGCGCATGAGGTCCTCGTGCAGCCCGGGTACCCGGGGATGAGCCGATCGCAACCGCTACTGATCTTTTCGTAAGTTCGGTGGGTGTGGTGGGTGGATGGTCAGGCCGGTGTGGGTGAGGAATGACCAGGGGAGTTGTGGGTTGGTGTTGATGCGGTGGATGCCTTGTTCGGTGGCGTCGGCGACATCGGCGAGGTGGTCGCCGGCGAGGTTGGCGAGTTCACGTTTCTTGAGCGAGGACCAAAGCAGTTCCACTGGGTTCAGCTCGGGTGCGTAGGCGGGTAATCGCTCGAGGGTGAGCCAGTCCTGCTCGGCCACCCATGCCCGCATCGCCCGGCTCCAGTGGGCCGACAGGCCGTCCCAGACCAGCACCACGTTCTCGCCGCGGTAGAACACCTTCATCTGCTCCAGGACCTCGATGAGTCCGAGAGTGTCGTAGCTGCCGGGCTTGAGATGGAAACACAGTCGTGCCCCGCGTTCGGGGTCGGTGGAGTGGTAGCCCAGGGCCCCGGCCATCGACGCCCGCTTCCAGTTCAGGCGGTGCCGAAGGAGCGGGGTCCGTCCGCGGGGCGCGTAGGTGCGACGGACCTGTGGCAATAGAGAGACGCCTGATTCGTCGAGGAACACGATCCAGGCACGTGTGTTCACCGCCCTTTTTTGATCCGCGGCCACTCATGCGCGACCCAGCGGGCGATCTCCGATTCATCCCGCTCCACCGCCCGCCGCTCGGGCCGCTGGAGACTCCATCCCAGCCGGCCCGTCAGCAGCCGCCACACCGACGCCCTGGACAACACCACCCCCGTCACCCGGGCAACGACCTCTCCGACCCGTTCCAGAGTCCACAAGTCGGCCTCGAAACCATGAGCTCGGGCACCGCGACCCAACGCGGTCCGGACCGCCTCGACCTGGGAGTCGTCCAGCTTGGGCGGGCGCCCGGAAGAGGCCCGCCGCCGCAACGCGGAAGCACCGTCCTTCTCCCACACCCGACGCCATCGCCGCACGCTCTCCGCACACACCCCTACCGCCCGCGCGATCTCCGCATTCGAGACACCCTCCTCGAACAACTCCACCGCCCGAACGCGACGCGCTTCCGCCAACTGCGGCCGCGACAAAGGCGGAAGAGGCGATCCGGCGGCCAAAGGCGAAGGTTGATAAGCCATCCCGACAGCGTCCCACCTACACCGCCACCACACCCACCGAACTTACGAAAAGATCAGTAGTTCGAGTCCTGGGACAGGCACCCGAACCAGGGATGCGCGGCGGCCGGTTACCGCCCCGAATGGTCGGCGACGTTGGTGTGGGACCTCATCCGCGCAGCCTTGGTATGGAGATCTCACATTTCCATCATGACTGCCCCCCCGGGGAATTTAGCGTGGTTGGGTCAGTTCATGAAGAGATCATCAAAGAGCTTAATAAAGGCCTTGATGAAGAAGAGATGCAGTACCGCACTGACCCCCAGGGATCCAATTACTACGAATCGGACCTCCGTGCGCCGATTGAGTTCTCGAACCGTGCGCGCCCGCTTGGGCCTCTTCGGGTCATAAACGATGTCGACCACTTCATCGTCGGCTGCCACCCGACTGCCTCGCAGTGAACTGCGATAAAAGACCGGAGTCCCGTCGTCAAGGGTGAACTCGAATCGCTCGGATACACGATCCTCGGACCAATATCCTCCGGTACACACGGCCTTGGTGGTGACACCTACGGCTCGAAGCCTGCGCTTGACAAGGATGGGGCGCAGGCCGAACGGATACAGCACCAGGGCAAAAAGCATCAAATGGAAGGTCACATATATGCCCCAACCCAATAACAGCAAAGCATCCTCCTGGTGAACCTTTTTACCGTACGCAGACCGGAATTTAGCACAGTCGCCCGATCTATTCAGCCTGGATGAAGGTTGCAAAACGTGCATATACGTAACAAAAGGTGCCGCAGATGACGGCGGGCAGCGACGGTCCGGCCGAGACCAGCATTTTCACGGCCGCCGGCGCCCTTGCGCCCTTCTTTGGCGAATTCCTCAAGAGCGAGTACAAACCACTTAAAAAGGTGGTTAGCGACCTCAGCGTGAAAGTAAACGCACTCAGCATCGGGGTCGACACCGCAAAGCTCGGATTCGCCGGAGTGGCCGGCGGCGCAACGGCATTGAAGGCAGATTTCACGGGCCAAGATGGACGAAAAAGGGGTCACTTTTCTCGGCAGGCAAATGGTGACCTGGCCGTGGGCTCGCAGTGAGAGTGAGCGGGCCGAATCCAGAGCGACCAGATCGAGGGTTCGACTGAGGGACAGGCAAACCACTCTCTCCGGAAGTCTGCGCACCGCGCGACGCGACCCGAGCCTGTTCAATCGGATCAGGTCGACCACGACCTGAAAGAGATGGAACGGGCCCGGCGTTCGGCCGGACGGGCGCAGATCGAGGTTCGACGAATAGCTCGAGAAGCAGAACAAAAGAAGAAGGACACCGAAAAAAAGCTACGACAGTCCAAGGAGGCGTACGCAGCGATAAACAGTAACATTTCTGGATTGCGTCAAGCCGTGGCCACTCTCGGACGATAAATTGGATGAGGTGAGTAAACTGTGCCCCTCGTCCAATCCCTTAGTTCATATCCCCGACCCAGTTCTCGGGCACGAGAGGTGCCGGCATCAACCAGGTGACAAATAGGAGTTGTGCCGCGACTTGGAGCACGAATGGCTCAGCTGTGCTCATACCCAGGAGGGGAAAGGTAAACACCAGCATGGGCAGTGCCAATGCCAGGCGGAACTGAACGACATCCATCTTCGTGTGCGCCAGTCCCACACCAATCGCAAGGAGCAGTGTCGGAACACCAGTGAAAGCGAGAAAGCCAAGGCCAAGCCACGCAATCTGCGCGAGCGAGTCCTTCCACGGAACCACCAGAGCAACAACTATCCATGCCGCAGAGTGAATAAGCACATACGTCAGTACGCATTGCCCGATCCGCTGCATCACTCGCCGCACTCCAGGAGTAGCCATCGGGGTGGCTCCCTCTCTCAGCATCCCTGTAGGCATTTGCCGTCCACTCAAGTCTTGTTGATCTTTTGGCCCCACCAGGGAACAGAATCCATGCCGGACTCGCTGGCCATTCGGTCCGTGGCTCTTATACGCGGCGCCTGGTTCGCGCGGTACTGGACTAGTTCCATATCCGGATAGGCATCGCCCTCTCTGGTCACCGTGACAGATTTTGCCGTCGCCTTGATCTTAATCTGATTATCGACTGCGAAAAAGTTCATGAGACTGTTGACTTCGTGAACTTGTATATCCATCCCCTCCGGGGAACGACTACTGCCAAGACTCGTGGTATTCAAGACGTTATCGCCTCCCCACGTATCCCCCGGCCAGCCCTTCATTTTCAGAGGGTTCGCCTTGATCATCTTGCTCGGGATATCTACCATCTGGTTCGCGCGGTGAGGCCGGCGCCATCCGCCATGACTTGTTTAAGGGCTTGCAGATCATCAAGGTGTTGCTTCCCATCCCACGGTTCGTTGATGTGGTATGCGCATCCCGGACGAGACCCGTACCCAACTCACTGTGAAGTTCGCTGTGTTGTTCCCGCATCTGGATGAGCGGCAGCGACGGCTACTGATGGCCGCAGAGGCCCATGTCCTGGGACACGGTGGTATTCGGGCCGTCGCCGGGGCGGCTTCGGTGAGTGAGACCACGGTCCGCAAGGGCGTGTTCGAGTTGGAGGCAGGCGAGGATCCTCTGGGGCGGGTGCGGAGGCCGGGTGGAGGCCGCAAGAGGGTCGCAGATCTCGATCCAGGACTGCGGCCGGCACTGTTGGCGTTGGTCGAGCCGGACGAGCGGGGTGATCCGATGTCGCCGCTGCGATGGACGGTGAAGTCGACCCGAACGCTGGCGCGGGAGCTGGCCCGGGCCGGGCACAAAGTCAGTGCGGACACCGTCGCCGACCTGCTGCGGGAGGAAGGCTTCAGCTTGCAGGCCAACGCCAAGACCATCGAGGGAAGACAACATCCGGACCGGGATGCCCAGTTCCGCCATCTCAACGAGCAGGCCCGCGAGCACCGGGATGCCGGTGAACCGGTGATCAGCGTGGACACCAAGAAGAAGGAGCTCGTCGGCGAGTTCAAGAACGACGGACGCCGATGGCGGCCGGCGGCTGCCCCGGTGCCGGTGAATGTTCATGACTTCGCCGACCCGCAGCTGGGAAAGGCAGTCCCGTACGGGATCTACGATCTCGCGGCGAACACCGGCTGGGTCAACGTCGGCATCGACCACGACACCGCCGCGTTCGCTGTGGAATCAATCCGCCGCTGGTGGTCGGGCCAGGGCCAGGCCAACTACCCGCAGGCGACACGACTGCTCATCACCGCCGACGCCGGCGGCTCGAACGGCTACCGCACCCGGGCCTGGAAGCTCGAACTCGCCCGGCTCGCCGCCGAAACAGGACTGACGATCACCGTTTGCCACCTGCCGCCAGGCACATCGAAGTGGAACAAGATCGAGCACCGGCTCTTCTCACGCATCACCATGAACTGGCGCGGCCGCCCACTGGCCAGCCACGAAGTCATCATCCAGTCCATCGCTGCGACCACCACACGCACCGGACTGCGCGTCATGGCAGAGCTGGACACCAACATCTACCCCACCGGGGTCCAGATCGGCGACGCGGAGATGGCGGCCCTGCCCTTGACCCGACACCCTTTCCCCGGCGACTGGAACTATGCCGTGCACCCTCAGCCCTGCCCGTCCGTCCCAGCACCCCGGACCCCGCAAAAGCCGGCCCCAAAGGGGGACCATGCTCGCCTGTCCGATCCCGCCCTGACCGGCATGTCCCGGCAGCAACTGTGCGACCTGACCGGCACTTTGGCCATCGATGGCGACGTCAAACGAGGACGCCCGCCCCGGCTCGCTTTCCCTGACCAGGTCCTGGCGGCCGTCCTCCACCTGCGGGTCGCCCTGGCCGCGGAACCCCTGGCCGTGCTGTTCGACAGCAGTCGCACCGCCATGCACCGCACCCTGCTGAAGATCAGGACACTGCTGAAGGCGCACAGCATCGTCATCACGCCGGCAGCCACCCCACCCTCCGCCCTCACGTCCCTCCAGGCTCGGGTTCAAGCCCTCAGCGGCGACGCAAACAGCATGATCAACACAACGTGTTAATGATCTGCAAGCCCTTAGCTTGACGTTTATCGTCCGCAGTCGAACGTGGCGTCGAACTTGCTGGTGTTTCGACCGAGTGCCTGACGTGGAAGCGGCCTTCGTCTGATCCTGTGCTCCGTCACAGAGGCACTTGACCAGAACGAAGGCCGTAGCCATGAGTCTGCTGCAGCGGGGTGCCCCGCGGGATGCGTTTGCCGAACTCGTGTCCTTTCGGTCGGAGTTGTATGCGTGTCTGACTGGCCGACGCGACGCTCTGTTCGAGCTGGGTGACGCCTTACTCTGTGCGGATGGCCCGGTGAAGACGCTGGTGGAGCTCTCACTGGCGCCCGAGCACCGGCGTGGGCATGGGGCGTTGTACGGCGGGGTCAACCGGGGTCGACTCGACGTGTCCCGGCTGCGGAGGGCGCTGGCGGGACTGCCGCTTCCCCGGACCGCGGAGGGGCGGCTGGTCCTGGCGGTCGATGTGAGTAACTGGCTGCGGCCGGATGCGAATACGAGTCCGGACCGGTTGTTCTGTCACACGTATGGTCGTGGCAGGGGTTCGGCCCAGATGATCCCTGGGTGGCCCTACTCTTTCGTGGCCGCTCTGGAGCAGGGGCGGACGTCGTGGACTGCCGTGCTGGACGTGGTCCGGCTGTGTCCGTGGGACGACGCGATCGCTGTCACCGCCGCCCAGATTCGGGAAGTGTTCCAGCGGCTGTATGTGGCGGGCCAGTGGGAGATCGGAGATCCACCTGTTCTGGTCGTCGTGGATGCCGGTTACGACGTGACCCGGTTGGCTTTCCTGCTGGCGGACCTGCCCGTTGAGCTGCTGGGCCGGATGCGGTCGGACCGCGTCCTGTATTTTCCGCCTTTGCCGCAGCCAGCAGGCAAGTGCGGGCGCAAGCCCAAGCGCGGGGCGGAGTTCGCGTTCGAAGATGCGGCCACTCAGCCGGTCCCGTCGGTCACCACGGTGACCGACACCACCCACTACGGGAAGGCCATCGCCACTGCCTGGCACCCGCTGCACCCGTTACTGGTGCGGCGCTCGGCCTGGGCCAGTTACCCCGAAGGAGAGCTGCCGGTCATCGAAGGCACTGTCATTCGCCTCCAAGTCGACCACCTTCGCGGGGAACACAGCCCCAGGCCCATCTGGCTGTGGTGGTCGGCCACCGCCGCTACCGCCGGGGACGTGGACCGGCTCTGGCAGGCGTTCCTGCGCCGATTCGACCTCGAGCACACCTTCCGGCTGTTCAAGCAAACGCTGGGGTGGACTACTCCCAAAATCCGCGAGCCGGCGGCCGCTGACCGCTGGACCTGGATCGTCATCGCCTCACACACCCAACTTCGCCTCGCCCGGCCCCTCGCAGAAGACCTCCGCAAACCCTGGGAACGGCCAGCACGCCAAGGGCGCCTCACACCCGCACGCGTCCGTCGAGGATTTCGCCGCGTCCACGCGAAAACCCCTCAGCCGGCCAGCGCACCGAAACCCACTATCGCAGGTCCCGGCCGGCCAGCTGGCAGGAAGAACAAGCACCGTGCACACGTGCACCCCGTCGGGAAACAGGGCAAACCGAAACCAGCAACAGGACTCATCACCAGCACGAGTGGATAAACGTCAAGCTTAGGTACGTGAGCCAGTACCCCGACAGGGAGGCCCTTGGCGCTCTCGCCATCCACATCAAACCTGCCGTTAGCAGTCGCGGTTGACGCGGGAGCCTTGGCTTGCGAAGTCCTGTTCGACGGGGGGCGTGTCAGGGACTCGGCTGGGTGTGCGTGGAGCCCTGGGACGGCGGTAGGCCGTGGCCACTCGGACCAGGAATTCGGTCTCCGCAGCTATGTCCATGCCCGCCGAGTGGACCAGCCTGGCCGAGTCTGTAAGAGGTGCTTCGCCCGTCAGTTTGGCCCGGCGGGCTTCCCTGAGCATGCGGGCGAGCGCGTAAGCATCCTCACGGAAGGAGTCGGGCGACCCCGATTCGTCGTCGGCGACGCGGTCGGCCGGCACATACTCGCGCAGGACGAGAATCGCGTCACGGATCTCCACCAGCCTGCGGTAGATGATCAGATCTCGCGGCCCTTGAGGCCAGAGGGTCTCCCACAGGTGGTTGCGCGGCTTGTGCAGCGCGACGGAGGGCACCGCCTCGACAAGGTCGCCCCACAGCGGCCGCAAACGGTGCAGCGTTCTGATCTCGCTCACGGCCCGTCGAGCGTCGAGCAGGGTCGGGACAGCGATCGAGGCGGCCCGAAGTAGACCGTGCAGGCCCATGGCGAGAGACAGAAGCGACGGTATCCATGGCGATCGCACTGATATATAGAGGAGATACCCGACCCAAAAGAGCCCGGCGAAAGCGGTTCCCAGGCCGAAGAGCGCCAGACTCGCTCGCGACGGGCCCTTGGCGCTGCGCCGACTGTAGCGCCAGCACACGATGACGCATGCGCTGTCGGATGCGAGATGCATGCCCAGCAAGGTGAACCAGAACTCAAGAGACGGCGGCGGGGCGCCATGCGGAGTGACAGCGTCCTGCGCATGCGCGGGCGCCGTCGCGTCGAAGACCACGAGCGAGAGCAGGAGTGCCGCACCGATCAGGTGCAGCCGCTTCCTCGGCGGTCCGCCGCCCGTGACGACGAGGAGGAAGTCGAGAACCACCATGGCGGAGAAGGCCCCGAACAGATGCATGGCCAGCTGGGTCATATGCGGATCGCGGGTGATGACGTCGATGGCGCCACTGACCGGACCGAGACGGAGGGTCATGGCTGCTGCTGCCGCCACCACCGCGATACACAGTCCGCGCTGGCGACGGTCTCGGCGGGCCGCCGGTATGCGCAGCAGCACCGCGGCCCAGATGGTCCCCGTGCCTATGTCCTCGACGAGCCCACTGCATGCGGTGAGCTCAGCGAGCATGCGGCCCCCCAACCCCCAGGGCGGCCTCCAGTTCCCCGAGGACGCCCGCTGACGGAGCCGCCTGCTGATGGACCGCCGCTGTTCTGATGAGGCTTGCCAGCATCTCCGCCTCCTGCTCCTGGACCGTGGTGTAGCTCGTCCGGCCGAGCAGCCGTTGCACGGTCCGGGGGGCGAGGTCGGAGAACAGCCTGGTCAGATCGGGGACGCGTCGGAGGCCGAGCGAATAGTGATTGAAAAGCAGGTGGCCGATTTCATGGAGGATAATGTGCTCCTGATGGAGCCGCGTCGTCTGCGGTTCGAAGAATATGTGGTCATCGCTGTCGGTGGCGATCCACACTCCGCAGGCTGATTTGCCAATGGCGCTGGACGGGAAAGGGTGCAGGTATATTTGGCGCCTGCGCTGCTGCGAGAGGAGCGCACATAAAGATTCTACGGAAAATGGCTGAGGGAGATCCAGCCGGTCCACTATCGATAGGCAGCGGTGGTGGAGTTCTTTGAAGTGCAGCGGCATGCGGGTGCCTTCACTCTCTCATTGGTTTGTCGCACAGTGATGCAACTGCACCCTGTCCGGCATATCACCTATGTAGTTCGTTCAGGAACTCTGAGAATGGTTCGGCATGCCGTGTACCACGTCAACCACTTGCCAGCCATGCCGATGCGATTCGGCCAGAGTCTTCTGCTCATCCGCCAAGGAGAGTGCGACAGATCACCATATCTACGGGTGTGGGCTGTTGTCCGTGCCTCGTACGGCTGGTGAGTCGACGTCCCGAAGGTGCTGGATCCGCCGCGCCTCATTCACCATCGTGAGCAGAGCATCGAGAGCCTCGGAGGACAAACCGTCGGCACGCAGGGCGAGGTTGCGTACCCGTGCGTCCCGCAGCGCTGTCGCCAGCCTAAGCTCCGATGCGATGCGTTCCGCGGCAGCGTCGTCGAAGAAATACTCAGGCGGCACCCCGAAGAACTCGGCCAGCACGTCCAGTTGCTCCAGGGTCACATTGCGCTTCTTGCCGGTCGCCAGCTCCCACAGATACGTTGCCGAGATCGTGCCGCCCGTGGTCTCTCTGATCTGCGCGGCCAATTTCGCGTAGCCCGGACGCTGTCGCTCGTCCGGATAGAGCGCGGCGATCAATTCACTGAGCCGCTGGCCGAACTTGGCGACTAGACGTCGACCTCCCTGACGGCGTGGGAGTTCACTCTCGTTCATCAGCCGTCCTCTGCTGGAGATCCGGCCCGCAACCGGGCTGTCCGCCGTGTCGACCGATCATACCGGCATGACTCGGCACCCGTCTGTTCTCACGGATGAGAGCGAAGAGCTCCGGAACTGCACGATGGGTCGCGTCAGTCCATAGCTCGCTCCCCTGGCCCCCGGCCCACAGCCCGGGCGATCAGCGCACCCAGCACGAAGCAACCCCCGCTGACCAGCGAACCGGCACGCATACCCGACTCGAAGTGTGCCGTGTCGGCGATCAGCGCGCCGAGCAGAGCCACTCCCACGGCGCTGCCCACCTGACGGCTGGCGTTGAGCGCTCCCGATGCAATCCCCGACCGGTTAGGCGGTGCCGACTCGACCACAGCTGCCACGGCCGCAGGCATCGTGAACGCCGTACCGAAGCCGATGGCGGCCAGCGGCAGTACCAATGCCCAGTACGGGGTCGAGCGTCCGGCGACCAGCAGAGCCAGGAAGCCGGCGGCGCCGATCAACAGGCCCAGCGTCATGGGTGCCCGGGGGCCGGTACGCGCGGTCATCCGCCCGCCGAGGGCGGAGGCCAGTCCGGCCATCGCCGTTTGCGGCAGGATCGCCAACCCGGCCCACAGCACCGCGTAGTGGCGGTACTGCTGGAAGTAGAAGGTGACGACGAACAGTTGACCGTAGAACCCGATGTTGAGCAATAGCCCAACAGCAGTGGCGCTGGAGAACGTCGGGTGCCGGAACAGCGAGAGCGGCAGCATCGCCTGTTCCGTGTTCCGCTCGACGAGCACGAAGGCCACCCCGCACAACGCGAAGAGCACGAACGCGGTCACGACCACCGGTGATAGCCAGTCCCGGTGGCCGCCTTCGATGACGGCGTACGTCCCGGCAGCGAGTGTCAGGATGCCGAGGACCTGCCCGGGCAGGTCCGTGCCGCGCGCTGTCTGCGGCCTCGGCGCGAGTACATGACGGGCGGTCAGCGCGAGGCCGAGTAGGCCGAACGGCAGGTTCACATAGAACACCGAGCGCCAGCCGAGAGCGGAGACGAGCAGCCCTCCGAGCACGGGACCCGACGCGGCGGCAATGCCCCCGATGCCGCCCCAGACGCCGATCGCCCGGGCACGGTCCTCTTTGTTGGTGTACGCGGCGCGGATCAGAGCCAGCGACGTAGGTACCACCAGCGCGGCGGCGAGCCCCTGTAACAGTCGCATGAGAACCAGGAACCACAAGGTCGGAGCGAGCCCGCACCCCAGTGACGTGGCCACGAACAGGCTGAGTCCCGCCTGGAAGACGGGTTTGCTGCCCAACCGGTCGCCGAGCGCACCGGCTGACAGGAGCAGCCCGGCGAAGACAATGGTGTAGCCGTCCGCGACCCACTGGGCACCCGCCAAGTCGCCACCGGTCCCGAAGTCCTGGCCAATGGGCGGCAGCGCGACCGTAACCACTGTCGCGTCCAGCATCACCATGAAGAACCCAAGGCACAGCGCGATCAGGGGAAGCCGGGACACGACCTGTGGCCGCGTCCCGGCCGCATCGGCCGCTCCCGCCCGGCCTCCGAGCTCGCGCAGGGGATCGTCACTTCGTTCCATGCGTGACATCAGGCCAGTCGCGCCTTCACTTCCGCCGAGTCGCGGACCGCGATCGCATCGAGCTCGACCGCCGCGCCCAGGGGGAGCCTTTCCACCATGAACGCCGTACGGGCCGGCGGGTCAACCGGGTAGAAGGCTCCGTACACCTCGTCGAACGCGGGCATGTTGTCATAGGTGGTGAGCCATACCCTCATGCTCACCACGTCCCCGAGCGTCATTCCCGCAGCCTCGAGCGTCGCACGCATATTCGCAAGCGCTTGGGAGCCCTGGGACGCGATGTCATCCGCGACGAGCTTCCCGTCCGTGCCAACGCCGAAATGACCGGCAAGGTAGGCGGTGTCACCCACCACCACCCCGGGCGAGTAGCGATAACCGGGAAGCTTTCCTCGGGTGATCAACTCGCGGCCCACCATTACCTCCATGAATACCAAGGCGTGAATCCCACGCCCGCAGCGTGCGCCTGGACGCGCACTGCGGGCGAAACGGGGGACTGACAGATCCCAACGTAGCTGCGGAAAGCTTCGGGCCGGGTCGAAATGTGCTGCCGTCTGCGTCCGGACGGACCGGTGGGTGCGGTGTACATGGGGCCGTGGCACCATCGGGAGCCTACGAGCGACTGAACCCTAAAATTCTGGAGAGTCATGCGCGACTTAGCAGGAGACGCCAATTTCCTGACACCGGCCGCCCTGATCGGAGACCAGACCCGGGCGCGCATCCTGCTCGCCCTGTTGGACCACCGGGCGCTTCCGATGACGATGCTCGCGGCGGAGTCCGGGGTGGCGCCCTCCACGGTCAGCAGTCACCTGTCCCAATTGGTGGAGGGAGGTCTGCTCACGGTCCGGCGCCAGGGGCGCCACCGCTACTACAGCCTCGCATCGGCTGAGGTCGCCACCGCGCTCGAGTCGCTCGCCAGGTTGGCCCCTCCCTTCACTCCCCGCTCCCTGCGTTCCGGCACCCGGTCTCGCGCACTGCGCCTGGCGCGCACGTGCTATGACCATCTCGCCGGCCACCTGGGGGTGAGCGTGATGCGCGCGCTCATCGACCGCAAAGTCCTGGCGGGCGGGGACGGGGTGCACGACCCGGATCGATCGGTCCGGGACCGGCTGTCCGCACCCGGCTGGGACCTGACCTATGAGGTCACCGAGCACGGCTGGACGGTCCTGGCCGATGTGGGTGTCGAGCCCCCGTGTATGGATCGTCCACTTGTGCGCTACTGCGTCGACTGGACCGAACAACGCCATCATCTGGCCGGTGCCGTGGGCGCCTCGGTGCTCGACCGGCTGCTCGAGATCGGATGGGTCGTGCGTTCGCAGGGCAGCCGGGTGATCAAGGTGCCCGACGAGGGTGCCCGGGGGCTGCGCGAGTGGCTGGGTGTGGAGATGGACGACCTACGCACACGCGCCGCCGCATGATCCGGACCGGCAAGGTCCGGATCGGCGGTGACACACGGCGCCGCGCGTCATCTCACCATCGGTAGGCGAGGAACTTGCCGTCGAGGACGATGACGACGCGGTCACCTTCGGGGCTGGGTACCCGTCGCAGGTCGAGGCGGAAGTCGACCGCACTCATGATTCCGTCTCCGAACTGCTCGTTAATGAGTTCTCGCAAAGCAGGGCCGTAGAGCCCGATGGCCTCGTGGAACCGGTGGACCGTGGGATCCACCGGAGAACTCCCGGGCCGACCGATGTTGCGGACCGGTGGCAGTCGCAGGGCCTCGACAACGCTCGGCTCCAGGTCCAGGAGCGCTCCGGCGGCTTCGGCCTCGGCGGGTGCAAGGGGATGAGATCCGAGCAATGCGGCCGTGGCCCATATCAGGGGCCGTCCCATGGCGTCGGCGAGCTCCTGCCAACTGACGTCTCGCCGGGCCCTGGCCGCGCGCACGGCCTGCGCAGCGTCGCTTCGGTCCGTCACTGTGGTGTCCTTCCGAAGGACTCGGTTCCGGTGCCGCCGAACTCGGCGGTTACTTCGGTGGTGCGGGGGGTGTGCAGGCGATGATGCGTCAGTGCCCGGTCCACGAGTTCGCCGGCGACGCCGTGGTAACCGGCCGGGTCCAGGATCTGGTCGAGCTCTTCGGGAGAGAGGCTCTCTCGGACGACTGGGTCGGTCCTGACGGTGTGGGCGAAGGACCCGCTCTCCAACGACGAGGCGGCGATTCTGCCCAGATACCGCTTGGCCTCGGCTTTGCCGAGAGCGCTTCTCAGATGCGCGTTGAGCCGTTCGGCGACGATCTGCCCCTGCGTGAGTTGCAGGTTGCGTGTCATAGCGCCGGGCAGTGGTCTGAGACCCTCGGCGAGTTCGGCCGCCGTATGTGCCGCGCCACCTGCGAGCCGGAGAGCCTCCCGTAAAGGCTGCCACTCCGCGTGCCACGCGCCTGCCGGTCGCTCGTCCTCGGCCGCCATACAGTGCATCAGGACTGCGGCGTAGGACGGCAACTGCAGTGCCGCCGACACCAGGAGTGAGGCCAGTACCGGGTTCCTTTTCTGCGGCATCGCCGACGACGCCCCCCGCCCGTCGGCGGCTGGTTCGACCGCCTCCGCCACCTCGGTCCGGGCGAGATTCTGCACGTCTGTCCCGAACTTCCCCAACGTGCCGGTCAGTACCGCCAGTTCGCAGCCCAGCAGGGCCACGGGTTCTCGGGCGGTGTGCCACGGCAGGACAGGTTCCGCCAGCCCCACCTCCTCGGCGAATGCCGTCACCAGCTCCAGCGCGGCCGATCCACCGTCCTGGCTCTTCACCCCGCTCAGCGCGGCGTACTCGTGATAGGCCGCCAACGTCCCGGCCGCTCCGCCCAGTTGGGCGGGTAGCTCCGTCCGTACCCTCTTGAGTCGCCCTCGCGCCCTGTCCACCGAGTGGAGCCATCCGGCGGCCTTCAGGCCGAAAGTCGTGGGTACCGCGTGCTGGGTGAGCGTACGGGCCGCCATGGAGGTATCGCGGTGACGCTCGGCGAGCCCTGCCAGTGCGGAGCAGACACGGTCGAGATCGTCCAGGATCAGGTCCAGGGTGTGCGCCGCGAGCAGCATGGTCGCAGTGTCCAGGATGTCCTGGCTCGTACTGCCGAGGTGCACGTCGTCCGCGGCATCCGGAAACCGCTCGGCCACCTCGCGGGTGAGCTCGTGCACCAACGCGACCACCGGGTTGGCGGCCTCGCGGGCCCGGCGGGCCAGCATCACCGGATCGCACCGCCACCCGCGCGCCGAGGCTGCGATCGCGTCGGCCGAACTCCATGGAATCATCCCGATCCGCGCCTGGGCGCAGGCGAGTGCGACTTCGGCGTCGAGCATGGCGGACAGCCACGCCTCGTCCGTCAGCGCGGCCTCGGCTGGTGTGCCCGCCCGCACCGGCGACATCAGCCCGGCGTCCATGGCAGCGGCCGGCTCGTCGGCTCCCGCTTCCGGGTGCTCCGGCGTCTCTTCGCGCTCCCCGGACATCACAGTGCGCCCCCGGGTATGCCGGGCGAGGACGGAACAGAGGCATGTCCGACCGATTGCCGGTCCTCGGTGCGCAGGCTCGCTCGGGCGATGGCGTCCGCGTCGGCAAGTGTGACCGAGTTGACGCCGGGCCGAATGCCCGCCGCAGTGACCCAGTGCACATGTTCCGTCGGCACACCGAACGCGTACCGAGCCGGGTGTGGTCGGTCGGCTGCGTCCAGCACAGGGTAGGGGCGTGGACCCACCGCGACCGCCCCGGTGAGATAGCCGGGGCCGGACGGCTCGCCAATGTGGTACGGGTGGCAGCCACCCGAGCTGAGCAAGTCGCGTAAGAGGGGGTCCCGGGTGCGCCGGACCTCCGTCTCTGGCAGGCGCGCCTCGATGAGCACGGAAGTCGACAACGGACGGTCGCCCGTCAGATCGGACGCTATGCCGAATCGGCCGGTCGCGGTGTCGGCACTGATGCGCATGCCCGGCCCCACCAGCTTCAGGATGCCGGCCTCCACCAATGCGGCCATTTCCAGGATGCGCGTACGGGGCGGACCGATGGAGAGAAAAGCGTTCATGGGTGTATACCAGTGGTCGAGGTCGTCCCGGTACGACGAGCCAGTTATGCCCTGGTGGTCGACGACGAGCCGGACCTCGTTGCGCAGGTCGCGCAACACGTCGAGAGCCGCCTTGAGCGGATTGGAAACATTGCCCTGCGCTGCGTGGGCAGCGTCGTTGCGCAGATGGTCGACGAGCCACCGATTGAACTCGTCGACGCCGTCGAAAGACAGACCGGAGTGCGGGTGGTTGACCCGGTCCCAATCCCACTGGTCCCCGGCTCCGATGCCGTGCATACGCAGGAAGGGCTGCTCGTTCTCGGTCCCGGCGACCCTGCCGTACTGCTCGATGAACCTTGTAGCCGCGCACCCACAAGTACGCCGGGCAAGCAGCGCGGCGTAATAGACCGCCCGCACTTCTTTGTCGATCAGTGGCCATACGTCGGGCAGGAAGGCCACCACCTCGCCCTGCTCGGCACGCCGCCGGAAGGTGTCGATCACGTCGGGGGTGAGGAAGAGCGGAACGTGGCGTTCGGAGACGCCCTTCTGGTTCTCGCCGCGTGCGTGGTACGGGATGCCGCGGCGCGAGCCGGCGATCAGGACCGGTTCCTCACCGGATGGCTCGTAGACCAGACGGTCACCGCACGACCGGTAGGTGCCGCCCCGTCCTTCGGTCAGCAGGGCCATATAGTCGAAAAAGTTCAGGCCGAGCCCGCGCAGCGCCACGACGGCACCCGGGAAGATGACCGAGAGGTCGGCCTCTGCCGGGTTCTGCGGCGGCACGTACAGGCTTCCGCTCTCCCGTGCGAAGCGGGCCAGGTGAGCCTCCTCCTCGGTCGGTTCGCAGTCCAGGTGCCCCTGGGCGAGGATCACCGAGTCCAGCTCGGTCAAAGGGCCTCCCTCGGCGAGCTCCAGGGTCTGGCTGCCGTCGGGCCGGTCCACGACTCGCGTGGCGGTGGTCCGCCAGACAGTGACCCGTACCTGTTTCGGTGCGGTACTGACGATGTGCTCGAAGGCCCAGAGCAGGTAGGCGCCGTAAAAGGCCCTGGTCGGATAGGAGTCGGGCCCGAGGCACTTGGCCTCCTGGTGCAGACTGAGGTCGTGGTCGAGCTGACCGGTGAGCGAGAAGAAGCGCGCCCATTCGTAGAGGCTCGGTCCTTCGGCCACCGGCCCCTCGCAGTCGACCGAGTCGTCCGTGAAGACGGTGATCTGTGAGGCAACTGTGTTCATCAGCAGTTCCCGGGCTTGGTTCGTGCGCCACACGCGGCCTGCACCCGCCGGGAATGGGTCGACGACGTGCACGCGAATGTGTTTTCCCGGAGCCACCGCGGACGCGTTGGCACAGATCCTCTCGACGACCGACAGCCCACGCGGTCCCGCTCCGACCACCGCGACGGTCCGGACCGGGGGCGTGTCCAAGTGCGGTTGCAACTCTTCCTCCACGACGAATGATTGAGTGGGCATCGCTACGCAGGGCGTGTCAGGGCACGAGCTTCCCTGGGTTGAACAGGCTCCGGGGATCCATTGCCTGTTTCACGCTGCGCTGCAGTGACATGACGGCGCTGCTCATCTCGCGCCGCATCCCGTCTCGTTTGAGCAGGCCGATACCGTGTTCGCCGGTGACGGTTCCGCCGAGGGCGATGGCTGCGTCCATGATCGCGTCGAAGACGCGATGCACGCGCTCCATGGCCGCGGCGTCCGAACCTGGCGTCATGATCAACGGATGCAGGTTGCCGTCTCCCGCATGGGCGATGTTGGCAACCGGCGTGTCCCAGGCGGCTGAGATCTCTTCGATGCGCGCCAGCATCTCGGGTACGAGGCCCCGCGGCACACAGACGTCCTCTGTCAGCACGGGGCCGAGGCGGGCCAGCGCCGGGTAGGCGAGCCGACGGGCCTCGAAGAGCGCCTCGGACTCCGCGGGATCGGTGGACCTCTCGGCCCACGTGGCGCCGGCACGTCTGAAGCAGTCGAACAGCACCTTCGCCTCTTCTTCCGCGGCACCGTCGGGTGCATCGCTCCGGGCCAGCAGGAGAACCGCGGCGTCAGGATCCATGCCCATCCGCTTCCATGCCTCGACAGCCTTGAGGCAGTGCCGGTCGACGAGCTCCAGGGCAGCGGGCGTCGCTCCGGACGCGGTCACCGAGACGACCGCTTCACCAGCGGCCGTCAGGCGGTCGAAGAAGCCGACCACCGTCACCGGCGGCCTGGTGTTACGACGACGGAGCCGCACGGTGACCTCGGTGATCACCCCGAGCGTGCCCTCCGACCCGACGAACAGCCCGAGCAGGTCGTACCCGGCCACGCCTTTGACGGTCCGGCCACCGAGCCGCACCGCCGTACCGTCACTCACGACGGCCTCGATACCCAGCACATGGTCGCGAGTGACCCCGTACTTCACACAGCAGATACCGCCCGCGTTGGTGGCCACGTTGCCGCCGATGGTCGACCAGGCAGAACTCGCGGGGTCGGGCGGATACCACAACCCTCGCTCAGCGCATAGGCGTTTGAGGTCGTCGTTGACAACTCCGGGCTGCACAGTGGCTGTCTGGTTGTCGGTGTCCACCTCAAGGACCCGGTTCATCCGCTCGGTGCCGATCAGCACGCATCCGTCCACGGCATTGGCGCCGCCCGACAGGCCCGTGCCCGCCCCACGAGCCACGATCGGCACGCCGAACTGCGCGCACGTGCGGACGATGGCGGACACCTCCTGCGTCTTTGCGGGCAGCACGAGCGCGCGAGCCTGCCCGTAGCGCGCTCCGGCGGCCTCGTCGTGCAGCAGGCCACTCGGAATGTCCTCCCTCGCCAGCACGCGGGTATTCGGGGCACCGGTCTGGAGGGCTCGGAGGAACGGGTCGTCATGCACGAGCGGTCTCCTGAAGGTATGGGAAGAACGTCGGTGGACGGCCGGACGCTGGTTTGTACCGCGATGGAACGGGGCCGGGCGCGCCGGGTGGTTCGTACCGGGTGTGGGGCCCCGGAGAACCACTGCTGAAAACGACACGCCCGGCCCGGCAAGGGGGCTAGCTACGGCCGTGGTTGGCCCGAAGCTCAGCCAGCAAGGCGGCCCGCAGGTAGACGCCCTTGGTCACGCCTTCGAAGTAGTGCACGTTGGGCACGTCATCCGTCTCGGGCGGCAGCTCCGGACCACGGGGACCCGTGTGGATCAGTGGCACCCCGGTGCCGGTCCGGCTGAGCAGCGCGCTGTCGAAGACGAATCGCCGGTCGAGCTCGGCGGACCGGGTATGGGAGCGCACAGCGCTCTCATGAAAGTCCGATAGCTCGAACGGGATGATGCTGACCGCGTCGACCCTGCGCAGCACCTCGGCCGCGGACTCCGCCCGGTGCGAGGACATCCCGGCGGCCGACAGCGTGCGTTGAATGTCATCGGGGATCCGCGTGCCGTCGGGAGCCAGGAAGACGATCCCGGACGCACCAAAGGCAGCGAGCCCGTACACGAGGGAGCGTGCTACCCGGCAGGCTGGATCACCGACGTATCCGAGGGTCATGCCCGAGAGCTGGCCCAGCTTCGACCGCAGCACCCACAGGTCCAGCATGACCTGTGTGGGGTGTTCGCGGTCACCTGTACCCGCGCTGACGACGGGGACCTGCGACACGGCGGCCGCCCGCTCCGCCGCATCGTCGTCCGTGTGACGCAGCACCAGGACGTCGGCGTAGCCGCCCACGACACGCACGGTGTCTTCCAGGGACTCCCGGTAGAAATCGCCGGCCCTGGTGGTCGTCACGTCGGAGAAGCCAATGGTCGAACCGCCGATGCGGTGCGCCGCCGCCTCGAAACTGAGCCGGGTGCGGGTGCTGTTCTGGTAGAAGAGGGCACCGAGCAGCATGCCGGGGGCCGACTGGGCCACGATCTCGCGCGGCTGGCCCAGCATCCATTCCGCCCGTCCCCAGACTCGCTCGTAGTCGGAGCGCCGCCAGGTTCGCAGCGAGACAGCGTGCCGGGGCAGACCTGGCCGTGCCCTGTCGTCGTGTCGTTCGGCCCGGGCCTCCGGGACCGCGAGGCCGTTGGCTACCACCACTTGCCCTCCACGGTCTTGGCCACCCACTTCTGGGTGTCTAGCATGGCGTACCCGGGCATCACGGGCAGCGGTACGGCGCCAGGCAGTTGGTCCAGGCCCGTGATGGCCTGGCCAAGGCGGGACGCCAGCATGCCCTGGGCCAGCGGCGGGGTGCCCGCGAAGATGGGGCACTCACGGTTCTTGATGAACCACTCGTCGAGGATGGGCCGATCCGGGTAGTCAGGCATCTCCGGAATGAACCGGCTGATGAGCTGCTCGGCGTTCTTCTCGTTCATTTCCTCGCCCTCGGGAACACCGAAGTACTCCTCGGCCGTCATCGAGTCGCGGGTCCACTTGAAGAAGAACGTGCGGTGTCCGAAGACCGGGGTGAGCATCATGAACTGGCAGCGCTCGGAGCGCCGGAAGGCGCGGTGCAGGGTGTAGCGGGCCTCGATCTCGTACAGCTCGATCTTGTCCAGCACGTAGTCGCACCCCTCGAAGAACTCGTCCACCACCTCCTCGTTGATGCCTTCGGGGTACACCTCGATGTTTACGTCCCGCGTGGTGTTGTACACGGCCTCGGCGACGACCTCCGCCTTGTTGCGGCCCACCGTGTCGATGGTGGCGCCGAACTGACGGTTGATGTTGGAAATCTCGAAGGTATCCGGATCGGCGAGCTTGAGGTTCTGCACGCCCATCCGCACCAGCCGCTCGGCGGTCGCGCCGCCGATGCCGCCGACGCCGGCGATTCCGATGACGGCGTTCTTCAGCTTGAGCTGGCGCTCCTTCTGCTCCTCGACCGTGTTGCCCAACCAACCGAGGTTGCGATGCACCCGCTGCCAGTAGTACTGCTCATCGGTCTCCGTCGCGACGTAACGCTTGCGTTCCGACATGGCACGACCTTTCGGTGTTCGTTGAGTACGAGGGGGTGAAGACCGTCGGCAGGGAGCTGGACGCTCGCCGAGGCCCTTCGGCGGTGGAGAGTTCAGGAACCGGGCGTGACCGCGGTGACCGCGATGCCTTCGATAGCGAAGGCGTCGCGTTCGAAACGCGTGGGGAGTTCCTCGAAGGCGCAGGCGGCCTCGAGATAGTCCACGACCTCCTTGCCCTCGGGAGTCGAGGCGGCCACGGGGCGCGGGCTGTTGTCCGGGCCGAGGACGCAGGGGGCGAAACCGGCTCGCAGTACGCCCTCGCTGTACGACATGACGGCGAACCCGGTGAGTCTGCCGTCGGGATGGAAGGGCAGGAGGGGGTACCCTTCGCGTACGCCGATGCGGTACTCGCCGAAGCGTCGGGCGCTCTCCCGCCGCAGTCGCGCGTCTCCGCGGCCGAGGTAGGCCGACTTCTGGAGCCGCTCCTCCAATCCCGGCAGGTCGAAGGCGAAGTGCCCGAGACCGTAGAAGATGGGCTTGCCGCAGTAGAACTCGATACCGCGCAAAAGGTGTTGATGGTGCCCGACTACTGCATCGGCGCCGGCGTCGACGGCGGCACGGGCGGTGCGTGTCTCGTGGTCGGTGAGGACGAACGGCCGGGTGAAGTCTCCCCAGTGAAAGCTCGCGATCACCAGGTCCGCCTTTTCGCGGGCCCGTGCGATATCTGCGCGCAGGTCCTCCATGTCTCCCTCGTCGGGAACGGTGGTGACCCGAGGCATAAGCCCTGGGTTCCACTCGTTCATCTCCCAGGGGGAGTACAGCGTGCTCGCTCTGAGGGGAGCGAGCCCAGGTGCTCCGGGGCGGGCTTCGTAACCGCAGGGGAAGACCGAGGCGTACGCGAGCACTGCCACCCGGCCGCGGTCGGTGTCAATCACTGCGGGGGCATGTGCTGCGGCGCTGTCTCCTCCAGCGCCCGCAGTGGCGACTCCACTCATCTGCATGTGGCTGCGAGTCTCCAGCAAGGCCAGCGTGCCTCCGTCGAGGCTGTGGTTGTTCGCCAGGGAGACGACGTTGATTCCGCCGGCGGCGATGCTGGACGCGTGTTCCGGGTCAGCGATGACGGGGACACCCGCGCTGGGCGCCCTTTCCAGGGTCTTGCTGTAGACCCCTTCCAGGTTCGCGAACGCCACGTCGGCGCTACGAAAGGCCCGGTAGACATGTTGGAACGCCTCCTGCGGCGCTTCTCGGTGCACGAAGACGTCCCCGACGGCCACGATGCGTAACTCTTCCGTGTGAGGCATGGCTCCCTCAACCGTTACGGCTTATCCGCTAAAGCGGATGATCGACTCCAGGAGCATACGCTGGCGGCGGCATCGCGGGTCAACGGGACCAACGGAAAACGAGTGGAGTTGGCGCGAATCGATACCCTTCAGCAGATGCACATCTGGCCTGGCAGAGGGGCTTGGCCTGCCGCTCACAGGCGAACCGGGCACCACCCCTTGGGTGGCGCGATTCGTGTCATCAACGCCGTTGGCTATGCAGGTGCGACGCGCCGAGCCTGGCATGACACCCGCGTCCCCAAGGGATGTTGCACAGCGCTACGTCCAGCTCACCGCCAGGCCCCTGCCTCCGCGAACGTGCACTGACGGGGGGACATCGCGTTCGCGTCGTTGTCTGCGGCGGCTGAAGCTGGACTGGCAGACGCGGAGAGGGACGTCAGCTTGGCAGGGGCGCGTCTCCCAGATGTGCTTCCACGGAGTTGAGAATCCGCCCGGCGAAGTTCAACGGATGTAGGTAGTGGCATCGGCGGCGTGTCCGGCGTGCAGTACTCGGGGCCAGTGCTGCCCTCACAGACGGCTCTGCCCGCTGTCCCCGCACAGAAGCACACGGCTGTCCGGCAGAGTGAGGGTGGTAGAACGCCCTCACTCTGCTGGCTCGCTCCCAGGCAGCAGCGCGTCGAGCGACGCGCCCGCGCGAGCCCCCGCTTTCGTCGGCCTGTGGGCGATGCGTGGCGCGCCAAACAGTGACGTGGCGAGTCTCCGGATTCAGCCACCCATCTCGGCCGGTGGCACGGTCGCTGTCGCGGTCTGCCCGCAGAGACAGCCTGCCGCGGTCGGCCGCAGTGGTGTCGCCTTTACTGCTATGAGGGGTGGGAGCATGCTGAAGTCACTGACAGTCGGCCCCTCGCCCAGGCCGCAGCGGAGCCGGCTCCGGGAGGTGCTGCGCCCGCATTTCCCGCCTGCACTGCAGGCGCATCGGCGGGCAGCCGACATGTACGACGCAGCTCGGGGACACTGCCGGCAATCGCCCCGGATGGGGCCTGCTGTGGCTGATGTACTCCCCTATACCGTCGCTGCAGGTATCCAGCAGTCTCAGAGTGCCGCGTCGCCGCGTGGTTCGATACGGAAGTCGAACGCGAGAGTTCCGGGATCAAGAGCCGTCGCCCCACCGTCAACGGTGAGCACCGCGCCATTGACATAGGACGCCGCCGGGGAGAGCAGCCAGCTGATTGCTTCAGCGACTTCATGCGGTTCGCCCGGCCGCCCCATGGGCAGGAACCTGGTTGCTTCCTCGTACGCAGACTCCACGCTGCCATCCTTCAACTCCGCGTGCACGGCGAAGCGTGCCATGCGCCGGTCGGCCATCTCGCTACGGACCCAGCTGGGGCACACGGTGTTGGCACGCAGCCCCTGCCGCCCGTAGTCGATGGTGAGGGAATGGCAAAGCTGCAGCAAGGCTGCCTTGGCGGTGGCGTATGGGGCGTTGCTCGCGCCGTTGCGTAGTGCGGACACCGATGCGACGGCAACTACTGAGCCGCGTGTCTTCAGCAAGTGCGGGATCGCTGCGCGCAGCAGCAGGAGCGGACCGGTGACGTTCGTGCGCATCACCTCGTCCCAGTCCTGCAGCGACAGGTCCCCGACCGCTCCGCCGCGCCCGATACCCGCGTTCAGCACAAGCCCGTCGATTCGTCCATAGGCGGCCAAAGTCGCGCGGACCAGACCGTCGGCGGCATCCGGGTCACCTACATCAGACGGATACGCCAGCGCCCCGGTCTCCTGTTCCAGGCGCCGTAGCGGTTCGGGCCGCCGTCCCGAAACGACCACGCGGTGCCCACCCTGGCGGAGCAACCGGGCTGTGGCCGCCCCAATGCCCGTGCCTCCACCGGTCACAATGACAACTCGCTTGTCTACCACTGCGGTTCGTCCTTCTGTTCCTAGATCGCAACGAACATCCGATGGTAGATGGGGTCACGATCCAAGCGGCCCGCCGCAGACGATGTTGAGACAGGAGTGCCGCCGACAGGAGCAGATTCGTCTTCAGCCTCACGCCGCCGACTGCACCGGGTGTACGAGCTCGGCAACCAGCTGAGCTACTGGAGCCCCCGGCCACATACTGACGACGAAGATCGGGAGGGCATGTTGGGGCACCCCCTCGCGAGTTCGAATCCCGTACCCCAGCAGCCGCCCGACTGAGCGAACGACGGCCTCGGACGCAGCGCCATCAGGGAGGAGACACTGGCAGCGAGCCGCCACTGTTGCGGCGTGGCCGTCCACAGTGGCCGAAGCGCCGAAGCGCCTTCTGATGCCAATCAGGACGTCCGCCAGTAGGTAGGGCAGATTGCGACACCCGGCGGATGGCATTGGCCGCAGAGGTCGAGCTCCTGAGGTCCGCACTGGGGTTTACGAGGAACTCGGCTTGCTGCGGCGCGAGCACCCGGCGCAGTCAGGCATCACGAGCATGTCGTTGCGCTATGCCACCTGTCTCCTCTGAGGCTGGGCATGGTGAGGTGATCCCGGAGTGGTGGGGCACATCTCGCCCGCTGCCCATTCGACATCGTGGAGGCGTCTCACTCACGACGGGACACCGGGGCCGTAACTGGGTTCGGTTGGCGCGAAGGGCGGGCGGCGGGTGCCTTCGGGCGCTGCTGCAATTACCGCGCGGCGGAGCCCACGCCAGAGATCTGAGCCGAGCTGCCGGCGGCATTCTTGCGGACGATGTCTCCCGCTGTGAGCGACCCCAGCCGTTTCCGGAAATCCTTGACCGTGGCTACCGGGTACTCGAACGCATCCCTCCCAAGATATCTGACGGGAGAGACGACTCCTACAGCCCGGTCGGGCTCCGTCTGCCACTGCTGCGACCCCAGCACAATGTGGAGCATCCTGCCCACGGCACCGACCTTGTCCTTGTCGTCGACGAAGTCCAGCTTGAGGAAAACGGCGGGAGTGAGGTCGGTCCGCGGGACACTGTTCACGAGCCTGCTGGCCCAGTCGACCTCTGCCACCTTGTCCTCCCCGAGTTCGGTACGCAGAAGGTTCATCACCATCTCGGGCGTGGCCGCTGCCCTCACTTCCTCCTCGGTGACGCTTCGCAGCGAAGAGACGACTGCGTCCGCCGGTATTTTCTTCTCCTCGCCCAAGTGGGAACAACCCGTGAGGAACAAGAGAGACAGGGCTGCAGCAGAGGAAGGGAAACGGCGCACTGATCGGCCCTTACAAATTCGGCGCCGTCCGCTCCTCCCCTACCGAGGGCCAGGTCCGACTCCGATGTTCGGGTGGCTTAGGGCAAGGGCGGCAGGGCGCTGCTCGGCAACTGGACTGGGATATTGGGATTCTACGGGGCGAGTTAGCAGCCGAGGAAGGTCTTCTCGCCTTCACCGATCCGGGCAGGGCGGTTAGAGGCCGGGTCGAAGGACACGACGGTGACAGAGGAGCGGGCGTATACCTCGTCGTCCTTGATCTCGTGGGCAAGGCCGACGGATGCACCGCCGATCTTGGTGACCCAGGTTTCGATGGTGACAGGCTCCGGCCTGTACAGCAGGGGCCACTTGTACTCGCTCTCCCGACGGGCCACGAGTTTTGCTCCGGCCATCAAGCCGAGTCCGCCGCCCGAGTCGGACGCACTCCTCGCGAAGGATCGTGAGCGGCTGAACGCCCTGACCTTCGAGGAGCAGCAGGCCCAGGACTTCTTGGCCTCACCGGCGAGCACGAGCCTGAGCCGGATCCAAGCGATGTCCCCCATCAGTTCGAGCGGCTCATCTCCGACCGGGTGGCCCGCGACGGCCTGGACGTCAACCAGTGGCACGTCGGACCTCACAACGGGGGCGTCGACGTCATCGTCACGACGCCCGGCGAAGACAAACTGGCCGTCCAACGCAAGCACACCACGAAGAACTCCCGTGGGAATCGCGGCAATCCGCGAACTGAACGGCATCGCCAGCCCCGTAGCACCTTCGGCAAACCCGCCAGCTCTTCCCGCAGGGACGGCATCTACGAGACCGCCCACCAGCACGCCGCGGCCCTCCTCAACAGCGAGATCGCCCGCTGGGTGACTCCGCAGAAGGGCGCGCGGGAGTTTAAGCCGGCCGACTTCGTCACCTCCACGGACACCCTCTACCTGCCGTCGCAGGACGGCCGCGGCGGAGACAGCACCCCTGATCGCCGCCTGCGCGGGCTCCGTCATGCGGGCCGCGACCGCCCAGGCCGAGCGCGCCCGGCGGACGCCTGGACCCGCCGATGCTCGCGATCCTCGACGAAGCCGGCAACGTCGTCCGGCGTCGGCCATCACGGGCTTGCCACGACCAGGCATCGATCACAAAATGGCGCAGGACCACAATGCCCCTCCAGGCAGTCGGCCCCGCGCCGCTCTCTCAGCCTATGTGCTACCTGAGCAGCAGCTTGCCTAGGACGTCGCGCACGTGACCTGCAGTATCGGGGCTTGACGAGAGAATCGAGCTCGCGCCCACGAGCAACAGCACCCAGCGGGCTGAAGTCTCCGCCGTGGGCGGAATTCCGGGAATAAGTGGCAGAGCAGCGGCTATTCCGATCAGTACAGCCCCGGGGATCAGGCGCGTGACCATCGCACGCAAGCGGCTTGTCCTCGAAGGGAGATCAGGAGCATTGACCAGCAGGGCGGCCCGATCATCGCGCACAATAGCATCGATGCCGTAGATAAGGGACTCAACTACCCTTTCCACATCTTCAACGCAGCTAGCGGTAACCAAAGCACGCTTGTGCAAGCGGATCGCTTCGGCCACCCGCAACGCCTCGTCCCGCAACTCGCGCCGCAATCCAGTATCGAGGGGGTCAACGCGGTCCTTGAGGGCCAGACAGGCCGTGGCCTCCACTGCCAGGTTCTCTAGCTTTTCGCACCACCGACGAACCTTCCTGCTGTGGCGCCAGAGAAGGCGTTCCCCATGGATTGCGTCGACCACGTGGACGGCTGCTATCGCCAACGCGTCGTAGGCATGGGCCTGCTCCCGGGCAGCCCGACGCCACCTGCGATAGAACCAGATGACACCGGGAAGAGAACCGAACACCAACAGCAACGAACTGAACCGTGCGATCGCAGGCGAGATCACAAGCCCAGACTTAGAGTTGTATGCCGCCCACCAGCCAAAAGCAGCCATCAAGGCCACCAAAGGGACAAGCATCCGCGCGAACAGAACACGGTGGAGGAGCGTTCGCCACAACACCATCGTGCAGAACGTAAACATCAACGCGGTGAGGAAAGTGGCAAGCCGTGCGCCACCAAAGATGATCACTCCTATGAGGGGTATCCAGACAACAAACGCCAAAGGCGAGTAGATGAAGAGGCTCCCGAAGCGGGCCCCTCCCTCATCTCGCCTCCAAGCAGCAATCTCCAGCCGGCGCCTCAGATCGGCACTCCCCAACGGGATACGTCCCAGCGACGCAACGACCGATAGGTGTTCACGAGCCCGCACGCGGTGCTCTGTGCGACCAAAGAGCCAATACCCCACCACGCCCAGTCTGGACGGCATCGTCGTCATATCTCCCCCCTACCGAGCCGGTGATGGCAGCCAACCACCCACCGCACAGGCTATCGGCGCCCGCTCAACCGCTGCTCTTCCCCACCCCGCGGAGGCGACCTCGTCGGATCCCGAAGCAGATCCCACAGCGCCCGCACAGCCGAGACCAACAGATCGGGCGAATCCTCCGTCTCGCCCTGCCCGACGAACGTCGTCATCTGTTCCTCCAGCTCCGCGAACACCCCCTGTCGCGCGGCTGGTCCATGCGTTGCCGGTACGCGGGATGCGTGGCACATAAGGACTTGAGGCACAGCGGAGCGGATGCCCAAGCCGTATGCCTCGCACAAGATGCCTGGAGCGAGGGTTGCGGCGAGCGGCAACGAGCGGGGTTAGGCCGATCGACCGCGCCTTCGACGCGGCCAGCGGTCGCCCGGAACAGACATCGGTCACCGTTCCCTCTTTTCCGGCCATTCGAGACCCTCTCGTGTTCGAACTGACGCTCGAATCAGGTAGATCTTGCTCTCGAGCTGACGTCCGGAATCCACGGGCGTCACCTGAAGGGGGTACAACATGCCTGCAAGAACCCTGCGGCGGCGTCACACTGTTCGAATACGGGCCGTGGCGCTGCTGGTTGCCGCTGTTTTGATCCCACTGGCTGCGCCAGCAGCCGCAGCCGATGGCGCTCCGCATCTGACCACGGCCACCCTGGTGCTGCCGCCTGGCGCCGCGGCGCCTACCGTCGCCGATCTCAAAAATGCGTCCGCCCGCAAGCGGCTGGAGCACGCCGCGCAGGCTGCCCAGCAGCCGCAGACCGCTCGGGAGACGACCGGGCCGGCCGCCAAGGCCGCCGCGGTCGCCGACACACCCTCGGCCCTGGCCCCGCCGCCGTCGGCGCGCAGTTCGGTGAGAGCGATGGCGGTCCAGTACCCGGAACCGGAGCGCACGATGTCGATGGCCGAGTGCAAGGGTCAACTGGGCGGGGACACGCAGTTCTATCTCAAGTCCCGGTTCGCCGTGTGCAGCGGCAAGCAGGTCACGGTCATCTGGAAGCGCAAGAACTCCAACGCGCCTGTCGGGGCCAGCACGTTCAAGCTGTATGTGGTCGGTACCATTCCGCAGGAGGCTGACCGCACCATCCACTTCGACTACTACTTCACCGACTTCGCCAAGAGCGGCACGACGGAGACCAGCGGTCAGGTCCATCTGGTGAAGGGAGATCTCCCGGAGACCTGGCCAGCCGCCGCGCAGCCGGAGTTCGGTGGCAACCTGCCAACCTCCTTCATGAGTTGGGACCAACTTTCTCAGGGCGGTGGCGCCACGTTCCGGCAGACCGTGCGTTTCGCGCCGGGCCAGGGCACCGGAGCGGGTGCTGCCGACGTGGTGTTCGCGGTGTACCAGCCAGTGCTCACCTCACTGCTCCCTCAGGGATGGGACAACGGCAGGGGCGGCCAGGACCTTCCCGATGTCAAACCCTTCATGCTGGCCCCGCGCTGGGACTCGGCCTCCTATCTCCGTAACTCAACCGGCTCCGGCAACCCGGCGAACAAGGGCGGAGCAGCCTTCAGCTACCTGGCCACGCTGAACTACAGCGCCCAGGCCGGAGCGCCCGAACAGGCCGTGGCCCAGCACATCCAGTTGGCGTTCACCAACCCGACCGCGACCAAGCCCCTCAACGCGCTCAAGAAGATCCCCGGCAACAGCGCCGACCACCCGCTGCACCGGCTCTACCTCGATCAGCAGCGCCGCGGACGCAACCGTGCAGTGGCCGTGCGCGAATGCACCCGCTACTGGGGACCCAACTACACCGACGGCGGCAAGGAATGCGACGAGTTCCCCTTCGCCACCACCTACGAAGGCTCCGCGCTGGAGGAGTACGACGTACACGCCGAGAAGCTGAACTACTCGGCCATGCCGCTGGACGGCACCCAGAACGGCGCCGCCGGCAACCTGCTGAGCGGCTTCTACACCAGCAACCGCATCATCGACGGCCTGGAAGACGGCTTTACTGTCAGCATCTCCGGCAGCACAACCGAGCGCCGCGGCCTGCTGACCAACCAGAACAGCAACAAGTGCCTGGAAATCGACGGCTCCAGCACTGCCAACGGGGCTCGCGCCCAGCAGTGGGACTGCAACGGCCAGCCGGGTGCCGTGTGGGTGACGAAACCGACCTCCGACGGCACCTACGTGAACCTCGTCAACGCCAGCAGCGGGAAATGCCTGGAGGTCGCCGACTCCCGCAAGGACAATGGCGCCCCCGTACAGCAGTGGGACTGCACCGGCGTCACCACCCAGGAGTGGGAGCTGCAAGGCACCCCGGACAGCCGCATCCTAAAGAACGTCAACAGCGGCAAGATCCTCGAGATCGACAACTCCAACACCGCGAACGGCGCGCGGGTCCAGCAGTGGGACAACGTGGGCCAGCCCTCCGGCAAGTGGCGCGAGAGCTGACCGCAGACCCCAGACCCCACAGAAGCGACTAACGGCGCAGGCTTCCCGGGGCCGAAGTGCCGGTGCGGCCCGCAGCAATCAGGCCGCACCGGCCTCCTCAGATTTCTTGGGGCCAGAACTCCACCAGGTATCGCTCCACCCCGTGGGCAACACCCTCGGTCCGCGTGATCCGTTCCACCTCGGCACGGCCCGAGCAGGAAACCCTCACCCGCCACCGTCCACCCCCTTCCGCAAGGGTGATCACGTCCTTGGCGCGCCCCAGGGTCAGCGTCCAGACACAGACTTCGCCCGATGTGGTCTCGAAGTCGACCTCACCCTGCTCATCCCACACGCTGCCGTCGTCCAAGGGCGGCTCCGCGTCCCAGACCTTCACCGAAACGGCGGCCGTGTGCGTGTGACCGGCGCTGAACAGATCGAAACGCCGAACATGAGGGTTGAGGAACACCCCCCACTCGTAACCGTCATTGAACGGGACAGGCACCGCGCTGTCGTCGGACTCCTGAAAGCAGAACCCGCGGTACGCGACCTCAACATCAAGAGCCTGCTGTCGCACCAGGTTTGCCACGCTCACGCCTCCGTACAGAGTTTCGCAGGACCGCTCGATCCTATGCCGCAACCGCGAGCCGTCGCAGAGCACGAGCCTGGTTGACGGCCGCCTCCCCAAGCGGTCCATCCAAGATTTCCGTGAAGCCGAGGCGTGCCTCCATGCGCCGATTTCACTCCGTCACATCCTCGTGGACACTCGGGCGTATAAAGGGCTGTTGAAGACTGTGCCCCCGCACTTGGCCGAGGTGCAGGTGGAGCGGGTGCGTGTGGGGGGCAGGCAGGTACGGATCGAAGGCCGGCACCCCGTGTGGCGGTGCTTCTCGCCTGCGCCAAGAACCGGTGGTACTCGCCGGGCGCCAATGCCGTGAACGACAGCAAGGACCCCCACACGTGCGAGCTGACCGGTTCCCCGCTGCTGCACTGATCCATCTGCCCGGCCCGACCATTCCGTCTCGGCCGCGCAGATGAGTAGGCGTACTCATGCACCCTTCTGAGCCGTCCGGAGAGGATGAGCACATGCCCCGACGGAGAAACCGTGTCCTTGCAGCCACCGCCGCTGCCCTCGCGCTGACGGGATGCGGGAAATCCGCGGACGACCTGTTTTCGAACCTCAATGGCCACAATCCGCCGCGCGCACACAGTTCCTCCTCGTCCACCACTCAGGCGCCGAACAGTGAGGCACCGCCGAACTACTTCGACAACAACCGGGCCCGCCGTCCAGGCGAGATGACACCGCAGCACGAGAGCGCTGCTCGCCAAAAGGCAATCGCCGTCGAGCACGCGCTCAACGAGCTTCGTATGCGGGGAACGATCAACCCGGCGGACGTACGTCCCGTCCTCACGCGCATCGCCGGTCCCTCCCGCCTCTCCGTGGGCGATCTGCTGATCGGCACCGCTCTGAGCAAAACGGAAGGCACCGACTACGGCATCTGGATCGGCGACACGGCCTGCGTCACCGGGGCCGTCACCAAGGACCGCGTATGGGCTGAGGTCAATGGCCACTACCCCGAGACCGGCTGCGTAGCCCCGCTGGCCGCCCACTGACAGTTGTCGAGCTGTTGGCGCAGACAGCCGAAATTCACCGCACCACACAGGAGATCGAGCCGGGCATGACCCGCATTCCCGTCAAGCCGTCCGTGACGCCTGCCCTGGTGACGCTCGCCACCACCCTGGTCGTCGCCCTGTCGGGCTGCACCACTGATCAGCAGGACCGCAGGGGCCCCACTCCAGCCGGCCTCACCGCGACATCCACCGGCGCCCCCGCTGCAGCAGCCGCCCTGGCCGGGCGCTATCACCGATCCGGCGGGGCTCAGGAGGTGTACGGCATCCAGTACCGCTCCGACTCTGACGGCACCCCCGTCATCACGGTGTGGACGCACAACCCCGATGACAGTGCCCCAACGTTCGACAGTCTCAAGCACGGGGTCACCGGCTTCCTCGCCCGAGAGGACGGCGTCTCACTGCCCCGGGGTTACCAGATGGACGTCTTCGGCCCCAGCGGTGCCCTGCAGCACCGCTTCGACGCGCGCCCGTGACCGGCCGTCGCCGCGACGGCTCCCCGTCCGTCTGCTTTTACCGGCAAAGAGGGATTCCTGACAATGCCGGTGCGGCCGGTCGGCAGGATGCCGACCGCCGCGTCAGGTCAGCCGCGCCAGATCTTCGAGGCGTCAGCCTTGTTGTCCCAGCTGCCGCCGCCCGGGTATCCGAGCCAGCTGAGATCGGGGTATCGGCGCCACCCGTCAGCCCGGAGATAGCTACTTTCCGCAGCTGGCGCACCACGTCGGCGACATCGGCGGACAGGTCGACGACGACCGGGCCCCTGGGAAATGCCGCAGCGAGTACCTGGGAGAACTTTGGCGACCCAACACGGTGGAACCCTCTTCTACGACGATGGCGGGCACCCACAATCCGCCAAAGTTCGCCAGCCTCCTCTCCAGTGACCGGGCTGCTCACAGCACGTGAAGTGTCCTGGCCCACCAGAATCCACCCGCAACGGCCCGCAGGCCGAACTGATCCAAGACGAATAGCTGCAGCACAACGGCTTCTCACGTCCAGTCGGCCATTCGCTGACGTGCCGTACTGACGCACCTGGCGAGATCCCGCCCCGCGGTTGCGACAACTGCCCATGATCCGCCCGGAGTTGTCAGTGCCCATTGGTACACACAGTTTCAGGGCCGCTGGGTGCGGCCTGTGATCACGGGAGGGGAACCCGCCATGTCGAAGCCGCCCGCCGGCTATCACCACGTCCGCGCCCACATCCGTCGCAACCCGGCATCGCGCGGCGCGCGCCGGATGTCCGGCTGGCTGACAGTCGGGCTGATCGCCCTCGTCGTCCTGTGGGTCAAGTTCTTCGGGCTCGGGGACACCCCCGCCAGCACCCCGACCGAGCAGCAGCCAGCACCGTCCGTCTCTCAGCCCGCGCCGTCCCGCGGATGAGCCGCCAACGCCGGCTGCGTATCCGCCGCCCGCGCGGGCCCGCCGAACTCGCCGCCGCCGGCCTCACCTTCGCGGCGGCCACAGCCCTGCTGCTGCCTGGGCTGCGCGTCCTCCTCGGCGCCCTCATCATGCACTGGCAGTGGCCGTCCCTCTTTCTCCTTGTCGTCGCTGGTGCCGCGTCCCTGCGCGCGGGCCTCACCCGGAGCAGACAACGCCGCGACCGTGCGCGCCGGGCGGGTTTGTCCTTCCGCGCGGGCCAGCTCGACGCCATGGACGACCGCCCCTTCGAGGAGGCCCTGCGCGACCTGATGACGCGTGACGGCTGGCGTGCACGGCGGGTCGGAGCAGGTGGGGACCAGACCGCCGACGTGATAGCCGAGCATCCGCTTCTCGGACGTGCGGTGCTCCAGGCCAAGCACACCCGCACCGGCGCCAAGGTCGGCGCTCCCGTCCTGTACGCGGTCAACGGCACCGCCGGTCCCGTGCACGGCGCGCAGCACGCGGTGGTCGTGACCAATGGGGTCTTCACTCGCGATGTACCGGCCTGGGGTGCGCGCCACCACATCCATTTGGTCGACCGCGAAAGGCTGCACCAGTGGGCCCAGGACGGTGCGGCTCTGCACGAACTACTTGCCCTGCCCGCCCGGCCGCGCCCCATGCTTCGCCGCGCCGCCTGATCCCACAGCCTCGTTCCAGCTCTTCAACACGCCTCGGAGGGTGGTCATGTTCGACGATGAAGGCCGTCTCGATCCGTTCCTGAAACACTGCTCTACGGCGTCCTCGCCTCGCAATCGGCAAGATGCTGTGGACGTGGCTGACCGGCACCGCCGTGGCGTGGATACTCAACGGCCCCTGGGCAACGGAAGCCCTCACCGGAAGGTAATCCGGAGAGGGCTTCTGCATGTCGCCCGCGAGCAGACAGACGACACATCGCCGCCCACCGTGAGCCGCCACACGGCAGAGATCACATGTTCGGGCTCAGTCATACTCCATCCCAGCAAACGGGTTGGCTTCTCCCGTCCAGGGGTTTAGGCCCTCCCCACGCAACCGCTCCTCTTCCCTGGCGTGCAGAAATCGCACGGGTCGGCCCCACACTGAGAGGTCACTCAGCGGACACCTACCGAAGTCGGCAGTGAAGACACGGACGAGGAATTCGGCCATTCCGCACTCATACAGTTCCCAACTCGCATCGTCGCGAGACCACACGGCGACGGGCCACATTTCCGGATTTCGGTCCTCGGTGAGCCAGCAGAGTACATCGGCGCCACCGGTACTGCCCCAGACCAGCATGTTGCTCAGGGAGTGGCGTGCAGCGAGTTCCGGTCGTGCCCAGTTCTGCATGTCGGGAGAAGCGATGGTGTCATCTGGGAGCCGATGAGTCTGCCATCGCTGGCCAGGCGTGCTCCGGGGAATCGGCACCATGATGCCGTCCTCGTTGAACGACCCCTCTCCAAAGAATTCGGTGAACTCCTTGTAGTCGGTGGGGAAACTCGCGCCGTAGTGACCTTGAAGTGCCTCCCAATCAACAACGTCACCCGATTCATCTGAGTGCTGGACGATTTCCATCAGACGTTGCACGGATGTGTTCACGGTGTCACTCCTGTTGGAACGGGTTTTCCGCCGAACGTAACGCCACCGAGGTTACGCCAGTTTCCGAACTTCACGCTATATACCTGGTTTGGCACCACTTCGTCGAAACTGATACCGGGATTTCCATCGGGGTCGTACCCGTTGGCCATCATCTCGTAGCTTACTGGCACGGTTCTTGAACCCATGTACTTGGGAGTGACCGTGTAGTGCACCACTTGTCCCAGGCCGATCGCGCCCTTCACCTGATTCTCGAAGCGCAGCATGTGGTCGGTGATGCCGGGATCCTGGGGGCTTACCCGGGTAGCGTTGGTCGAGCGGGCACAGGTTGAGAGGTTCCTCAAGTCAAGCCCGTCGCCGCCGAACTGCTTGCCCAGCAAGTGGCATGCGTTGACCCACTGACCCGGCGGCCGGTTTCCCAGATAACCAACGTAGTCACGCGCCCAGTCATAACCGGGGGGCTTCAGGGAGCTGGGGTCGGTAGATGATCCTGCATGGGTAGCGAGGTATTCAGAGTCCAGGCAAGCTTCGATTCCTGTGGCTCGATTTCCGTTTGCCGGGTCTGTTGCCCCGTAGTCGACCCAGCCCTCTCCGCCGATCAGGCAGGATCCGCCTGTCTGCTGGCTCCCCCCGCTTCCTGTCGAGCCAGAATTGAAGGGGTTGCCGAGTATCGAACTCTGGTTACCGGGCTGCCCTTGCTGCGTGGATCCCGATTCCGGGCCGTTCTGTGTTCCGTTCTGGTCGGAGCTCGAGCAGTTGTCGCACTTTCCGGGCTTGAGCTTGTGGGGGTCTGGCTTGGGCTTTGGTTTCGGCCTAGTGGTCAGGGTGTCGCAACTCCGGTGGGAGAAGAGTGACGCGAGGCCGGAAAACACTGCACCGACGCCTGCGGCAACCTCCCCAACGCCTGTGACGAGAGCGACACCGACCGCGATCACTCCAATGACGCCTACCGTCCATTCCAGGGCGGTGCTCCAGTCGAAGCCCTCGTCGGAGCTGTAGTTGGGCTGGTAGCTCTGCTGGTAGCTGGGTTCGTAGTCGCCTTTGAGGTCGTAGTTGTGCGAGGGCTCTGCGCTTGTACCTGTATCGGATTCCCCCGACGATGAGCCGTCGTCACCGCCTCCGCCGCGCGGGCCGCGGAACTTCGGTGGGTAGCAGGCGTAGTGACCGGTGGGGTCTGCGTTGCTCAGTGGGTCGTCGTTGGCGTAGGCGTAGAGGTTGCCGTCTGCGGAGGTCACGGGGTTGGCGGCGGCAGTGTCGCGGCTGGGGAATTGGGCGGTTGACGGGTTGTACCAGCGACTGGCGGTGTTGACCTGGCCCGTGGCGGAGTCGGTCCAGCCGCCTTGGTAGCCGAGGTGGGGGGTGGCGCCGGCGGTTGCGGTCGGCTTGCCCCAGGGGTCGTACGCGGCGGAGTTGGAGACGGCCGTACCGGCGGTTGTGTAGGTGCCGATCACATCGCCGTGGCGGTCGGTGTAGGCGAGGTTTTTGCTTGCGCTGGTGCTGATGCCGACGAGGTCGCCGCCGGGGGTGCGGGAGTAAGTCTCGCTGCCGTCCGACGCGATGTGGTCGGCGGTGCCGTCGTAGCTGAAGGTGTGACCGGGGGCGGAGGCGAGTCTGCCGAGCGCGTCGTAGGTGTAGCTCTGGCCGCCTTGGGCAGTGGAAGAGCGAGGACGAACTGACCTGGGAGTGCACACCGACGTCCGTATTGAAAAGATGCGTATCGGCGCGGAGGAGGGCGCCCTTTTCCGAACTGAGCTTGTCCATCAGTGACTTGACCTGGCTTCCCCAGGCTTGATGCGCCTTTTTAAGGGCGCCCGAGGCCAGCCATCCATGGCCGTCGCGCGCATCGAACTCCCTCACCGCTGCGGCCGTTTCAGGGTTGTCCCGTAAAGATCTTGGGGTTTGAGAGGCGTGGCTGCTGTGGTGCCGTCTGTGCGCCTATCCGGCGAGGGCGAGGTTGTGGAGGCGGGCGATGCCGAGCATGGCGTGGTGGACGCCGTCGCCTTTGAGGCGGCAGTCGCGCAGGATCTTCCATCCCTTCATACGTGCGAAGGTGTGCTCGACGCGGGCGCGGACCTGCTTGTGGGACCGGTTGTGTTCTTCTTTCCAGTCCGGGAGTTCTTCGCCTTTGCGGCGACGGTGCGGAATGACCAGTCCGGTGCCCTGGTAGCCCCCGTCGGCGATGGTCATCGTGTTGCCGACGGCGGCCTTGGCGCCGGACTCTTCCCAGCCGCGGGAGTCGTGCCGGTTGCCTGGCACGGGTCGGCCGACCACCACGACCAGGCGGGTGTCGGCGTCGATGACGACCTGATGGGCCGTGGAATAGCGGTAGTTCTTCGACTGCTCGGCGACGGTGTGGTCCCGCGTGGGGACCAGCGTGCCGTCGACGATGAGGACGGCGTCCTTGCGGAACCGCTTGCGTGGCTGCAGGGCGAGCATCGGCCCCAGATGGTCGATGATCCGGTCGGCGGCCGACTTGGAGATTCCGAAGAGCGGGGCCAGCTGGCGCATCGTCAAGTTCGTGCGCCAGTACGCCGCGACCAGCAGAATGCGGTCCTCCAACGGCAGGCTCCACGGCCGTCCACGGTGCACATCGGCCGCATGCTCGCGCCGCACGGCGGTCACCAGCTTGCCGAAGCAGCGCGGGCTCAGCCCGGTGAACGGGCCTATCCAGGACGGCCCCAAGGCCGTGATCACACCAGCCACACCAAGATCATCTCAGTCCTGACCAGGGCTTCCCGGACAACCCTTAGTTCGACGGCACGTACCTGCCAGCGCAGACTAACAAACCATGATCACGCCAGCTGGTGCTGCGCGGGGAATCACCTGACCGTCTCCTGCAGCAGTACATGCGTTGCCCGGCAGCCTGCGCAACGCGATCAGCGGGGATGTTACGACTAGCCCGAACCCTGGACCGGCATGTATCTCACGAGGCCGTCCTTGTCCTCCAGCGAAGTGTCAAGCCCCGGGCTCCGTGTGAGGTAGCTGGCTTTCTGGAGTGACGCAGGGAGTTCGGCCGCGTAAGGGGCGGCCTCGCGCTCGGCCGGATCTACGTGCCGAGATCGCCGTGCAGACATCGCTGGTTGAACCAGTCGATGTACTCGGCGACCGCGATCTCAACGTCGTTGATGGACATCCACGCCCCCTTGTCACGGATCAACTCGGCCTTGAACAGGCTGTTGAACGCCTCGGCGAGGGCGTTGTCATACGAGTCCCCCTTGAAGCCGACCGAGGCCACGGCTGCCTCGCCGGCGGGGCGTTCGATGTAGCGAATGGCATTGATATTGGACTGCGCGGTCAAAGTGATGTGTGAGGCCGGTGCCGGTGTGTGCCGACGCGCCAGATCGCCATCTCCAGGGCGTCGAGCGCGAGGTCGGTGTAGAGGTTGGTGGCAACCTGCCAGCCGACGACCATGCGGGAGAGCACATCGATGACGAAGGCCGCGTGGACCCAGTCGGAGAAGGTCCTGACTTAGATGCGTGCGGACGTTCAGAGGCACGTAGGGGACTGCTTCCTGGGCGGTTGGCCGGTGCGCGGCTCGCGGCCGCGCTGAGCATCCGCGTCGCCAAGGACAAGCTCCTTGAACTCCTCCGTGGGTTACCGGAGTTACCGCAGTTCAGCGTGCGGGTCCTCGGGGTCGACGACTTCGCGCTGCGCAAGGGCGACTCGCGTGCCACGATCCTGGTGGACCTGGAGAACGGCGCCTCGATGTGCTGCCGAGCCGGGACGCCTAGCCGCTGGCCTCCTGGCCCCGGTTGGTAAGCCCTCGATGACGAGACGGCACCACGGGCAAGCGCTCTACGCGGCACCGGCGGCGGACGGAGCGCCGCATCCGGGCGGGAACCCCGCGCCCACGACCCGCCCGCACCACCGGGACGCACCGCCGGACAGCGCCGGGCGTGCCGACACCCCCTCTGTTGCCCGGGAGTTGGAACCGCCCCGGGGATCAGGGCCGCCCGAGGGCGGGAGGGGCAACGGGGCCCGCCCCCGGGCGAGCCACGGCTCGCCCGGCTTCGCGGGGTTGTAAAAGCCCCTTCCTCCCCCGACTCGCAGCCCGGGGAGGAGGCCGCATTCCTAGCCGAAAGGCGACCGAGATTCGCGCCGAGTATGTAATATACCCATAGTGCAAGTGGCCCTTACTGCGTGCCTAGGATGCGGAGCCGCGCCATGCCCCACCTGATACCGGATACCGGACCACAACGCGTCCTCGCCGCCTCCAACTTCGTGTACACCGTTGGCAGCGGCCTCTTCCTGACCGCAGGGGTTCTGTACTTCACGCAAGCGGTACATCTGTCGGCCAGCCAGGTCGGACTCGGACTCGCCGTCGCCGGACTCGTCTCGCTCGGCGTAGGCATCGGCGTCGGCCACCTGGCGGACCGATACGGCGCACGCGGCGTGTACGCGACCACGCTGGTTGTCCAGGCGTTAGGTACGGCTGCCTTCGTCCTGGCGGACAGCTTCTGGCCGTTCGTCCTCGCCGTTGCCACTGCTACCAGCGCCAAAGCAGCCGGCCTTGCCGCACGCTCCCCGCTGATCCGGCACTATGGAGGAGACAGGCCACAGGAGTTCCGCGGCTACCTCCGTGCCGTCTCCAACATCGGCATCTCGCTTGGAGCGCTGCTGGCGGGCTGGGCGGTCCAAGTCGGCACCCAGTCCGCGTACCGACTCCTTGTCGTCGGCAACGCCGTCTCTTTCGCAGCCGCCGCAGCCGTGCTCATCCTCCTGCCTTCCGTCGCCCCCAAGCCCACCGCCGGCGGCCCACGTTGGATCGCCCTGCGCGACCGGCCCTACCTCCTGATCACCACCCTCGACGGCATCATGGCAATCCAGTTCAAGGTCCTCACTGTGGCCATTCCGCTCTGGCTGGTCACCGCTACCACCGCCCCGCCGTGGCTGATCTCCGGCACCATGCTCGCCAACACCCTCCTCGTCATCGCGTTCCAAGTGCGCGCCAGCCGCACTATTGATTCCGCCTCTGCCGGTGCTCGTGCCTACCGGCGAGCGGGCGTAGCCTTCCTCGCTTCCTGCTCGCTGATCTCACTGTCCGCGGGAGTACCGACCTGGGCCGCGGTCACACTGCTGTTGACCGGGGTAGTGGTCCATACAGTGGGCGAACTGTGGCACTCCGCCGCAGGCTTCGAAGTGTCCTTCGCTCTGGCCCCGGAGCGCGCCACCGGCCAGTACCTCGGGGTGTTCGGCCTGGGCGCTGGTCTGTCCGAAGCCGTCGGGCCGACGTTGGTCATCGCGCTCTGCATCACCTGGGGACGCCCCGGGTGGTACGTCACAGGTGTGCTGTTCGCCCTGACAGGCCTGGCCGCACCCCTGGCCGTCCGCTGGGCCCAACGGCCCCAAGAGGCAAGGCAATCGGAACTACCAGTCCCAACCGTAGAGAACCTGCCCGCCGCCTGATCACGGCGCCACGAGGAGGCGGCCGAATACAGGCAGTGACTTGGACAGCCTCTTCGGCGGGCGGGCTGCTCGTCGGCGTGTCGGTGCAGGTCGTGGCGTTTCGCCTGGCGGCTGAGACTTCGCTTGGCGGCAGTGCAGCGGGTGAGCGCATGAAGGAATGCCCGGAGGGCGGGGCCCGTTGGGTGGCGAGGGTAGGACACCTGAATGCCATGTACTGCGGCGGGAAGTGCCGTACGCGGGCGTGGAGGTGCACGCCCGCTGTCGCGTCAGGGATTACGATCGGCTCGTCCAGCACACCCTGATCACCTGGGCCTCGATCACACTCAGGACCATGCGCCTGGCCAGGAAAGGTGCGACCCCCGGGCGGGGAAGCCGGCGCCGGCTGCTTTGACCAGGCAAGGCAGGTCAGTCGCCGACTGCCTGGTAGAGCGCGGTCCAGAAGTCCTGCATGGCCCGCGCCGAATCCGGGGTGGACATCCCGGTCTGGGTGAGCAGGATGCCGACGAGCCGGTGGTGCGGGTCGGCGTAGGTGGTGGTGCCGGCTCCGCCGTCCCAGCCGAACTGGCCGATGGGCGCGTAGTCGCCCCGGTAGGTGCGGACCGTCATCCCGAAGCCCCAGCCGCCGGTCTGCCCTTGGCCGTGTGACAGATGGACGATGCTGCGGGCCCAGGCTTGTAGGGCGGATGTCTGCTCGGGGGTGAGGCGGTTGGTGGTCATCAGCTCGACGGCCGGCCGGGACAGGATCCGTTCGGTGCCGTGCATTCCGTGATTGAGCAGCATCCGGAAGTAGGCGTTGTAGTCGTCGACGGTGGAGTCGAGTCCGCCGCCGCCGGACTGGAAGGCCGGGGGCCGGCTGTGGTGTCCTCCTTCGGCCTGGTCCTCCACGGTGAACTCTCCGGTCTGCGGGTCGGGGGCGTACAGGGGCGGCAGCCGGTTGATCTTGTCGGCGGGCACGTGGAAGCCGGTGTCCTTCATGCCCAGTGGTTCGAAGATGCGTGCCCGCAGGAACGTTTCGAACGACTGGCCGGTGACCCGGGCCACCAGGACGCCGAGTATGTCGTCGCTGACGTTGTACAGCCACTGCTCTCCCGGCTGGTACATCAGCGGAAGCGTGCCCAGGCGGCGCATCCACTCATCCGGCTTGACGGCCGGCAGCATCCATCCGTTCTCGCCGTAGACCCTCTGCGCGAAGAACTCGCGCATCATCGGGGAGCCCATCGCCGTCGTGTCCAGACCGAGCCCGCAGGTGGAAGTGAGCAGGTCCCGCACGGTGATCGGACGCCGCGCCGGCACGGTGTCCTCCAGCGGGCCGTCAGCTCGCTTGAGGACCCTCCGGTCTGCCAGCTCGGGCAGCCACCGGTCTATCGGGTCGTCCAGGCGCAGCCGGCACTCGTCCAGCAGAACCATCGTCGCGGCGACCGCGACGGGCTTGGTCGTCGAGGCCATCCGGAAGATGGTGTCCCAGCGCATCGGCGCGCCGCCGCCGTGGCGCATCGTCCCGATCGTTTCGACATGTGTCTCCTGGCCCCGGCTGACCAGGGCGACGAGTCCGGGAATCTTCTTGGACTCCACATGCCGTTCCAGCACTTCGCGCAGCCTGCGCAGCCCTGCTTCGGAGAAGCCGTCAATGCCGTTTCCCATCGTGAATCTCCTTGCACACGGTGTTCGATCTCGACACCACCGCAGGCATGCGGCGGGAGGCGGCCGGGCGGGCATGGCCCCCGTGGCCGCGTGGTGCAGACAGGCGATGAAAGCGATGCTCGGCGATCAGAGTGTCTTGTCTTCGGTTCCGGTCTCGTTACCGGCGGCGCGCTCGACGTCGTCGGTCAGCTGCTTGCGTGCGCGGGCGGGGACGTAGCCGCCCTCCGAGTAGTTCTGGGCAAAGGCCTCGACGAACTCAACCGGGTCCTCCCCGACGATCTCGCGGATCGGCGTTCCGTCCGCCGCGCCCTGCTCGAACAGGTCGGCGAGGTCTTCGAACATCGACGCGTTGCTGTCGGCGTCGATCGGGACGAAGTGCATCAGGTACCGCTCGATCGCCTCGACCGCCGCGCGGTGGCTCTCGGGAAGCTCCTTGACGCGCGCCTTGTATGCCTTCCAGCGTTTCTTGGGCCCGATCACCTTCGAGAGGAAGCCGGTCTTTTCGGCATCGGACATGGTTACTTGCCCCCTTCGCGGAGCTGTTCCAGCCGTTCCGTGAGGAAGCTCCAGGCCCTCCAGAACTCTTCGAGGTACTCCCGCCCCTGAGCATTGAGGGAGTGCACCTTGCGGGGCGGCCCCTTCTCGGAGGGGACCTTCTCCACATCCACGAGGCCGCGCTTCTCCATCCTGAGAAGCAGCGCGTAGACGGTCCCTTCGGCGATGTCGGAGAAACCCTGCTCCCGCAGCTGTGCCGTGATCTCGTAGCCGTAGGCGGGCCGACCGGCCAGGGACGCGAGGATGATGCCCTCGAGCGTGCCCTTGAGCATCTCCGTCTCCAGCTTGGTCACGGAACACCCCTCCCCTTGCGCTAGTCAGCCTTGTTGAGTACCAGTACACAGTAACGCTCACTACTGGTACCTAGCAACACAGAATAGTGGAGGTGCAGGCCGACACCGCATATGCCCAGTTCAGCAACATCCCCAGCAGGAACCCAAAGCGGAATGCACGGCAAGTGAAGATCGACGGACACCTGCGCGAGCCGCGTCGCTATCCGTCAACTACTCCGCCTGTCGCCCGCCACCCGCCACGTCTCCGGCGCTCCGAGTTGAACACACGCACGAGGGTGCGCCGGAGCAAGTCCATTGCGGGAGACGGCCGTTTGCGCTTTCCCCTGCCCCGCGTCATCGAGACCCGGTCCGCCTCGTAGCCGGACGTGGGGGACGGTGAAGTACGCGAGCCGGGCCGCCGCGTCGCTGACCGGCGCTGGGGTGCGGTACTTGCACTCGATGGTCTTCACCCCCATCAGGCCCGTGACCAGCGAAAACTCCTAGCCGAGGCGGAGCCTGGCGGCGTGGTCGCGCAGGGCCCGGGCACGCCCTGGGGTCGCGCCCGGGCCCGTCGTGCAGCGGTCGGCGATCAACTCAGCGGCGACGCGGACGGTTTCTCCCTGGTGCCCGGTGTCCCACGCCGCGGTGGCGAGGGCAGACAGACGGGTAAGGGCCCGAGACCGACGTCCATCGAGGCGGGGCTGCCGCGGTCAGGCTGTGCCCGCGGGGGACGGAGATTGTGCCGGTGCCCGAGGTCCTGCGCAGGGGGGACCTGCTGCGTCGTGGGACTCTGTTGGTCATTCCGCCTGTCTCGGGTGATCGTTCCCCTTGTTCGGGCCGTTGTCAGAGGTGGACTTTAGACTCCGCCGCATAACACTGCAGCTTCCCGATGGTGCGTTTTTGCCCTGCGACGCACCGACGATGTGGGTCTCCGCCGAGCCGGTCGCGGATCCCACGTGGTGGATGCGCTGCCAGCGGGAGCAGGACAGTACGGGGCTGAGGCCCGTCCTCTGGTACCCAGACCCTCTACCTCGACCCCTCGACCTTGCCGAGGTGGAGGCCGTCGAGCTGGAGCGGGTGCTGGAGCAGGACTGGCGCATTTACCGGGATCACCAGCTCGAACGGCTTGCTGCTCCATCGGCACCGGTGCAATTGCCCCCGGAGGTGGCCGAGTTCATCGAGCCATTCGAGGAGGACCCGGGTGCGCCTTTCGACCGCTGTCCAGGGCTGGCCCCCGTCTCGATACCGGCCCTGACCCTGAACGATCCGGACGAGGTTGCCCGGTCGATGCTCACGCAGCTCGCGGCGGATAGCCCCTACCTTCTCTCGGGCTGCCACCTCGCCCTGGTAAGGGCCGATCGCAGCGCCGACATCCCCGCCGCCATCGGATGGGATGCACAGGCCCCGCTCCCCTTCTTGTGTTCCCTGCTCAGAAGCTGGGAGGACAGATTTGAAGCCCGCGTCGTCGCGGCAACCAGGGCGACACTCTTCGTCTCCGTTGCACACCCTCCTCGAACCCAAGAGCACGCCCTGCACGTCAGATCGAGCATGTCCTGTCCACCGCGGACAGCGTCATCAAGGACCCGCCGATGCCCTGCCCCGACTACTCGGCGTCTTTGATCGACAGTAATCTCTGGTCGTTCTGGTGGGATTGACGCCTTCTCTGCAGCACTGGGCAACCCGTGAAGGTGTGTGCCTCAGACGTGAGCGGGCTCGAAGTCGACCACGACCATCTTCTCCAGCTGGTAGCTGTCAAGGTCCGGATAGTTCCAGAACTCACCGGGACGGATCTGGTGGAACCTGAACGTCGCGTTGGTCTCGTTCGCGGCGACGATGCAGCGGACCGGGCTGGGCCGGTTGAGCGCGCGGACGAGCCGGCCGAACTCCACGGCGAATGCGATGCCGTGGAGGAGCAGGATCCGCTGATCGTCCTCCGCGATTTGCGGAGCGTGATCGACGATAGCGACAGGAACGGGGACGTGGTCCTCCAGGTGGAAGGAGCTGTCGGAGCATTCCCAAGCGGTGAGGTCATGGAAGAACGAGGGAGCGTCGTCGGAATTACCGGCAGAGTCGGCCCAGGTGAGCACGTCCCCTCGGTGGCTGATCCCGCTGGCAAGCTGGTCCCGCAGGCCCGGTGTGAGCCCTCCCGGCGGTGCCACGGCGGCCAGCCCAGCACCTACTCCAAGCGCCCGAATGGCGGCCTCGTTCATTTTCAGCGACAGCATGCTGTGCATGATCGCAGCCGCTGCCTTGTCTCATCAACGAATATCAAGTGGACCACGGTGCTCGCCGCCGACGCTGCGGCCGGCGGTACTCGATCACGATTGCGCAGGCCTCTGAACTCGCGACCTGCGGTTCGACCTGGGCCTTGCTGTCTGCCGGTCACAACCTCGCGGACCCCGCGGCCCTTGGTGGTCTGGGCCAGGCTGAAGACGGACAGTGCCCGCCCCACGAGCAACACCCCAGGGTCTTCACGGCCGGAGGCCTGCGTTCAGCACGCTTCCAACGCAGCGTGACTGCTCAGGGATCCGGCGCTGAAGCCGCGCTAGGAGGAACGGTCTTCCCCGCGACCGCCAGCCACCTGGCTCTGCGGGTACGTCTCGGCCCCGCCAGCCAGGGGGGTGGGCTGACGGGGCCGAGACGTCCGGGCGAGCGGGGGGAGGCCGGCCCGGAGGGGGGTGTTGTTCTGTTGCCCCGTTGGGAGGGGATGATGCGTGTGATCTGCGGCACGGCCTGGTTGGTGAGTTGGGCGCTGGGAGCACTGGCCTGTGGTGGGTGTCCTGTGCGGCAATCGGCAGCCGCGGAGCCAGAGTCTGGTGGAGTCCGAGGAGGGTATGGATGTGGCGGTCCACAGCCGAGCTGATGATGTCCGCCGGGCTCCAGGCAGACGGCCTCAACCGGTCCGCTCGCCGGGATCTACGACCCGAACGGCATGGCGCCATGTCCTCCCTACAACCTCACCGGGGATCAGACCCAGCAGCTCACGGCGATCCTTGCACGCTGCCCCGAACTCGACCGCACCGCGGAACACGTGTGCTCATTCGCCGAGTTGATGAACACCCGACGTGGCAAGCACCTGCACGCATGGGTCGCTCGTATCTGTGAAGCGAGCGTCACGGGTGCGGCGTTGGGGCGCATGCTGCGGAACAAACCTGCAGAAAACGACCTCTCAGTAGCGCGAGCGCGTCGAGCTGCGCCGCCGCGTACACAGTCTGCGTCTGCTCCGCGCGCCCCGTCCGCGTCACCTGCACACACCCGCCACATCTTCGTGGCCATGGCCCGGCTGGCTTCCGGGCCATGGCCACCAGCGTGTTACCGCTGGGTGAGGTCGTACACAGCTAGGAAGATCAGCATGACGCACACGGCCCAAAGAACCAGCCGAGCTGCTCTTTTCCGATTCATGCTTCCTCCGTTCAATTCTTCGCCGCTATTTGAATCCAGGCACGAATGGTCCTGGTACCCCGGCAGCTACGCCACCAAAGACAGCACTCTCGGTACCGGCTCCCAGCGCGGCGGCTGTACCACCGGCAGCGGCACCTGCCCAGAGACCTGCTGTCACGCCTCCCGAGACTGCACAGGCGATGCCTGCCGTAGCAGCCGCATGCAGCCCCGACCACCAGAGCAGCCGCCCCTACCGTCACCGTTGCGACGGCTTCGACCACGAAGTCTTTCCAGCCGCTGAACACTCCCGGTCAGCAGTCACCAAGACCTGACGCAAACACCCCAGCCGGAACTCGCCCCTCCGCCCAAGCCCCTGGCTGCACACCCGCCCAGACCCCCGCGCTCTTGTAGGCCCGGCGCAGTGCGCTCGCGTGGAACGCCTCAGCGTGACTGCGCCTGGCGACGCCGTTTCCAGTCCCACGGGATCAGCCACTCAGGCGGGCGCCCTTGGCCCAGGCTTCCCACAGGTCGCGCGGGAACGCCACGATGCACGGGCCTGGCGCCCCGCGGCGTCGGAGACATCGCCCTGTCGGCGGCCATGCGTCAGCGAGCCGGCCGGGGCGGCACGCCGGGGGGCCTGCGAGCAGCGTCACACCTCCGAGCCTGGGCCAGGCTGATCTTCCGCCCGAGCGCAGATATCTTGACGGACTGCCGCGGCACGCAACGCTGGAACTCGAGCGCCTTGAGTCGCTCTTCCCGGGGCATACGTCCGTCGCGGAGCTGCTCGAGGACGCCAGCACGACCCTGGGGAGCGTGGGGCTCCTCGAGAAAGACCTGGCTGTACTGGAGGACTTCCTGAGAGAGCACCACGCAGCGGCCGGCGCGGAGTGACTGGCCGCAACCAGGCGCCCATAGAGCACTGTTGTGGCAATGCTCCAGGGATACGGTGGTGGGGCGTCGCCAGAAAAACGCCCTCCCGCGGGGCGTTGGGGGCCTACCGTGGAATTCTTCCGCTTGGAGGTTCGTGATGGACGACAAGCACCGCTCGCCGATCGGTGACGACGGGCAACAGCCCGACCGGCCGATCCCGCCCCCTCCCCCGCCGGCCCCGAAACCGTAGCGCCCGTGACAACCGTCGCCGCGCGCACGGCCGAGCTGCTCGCCGCCATCGGCGAGCAGCTCGGTTTTCCCGTGCCCGCGCCCTATGCCGCCGCTGTCCGCGCGGTGCCGCGGCATGTGTTCCTGCCCGACCGGGTGTGGCTGCGTGACGGTCACGGCGGGCGGCACGGCGTCGACAGGGCCGCCGACCCGGAGGGCTGGTGGCAGGCCGCGTACTCGGATGTCCCGCTGGTCACGAAGTTCAGTGCCGACGGGTCACCGTCCTCCGCGGCGTCGATGCCGTCGATGGTGCTGCGCGCCCTGCTCCTTGGCGAAGCCGACCGTCTCGCCCCCGGGGCGCGGGTCCTCGAGCTCGGTGCGGGCACGGGCTTCAACGCGGCCCTGTTGTGCGCGCTGCTCGGCCAGGACGCGGTCACCACCGTCGACCTCGACCCGGCGCTGGTGGCGCAGGCCGCGGCAAATCTGAAGGCCGCGGGCTTCGCGCCCACCGTCGCCGCGGGTGATGCCGCCGGCGGCTGGCCGCCCGCCGCCCCCTACGACCTGATCCTGGCCACGTTCTCCGTCGACCGCATCCCCGACCCGTGGCGGGCCCAACTTCCCCCGGGCGGGCGGCTCGTGACGCCGTGGTACTCGGACTGGGCCGCGTACGGCATGCTCACCGCCACCGCGGCCCCCGGCGGGGCGCTGCACGGCCGGTTCCACCCCCACGGCTCGTACATGGTCATGCGCAGCCCCGGCGTGCTGCAGGCTGCCGTCGGCGGCCCCGGCTCGGTCACCGAGGTGAACGTGGCGGGCCCCGCAAACACGCCCCGGTCCCCGGCCTCGCGCCCGGCCTGCGGCTCGCAGGCCGCACACCCGCGGCGCACCCGGCTCTCCCCGTGGGCTGTGACCGCCGACCTCGACATCGAGTTCCACCTTGGCCTCACCGTCGCGCACACCTCCTGGGCGTGGGACACCACCGGCCAGCACGCCCCGGTCCGGTTCAGCCTCTACAGCGCCGACGGATCCACCGCACATGTAGACCACGACGGCGTCGACCCGGCCCAGTTCGCCGTCACCCAAACCGGGCCCCGCGCCCTGTGGGACGAGACCGAGGCCGCCTACGACCGCTGGCAGGCCCTCGGCCGCCCGGGCGTCGACCGCCACGGCCTTACCGTCACTCCCGACGGCACTCACCGGATCTGGATCGACCAGCCCCAAACCACGGTCACGGTCCTGCGGTAGCGGTCCGGATTACGCCCCCCATACCTCCCAGCTGTCCTTCGACAACGAGGTTAGTCGTGGGTAGACCGCTGAGCTGCGCAGACCGAGTTAATGAGGTCCGGGTAGCCGGGTCACCCCCATCCCTCTGCCGCGCCAGCCCCGGCCCTCGCCCACAGCCCTTGCTCAACCACCTCCGACCGGGGGTCCCAAGAACGGTGGAGGTCACCAGGTTCGACGGAACGGACGTCCTGCTGCTGCTCCTGCTTAACCGTCACATGTCCTGCATAATCAGGGCATTCTCGCCCTGGGACGCGATCGCTACAGGCGGAGCCCCCGGCCATCCCAGGTGTGTGCGAGGATGTCGTACTCGTCGTCGAGCTCGGCGAGCCGCTCAGCGAGCGGCAGCTGGTGGCCAAACCACCGGTGGACTTGTCGGGCAAGGTCCCGCGCGGTCAGCTCGCCCACCAGCAGCTGGTGCGCAAGAGCCCGCACCGCGGCTTCCTGGCCCCCCGCGCTGCCGCGTGGATAGAACGTCAGGTCCAGCTCATCGAGTGCGGCGGGAAGGAGCTCGGGCACCTCGTACTCGGCCTCGCCGCGTGTACAGGCAGCCAGGATCTGCAGCGCCGGGCTGTCGAGCCCAGCGACGAGCGCCTCGCAGGCAGCCTCAACAACATGCGGCGCCGGGACCTCGCCGATACTCCAGAAAGCGGCGAGATCCTGCAGGTCAACGGCAGCGGCCTTGATCGAGGACACCCTGCATAATCTCCCGCGTCGAGCCATCCGGTCGAATGAGTATCACCCGACATAGGCGCTCGTGACCGTCACGCGATGTCGGCCAGACCCGTTTCCAGAGACTCCCCTCACCTTGAGCACGGTGCCTTCGTGAGTCCATCGGTGGCCTGTGCTCAGGCGTCCCCAGCGCCTCCCGTAGGCTCCCGGCATGTCTTACGGGGTGGATGCACGGGAACTGTATGACGCCCTGGGGTGGCATGAGGGGACGGAGGCGTACGAGAGGATCGTCGTGCCCTGGCTCGATCGAGCCCAGGACGGCTACCGCGCCTGGCTGGCCACAGCGGCCGAAGACAGCTCATGGCGGACCGGGAAGGGAACGGAGGAGCCCGACAGGCAGGAACTCGTGTGGGAGCTCTACGCCCTGCACCGGGTCAGCGACCAGCTGCTGCTCGCCTTCCAGCCTCCCTCCAACGAGCCCGGCTCCCCCGACCCGCGGCCCCTGCTCTCGGAGCGCGAGTACCTCAACGTGTTCACCTCGCTCGGCATGACGGCGTTCGAGGACGGCGACACGTTCGACCCGTTCCTCCACGAGATCGTCGAGGTCGAACAGGCCGACGACCCGCACGCCCCGATCGAGATCACCGAGATCCGCTGGCCCGGCCTGATGCTGGGCCGGCTGCTGTTCAACCGGGCCGGCGTGCGGATCCGCGCCGGCATCAAGCACGCGCAGCGCGGCGTCGCGGACCGCTCGCCGCTGTACTGGACCTTCCGGCGCCGCCACCGGCCGACGGTCGACCTGTCCCAGGGCTGGGGCAGCAATTCCCAGTGGCGCACCGACTTCCGCCTCGACTACCGGACCCCGGCCGGCGACCGGCTCAACGTGGCGGGGGACCGCCCGATCGACGGCAGTGCCGACCTGCACCCCGACCACCCGGAGAATCTCAGCCCCCAGGAGAGACTTCTGACGCCCTACGAGCGGCGCGAGCTGCTGCGCCACCGCTGTCTCCTGCGCGCGCCCGAGGCCGCCGACACACTGGCCGGATCGCCCGCCTGGGAGCGCGACCTGATGCCCTTCGACTGGCGGCTTCCGAACTCCGAGGCCTGACCTCGGAGCGGGCGGTAGTCGGCGAGAGCGAGACAGCCTGACCGGCCTGCTCCGATGAGATCCGCGACCAGATTCACGAAGCTTTCCTCACCCTGGGGTGCGCCCTCATCTGCTGGCGCCGGTAGTCCGTTCAATCCCAGTAGCCGCGGGAACGCGGCGTCGTCACTACCTCGTTCGGCCAGGTCAGACGGACTTGCCGAAGCTGGTCGTGCAGCGCGTCGATCCAACCGCGTCCAGGCGATGAAGAAGTTGAGCTGATCATTGGTGGTGCCGCTGGCCATGGCCCCGTCGCCCGAGGTGAGTTTGCTGCCGGGGGTATTCGAGCCGGGTGAACAGCAGTGTGAGCCGGGCGGGCTGCAGGCATTCGAGCACACGGATCGCGCGGGCGCCACCTTGGCCGACGAACCAGGTGGCGGCGAACCCTGTGGGGTCCTCCTCGCCTTTGAAAGCGAGGCTGTTGCCCCTCCACCGGTAGGGCTGGCCGTCGCCCTCCCGTTCGATGCCGAGGCAGCCTCGCCACAGGTGCTTGACTACTGGCGGGAGGGGGTTATTCCGACCGTGCACTATTCCCTCGATTGATCTCGGGTTTGGTGCGGCGGAGGGGCTCGGTGGCTCTCCGGTTGCTACGACCCATGCCACCCACGTCTCCCTCCCTTTTGCTGACCACGCCGCCTTCGCCGGCCGCTGAACGCTCCGGCGGGTCTCAGGTCCGCGGGGGTGCCAACCACCGTTCTGCGCGGCCCTGCTTGTCCGAGTCCCCAGAGTGGCGCGCTTGAGCCAGTAGACGAGCTCGCAGCACTTCAGGAAGAGCGGCCACGTCCCGCTTCTGACGCGGGCGGGTCTTCCAGCCCACCAGATGCCGCACGGCCCCGGCGTCATGTCGCCCCTCGGCCCGCGGGTCGCCCAGTGCGGTGAGCAGGTCGGCGATCGGCACCCTGCCAAGCAGCTCGCCAGCCACACCCTCGTGGACGGGGTAACCGGAGCAGCGCCCGCTGCCGGAGCCGTACCAGTCGAGCAGGGCCAACACCCGCTCCACCGGGCCGGGGAACGTCAGCAGGAGTCGGTCCGTAAGTTCCACAAGCAGTTCGGGAGAGGGCAGGCCGCCGGCGCGCGAGAGGTCGAGGATCCGGTCGGCGGTCCCCTCCAGTCCGGCGGGCACCGCAGCCAGCCAGTTGCGCCTCGCTTCCGCTCCTTCCTCCGCTCGCTGCTGGTCAGCCTCGAACCGCCGTATGGGACCGGACATGCCGTGCCCGTCCAGCCACGCCAGGAGCAAGCGGCCGTCGGCAAGGACGGCGTCGCTCTCCCACTGCCCCCACCTCAGTGTCGCCCCGTGGTGCAGGACGACACCTGCGAGCCGCCCACCGTCCCGGTCGAACAACTCGAAGCGAACGTCCCCGAGGCACATGCACTGGAACCCGGGCAGCGATTCCACCGCCATAGCCCTCCTGAGCCTGGCCGACTCCGCCGGATCAGAGAGGTCCACCCGGATCTCTCCGGCCGCCTCGAACCTGCTCACCGAGCTCACCTGAGCCACGTGCACCTGCTGCAGGACGCTGTCCAGCGCTGTCTTCTCGTCCATCAATCGGTCCCTCCCCGCCCGGGCCACAGATGCGCAGCCCGCCAGATTCCACCGCAGCTCCGGCTGCCCCGCAACCCGGTTCCCCCAGGCCCGCACTTCAGCTCGCACGCCGATGGGCGGATCCCTCCGGGGTGAGGATGAAGCCATTGGTGAACAGGGCGCCGCCTTCCTGGAAAAGCCCAGAGGACGGGTTCGGCATCGGCATGGACGGAAGCCGACGATTTTCTTGGCCCCGGGGCGAAGCTGCTCCAGAGGTGGGAGCAGAGCAGGGTGTCGTTACGTTGGACGGTCGCGTAGGCCAGCGTCTTGGGGTAGTTGGGGTTACTCCCCCATTACCTTCTTGATCGGCCCTGCAATGGGGTTCCCGGCCTCCGGGGCGGCATGACTGCTTCCCCCCTGTTGATCATGATCTGGGGGGGTGGTGTCACCGCTCCCGGAGGCACTGGTAGACCGCTGATGAGGGGCATGCCCACCGACTCCTTCGGGAGACAGGGAGGTTCTTCGTAATGTGGATGCCGGCAGCTGGTGCCGCAGGTGAGGCCGGGACGTACGACCGGAGAGTGCACGTGATCGACACCAGTGACATCGGCGCCTTCCTCGGCCTGGACGTCGGCAAGGGCGAACACCACGCCACCGCGCTGACCCCGGCAGGGAAGAAGGCCTTCGACAAGCGCCTGCCCAACAGCGAACCCAAGCTCCGCGAGGTGTTCGCCAAGCTGATCGCGAAGCACGGCACCGTGCTCGTCGTCGTCGACCAGCCCGCCTCGATCGGCGCCCTGCCGCTGGCCGTTGCCCGCGACGCGGGCTGCCAGGTCGCCTACCTCCCCGGGCTGACGATGCGGCGGATCGCCGATCTCTATCCCGGCGAGGCCAAGACCGACGCGAGGGACGCGTTCATCATCGCGGACGCCGCCCGCGCGATGCCCCACACCCTCCGCGCCATCGAGCTCGAAGACGAAACGGTCGCCGAGCTGGAGATGATCGTGGGCTTCGACGACGACCTCGCGGGTGAGGTCACCCGGGTCGCGAACCGGCTCCGCGGCCTGCTGACCCAGATCCACCCGCATCTGGAGCGAGTTGTCGGCCCGCGCATCCAGCACCCCGCCGTCCTGACGCTGCTCGAACGCTTCGGATCCCCGGCCCAGATCCGCAAGGCTGGACGCCGCCAGCTGGTCACCCTCATACGCCCGAAGGCCCCGCGGATGGCCGAGCGCCTGGTCGAGGACATCTTCACCGCTCTGGACGAGCAGACCGTCATCGTTCCCGGGACCGATGCGGCCGCACTCATCGTGCCCAGCCTCGCCACTTCCCGCAGCGCCGTCCTTGACCAGCGCAAACTCCTGGCCACCAGGATCGAGGAACTGCTGGATGCCCACCCTCTTTCCAAGGTCCTGACGTCCATGCCGGGGATCGGCGTCAGGACCGGAGCCAGGATCCTCATCGACGTCGGCGACGGCAGCGCGTTCCCGAGCGCCGCCCACCTCGCCTCCTATGCCGGCCTCGCCCCGGCCACCCGCAGCTCAGGCTCCTCGATCCGCGGAGAACAACCCTCCCGCCGCGGAAACAAGCAGCTCAAACGGGCGTTCTTCCTCTCCGCGTTCGCCGCTCTGGCCGATCCCGCCTCCCGCACCTACTACGACAAGAAGATCAAGCAGGGCAAGCACCACACCCAAGCCCTTCTCTGCCTCGCGAGACGACGAGCCGACGTGCTCTTCGCGATGCTCCGCGACGGCACCTTCTACGAGCCGCAGCCAGCGGCCGTCACATGACCTGCGGGTCACCCAGCAGCACCACACGGTCGGCCCCGACGTCGAAGCCGAGAACCGGGTGGAGCGGATCAGACTCCGGGCTCAGCAACACCGGCTTGCCGAGCCGACGCCCTATTGCCCGCAGCAGACGGCACAGCACATCCACGCCGTCCTGACCCTGCAAGTCCCGCAGATCAACGTCGAAGTCGACCGAGCCAGCCTCATACGCCCGAAAGATCACTAGGAACCCAGGGACCGGCCAGACCCTCAGCAACACGTCGGCACCCTCACCGCGGGCCAGCATGTCCGCAGCTCTCGGCAGCCGGACCGCAACACCATCCTCGGAGTACTCGCACGACCACCCCTGCGCCCGAACGAGATCAAGCACTACTTGCCAGTCCTCCACCGAAGTATCCGGAACGCGGACGTCCGGAAGTGACCCCATCAGGTCGGGAGCAAAGAAGCTCTTCACGTCATCCCACAGCAGGTCAGGCATCACGCCATGCTGCCTTGCCACTCACCGAAACACAGCCCGATTCCCTTGACGAAACCCATAGGGGCGCCCCCCGAAGAGGACCGGGGGCGGGCCGAACGCTGTGACAATCTCGCTGAAGAAACGGTCCTTGCGGCACCAGGCCTTACTGACACGACGGATCTCGTCGTACTCAGCCGAGGTGAAGGTCCGGTCGAGTCGCAGCCATCCCTGACGGTGTGCGATCCCGGCGAAGACCGAGGCCAGGGGGCCTCGTGTGCATCACCCCAGAGATCCTGAAAGGCTCCACTCACGCCGGTGGAGGAGGCTCCTCGGCGGGTTTGCAGGTCCTTCAGTTCCTGCTGCCATGCCGGCCTGGTGGCGTCCGCGAACGCCACCGCGTCAAGGTAGAGCCTGATCGCTATCTCGCCGCCATACGTTTCCCGGGCGACGGCCCCACCAGCCGGGGGGGGTGGGCTGACGGGGCCGAGACGTCCGGGCGAGCGGCGGGAGGCCGGCCCGGAGGGGGTGTTGTTCTGTTGCCCCGTTGAGAGGGGATGATGCGTGTGATCTGCGGCACGGCCTGGTTGGTGAGTTGGGCGCTGGGAGCACTGGCCTGTGGTGGGTGTCCTGTGCGGCAATCGGCGGCCGCGGAGCCAGGGGCTGGTGGAGTCCGAGGAGGGTAGGGATGTGCGTTGTAGTGCTACCGGCCAGGCCCACGGCGGCCCCGCTGGGAAGTGCAGGTGGAGTGCTGCCCATACCACGTACCAGACCGCGCCACCGCGACTTCGCACTGCGTAAGCCCGCCCACGCACACGCACATGCCACACGCAGCGTCACCAACCACGGAACCATAGGCACTGACGAGCAATCCTCGCCGTGCTTGAGGCCGACGGCTTACGGTGTGTCACAAAATGGAGTCACTGTCCATTCCTCGCCAACTGGTGGAACGAAGAAGGAGCCGCCGACCGCTAGGACGTACCGATTGTCGGGCCAGTTCAGAACCGGTGGATTCAAGGTGTTGTATCAGAGTTTGCTTCATATATCAGATTGACGGCCAGGCGACCGCTTCGGCTGGGTCTTGGGTCCGCAGCACGACGTTGCCCCCCGGGCGGATAAGCAACGACGGAGAACTCGTCGTAGGCCGCGGCGATAGCACGAAGGTGTCGCCCGCCTCAAGGTCCGACGCCGGTATCCGCGATACGTCCCTCCATGTGTAGGTGTGCTGGACAGGATCCGCTGGCACCGGGGCACTGCCATGGCGGCGATGAGGCTCTTGATCACTGCTGCTCACGTGGTCACCTCCATAGGGATGTGAGTTGCGGAGGCGGCAAGGGTTGCGTGGCAACCGCCGCCCGGCCGTGCCGCCAACATGCCCCGGTGGGCAAACGGCGCGAGTCAAGGGCGCGGGCCGGCTCCTTTGGCAACTCGAACGCTACGACCAATCAGTCTTCTCAGATGCCTCGTTGACCTGCGACTATGTCAAGCCGCTCGACGAGCTGCGCAACAGGGTGGGGACCGCCGAGATGCTGCAGCCCCCGCGCGGCTGGCATCGACGGTCATCAGCGGTTTCGAGGACCTGCGACTGCGACCTACCCCTTTGCCTCAGCCGGCTGCCACACAGCGTGAACATCAGAACTCGTACGAACAGATGGGTGGAACAGTGCAGCAAGAAGCGGCAACTGACGATCGGCCCAAGCAGGCCGATCACCCAACGGTGTGGCGCAGCAGGAATTTCCTGCTGCTGTCGAGTGGGCAGACCGTCGCGGAGTTGGGCTCACGTATATCCAGTGTCGCGATCCCACTACTCGCCGCCGAGACACTCGACGCGAGCATCTTCCAGATCTCGCTGCTGACCACCGTCGCCTGGCTGCCGTACCTGCTCATCTCGCTGCCGGCGGGGTTGATCGCCGATCGGGTCGACCAACGCAGGCTGATGATCACTTGTGACCTGGGTCGTATGGCCCTGATGCTGTCGCTGCCGCTCGCCTCGGTCGCCGGAGTGCTGAGTCTGGGGTTCCTGTACGCCGTCATCGGGATCTCCGGCGTACTGACGGTCCTGTTCAACGTGGCCTACCGGTCGAAGCTGCCGCGCCTGCTGCAGGAACACCAGCTCGTCGACGGCAACGCCAAGCTCACCATGAGTCAGGACCTCGGTGAGCTGGTGGGCCCCTCGATCGGCGGCGTGCTCATCGGGGTCCTCGGCGCCGCCAAGACCTTCTTCACCAATGGCCTCGCCTACCTGATCAGCGCCGTCACGCTGTGGCTGATCCGCATGGAGCCTGTCGACCGGGCGGCTCAGACCTCCGAGGCACGGAGGCCTCTGCGCGCCGAGCTGACGGAGGGGATCGTCTTCATCAGCCGGCATCCGATCCTGCGCAGGCTGCTGTTGTGCAGCACGACTTCCAACTTCTTCGTCATGGCCTGCGGGTCCATCGAAGTCACCTTCATGGTGCGGGAGCTGGAAGCTCCCTCGTGGCTTGTCGGGGTCGTGTTCAGCATCAGCGCCATCGGTGGCCTGGGCATCGGCGCCCTCACCAAACGCATCTCGGACCGGTTGGGCACCGCCCGCATCATCTGGGTGGCCATGGCCGCCCCCGGCCCGCTGTATCTGTGCATGCCGCTGGCCCAGCCCGGCTGGGGCGTCCTGCTGTACGGCATCGGTCTTGCCGCGTTCTCCGCCAACGTGGTGCTGTACAGCGTGGCCGCCACCTCGTATCGGCAACGTGTCACCCCGGCCAACATGCTCGGCAGGGTCAACGCCTCCGTGCTGTGGATCTGCTACGGAGCCATCCCGCTGGGCTCCCTGACCGGCGGAGCCCTCGCCAGCGCGCTCGGCCTGCGGACCGCGCTGTGGATCTGCGCCCTCGGCACATGGAGCGCCGCCCTGTGGGTCTACTTCTCACCGCTGCGCACAATGCGTGACCTGCCCGAGAGCCGTGCCGTCCCTGAGGCCGCTGGAGTGTGAGCAGGGCGAACCACCGAGCCTGGGCCGCACCGGGTGACGCTCGCCCTGATATGACGCGCCGTCCAGGCATGGGCTGGGGACGGCGCGCACCCGGTGACGGCTTCCGCTCCCTGGGCACAGGGGCAGGCCACCGCGCAAACCTCACTGGTGAACGGCCAGTTCTGTCCATGGAGGCGCCGCTCTCGCGCCGCTCCTCGGCCACTCTGGAAGGCGGTGAGGTCGTCCCTGGCGTCCAGCAGTATGTCCGTGACCTTGGGGAGCCGGCTGCCGAGCATGTCAGCGCGCGGGGTCCACGGTAGTCGCCGTCTGCGGCGCGGCTCTGCCCACGACCTGCACGAGCTGTCCCATGCCCGGGCGCATCCAGAACCCCGAACGCAAGGCGGATGCCGGGCGAACACGGCCGTCGCCGTGCCGGCCAGCCGGTCGGGCGCGTTAGCCCCCTCGAACTCCAGGGTGTCCTGGAGCATGTGGGAGCCCTCCTCCCCCCCCTCTCGGTACAGCCATGGGAAGTAGAGCCCCTCCTTCAGGGGAGTAAGCCGGGGGGACGTCCTCGATGTCGGCCTGGGACAGGGCGACCCCCTCATCTCCGCTCCGATGTCGTCGAGTTCCTCCTGGCTCGGCGACGCCATGTCCGCGGAGGGCTCAACGGCCGCCGGGTTTCCGGCGGCCTGCGCCACAGCTCGCGATGCCCAGGATCCCCGCGAACAGCCGTCGCAGCGTTTGTGCTTCGGCGGTGTCTTCCGGTACGAGGCCTTCTGCGCCCATCAGCGGCTCCCATGCTGTCGACGGATCATGAGGAGGAGAAACCCGCGGAACGGCCGTGCCACGAATTCCAGAGGCTCGCATACCCTCCGCCTGCGGCCACGAGCTCGTCATGGCTGCCGAGTTCGATGACCCGGCCGTCTTCCATCACCGCTAGGCGGTCTGCGTCCTGGGCGGTGTGAAGGCGGTGCGCGACGGCAATGACCGTCCGTCCAGGGCCGCTGCCGGGGTGCGCTCCGTACGCCGCGCGCTGCGCGGGTCGAGCAGCCCCGTCGCTTCGTCGAGGATCAGTGTGTGTGGATCGGCCAAGAGCACCCGGGCCAGGCTCAGTTGTGGTGCCTGCGCCCCGTCGAGGTGGTGCCCGCCGTCGCCGGGTTCTGCGTCCAGCCCGTCGGGCAGATGCGCGGCCCAGTCGCAGCCGACCGCCGCGAGCGCCTCGGCAAGTTCGGCGTCCGTCGCCGTGGGCGCCGACATCGACAGGCTGCCACGCAGGGTCCCTATGAACACGTGCTGTTCCTGGGTGACCAGGACGACCTGGCGTAGCAACCCCGGCGGCAGCGCGAACAGCGAGACCCCGCCGACGCCCACCGACCCGCTAGGGCGTGTGTGATGTCGTGATCAGTCGAGGGTTTTCACGAGGTCGTCGATCCAGATCATGGCGGCGCGGAGGTGGAGGCCGGCGAGGTAGCTGTCCGGGGTTTTGTCGTAGCGGGTGGCGATGCCTCGCCAGGCTTTCAGCTTGTTGATCAGACGCTCGACGGTGTTCCGTTCCTTGTAGAGGTCGGCGTCGAGGCTGATGGGCCGCCCGCCTCGTGC